>JBGOSS010000028.1:0-51163 GCA_041476105.1 Gemmatimonadota bacterium
CCGTGGATCAGATTGCGGATCAGGTTGGCGTTGGGTGGGATCTTGATGTCGAGGGCATCCTCGACGGCGCGGCACGATGCCACGGCGTGGACCACGGTGCAGACGCCGCAGATGCGCTGGGTGAAAGCCCAGGCGTCGCGCGGGTCGCGGCCCTCCATGATCGTCTCGATGCCGCGGAACTGCGTGGACGTCGCCCACGCGATCTTGATCTTCCCCGCCTCGGCCTGCGCCTCGATGCGCAGGTGTCCCTCGATCCGGGTGATCGGATCGACGACGACTTTAGTCCTGGCCATGACTGCCTCCCTCGCCGCCCTCGGTCTTGTCGACGACCGGGAGCTCCCGGCGCCGCCGCTCGCGCACTTCATGAACGCCGGTGGCGATGGCGTGGGCCCCGACGCCCGCCAGCGCGCCCACCGCCGCCGCCGCGCCGATCGTGTCGGCGTACTTCTCGACGCCGAAACCGCCCACCACATCGGCCGGCAGACGCCCGTAGAACGGTGTCATCGTGTCCCAGAAGCCGCGCTCGGTGCAGCCGAGGCACGGGTGCCCCGCGCCGATCGGCCAGCTGGTGTGGGAGTTCCACTGGAAGATCGGGCAGGGCGAAAACGCCGCCGGGCCCTTGCACCCCACCTTGTAGAGGCACCACCCGCGGCGGGCGCCCTCGTCGTCGAACGTCTCGACGTACTGGCCGGCGTCGAAGTGCGCCCGGCGCGGGCACTGGTCGTGGATCCGCTTGCCGTAGGCGAACAGGGGGCGGCCGTCGCCGTCGAGCGCGGGCAGGCGGCCGAAGGCCAGGAAGTGCACGACCGTCGCCGTCACCACGTCGCCGATCGGCGGGCAGCCGGCGATGTTGACGACCGGCTTGTCGGTCACGATCGACGAAACCCCGACCGCGCCGGTCGGATTGGGCCGCGCCGCCTGGATGTTCCCCCAGTGGGCGCAGGCTCCCAGCGCGACCACGGCTGCCGCGTCTTTCGCCGCTTCGGTCAGCAGCTCGTGCGCGGTCCGCCCGCCGATCGTGGTGTAGATGCCGTTCTCGCCGAGTGGCACCGATCCCGTCACGATGAGCAGGTACTTGCCGGCGTTCGCCTGCCGGGACCGCTGGAACGCGTTCTCGGCTGCCGTGCCCGCGCACGCCATCAGGGTGTGGCTGTAGTCGAGCGAGATCACGTCGAGGAGCAGGTCGCCGATCGTCGGCTCGGTGGTGCGCAGCACGGTCTCGACGCAGCCGGTGCACTCCTGGAGCTGGAGCCACAGCACGACGGGGCGCTTGGCGGCCTCGAGCGCCCGCGCGACACGCGGCGCGGCGAGCTCGCCGAGCCCGAGGGCGACGCTGATCTGGGTGCAGAATGCGAGAAACTCGCGGCGATCCACGCCCCGATCGGCCAGCATGTGGCCCAGCGTGACATCGGGGGTGATGGAAGGGGCGGGAGAAAGCATGGGCGGGCCCTCCGGGGTCCGAAAGAGTGGTCGGAGGCGATTCGAACGGGCGTTCCGAGGCTAGTCCAGACCGCGTGAACGGGCCGCGAAAACCCGCGTAAGGACCCTTCATACTCGCCGCCCCGTAGGCTTCATACTCGAATTCGCATCGTTCCTCAGCTGGAACCCGGAGGAACGCGCCACATGTCCGACGCGCAGGGCGGCTTGTCCCTGCTGGTGGAGACGGAGCGGCGGCTGGACGAGGAGCTGGCGGCCGCCCGCGCCCAGGCTGAAGGCCTGCGCGCCGATGCGCGCGCGGCCGCGTCGGCGATCGAGCGGCAGCTGGACGCGGAGGTCGCCGCGGCGATGCAGGTGGTGCGCGACGAGGTGGCGCTGGAGCGCGAGCAGCGCCTCGCCGCCATCGCCGACGAGGCCCGCCGGGAGACCGAGGGCTACCGCGGCATCGGCGATGAGCGCGTCATCGCCATCGCGCGCGGCCTGGTGTCGCGGCTCGCCTCGGCGGATGGGTGACGGTGTGATCATCGAGATGGCGAAGATCCGCGTGATGGGGCCACGCGACCGGCTGCCCGCGGTACTCCAGACGCTGCAGGACGTGGGGACTCTGCATCTTTCCGCCCCCGATCCCGCGGCGCACCTCCCGCCGCTCGAGTTGACCACCGCACAGTCCCGCGAGCAGCGCCACCTGCGGCGCGCGCTGGATCACATCGAGCGTGCCCTCGTCGTGCTGACGCCCGCCGCGCCCGTGCCGCGCGAGGTTCCGCGCGCCGAGCCGCGCGACTACGTGCGATGGGCGCGCCTGGGCTGGCGGGTGCACCGCACCTGCGAGCGCCTCGCCGCGCGGGCCGCCGCGCTCGACGAGGAGCGGGCCCTGATCCTCAAGTACGAGCACTTCTTCTCGGCTTTTCGGGCGCTGATCGAGAGCGAGGCGTCGTGGCCGAACGCCGTCGCCTACCATGTGCTGCTCCGGAGCAGCGACGCGGGCGCGATCGCCCGGCTGCGCGCCAGCCTCACGGCCGTGATCGGCGCGGAGTTCCAGCTCTATACGCAGCCCCTGCCCACCGGCGAGATCGCCCTCCTGGTCGTGGTCTCGTCGGCCGCGGCCGGACGGGTCGAGCGCCTGCTCGCCGAGGCCCAGGTGCAGGAGATCCCGGTGCCGGCCCAGTTCGGCGGCACCTCGTTGACCCAGGCGATCCCGCAGATGCTCGCGCGGCTGGGCGAGATCCCGGGGCAGATGGAAGCCATCAGGAAGGAGCGGGGCGATCTGGCGCGCGCCCATGGCGCCGAGCTGCGCCGCGCCCGCGTGGCGATCCACGACCGGCTGCGCGAGCTGGAGGCGCTGCCGCTCTCCGGCGTGACGCCGCGGGCCTTCGTGCTCGAGGGCTGGCTTCCGGCCGACGGGCAGGCCGCGCTCGGGTCGCGGCTGCTCGCCGCGCACGGGGCCGATGTGGTGGTCACCGCCCTCTCGTCGGAGGAGTGGGAGTCGGAGGAGGCCCCCGTCGTGCTGCGCAATCCCCGCCTGCTGCGCCCCTTCGAGACACTCATCGGCCTGATGCCGCTCCCGCGGTACGGCAGCGTGGACCCGACCCCCTTCGTGGCGGTCTTCTTCCCGGCGTTCTTCGGCATCATGGTGGGCGACATCGGCTACGGCCTTCTCCTCGCGGGCCTCGCTCTGGTGGTGCACCACCGCGCGAAGCCCGGCTCCACGCTGCGCTCGGTGTCGGAGGTGGCCGGCGCGTGCGCCCTTTTCTCCACCATCGCGGGCGTGCTCTACGGCGAGCTGTTCGGCGACCTCGGACGCCGGCTCTTCGGGATGCGCCCGCTCGCCTTCAACCGCGAGGAGGCACTGGTCCCGTTTCTGCTCCTCGCCGTCGCGCTGGGCGCGGTACACATCCTGGTCGGTCTCTGCCTCGGTGTCGCGAGCACCATCCGCCGTCACCCGAAAGCGGCGCTGGGCCGCGGCGTCTCGGCCCTGATGGTGTTGCTCATCATCGTGGCGCTGCTCGCCGCGGTGAAGGTTCTTCCCAAGCCGTTCTTCACGCCGGCCGTCATCGCCCTGCTCGCCGCCTTCCCGGTGCTCATCGTCACCGAGGGCCTCGTCGGGCCGATCGAGCTGCTCTCGACGCTCGGCAACATCCTCTCCTACGCGCGTATCATGGCGCTGGGGGTGGCCTCGGTGATGTTCGCCGTGGTCGCCAACCGCATGGTCGGGGCCATGGGGAGCGTGGCGGTCGGGGTGGTGTTCGCGCTGCTCTTTCACCTCGTGAACTTCGCGATCGCGCTCTTCAGCCCGACCATTCACGCGCTGCGCCTCCACTATGTCGAGTTCTTCGGGAAGTTCTACAGCCCCGGCGGCGTCCGATACGAGCCGTTCGGCCACTGGACGCGCAGCGCCCTGCATGCCCGCGCCTGAACAGGAGACACGATGGGACCGTACCTGATCGTCTTCGCCGCCGCCGCCGCCGTCGCGATTCCCGCCCTCGCCACGGCCTGGGCGCAGTCGCGCATCGGCCCGGCGATCGCCGCGAGCATGGCGGAGAAACCCGAGCTCTCCACGACGGCGATCCTGATGATCGCCATCCCGGAGACGATGGTGATCCTGGGCTTCGTGGTGGCGATGATGATCCTGCAGCGCGGGACCTGACGGCCGATGGCACTCGACCACCTGATCGACGCCCTCGGCCGCCAGGCCGGCGCGGAAACCGAGGCGCTGCTTGCGGCCGCGCGCGCCGATTCCGAGCGCATCCGGGCCGATGCCGCCGAGCGGATGACCCGGGCCCGCGGCGATGCGGTGGAGGCGGTGCGCGCCGAGCTGCGCGCCCGCCTCGAGGCGGACGTGGGCGAGGCGCGGCGCGGTGCGAGGGGCGGGGTGCTCGAGGCACGGCAGCGACTGCTCGACCGGGTGTTTGCCGCGGCCGGCGCGCTCCTGCCGAGTGCGATCGCGACCGAGCGCTACCGCGCGGCGCTGCCGCAGCACCTGGCCCAGGCCCTCGCCGCCGTGGCCGGCGAGTCGGTCATCATCCGGTGTCCCGAGGAGCTGGCGGAAACGGTGCGCGCGCTCACCGCGGGGCAGGCGCAGATGTCGGTCGTGGCCGATCCCGGTGCGGGGCCGGGCATCCGCGTGACGACGCAGGATGGCGCCATCGACGTGGACAACACCCTCGCCGGTCGCCTGGAGCGCGAGCGCCCGCGGCTCGCCCTCGATGCCCTCACCGCTCTGCGCAACGGCGCGTGAGCCCGGTCTGGGACGACCTCAACGCCCGCGTACGCGGTCTCGGCTCACACCTGCTCACGCGCCCGCAGCTCGGCACGCTCGCCGGCGCTCCCGACCTGGAGGCGCTCGCCATCGCCCTGCGCGCCGCGGGGATCGACCCGGGCGACGATCCGGCTCCGGCGGCCGAGGCCCTGGAGCTGGCGGTGCGACGGACGGCGGCGGCGCAACTGCGGATCCTGGCACGGTGGGCTGGTCCGCGCAGCACCGTCCTCGCGGTGGTCTTCGAGGACTTCGACCGGCGCAGCCTCCGCGCCATTCTGCGCGGCGCGGCCCAGGGCGCCGGAGCCGAACAGCGCCTGGCCGGCCTGCTGCCGACGCCCTCCCTCCCCGAACGCGCGCTGGCCGAGCTGGCGAGGCAGCCGACGGTCACGGCGTTCGCGTCGCTGCTGACGGCGTGGCGGCATCCCTACGGCTCGCCCCTCATGGCCGAGGCGGCGAGCCCGCACCCCGACCTCTTCAAGCTCGAGCTGACGCTCAACCGCACCTTCGCGGCCCGGGCGCTCCGCGCGGCGCGCCGCGCCGGACGATCCGGCCCGCTGATCGACCACGTGCGGCTCATCCTCGACCTGGAGAACGCCGCCACCGCCCTCGTCCTCACCGGCGCGGGCCGACAGGTCACGCCGCGGGACGCGTTCCTGCCTGCGGGAGTGCGGGTGACGATCGATGTGTACGAGGAGGCCATCGCCACCGGATCGGTCGCGGCCGCGGGTGCGCGACTGGGCGCGGCGTTCGCGGGCACGCCGCTCGCCGCGGCCTTCCGCGACCAGGCCCACGACCCGGCGGCGCTCGAGCCGGCGATCGCGCAGGCCGAGATCGCGATGCTCACCGGACAGCGCCGCCGCCAGCCGCTCGAGGCTACCACCGTTGTGCTTTTCGCCGTCCAGCTGCGCGCCCAGGCCTGCGACCTGCGCCGGATCATCTGGGGCGCCGCCCTCGGTGCACCGGCCGGCGCGCGGCTCGCGAGCGCGGGGGCGAGCTGATGGCGTACGGCGTGCGCGTCCTCTGCCGCCCCGAGACGGCTGGCGGCTTCGCGCTCGCCGGCCTGAAGTCCGTTGAGGTCGAGGGGGGCGGCGAGGAACGGGCGCTGCGCCTGCGCGAGCTGCTGGATGAGCCGGAGGTCGGCGTGATACTGATGGAGGACCGACTCTACGACGCCCTCCCCGAGGATCTGCGCCGCCAGCTGGGCCGGCGGCCGCTGCCGATGGTGGTGCCGTTTCCCGGTCCCGCGTGGGCCGTGCGGCCCGAAGCCGCCGAGGCGTACATCGTCGAGCTGTTGCGCCAGGTGATCGGGTACCGGGTGCGGCTGCGGTGAGCGCCCGCATCCTGCGCGTCAGCGGCGCGCTCGCCGAAGCGGGACCGATGCCCGAGGCGGCCCTCTACGAGCTGGTGCGGGTAGGGCGGCGCGGCCTCTTCGGCGAGGTCATCCGGGTGGCCGGCGAGCGCTGCACGATCCAGGTCTACGAGGACACCGCGGGTCTGGCCGTCGGGGAGCCGGTCGAGCGGACCGGCCGGGCGCTCACCATCCATCTCGGCCCGGGGCTGCTGGGCGCGGTCCTCGACGGCGTCGGCCGCCCGCTCCGGCGCATCGCCGACGCGACCGGGGACTTCATCCAGCCGGGGATCGTCGCCCCGACGCTCGACGCCGCGGTACACTGGACCTTCGTCCCCACGCGCGCTCCCGGCGCGGTGGTCGCGGCCGGCGACGTCATCGGTACGGTGACCGAGCGGTCCACGATCCACAGCGTGCTGGTACCACCCGGCATGCGGGGGACGCTTGCCGCGATCGCGCCCGGCGCCTTCACGATCGACGAGCCGGTCGCCACCTTCGAAGACGGCACGCCGCTGTACCTCGGCCACCACTGGCCGGTGCGCCAGCCGCGGCCTTTTGCGCGCCGCCTGCGCTCGCACCTTCCCTTTCTCACCGGCCAGCGCGTCTTCGACTTTCTCTTCCCGGTCGCCGAGGGCGGAAGCGTCGCCGTGCCCGGTGGCTTCGGCACCGGCAAGACCGTGATCGAACAGTCGCTGGCCAAGTTCGCCGCGGCGGACGTGGTCGTCTACATCGGCTGCGGCGAGCGCGGCAACGAGATGGCGGAGGTGCTCGCGGAGTTCCCGCGGCTCACCGATCCCGCAACCGGCCGGTCCATCATGGACCGCACGGTGCTGGTGGTGAACACCTCGAACATGCCGGTGGCGGCGCGCGAGGCCTCGGTCTACGTCGGCATCACCATCGCCGAGTATTACCGCGACATGGGCTACCGCGTCGCCGTGATGGCCGACAGTCTCTCGCGCTGGGCCGAGGCGCTGCGCGAGATCGGCGCACGGCTCCAGGAGATGCCCGGCGAGGAGGGCTATCCGACCTACCTGGGCAACCGGCTCGGGAAGTTCTACGAGCGCGCCGGGCGGGTCGAGGCGTCGGGGGGGCCGGAGCGGGTGGGTGCCGTTACGCTGATCGCGGCCATCTCGCCGCCCGGCGGCGACTTCTCCGAGCCGGTGACCCAGGCGGTGCTGCGGGTCGCGGGGGCGCTGTGGGCGCTCGATCCGGCGCTCGCGCACCAACGCCAGTTCCCCGCGGTGGACTGGGAGACCAGTTACAGTCTCGAGGCCGACGCCACGGCACCGTGGTTCGCCGAGCACGTGGGGCGCGACTGGCCGGTCATTCGCGCCGACACCCTGGCCCTGATGCAGAAGGAGCGCGAGCTGCGCGAGATCGCCGGCCTGGTCGGCCCGGAGGCGCTCCAGGACCGGGATCGCCTCCTGCTCGAGACCGCCCGGGTGGTGCGCGAGACGGTGCTGGGCCAGAGCGCCTACGATCCCAACGACGCGTACTCCTCGGTCGACAAGACCTACCGCCTCGCCTCCCTGGCGCAGAGCCTGTACGCGACGGGGCTGCGGGCGCTCGATGCCGGGACCCCGATCGAGCGGATCGATCTCGGGGCGGCGCGCCGCGCACTTGCGGCGGTGCGTCGGGCGCCGGCGGAGCAGGTGGCGGCGAGCGCCGCGGCCGCGGCGCTCGCCATCGCGGGCATCGCATCGTGATCCCGATCGCCCGGACCTACCGCGGCGCGAGCGCGGCGGCGGGGCCGCTGCTCTACATCAAGCGCACGCCGAACGTCGCGCTCGGTGAGTGGGTCACGATCCGAACGCCGGGCGAGCCTGCGCGCCGGGGCCAGGTCATCGACGCGGGACGCGAGATCACGGTGATCCAGGTACTCGAGGAGACGATCGGCCTGGCCCCCGCGCGTGCCGACGTCACGCTCTCGGGCGACGTCGCCTCGGTCGTGGTGGGCCGCGAGCTGCTGGGCCGCGCCTTCAACGGGATGGGCCAGCCGGCCGACGGTCTTCCCGCACCGGTCGGGGAGGCCATCCGCCCGATCTGGGGCGCGCCGCTCAACCCGGCGCGGCGGGCCCGGCCTTCCGACTTCATCGAGACCGGCATTTCCGCGATCGACGGCTTGAACACCCTGGTGCGCGGCCAGAAGCTGCCGGTGTTCTCGGGGCCGGGGCTGCCGGCGCTCGACCTCGCGGCCCGCATCGTCGAGGGAGCGCGGGCCCCGAAAGGCGAGCCGTTCGCGGTGGTGTTCGTCGGCATCGGCATCACCGCGCGCGAGACCGACACCTTCCTGGAACGGTTCGCGCGCAGCGGGGCGCGCGAGCGCAGCGTGCTCTACCTGAACGAGACGCGCGATCCCACGATCGAGCGGCTCCAGGCGCCGCGGGTGGCGCTGGCCGAGGCGGAGTTCCTCGCGTTCGATGCGGGAATGCACGTGCTCGTGGTCATCGCCGACATGACCCACTACTGCGAGGCGCTGCGCGAGATCGCCACCGCGCGGGAAGAGATCCCCGGCCGGCGCGGCTACCCCGGCTACATGTATACCGACCTCGCCGGCATCTACGAGCGCGCGGGCATCGTCACGGGACGCCCGGGATCGGTCACGCAGATCCCGATCGTCACCATGCCCGACGACGACATCACCCATCCGATCCCCGACCTCACCGGCTACATCACCGAAGGCCAGGTCGTGCTGAGCCGCGAGCTGCACCGGCGCGGCACCTTCCCGCCGATCGACGTGCTCCCCTCGCTCTCGCGACTCATGAACGCCGGTATCGGCGAGGGCCGGACCGTGCCCGCGCACCGCGAATGGGCCGACCAGCTGTATGCGATGTACGCGCATGGCCGCGAGGCGCGCCTGATGGCCGCCATCGTCGGCGAGGCGGGGCTCGCGGAGGGCGACCGTCGCGCCCTCGCCTTCGCCGAGCGGTTCGAAACGGAGTTCGTCCGTCAGGGGGCGCAGCGACGGACCATCGCGGAGACCTTCGCGACCGGCTGGCGCCTGCTCGAGACGCTGCCCCGGGAGGACCTGGTGCGGCTCAGCGACGCGACCTGGGCCGCCCGGAACGGGACGGTCGCATGAGCGGCACGGCGGGCCTCGCCCCGACCCGGATGAACCTGCTGCGCGCCACGCGGCGGCTCGAGCGCGTCATCAAGGGTGTCGGGTTGCTCCGTCGCAAGCGCGAAGCGCTGGTCACGGAGTTGTTCCGGCTGGCGCGGCCGGCGGCGGATGCGCGAGGCCGCATCGCCGAGCACAGCCGCCGCGCCTATCCCGCGCTCCTCGGCGCCCTGGCCGCGCATGGCCGCGCCGGGTTGCGCGCCCTCGCCTGGCCGACCCGGGATGTCACGGTCGAGATGCGGGCGGGCTCGGTCTGGGGCATCGCGGTCTCGAGCATCGTCAAGACACCCGAGCTGGCCCGCACCTTGGTGGCGCGAGGCACGGCGCCGGCGCTGACCGGGGCGGCGACGGTCCAGGCGACGACGGAGTTCGAGCAGCTGGCGGCCGTGCTGCTCGAGGCGGCTCCGCGCGAGATGCTCATCCGGCGGCTCGGTGAGGCGCTGGCGCAGACCTCGCGCCAGGTCAACACGCTGGAGCGGCGCGTGGCGCCGACGCTGCGTACCCAGCTGTCCGGCGTGCGCCGCACCCTCGACGAGCGCGAGCGCGAGGAACGGCTGCGACTCAAACACCTGCTGGCACGAAGGAGGAGCGGATGACGACCGGGCTCTCCACACTGGTGGGGATAGGGTTTCTGCTGGGGTTCCGGCACGCCTTCGAGCCCGACCACCTGGCCGCCGTGACGACGCTTGCCGCGCGCCAGGGCACGATGCGTGACGCCGCCCGCCTCGGTCTCGCGTGGGGGCTCGGGCATACGTCCAGCGTCGGCGCCGTCGCGCTGGCGCTGATCGCCGCCGGCTGGCGGATGCCGGACGCCCTGCAACCCCTCGGCGACCTGGTTGTCGCCGCGCTGCTCATCGGCCTCGGAGGCGTCGTCCTGGCACGCTACGCCCGCGCCCACCGGCGCGGGCTCGGCGTCGCCCACGCGCACGCCCACGCGCACCATCATGCGCATGGTCACGTTCCGCCCGCGCGCGGCGCGCGGCAGTCGTTCGGATTCGGCATCGCGCACGGGCTCGCCGGCAGCGGTGCCATCGTGGTGCTGATGGTGGCGGCGGCGGCCAGCCGGGGGGCGCAGCTCGGCTATCTCGGCGCCTTCGGGGCGGGGACCATCGTCGGCATGCTGGGCGTCTCGACGGCCGTTGCCGCCGCGACCCGGGCGGCGGGCCGCCGCGGCCGCTGGACCACCTGGCTCCAACTGGGCACCGCCGCCGCCAGCGTCGTCGTCGGGATCATGCTGGGCGCCGAATGCCTGGCGTGGTATTGAGGAGGGTCAGGCCTCTCCGGACATGGGGCCGTCGCGATACTCCTTCAGCTTGCGATAGAGCGTGCGGCGGTCGATGCCGAGAATCTCGGCCGCCTTCGCCTGATGGCCCCCTGTCTGCTCCAGCACCGCGAGCAGGTAGGCGCGCTCCAGCTGCCCCAGTGTCCACTGTGCCGTCTTCGCCGAGTCGAGGAGGTCCTGCTCCTTCCGCCGATGCAACGACATGTCGGGATCGAAGGAGATGGTCTTGGCGCCGGCGTGCATGATGACGGCGCGCTCGATGAAGTTCTCCAGCTCGCGCACGTTGCCGGGCCACTCGTGCTCCATCAGACGCTGCATGGTGACCGGCGGGAGCTGGGGCGGCTCGACGCCGTTGTCGGCCGCCGCCCGGCGGACGAAATGCGCGGCGAGCAGGGGGATGTCGTCACGCCGCTCCCGCAGCGCCGGCACGCGGATCGGAAAGACGCTGAGACGGTAGTAGAGATCCTCCCGGAACCGCGCCGCCCGGACCTCGGCGGCCAGGTCGGTGTTGGTCGCGGCGATCAGGCGCACATCCACCGGGATCGCCTCCCGCCCGCCGACCCGCATGATGGTCCGTTCCTGGAGCGCGCGGAGCAGCTTGACCTGGATGTTCGCTGAAATCGCGCCGATCTCGTCCAGAAACAGCGTGCCTCCCGTCGCCTCCTCGAGCAAGCCGCGCGTGGTCGCGATCGCCCCGGTGAACGACCCCTTCATGTGGCCGAACAGCTCGGCCTCGAGCAGCGTCTCGGGAATCGCGGCGCAGTTCACACCGATGAAGGGCTTTCGCTCGCGGGGGCTCAGCGCGTGCACCAGCCGGGCGACCAGCTCCTTGCCCGTGCCCGTTTCGCCGGTGATCAGCACGGTTGCCCGGGATGGCGCGACCCGGGCGATCAAATCACGCAGCCGCTCCACCGGCGCGCTCTTGCCCACCATCGGGGTTCCGTGGCCTGCGCCGGGCACCTGCCTCCGCAATTGCGCCACTTCACGGCGCAGCGCCTGCTCCTCGATCGCGCGCTCCAGCGTCAGCAGGATCTCGTCGGCGCGAAACGGCTTTCCGACGTAGTCGAAGGCGCCGTGCTTCATGGCCTCGACCGCCGTGTCCACCGAGCCAAAGGCCGTCATGACGATGAAGGGCGTGTCCATCTGGAGCGTGGGACCGACGCGCAGGACGTCCATCCCGGTGATCCCCGGCAGGTTGAGGTCGAGCAGCACGGCCTCGAAGGTGCCGCGGTCGAGCGCCGCGAGCGCCTTCTCGCCGGAGTCCGCCGCCACGACTTCGTAGCCGTTGTCGCCCAGCGTCGCCTCCAGCAGGCCTCGCACGCCCTGGTCATCCTCGACGATGAGGACGCGCCGGCGCCGGGGAGGGCGAGCGTCGGTCTCCACCGTGGCGATGGCGGGACGGGCTGGGCGCGGATCGGCCATCTGCCAAGTCTCGCGCGGGCGGGGGAGCGGCGCAACCGTGACACAGGGGCGGCGCGATGGCGCCGCGAGAAAGCAGAAGCGGGAGCGAACCATCCGCTCCCGCCCCGGTTTTCGCTGTCTGGGTCGCTACGGTCGCATGCCCAGCGCCTGCATCCTGGCATTCAGCTGTGACTGCACGCCGGCCGGCGGAGTCGGCAGGTAGGGGTACTGCACGTGCAGCGCCGCGATCCCGCCCAGGAACAGCGCCTCGGCGTAGATCGGGTTGTGCACGCCGAAGGAGCCGTCGCCGCGCTGGATCATGTCGGCGTTGAACCACACCCCTTCGCCGACGGTGATGATGGTGGCGCCCGTGCCGGTGGTGGAGAAGTCGGTCGGCGTCGTCTTCTTGACCAGCGCCAGGAGGCCGGAGTCGGTGGGGAGTGGATCAAGGACGCCATTGGCGTTCTTGTCCTTCCAGAGGATGTCCAGGTAGCCCTGAAGCCGGCCGCGCAGTACCGCCCGCTCGTTCATGGCGATCACGCCGCTGGCATGGCAGCCGCCCGACGAGCAGGCGTTGTAACGCCGCTGGTTGTCGGCGCAGGTGGCGGCGCCGGTCGGCGCGCCGTTCGCGTCTACGCACGGAATCGCCTTGAAGCTGTGGCCCGTGGAGTGCAGCTGGAACGCGCCAGTTGCCGCGTCGGTGACGTCGAAGCGCTCCATGTGGCAGGTCGCGCAGAGGCCGGGGTTGGCGGAGGACCCGTGCGTGGTGGCCGCCCGCGTGTCGTCGTACTGGAAGTTGGGCGGGATGTAGCCGGCTTCACCCAGGACCATCGGGCCCTGCGGCGAATGCGGGCCGCGCGAGCTGGTCGGATCGGGAACCGAGCGGCGCTGGTGGCACTGCATGCACAGGTTGGTTTCGATGTTCGGGGAGGTCACCGGGAGCCGCAGCTCGGACGGGTTGTCGCTGCCGTGCGGATCGTGGCAGACCGCGCAGGTGATCGGCTGCCAGGTGCTGCTCGTCTTCTCGAGATAGTTCGCACCGGCGTCGAACCGGGCCAGGGCGCCCTGGGCCGAGTGACAGCCCGCGCACGCCACGTTGTTGTTGGCCGCCGACTGGACGCTGCCATGGAGCGACGACCGCCACTGCTCGACGAAGGGATCGTGCGTGCCGGTGTGACAGGTGCCGCAGCCGAAGGCCGACGCGGTATCCGCGACGACCGTGGTCAGCGGCTGCCCGTCGTCGGGCGCCGAAACGTGGCCCGCGCCCGCCCCATGGCACGACTCGCACTGGACGTCCTGGTAGAACTTCTTCGCATCTGCCGACACCGACGTGAAACCGGCGGAGTCCGGTGCCAGGTTGCTCGCGCCGTTCGTGGTGTGGCACTTCTCGCAGTACGTCTGCGCGTGCCCGCTGTTCTGGAGATCGGCCCAGGCCCGCGCATGACCGGTCCGCGACCAGGTGCGCTGCTTGCTGATGTGGCAGTTGCCGCAGGTGGTCTGTTGGGTGGCCGGATTGGAGTACCCGACGAACGAGGCATCGAGCGTCGGGTTCACGGTGTTGTTGCTGTCGTTGGTGCAGGCACCGGCGGCGAGAAAGACCGCGAGGAACCCCCACGCGGAATGTCGGTGCAGACGGACGTCGAGGCGCATGGCTTGACTCCATGAAGGCGTGCGTGGCTACTACCAGCAACTCAAAAATAGGAGCACGGCGCGTGCCCTTGTTCATTGCTCCTAACATGATGTGGATGAACATGTTACGCATCGTGCTTGGCGATCAAGTGGACAGACATTCCCGTCCCGTGTTGTTGGGCGGGACTTTTTGCGACGCTCTAGTGACTTGCTTCGGGCGGAACCGCATGGGCATGCACCAGTCCGGCGATATCGGCCATGAGGTGCGCCGAGCGAGTGCGCTCCGGCAGCCCCCGTGTCAGGACGATAAGAACATAGCGCGGGTGGTTTCTCCAGTAGACGATGGCGGCGTCGTGATGCAGGGCGGTGATCTCGCCGGTCTTGTGGGCAACGCGCGTATGCCGGGGCAGGCCGGCGGGTATACCCTCGTTGAAGGTCTGGCGCATGAGCACGCGCAGCATCGCCCCGCACGACTGGGCGCTCGCCGCGGTCCCGCCGGCGATCGCGGCCATGACCTGTCCCAGCCCCCGGGCGGTGGTGGTGTTGTTGAGTCCGGCGCGAAAGGCGGGGCCATCTTCGACGCCGCGCAGGACGCGCACCGAGTCGGCGCCGAGTTCGTGCAGCGTGGCCTGGACCCGCGCGGCGCCGACCCGGTCGACGAGGTTGTTGGTCGCGAGGTTGCTCGAGTGGGTGATCATCAGCTCCAGCAGGTCGTCCAGGGACACCTGCTGGCCGACGCGTTGGTAGAGCGAGGAATCGCTGTCGTCGGCGCGGTCGAGCTGGAAGGCCGAGCTGTCGGCGAGTGACCGGAAGGCATTGCCCACCGGGAGTCGGTCGCGCAGATGCATGTGCCCGGCGTCGATCTCGCGGAACACCTGGATCATCACCGGGACCTTCATGGTGCTGGCCGCGTGGAAGCGCAGGTCCGCCCCGATCGCGAGCGAATCGGGTCCCCCGAGGTCCTTGAAGTACACGCCCACTGTCGCGCCGGAATCCATCGCGATCCGCCGCTCGATCGCGGCGCGCAGGGAGTCGAGACGTTGAGCGCGGAGGGGCGCAGCGCCGATGAGCGAGAGGATGAGGCTGAGGCGTGCGAGGCGCGGGAGGGGCATGGAATCGGAATGTATCCGCGGGAGGGGATGCCTCACAAATGCGGATGCCGGTAGGACGTCAGCTTCAGCGGCTGGGGGGCCCCCCGACGTGGCAGATGCGGCACATGGCGGCGTTTCGGCTTGCCACATCGGGATCGAATCCCTGGCCGTGGGGGCTGACCTTCCAGCCCGACGATGCCGAATGACACTGGAGGCAGAAGCTCTGCTGATGGCAGGCGACGCACGACTCCAGCGAGCGGCGTGCCGCGCCGCCGTGCGCGAAGGTCCAGTTCGGTTGATTGGTGTGGAATCTCCCGGCCGGGAGGTTTCGCACCGCCGCGACGCCGGTCTGCCGGTGACAGGACACGCAGAAGGACTGCACCTGGTGGCAGGAGACGCATTCGTTCTCCTGCGTGTAGCTCGGTGCGGCGTGACGCATCACGAAGTTGGCGACGTGGAACGGGGGCCGGCTCGCGGCGTCGTGGCAGGTTGCGCACCAGGCCTGCGCATGACAGCGCGAGCAGGCCGCGTCGCCGCCGGCGGCGGCGGCGCGGTGATTGGCGCGGAAATCGGGGAGGTGGCCCGGGGGTCGCATCGCCGCGAGGTCCACTCCAGGTGCGCCGCCCCGCGTGCGGCGCGGCAGCGTGGCGACGACCGGCACCCGTGCCTGGGGTCCATGACAGACGAGGCAGGACTCCCGGGTGTGGCAGGTGGCGCAGGTCGCGGAGGTGCTCCGCGACGCCAGGCCGTGGCCGCGGATGAAGTCGCCCTCGGCGTGCGACGGGGGCGCCGTGTAGGTGACGTGCATCGCGAGGGCCAGCTGGGCGACGCGCGGGTCCGGTTCCAGCGCCTGGATCTCGGCCACCCGGGAGGCGTTCACGTGGCAGGCCGCACAGTACTCCCGCGCGTGGCAGACGGCGCACTGGGCCGAGCTGAGGCGGGCGGGCGTGGCGTGGCTTCGGAGCCAATCGACGTCGTGGGAGGGAGGCTTCGGGAAGCCGGCAATGCGCTCCACCGCGACCCGCGTGGTGGGCAGCGGGCGGTGGCAGGTGGCGCAGTTGGCGTCCGTCGCCAGGTGGGCGGTCGCCTGGTGCTCGTGACAGGTGAGGCAGCGCTCGGGCCGGGCGCGCGCGATCTCCATCAGGGCGCTGGTGTCGGCCAGCGCGTGACAGGTGCTGCAGGTGGGCTCGACGCCCGTCGAGCCGGTCCGCGCGAAGTGCGTCCGGTGGTCGAAGCGCAGGTTCGATTCGCGCGGCGGCCGGGGCGTCCAGTCCACCAGCCGCGCCGTGCGCCCGTCGTGGCAGTTCGCGCAGAGTGCCGCGGTGGGCCGCGTCGCCGCCGAGTCGCCGCTCACGATGCCGGCGTGGCACGAGGTGCACGCGGTGAACAAGCGGCGGTGCGCCGGGTGCGGGAAGGAGTCGGTCGGCACCGAAGCCGGGGCCGTCGCCAGCGGCCAGGCGAGCGCCAGCGCCAGGGCGGAGGCGATCATGGGTAGCCCGCCACGCGGTCGGCACTCGCCCCGAAAATCCACTCGACCGAGATCATCGCCCGCGTCTGCGACCAGTTGGGCCCCCGCTGGCCGCTGGTGTCGGTGTGAAAATACTGCATCAGCTGTCCGCGCAGGCCGAGCCGTTCATGCACCTCGACGTGCGCGTCCGCGCCGACGCCGAATACCGTGCCACGCGCCACGCGGAAGTACTCGGCTTCCTGGAATGCCGTGCCGCTGGCCGCGACGGACCAGCGCTCGCCGCTCTGCCAAGCCAGGCGCAGATCGCCGCCGCTCTCGTTGCCGCCGTAGCCGGTGCTATAGCGGTAGCTGCCCTCCGCGACCAGGGCGCCGTTGGTCCACCGCGCCCCCGCCGTCCAGGCGTCCGCCGTCGTCCCCACGTTGACGAGAAACGGCGTCGTCTCGGTCACCTTCTCATAGATGCGCCGCGTCCACCCGCCGGAGACGGTCCAGCTCCCGGCGGGCGAGACCTCGGCGCCGACGCTCCCGCCGTGGTGCGGCTGGGGCGAAAAGGCGCCCCAGATCGTGGTGAGGTCGAAGACCGGTGCGTACCGGAAGACGCTCGCGCGGAGATTCGCGCCGCGCGGGAGTCGCAGCATCCCGCTGATCCGCGCCCGCCCGACCGCCGACGTGCTGAAGTCGTAGTCGGCCGCGCCGGTCAGAGCCAGCCGCCCGCCGAGCGTGGTCTGCGCGTCGAATGCCGCGCGTTCCGAGACCACGCCGGAGCGGTCGCTCAGGATCTCGCGCTGGTAGATCGCCGACAGCACCGAGCGGGTGTTGGGCGCGGCCCACACCGATGCGCCGAACAGCAGGGTGCCGTGATCGGGCAGCAACGGCTCGATGCCGCGGATGGCGTCGCTGTTGATGGGATCGCTGTAGCCGCGGGCCAGGCCGCCCCCGGCGTAGCCCTCGAGGCGCAGGTTGGGCCGCGGGCGCCAGGTGCCAAGCCCGCCGTCGAAACCGTAGATGCCGAGGCCCGAGGCGCGCTGCTGCCGGCCCAGGCGCACCCGGTAGGTCGGGCGCTCGAGCTCGGCGTACAGGGCCATGGCGTCGAAGTGATCGCCGGCACGGGGCCAGACGAGCCCCGAGCCGATCGACGCGCGCCCGCGCAGGAGGCCGTAGGCGCGCAGGCCCTCCACGCCGAATCCCCAGGCCGATGCCTCGAGGTCTTCGGTGAGCGGCACCGCCGCATCCACGTCGCCCGCGATGAACTGCTGGACCGCGGTATCGAACACCATCGGCCGCAGCTGCACGAATCGGGCGGTGGTGGTCGATCGGAAGCGGAACTGCTGGGCTGCGGCGGCTGGTGCGACGCCGGCCGAGGCTGCGGCGAGAAGCGCCAGCGTGCGGAAGATCCGGACCGTCGTCACGCGCGGCGCACCTGGTGACAGGTGTTGCAGGTCTTCCCGGGCTGGTGTGAGGCCTGCCGCACGTGGCAGACCACGCACGTCGCCCGAGCGTCGGGCAGGTTGGCCGCCTTGGCGCCGTGACAGGCCGCCGTGGCGCAGTTGGCGTGATCGCCCACCCGGTGCGTGAGCAGCGCGTCGGAGCCCTGGTGGCAGCCCAGGCAATTGGCGGTCGGCGAGGTATGGTGCTCGGTGTGGCAGCCGGTGCAGTCGGCGGTCGGCGCGTGATCGTTGGTGCTCGCGTGGCACCGGCTGCACGGGACCGTCGGGTGCGCGGCGTGCGCGAACCGGATCTGCCGGGTGACGCTGGTACGGCCGCCCGCGGGATTGAAGGTGACCGGCTTCACCGGCTGCGGGCGAACCGCCGTATGGCAGCTGGTGCAGGCGGCGCGCGCTTCACCGGCGTGGTGGCAGCTCTGGCAGTCGGCGGCGCTGCGGATCTTCAACTGGCCGTGGCGCTCCCGGCTGTCATGACACGAGGCGCAGCGCTCCCGCCGATGGTCGCCGTGCGAGAACCGGGGCAGGCCGGTCCCGATGGCCGAACGGATGGCCTCCCGCTGCCGGGGCAGGGTGAGCCAGTCGGCGGCCGCCGCGGCGAGTTGCACCGGGGCGGCCGGCGGGCCGGCGGCCCGCTGCGCGCTCGGCGCTTCACGCTGGATGTTCTGATGGCAGCGGGTGCAGTCGCTGCCCTCGACCTTGAAGGAGTGCGGGCGATGGCAGGTTGCGCAGCGCCGGTCGGTGCGCACGCCACGGTGGAAGGTCACCGTGTCCATGATCACCTGGGTGTGACAGGCCGCGTCGGTACACGACTTGATCGCGCCCGCGGCGGTGGTCTGGGAGTGCGGGTTGTGGCAGTCGCCGCAGACGCCCCGGTGCGGGTCGAGCGCGATCTCCATCTGCCCCAGGCGATGCTGCATTTCGTGGCAGGAGAGGCACTGCCGCGCCTGTGGCGTGAGCGCGTGTCCCAGGGAGTCGAGGGCAATCGCGCTGGACTGCGCCATGAAGTTGTGGCAGGTGGCGCAGTAGATGGACAGGTCGCGCATCTTGCCGAGATGGATGCGGCTGTTGGTGTGACACCCGGCCTTGGCGCAGGTCTGGTCCACCGAGGCGAAGGCGTGCAGCTCGGTACCGCCGTGGCAGACCACGCACTGCAGCCCGTGCAGGGCGCTGTCACGCGAGAGGAAGTGCACCCGGTGGCCGGCCGTGGCCTGGACCTGCCGCCACCGCACCGAGTCGCCGCTCTCGTGGCACCGGGAGCACACCGCGTTCGGCACCTCGGCGTGCTTGCGGACCTTGCTCGGTTTCTGCACCAGCGTCGCGTAGAGCTGCCACATCTGCGAGACGCGCGACGACTTGTGGCAGTCGTGACACTCGATCTTGCTGTGGGCGCTGCGTGCGAAGCGCTGGAAGGCGTCCGTCATCAGGTGGCAGCTGAGGCAGAAATGGTTGTCGTGCTCGATGTACGCGTAGCCCTTGAAGCCGGCCACCGACCCGACCAGGAGCACCAGCGCGAGGCTGCCCCCGAGCGCAACCCTGGGGCCCCGGCCGAGGCGCAGCCACCACGCCCAGACCCGCGCCAGGAGTGCACGCAGCCACTGCCAGAGCCGTTTCACCTTCCGAAAACGTCAATCATCGAGGAGCAAAGGTCAAGCGTGTCGGTGGTTGTCGCCCACAATCTCATGCCGCCTTCACGTGATGTTCATCCACCGCGGCGGCGGATGGGTCAGGGCTGGAACTTGTCGGTGCGATCCTCGAGTGAGCGGTGGGGGAGACCGGAAAGGCGGATCATCATGAGGCGCGCCCCGCGGCTGAAAGCGTTGCCCACGTCGCCCCGTTGGGTCAGGGCCCGGCCCAGGTCACCGCGCAGCCAGCGCTCGACCTCCTCGAGTTCGGACGGCGAGAGGGACTCAGCGTCGAGGCTGACGACGTAGTAGAAACGGCCCGCGCCGCGCCGCGGCACGACGTCGACCGTGAACGGGGTGGCCAGCGCCGAGTCGAGCGCGGGCAGGTCGCCGAAACTCTGGATGCTGCCGCCGGGCGAGCGGATCAGTTGATAGACGTTGGTGACCGGGTCGAGGACGACGACCGCTTCCCAGGTCGCCTCGCGGACCAACCGGTCGTACAGCGTGGCGTCGCGCCAGAGCGCGAGCCGGAAGGCGAATCGGATCGGGAAGCCGTTGCGGAGCGAGCCCTCGAAGGTGCCGTCGGACATGAGGCTGCGGGCGCGCACCACGGGGGCGAGAATCGCTCCCGTGGAGTCGCGGCTCAACTCGACCGACAATCGCGGCGAGGTCCGGGCGCCGTTCCCCGCTTCCTGCGCCCGAGCGGCGCCGGCGGCGAGGATCAGCAGGGCGCAAAGCGGGCCCGCGCCGCGCCGCACCCGCTAGAAGCGCCGCCCCAAGCGCACGGTGAACGTGAGATCGTCCCGGCTCTGCGCGCCGACGGACTTGGCCACGTACACCCCCAGCGGCCCGAGGTCGAGTCCGAGGCCGATGTCGGGCAGCCAGTTGCGCAGCGCCGGCAGTTTGCCCGCGGGAAGCTGGGTCGGCCCGTTGCCGACCGACCAGGCGTACCCCGCGTCGGCAAAAACCACGATGTCAGGCCCACTCACGTGGAGCGGCTGCCACTGCTCGTCCGCGCTGTCGTCGCCCCAGTCGTTAGCCCAGTCCGGCCCGAAGTCGAAGCCCAGGTGGGTGCGCAGCTCGGCTTGCGCCACCACGGCGCGGTCGCACAGCGCCGGCTGGCCCGGCAGCGCCTCGCCGCCGCAGGACAGCTGGCGGAAGCGGTAGCCCGGCAGGGGATCGGGGAAGCCCAGCGACACCCGCCGCTGGTTGGGGAGATCGTCGCCGCCGACTTTGCCGCCGCCCGCGAGGCGCAGATTGAGGCGGCCCGCCGGCGTGACGCGCAGGTAGGTGCGCGCGTCGAGCCAGGCCCGCTGGTAGGTGAGCATGCCGTCGTCGAGGAGCGAGGGCGGCCCGCACGGCGTCGTGATGCAGACGATCGGCTGGCCCACCGGCCCGGTGATGTTGCGTCCCTGGCCCGCCTCGAACTCGGCCTGGAGGTAGATGCCCGAAGAGGGCCGGGTGCGATCGTTGCGGGTGTCCACGTGCAACGAGGCGGTGAGCGAGCGGAAGCGGCCGTCGGTCACGGCCGGATTGTCGCGCCACGTCCGCGAGCGGTTGAAGAGCGTCCACGGATCGTTCGTCACGCTCGAGAGATCCAGCTCGTCCGCTCCTTCCAGGAGCAGCGTCGTCTGGCGCGAGGGGCGCAGCGCCGCGTACATCCCCCAGCCCTGCCGGCGATACCAGTCCCGGTAGTCGTTGTGCAGCAGGAACGAAGCCCAGCCCGCCTCGAAGTCGCGCAACGGCCAGGGCTCGACCGAGGTGACCAGGTCGAAGGTCTTCACGCCCACGCCGACGTTGCTCTGCCGGGAGCCGATGACGATCTCCCCGGAGGCGCGATAGCCGAAGCGGCCCTTGTCGAGGGAGAAGTTCTCGCCGGTGCGCATGATCAGCCGCGCGTCGCCGAGGAACCGGGTGCCCTCGTTGAGGCGCACGTTGAGCCGGGGCCCGAAGACGATGGGCACGCCCTCGATGCGGTTGTACGTCCCGCCGAGGGAGAGGACGAAGCTGCTGGTGCTTTCGTCGGCGCGGTGCCGGCGCCAGCGGGTGAGCGACTCGCGCTGGGGCGCGTAGACGAGATCGTCTCCCGCGCGCCGGTAGCGCAGCACGTCGCGGTAGCTGCGCACTTCGCCGGCGACGGAGACCTGCGACTGGCCCTCGATGTTGCCGCCGACGACCAGGATGTCGCCGCCGATCACCGCGCCGGGCTCCAGGATGAGATCCCCGTTGATGACGTGGAGCGAACCGCTGATGCGGCCCGCCACGGTCACCGGACCGCCGAGAATGGCCACGTCGCCGTCGATTCCGCGCGCCGCCGGGACGCGCGTGATGCCGGAGAAGTGGATGGTCCCGGGGGCGTTGAAGAACCGGATGACCTCGTCGGCCACGTCGCGGGGCAGCTGCCGCGGGTCGGGTCCCTGCCCGGGCGAGACGTGGATGGTGTAGCCGCCGCTCTGGGCCGCGGCGGAAGCGGCGACGAGAACGAGGAGGCAGGCCGCGAGAGTGGCGATGGACGCTTTGCGCATGGAAAACCCCGGAATGAGCCGACCTCTCTCAGGCATGAGCTGTGCCGGGCCACGAGCCATTCCTAAACATATACTCGTCAAGCACTTTGGTTTTCGACCTTCCCGACGCATGTCCGGGCCGCGTGGGGTGCGACGTGTCGTTTCGACACTACCCGATCGATTCGATACCCAGTCGCTTCATCCTTCTATAGAGATTGGGGCGGTCGGTGTCCAGCGCGCGGGCCGCCTCGGCGACGTTGCCGCCGGCGGCCGAGAGGGCGCGGGTGATCAGCGTCCGTTCGTAGCTGTCGAGGGCCTGGGTGAGGGCGATGGGCGTGGGGCCGGGCGGGGGCAGGGGGGTATCGGCGGCGTCGCCCGCCGGCAGTGCCGCGCGCACGTCGGCCTCGCCGAGCGTCGAGGAGGCGGCGAGGATGATGAGCCGCTCGACGATGTTCGCCAGTTCCCGCACGTTGCCGGGCCAGCGGTGTGCCACGAGCTGCCGCATGGCACCGGCGTCGAAGCCGACGGCGGGCCGGCCGATACGTGCGGTCACCAGGCCCGCCAGGTGCGTGACGAGTTCCGGAATGTCGCCGGGGCGCTCGCGCAGCGGCGGGATGTGGATCGGGAACACGTTCAGGCGGTAGAGCAGGTCCTCGCGGAAGCGCCCGTCGCGGGCCGCGCGGGCGAGGTCCTTGTTGGTCGCCGAAACGACGCGCACGTCCACCGGGATCGGCCGGTCCCCGCCCACCCGCTCGATTTCGCCCCCCTCGAGGGCGCGGAGCAGCTTGGCCTGCGCCTCGAGCGAGAGGTCGCCCACCTCGTCGAGGAACAGGGTGCCGTCGTGGGCCTGCTCGAAGCGGCCGATGTGGCGCTCGGTGGCGCCGGTGAAGCTGCCCCGCTCGTGGCCGAACATCTCCGACTCGACCAGCTCACGGGGGATGGCCGCGCAGTTGACCCGCACGAAGGAGGCGTCGGCGCGCGCGCTCGCCGCGTGAATCGCGGCGGCGACCAGCTCTTTGCCGGTACCCGATTCGCCGGTGACCAGGACCCGCGCTTCGGTCGCGGCCACCTTGGCGATGGTCGCGCGGACTTCGGCGATCTGCGGCGAGGTGCCCACGATCGTCGCGGTGGGGCCCAGCTCGTCGCGCAGCGCCTGCGCTTCGGCACGCGCCTTCGCGAGCGCGAGGGCGGACCGCAGGGTGAGGACCACCGTCTCGGGCGCGAGGGGTTTCTCGAGAAAGTGGTAGGCCCCGAGCTTCGTCGCGCGCACCGCGTCCTGGAGACCGGCGCGGCCGCTCATCATCACGACCGGGATGCCGGGCGCCTCGGCGGCGAGCCGCTCCAGCGTGGCGAGGCCGTCGGGCCCGCCGGGCATCTGGAGGTCGAGCAGCACGGCGTCGGGCCGCCGGCGCATCACCGCCGCGATGGCCTCCGTCCCGTTGGCCGCTTCGGCGGTACGGAATCCCTCCGCCACCAGCACCGCGGCGACCATACGCCGCAGGTTGGCTTCGTCGTCCACGATGAGGATCTGCTGCGCGCGGCTCACGCGGTGCCGCAGGGAAGGATGACCGTCACCGTCGTCCCGCGACCACGTTCGCTCGCGATCGTGATGCTGCCGCCGTGGTGGTGCACCGTCTGCCGCGCGATGGCGAGGCCGAGACCGGTGCCGTGCGACTTGGTCGTGAAGTGGGGCTCGAAGACGCGGGCGAGATTCTCCGCGGGGATACCGACGCCGGTGTCCCGCACCGTGACCTCGACCGCGGGCTCGCCGCCGTTCGCCGCCCTCCGCACGCCGAGCACCACCTCGGCCTCCGGGTTTTCGCTCGCGTCCTGCTCTCCCCGTTCCTTCACCGCATCGATGGCGTTGATCACCAGGTTGTGGAATGCCCGGCGCAACGGCTCGTAGTGGCCCGCGACGCGGGGCGTGACGTCCAGCCGGTCGACGCGCACCCGGATCCCGTCGGGGCCGCCTTTCGCCAGCTCGTCGCACAGCTCGGCGAGATCCACCGGGGCCGCCGGCCCCTCGGGCAGGCGCCCGAGCTCGCCGAAGTCCCGCGCCATCTGCTCCAGGCGGCGGCTCTCGGTCTCGAGGACCCCGATCAGCTCGCGCTGGCTCTCGGGTGCCTCGCGGGCCAGGCGCTGGATCGCGAACCGCATCGGGGTGAGGGGATTCTTGAGCTCGTGCGCGACCTGCCCGGCCAGCTCGCGGAAGGCGCGCAGCTCGGCGGCCTCCACTTCGCGCGAGCGGGCCCGCTCGAGCGCGCCGGCCATGGTGCGCAGCGCGTCGCGCAGCACGGTGAACTCGGGGGCGCCTTTCGCCGGCGGCGCGTCGGGGAGCGGCTCGCCGCGCTGGATCCGCCGCGTCCAGGCGACCAGCTCGTCGATGGGTCGGGAGAGCTGGCGCGAGAGATGGCCGGCCAGGCGCACCGCTCCCCCCAGGACCAGGACGGCGAGGGCGAGGGCTGCCGCAGCGAGGACCCCCGAGAAGGCGGCCCGGATCGCCTCGGCCTGGCGGGCGCGGCGCACCGAGATGCTGAGCTGCTCGCCGTGGCGCTCCAGCGCCAGGCGTGCCTCCGGGCTGAGCCGCTCGGCGCGGATGCCGCCGCGCAGCTCGCGCCAGCTCGCGGCGGCATCCTCCCACGCCCGCGCGCCGCCGACCGGCGCGCCGTAGCGCGGGGCGAGCAGGGAAACCGTGATCGCGATGACCGCCGGGACCACGGCGATGGCGACGAGCCAGGCGAAGATGCGCTGGCGGTAGGCGAGGGCCACGGGCCAAAGGTGGCCGCGCGGCGGCCGGGGCTCAAGCCCGGCTGCCGCGGGCGCTGACGCCCCGCTGGCCTCCGGGGCCCCGCCTGACTATGTTTCCAAGCTGTTGAGGGTCTTTCCTGACGTCGGACACGCGGATCGCGAAGAGCAGGTGCTCGCTGCAGCCGGCTGGAAGTCGGGCTCGGAGCGGGCGACCGCATCGCACGTCATCCTGCAAAGTCCGGGCTGCCGCGGCCGTTGCCGCCCGCCTCTCGCCGCATTCCTCACGTCAGTCAGGCCCGTGGTTCGCCGCGCGTTTCGCGCGGGCTTTTTCGCCTAGGTGGCCATTCCGGCCTTTTCGGCGGGACGCGGATTTGACCGCGTCGTGACGACGTACAAAGGAGCATGATGTCTCTCCCGACGATGCGCCCGGCTTCGAAACAGCCGCCGGTGCACGCGCCCAACGCGGCGATGCTGATCGATTTCGACAACGTGACCATGGGGATCCGCTCGGACCTCCAGGTCGAGCTCCGGCGCCTGATGAACTCGGACATCATCCGGGGCAAGGTGGCGGTGCAACGGGCCTACGCCGACTGGCGGCGTTACCCGCAGTACATCGTGCCGCTCTCCGAAGCGTCGATCGACCTGATCTTCGCCCCCGCGTTCGGCTCCAACAAGAAGAACGCGACCGACATCCGGCTCGCCATCGACGCGCTCGAGCTGGTGTTCACGCGGCCCGAGATCGGCACCTTCATCCTGCTGAGCGGCGACAGCGACTTCAGCTCGCTGGTCATCAAGCTGAAGGAGTACGGCAAGTACATCATCGGCGTGGGGATCCGCGAATCCTCCTCCGACCTGCTGATCCAGAACTGCGACGAGTACTTCTCCTACAACGAGCTGGCGGGCCTGACGCGCGTCGGCGACGAGGAGACCGAGCGCCGCGACCCCTGGGAGCTGGTGGTGGACGCGATCCTCGAGATGAAGAAGCGCAGCGACGTCATGCGCTCCGACCGCCTCAAGCAGGTCATGCAGGAGATCGATCCCTCCTTCGACGAGAAGAACGTGGGGATGAGCCGCTTCTCCAAGTTCGTCGAGGACTCCCGCCGGCGCGGCTTGATCACCGCCACGAAACTGGAGAACGGGCAGTACGAGGTGGACCTCGGCCCGTCGGCCCCGGGCGGCGACAAGGCGCTGCCACCGGTTCCCGGCGGGATCGAAGACCGCCAGAGCCGCGAGCGGGCCGTGGAAGAGACCCGCGAGCCGCGCAGCCGCGGTGGACGGGGGCGGCGAGGCCGCGGGCGGGAGGGGAGAGAGGTCGCACCGGCCGAGGCCGGGACGGGGATGCCCCTCAACGAGGGCTTCGACCTGCTGCGGCGCGCCCTGACCGACCTGGGCGCCGTCAATGGCACGCCCCAGGGCGAGGACAAGGTGCGCGAGCACATGACCTCGCTCTACGGCAGGGCCGACGAGATCCTCACCCATCGGCCGCGCTTCGGGCGATTCCTCAAGCAGGCGCAGGACGCCCGCATCGTCGACATCACCAAGACGCCATCGGGCTACGAGGTCGGGCTGCGGCCGGGCGCCGAGGTGGCAGCGCCCGCGACGAAGACCGACGCGCCGGCGGCCGAGGCCGCCGCCCCGCGCGGCCGGGGCCGGGGCCGAGGAAGGGCGAGGGGCGAAAGAGGGCCGGCCGCGGCGGAAGCGGCCGCCGTACCCGCCCCGGAGCCGCAGCCCAAGGCGAGGGCGGCGGCGCACGAGCCCGGCGTGGTGACCCCGTCGGCACCGCGCGGCGTCCTGTACCGGCGCGGGTCGAAGACCGGCGCGCGGACGGCGCAGATTCCGCTGGTCGGCGTGGTGGACCTCGAGGAGACCGCGCCCGCCGAGCCGTCGAAGAGGCCGAGGGCGAAGCGTGCTTCGCGGCCCGCCGCCAGAAAGCCCGCCGCCCGGCCGAAGAAGAAGGGCGGCGCCCGGGAGGAGTGAAGCCGCCGCCGCTGTCGGTGGGCTTCTTCGCGCGCGACGCCACCAGCGTCGCGCGCGATTGTTTGGGGCGCTTCCTGGTGTCCGAGATCGGCGGGGAGCGCTGCGTGGTGCGGCTCGTGGAGGTCGAGGCGTACACCGGCCCGCGCGATCCGGCGAGCCACGCGGCGGCCTGGCACCGCAGCGCGCGCAACGAAGTGATGTACGGGCCGCCCGGTTTCGCGTACGTCTACTTCACCTACGGGATGCACTGGTGCGTCAACATCGTGACGGGCCGCGCCGGCTATCCCTCGGCGGTCCTGCTGCGGGCCGGCGAACCGGTGGCGGGAGAGGACGCGATGCGCCGGCGCCGGCGGGGCGTCGCCGATCATCTCCTGGCCTCGGGCCCCGCGCGACTCACCCAGGCGCTGGGCATCACCCGCGCCATGGACGGCCACGATTTCCGGAGCTCCCCGCTCTGGCTCTCCGCCGGCGAACCGGTGCCCCGCTCCCGGCGCCGCGTCAGTCCGCGCATCGGGATTACCCGGGCGGTGGAGCGCCGACTCCGCTTCTACGAGGCGGGAAACCCGCACCTGAGTCGCTGAGGTCGAGAGCCGAGCGCACGACAAGGGCCCCGGACTGAGCGTCCGGGGCCCTCGCGTATCAACCGGCGGCCGGCCCGGGGCTAGTGCCGAGTGGTCGGATCGTTTTCCTTGGCGCCCAGGAAGGCGTAGCGGATGCCTCCCTCGAACGTCTGCGCGCTGCCCGTGAGCAGGAAGTCCCTGCCCTGGGCCGAGTAGCTGTAGGTGCCGAAGATCGCGGCCTTGCGGGTCAAGCGATACTGGGCGCCGGCCATCAGGTGGAGGAACCCACCCGACGACGCCGCCGCCACGGCGTCCTGCACCTGGGTGCTCGCGGCGGTGTTGGTGGAGTGCGAGTTGGTGAGCGTTTCGATCACGAACCCGCCGCCCACGTACGGTTGAAAGGCGTTGTCGCCGATGATCGCGACGACATCGATCTGGATCTGGCGCATGCCGTCGAACTGGACCGTCTCGTTGGCGGCGAAGCCCTTGAGGCGGAAGGTGTCGGTCGCGCCACTGAACGACTGGTCGTAACCGATGTGCAGCGCCACGCGCCGCGCGGTGATGAACCACTCGGCGCCGACCAGAGGCTTGAACTGGCGGCCCGGCGTCGGCAGCGTGTACGACACGATGCCGCCGCGCGCCCCCCAGTACCAGCGATACTGCCAGTCCTGCACCCGCTGCGCGGAGAGCGGCCTGGCGGCGGCGAGCGTGAGCAGCGCGGCGCCGAGCAGGAACCGATGTCGAGTCATGCTACCTCCCAGTCGCGTTACGCCCTGCCGATGCGCCGGCGCGGGCGGGAGCGGCAGCCGCTCCATAGAGAATCGCGTTGGTCAGAAGCCTGAACGTCCCGTGAGTCTGACCCCGATGCTGCGTACGGAATCCGAACAGGATCACGTGGCCCTGCCGGACGGGTGCATCGATCAGCGCTGCGCGGCCGGACAGCACCTCGGGGCCGCTCACGTACCCCGAGAGCAGGGGATTACGACCCTGCGGATACGACAGGATCACCCGTGTTCCCGGTCCCGCCTCGAGAATGGTACTCGAGATGAAGTAGACCGCCGCCGAGGAGTCCATCCCCGACGCAATCGGGTGGCTCCGGTCCACGACCGTCTCGAAAATAGAACCCGGGGCATAAAAGCGAAATACTGAACCCGTGTCACGGGCCGGCGTCGTCGCCGGATCCCCGCCTCCTTCATCGGCCCCGCGGGTGGTCCGGAGCGCCCTGGCGGCCGCCCCCAGGCGGTTGATCGCGAAGCGGCTCGCCTCATCAAGGGCGATGACCGTACCCCCCTCGTCCAGGAAGCGCCGAACCGCCTCGCTGCCCTCCACCCCGAGCCCGCCGGTGTACCGGGCCGGGGCGGTGCCGGCGCGACGGCCGTTGACGATGGCCGCCTCGGTCTCGGAGGGGAGGATCAGCACGTCGTACTGGGCGCGCAGGCTTCCCTGGCGGATCGTCGAGTCGGTGACGGTGGCGTAGCCCACCCCCAGCTGCTCGAAGACCCACCGGGTCCAGCCCTCGTCCATCGACCCATTCCACGACCGGTAGAGGGCGACTTTGGGCACTCCGCCGACCCGCGGCGAGCCGGCCGGCACCTCCGCCCGCCGCACCGCGGAGCCCGAAAAACCGAATTCGCGCGCGGCCCGGTCGACCGCGGCCCGCGCCCCGCGCACCACCAGCGTGCCGGTGGGCCAGGCTGTTCCCTCGGCCGTGAAGGGCTGCGACGCGATCTCGACCGTTCCCCCCGCGGCGAGCGCGCGCCAGACGGCGGTGATTTCGCCGTTGGCGCGATTGTCGAGGAGCACCACGTCGCCTCGGCCGGTGATACCGCCCGGCGCCACGACGGCGGTGTCGAGCAGCTCGAGGTCGACGTTGCCCAGCGGCTGGTCGAGGCGGTCGACGCCCACGCCCATCTGGAGCGGGAGCGTCCACCCGGCGACGTCGTACGGCGGCTGCGGCGGCCCGCCCGGATAGGCGCGGATGTCGGGATAGTCCTGGCGCTCGAGGAGATCCTTGACATGGGCGCGGAACGGCTGGTCGAGCCTGATGACGTAGGACCCGGCCGGGTAGGTGCGGCCGCTCGCGGTGAAGGGGCCGCGGGCGCGGTGCACCTCGATGCCGGTGGCGATCAGCAGGTTGGCGAGGTGGGCGCGCCGCGCCGCATCACCCGCCCCGTCGGCCGCCATCACGAAGGCGTAGGGCTCGGACCGCCCCGCTTCCACGGCGTGCCGCCCCGCCGTGACGAAGCGCTGGATGAAGGCTTCCCGCCGGTCGGCCACCAGACCCAGCAGCGCGGTACTGGTGATCAGCTCGTAGTCCACGATGTCGCGCAGGTGCCAGCAGCCCGGCGTCCATGGAGCCGGGTAGTTGATGCCGCGCACCGGCTGGCGGAGCTGCGCCGCCGCGAGGCACTGCGGCGAGGCGAGCTGGGCGCTCGCGGCCTCGGTCAGGATGCCGACCATGTTGTGCCGCGTGGGCGTGGAGCGCGCGCCGCCGTGCCACCAGAGGTCGTAGCGCTGCTGGTGCGCGACGCCGGTCTTGCCGGCGTCGAGGAGCGCTTGCGCCATCGTCGCGCCGACGAGGTTCATCCCGGAGACGATCGTCGGGTCGAGGTTCGGATTCACGGGATCGGCGAAGGGCGGCATGAACATCCGCGAGCCGTTGCTCCCCATCTGGTGCACGTCGTAGAACACCTCGGGGAACCACTGCTTGTAGAGCACGCGAGTCAGCTCTCGCGTCTCGGGTTGGGTGAGCATGAACCAGTCGCGGTTGTTGTCGTGCCCCACGTACGGGTGGTAGAGCCACGGCGGGCTGGAGCCGTCCCACGGGGTCCCGCGGGATTGGCGGTACCAGTCGCCGACGATGTCCACGCCGTCGGGGTTCGCCGAAGGCACCAGCAGGACCACGACGTTGCGGAGCCGGGCCATGAGGGCGGTATCGGTCACCAGCCGCCAGGCGAGCTCCATGGACATCTGGCTCGCGCCGATCTCGGTGGAGTGGATCGAGCAGTTGATGAGGATGACGGCGGGCTGGCTCCGGACCAGCCGGGCCTCGTCGACGGCCGACAGCAGCCGCGGGTCGGCGAGGAGCCGCTGGTCGGCGATCAGACGGTCCCGGAGCTGGAGGTTCGCCGGGTCGGTGATGGTGACGAGGAGGAAGGGGCGGCCCTGGGTCGTGGGACCGAGGGTGTCGAGGCGCACCCGGGGCGAGGCGGCCGCGAGGCGCGTGAAGTAGTCGCCGATCTGGCGCCACGACGCGAGCTGCGAATCCTGGCCCACGCGGAATCCCAGGAACGACTCGGGGGTGGGGACCTGGGCAGCCAAACCGCTTGACGGCTTGACCGCTTGCCCGAGACTGAGCGCGACGACCGTCAGGATGAGCGATCGTCCAGCCCTCCAGCCGTCCAGCCGTCCAGCCGTCATATGACCCCCAGTTTCTTTCCTACCTTCTTGAAGGCCTCGATGGCCTGCTCGAGCTGCTGGCGCGTATGGGCCGCGCTCACCTGGCACCGCACCCGCGCGTGCCCCTGGGGCACCACCGGATAGCCGAAGCCGGTGACGAACACGCCCTCGGCGAGCAGCATCTCGCTCATCTGGATGGCGCGGGAGGTCTCGCCAAGAATGACCGGGATGATCGGCGTGTCGCCGGCCAGCGGCTTGAAGCCCGCCTCGATGAGCGCGTTGCGGAACCAGGCCGCGTTCTCGTGGAGGCGCCGCACCAGCTCGGGGTGTGCGCGCAGGTACGCGACCGCCTCCAGGGAGCTGGAGGCCACCGTGGGTGGCAGCGCGTTGGAGAAGAGCTGGGGCCGCGAGCGCTGGGTCAGGTAGTCGCAGAGCGCTTCGGAGCCGGCGGTGAACCCGCCCGCCGCGCCGCCCAACGCCTTGCCGAGGGTGCTGGTGATGATGTCCACCTCACCCAGCACCCCCAGGTGCTCGGCGGTTCCGCGCCCGGTGGCGCCGAGGACGCCGCTGGCGTGCGAGTCATCCACGCACACCACGGCGTCGTAGCGCTTCGCGAGCTGGAGAATGTCGGGCAGCTTCGCGATGTCGCCTTCCATGGAGAAGATGCCGTCGGTGATGACCAGCCTGGTGCGGTTGCCCCGGGCCGCCTCGAGCTTGTCCTTGAGGTCACCCATGTCGGAGTGCCGGTAAACGGCGCTCTGGCACTTGGTGATGGCCTTGGCGAGCCGGATGCCGTCGATGATGGAGGCATGGTTGAGCTGGTCGGAGATGATGACGTCCTGCTCGCCGAGGATCGTCGCGGCCAGGCCTTCGTTGGCGTTCCAGCAGCTCACGTAGGTGAGCGAGGCCTCGGTGCCCACCAGGCCCGCCAGCGCCCGCTCGAGCTCCCGGTGGATGGTGAATGTCCCGCAGATGAACCGGACCGACCCGGTCCCGGCGCCGAACCGGTCGAGCCCGGCGCGGCCGGCCTCCACCACCGAGGTGACGTTGCAGAGGCCGAGGTAGTTGTTCGAGGAAAGCACCAGCACGTCGCCGCGGCCTTCCATCCTGACCACGGGGCCCTGCGGCGATTCCAGGTAGTTGAGCCGCTTGTAGACGCCGTCCTTCCTGAAGCCGTCCAGCTCCGCCTGGAGCCGGGTGTCGAGCGTGCGATTCATCGCGTCACGATCCGATGTCGAGGATGACCTTGCCGGCGTCGCCGCTCTTGATGGCGGCGAGCGCGTCGTCGATGCGCTCCAGCGGAAAGCGGTGGGTGATCACGGGCCGGGGATCGAAGATGCCGGAGCGCAGGAAGCGCTGCATCTGGTTCCAGGTTTCGTACATCTTGCGGCCGATCACGCCGTAGACGGTGATCCCCTTGAAGATGATCTCGCTGGCGAAGTTCACCGGGATGTCGCCGGCGGGAATCCCGAGCAGCTGCACGCGCCCGCCGTAGCGTACCAGGTGGAAGGCGGAGTGGAGCGCGGGGGCCGCGCCCGACATCTCGCAGACCACGTCGGCGCCGTTGCCCTCCGACAGCTCCATGACGGCCGCCTCGACGTCGGCCGATGGGGTGATGGTCCGGGTCGCGCCCATCCGGCCCGCGAGGTCGAGGCGCACCGGATTCACGTCCACCGCGATCACGGCGCGCGCGCCGGCGGCCCGGGCGATCCCGACCGCGAAGCATCCGATGGGCCCGCAGCCCAGCACCAGGACGACGCTCCCGGGGATCTCGGCGGTGAGCACCGTGTGGAAGGCGTTGCCCATCGGGTCCATGATCGCGCCGATCTCCGGCGGAATCCCGTCGAGGCGCATCACGTTGGTCGCCGGCATGGCGATATACTCCGCGAAGGCACCGGCGCGATCCACGCCGATGATCCGCGTCTTCTGGCAGATATGCCCGTTGCCGGTCCGGCATTGCAGGCAGTGCCCGCAGATGATGTGGCCCTCGGCGGTCACCAGCTGGCCGGTGGTGAACTCGCCGCGAACCGCACTACCGACTTCCACGATCTCGCCCGCGAACTCGTGCCCCAGGACCAGGGGCGGCTTCACGCGGCTCCGCGCCCAGGCGTCCCACTCGGCGATGTGCAGGTCGGTCCCGCAGACGCCGGCGTTGGTCACCCGGATGAGGACGTCGGCGGGCCCGCACTCGGGCCTGGGGACGTCGCGCACGACGAGGCCCGGGCCGGGCGCCGGCTTGACGATCGCTTTCATCGGGGGCAGTCGGGAGGGGCGTGTCGGGTGTCGGGCGCGGGCATCAGTCTGGCACTTCGACGCGCACGGCGCAGACTTTCAACGCGGCCATCTTGGCGTGCGGCTCGAGCACCGGGCTGGTCAGCAGGTTGGCCGCCGCCTCGCGGAAGTGGAACGGCACGAAGACCTGTTTGCGCGCCACGCGGTCGGAGATGCGCGCCGAGATGAGCAACGAGTTGCGCCGGCTGGTGAGCCGGACCAGGTCGCCTTCGCGAATGCCGAGCGCCGCGGCATCGTCCGGATGGATCTCGACCGTGGGCGTGGGCTCGCGGGCATCCAGCCCCTTGGCACGGCGCGTCATGGTCCCGGTATGCCAGTGATACAACTGGCGGCCGGTGCACATCACGAACGGGAACTCGTCGTCAGGCAGCTCGCCGACCGAAGCGTAGTCGATCGCGTGGAACGTCGCCTTGCCGTCACTGGTCGGGAACGTCTGGTCGAACAGAAAAGCGGTTCCCGGGTGCCGGGCGTCGGGAACCGGGTACTGGAGACCGCCGGTTCCGTCCAGGCGTTGGTGCGAGATGCCGGCCCACGCGGGGGCGACTTTCGCGATTTCCGTCATCACCTGCGCCGTATCGGTGAACGGTGTCGGCAGGCCGCAGCGGTTCGACAACTCGACGATGATCTCCCAGTCGGCGCGCGCCTGGCCCGGGGGCTCGATCGCCTTGTGAGCCAGCTGCACCCGTCGCTCGGTGTTGGCGTACGTCCCGGTCTTCTCGGCGAACGCCGCGCCGGGCAACACCACGTCGGCGTAGCGCGCCGTCTCGGTGAGAAACAGATCCTGCACCGCGAGGAACTCGACGCCGGCGAACCACGCCTCGGCGTGCGCGATGTCCGGATCCGAGATGATCGGGTTCTCGCCCATGATGAAGAGTGCCCGCACCGGCGAGCCCTCGCGCGCCATTTCGGTCACCTTGAGGCCCGGCGTGGGCGAGAGCCGATCGAGGGGCACCCCCCACATGTCCGCGAATTTCTTCCGGACGACCGGATCGCCCACCGGCTGGTAGTCGGGGAACACGAAGGGAATCGCGCCCATGTCGGACGAGCCCTGCACGTTGTTCTGCCCGCGCACCGGCAACATCGCCGCGCCCCAGCGCCCGATCATCCCGGTGGCGAGGATCAGGTTGAGGAGCGAGGCCACCATGTCGTGGCCGTTGAGATGCTGGGTCAGCCCCATCGCCCAGAGCGTGCTGGTGCGCGGCCCCCTGGCGTACAGCTCGGCGGCGCGCCGGATCAGATCGGCCGGCACACCGGTGATGGCCTCGCCTTTCTCCGGCGTGTAGGCCGCGACCGCGGCGCGGACCTTGTCAAAGTCGTGCGTCCGCGCCGCGATGAACGTCCGGTCCTCGAGTTCCTGCGCCAGGATGTGGGCGAGCATGGCGCCGAACAGGGCGACGTCGGTGCCTGGCAGCATCTGGAGGTGGATGTCGGCGCGCTGGGCCAGCTCGATCCGGCGCGGGTCGGCGACGATCAGTTTCGCACCCCGCTGGTGCGCGCGCTTGATCGCGGCGCCGAACACCGGGTGCGTCTCCGTGGTGTTGGCGCCGGCGATGAAGATGACGTCGCACGCTTCCTCGATCTCGCGCATGGAGCCGGACGCGGCCGCCGTCGCCAGCGCGTCGCCCATCGCCGAGACGCTGGTGGAATGGCACAGCCGGGTGCAGTGGTCGATGTTGTTGGTGCCGAAGGCGGCGCGGAACAGGCGTTGCAGGAGATAGTTCTCTTCATTCGTGCACTTGGCGCTCTGAAACACCGCCATGGCGTCCGAACCGTGCGCCCGGTGAATGCGCGTCATCTCCTGCGCCGCCAGCTCGAGCGCCTCGTCCCACGTGGCTTCCCGGAACGGCGTGTACCAGTCGGCCGGCGTGGTGGCCCGATCGCGGATGTCGTGCTGCATGCGCTCCACCAGCGGCAGATCGCGCAGCTTCTTGCCCTGGGCCCGGTCCTGCGGTCGGGGCTTGGCTTGCTCCCCTTCCTGACCGATGGTCCGCCACGGCCCGCCCCGGCGGCCGTCTCCGGTGGGGCCGTCGTAGACCCAACGCCCACCATTCTTCACCCAGCCGCGGCGAATGAGGGGCTTCGTCAGCCGGTCGCGGTGCTGCACGAAGTCGTACCCGAATCGGCCTTTCACACAGGTCGAGCCGATGTTCGGCGTGTCGTCCTCGATCCACGGGCTGGTCACCCGGACGATGCTGTTGTCGCGCACGTGGAGGTCCAGCTGGCAGCCGACCCCGCAGTACGGGCAGACCGACCGCACCACCTTCTCCGGGTTGGCCACCTCGGCGCGGGTGAAGTGCTCCAGCGGCAGCACCTCGTGGATCGCCCCGGTGGGGCAGACCCGCACGCATTCGCCGCACCAGGTGCAGGCGGCGTGGTCCGGGTTGCCGTCGCCGCCGACGACGATCACCGCGTGCTCGCCGCGCCAGGCGACGTCGAGGACGCCGACCTGCTGGATGTCGGTGCAGGCGCGCACGCAGCGGGTGCAGAGGATGCAGGTGCTCATGTCGTGCTGGATCATCGGGTCGCCGGGCCGCTCGTCCCCGCCGCGCAGCGGCAGGGTGGAGACGGCCGCGAGCGGCACGTCGTAGCGGCGCAGGTACTGCTCGAATTCGTTGAGGTGGTGTCCGTTGCCCCGCGAGGACTCGACCTTGGCGGCCAGTCCGTCGGTGGGGTACCGCTCGAGGAGGAGCGCGAGGACGCTGCGCCGGTTGGCCACGGCTTCGGCCGACTCGGTGACGACCTTCATCCCGTCGGCCGCCGCCGCGGCGCACGCCGCCTGGAGTTTCGGCGTGCCCTCGACGCTCACCAGGCAGAGCCGGCAGGAGCCCACCACCGGCAGTTTCGGGTACCAGCAGAGCGTCGGCACCTGGGTGCCGGCGGCGCGCGCGGCGTCGAGAATCGTGGCGCCATCGGGTACCGTGACGGTGCGGCCGTCGATCGTCAGTGTGGGCATGACCGTGCAAAAACGTACCGGGCCGCCGCGTCGATTGCAAAGCGGTTGGCTTGACCGAAGGAGGACGGGAGGTATACTCGCACCGACGCCTCCATCAAATCCCGAGGACCGCTTGGCTCCATCGCGCCGAGACTTCCTGAAGACCGGCTCCGCCGCCCTCGCCGGGCTCGTCGTCGTGACACCGCGCGGCCGGTTCGCCGTGGCCCCTCGCGGCATGCCGCTGCCCCAGGACGACGCCAACATCCGCGAGCTGGCGATGCTCGCGCTCGACACGGCGAAGAGCGCCGGCGCCTCGTACGCCGACGTGCGCGTCTCGCGCACCCGCACCCAGTCGGTGGCCACGCGCGAGGACCGCGTCACCAACCTCTCCGACGGCGATACGATGGGGTTCGGTGTGCGGGTGCTGGTGAACGGGGCCTGGGGGTTCGCCGCCAGCCGCGACCTGGCCCGCGCCGAGGTCCAGCGGGTGGCCCGCGTCGCGGTTCAGCAGGCCCGCGCCAATCGACGCGCCACGCTGCGCCCGGTGGTGCTCGCGCCGTCCACGCCGGTGCCCGACGGCCGCTGGGCCAGCCCCGCGCGCATCGATCCCTTCACGGTGCCGATCGAGGACAAGGCCGCGCTGCTGCTGCGCGCCAACGCCGAAGCGCTCAAGGTGCGCGGCGCCCGCTTCGTCAGCTCGGCGATGTTCTTCCTCAAGGATGAGCGGACCTTCGCCAACACCGAGGGCTCCTACACCGTCCAGACCATCGTGCGGACCAACCCGTCGCTGTCGGTGACCGCCGTGGCCAGCGACCAGTCCGACTTCCAGTCCCGCGACTCGAACGAGGTCCAGGCCATGGGCCGCGGCTACGAGCACGTCGAGGAGGCGGACTTCGTGGGCCGCGCCCCGATGTGGGCCGAGCAGGCGGTGGAGAAGCTCTCGGCCCGCTCGGTGGATCCCGGCCGCTACGACCTGGTGCTCGACCCCACGCACCTCTGGCTCACCATCCACGAGTCCATCGGCCACCCCACCGAGCTGGACCGCGCCATGGGCTACGAGGCGAACTACGCCGGCACCAGCTTCGTGTCCCCGCCGGGCGAGGTGATCGGGCGGCTGCGCTACGGCCAGGAGATCATGAACATCCAGGCCGACCGGCGGCAGGAAGGCGCGCTCGCCAGCATCGGCTTCGACGACGAGGGCGTGCCGGCCGACCAGTGGCTCTTGATCGAGCGCGGCCTCTTCAAGGACTACCAGACGACGCGCGAGCAGGCGGCGTGGATCGCCGACCTCACGGGCAACCAGCGCTCCCACGGCTGCTCCTACGCCGAGACCTGGGCCGACGTGCAGTTCCAGCGGATGCCCAACGTTTCGCTGCTGCCCGGCGAACGCGACCTCTCCACCGAGGACGTCATCGCTTCGGTGGATCGCGGGATCTACATCAAGGGCCGCGGCGCCTACAGCATCGACCAGCAACGCTACAACTTCCAGTTCGGCGGCCGGGCGTTCTGGGAGATCCGGGGCGGGCGACTCGCGGGGATGCTGAAAGACGTGACCTACCAGGCACGCACGCCGGATTTCTGGAACGCGATGGACCTCGTCGGCGGGCCGCGGTCCTACATGCTCGGTGGCTCGTTCAACGACGGCAAAGGGCAGCCGAGCCAGTCCAACGCGGTGAGTCACGGCTGCCCGGCGGCACGCTTTCGGAGCATCGCGGTCATCAACACCGGACGGCAGCGCTGAACATTCGAGGCGCAAAAACCATTGACGTGTCGAATGCGGCTTATATATTCGCACACAAGACGTTACGTGCCATCATCGGAGAAGAACTGGTTGGCAGTATCCCGTCGAGACTTTCTCAAGCGTAGCTCAGCCGCGCTGGCGACCACGGTGGTCGTCACGAGTCGCGGCGAATCGGTTGTCCCTCCTCACGTCACCCCTCTTCCACAAACCGACGCTTCGATCCGCGAGATGGCGATGCTCGCCCTCGACGCGGCGAAGAGCGCCGGCGCGAGCTACGCCGACGTGCGCGTCTCGAGCGCGCAGTCGCAGTCGGTCGCCTCGCGGGAAGACCGGATCACCAACATGTCGGACTCCCAGACGTTTGGCTTCGGGGTCCGCGTGCTGGCCGGGGGCGCGTGGGGCTTCGCGGCGAGCCGTGACCTGAGCCGCGCCGAGGTCCAGCGCGTCGCGCGGGTGGCGGTGCAGCAGGCCCGCGCCAACCGCCGCGCGATGCAGCGCCCCATCGTCCTCGCGCCGGTCGACCCGGTGCCCGACGGCCACTGGGCGGCCGCCACGCGCATCGATCCCTTCACCATCCCCATCGAGGACAAGGCCGCGCTCCTGCTCCGCGCCAACGCCGAGGCGCTGAAGGTGCAGGGCGCGCGGTTCGTCAACTCGAGCATGTTCTTCCTGAAGGACGAGCGGACCTTCGCCAGCACCGAGGGGACCTTCACGGTACAGCACCTGGTGCGCTCGCTCCCCTCGATGAACGTCACGGCGGTCGCCTCCGACATGTCGGATTTCCAGAGCCGCGACTCGGCCGAGATCGCGCCGATGGCGCGCGGCTGGGAGCATGTGCTGGAGGCCGACCTGGTCGCCAAGGCGCCGGTCTGGGCCCAGGAGGCGGTGCAGAAGCTCGGCGCCCGCTCGGTGGACCCCGGCCGCTACGACCTGGTCCTCGACCCCTCGCACCTCTGGCTCACCATCCACGAGTCCATCGCGCACCCCACCGAGCTCGATCGCGCGATGGGGTACGAGGCCAACTACGCCGGCACCAGCTTCCTCGCCCCGCCGCGGGACATGATCGGGAAGTTCCGCTACGGTCAGGACCTCATGAACATCCAGGCCGACCGCCGCCAGGAAGGCGGGCTCGCGACCACCGGCTGGGACGATGAGGGCGTGCCGGCCGACCAGTGGCTGCTCATCGAGCGCGGGATCTTCAAGGACTACCAGACGACGCGCGAGCAGGCCCCCTGGATCTCCGACCTGACCGGCAACCAGCGCTCCCACGGGTGCTCGTACGCGCAGAACTGGTCGGACGTGCAGTTCCAGCGGATGCCCAACGTCTCGCTGCTCCCGGGCGAAGCGGACACCACCCTCGACGACGTCATCGGCTCGGTGGAACGCGGGATCTACATCAAGGGCAACGGCGCCTTCTCCATCGACCAGCAGCGCTACAACATGCAGTTCGGCGGGCAGGTGTTCTGGGAGATCCGCAACGGGCGGCTCGCCGGGATGCTGAAGGACGTGACCTACCAGGCCCGCGCCCCCGAGTTCTGGAACTCGATGGACATGATCGGCGGCCCGCGCTCCTACTACCTCGGCGGCGCCTTCAACGACGGCAAGGGACAGCCCGGCCAGTCCAACGCGGTGAGCCACGGCTGCGTGCCGGCGCGGGTCCGCAACGTGGCCGTCATCAACACCGGACGGCAGCGGTGAGCATTCTCTCCCGCGACGAGGCCCAGGCCCTCACCCAGCGCATCCTCGGCATGAGTCACGCCGACGAGTGCCGGGTGAGCGTCGGCTCGGGGCTCCAGGCCAACACCCGCTGGGCCGACAACGGCGTCTCCACCAGCGGTGACTCGACCAACGACTCCATCAACGTGCGCTCGTCGTTCGGGCGGCGCACCGGAAGCGCGAGCACCAACATCGTCACCGACTTGGGGCTGCAACACGCGGTGGAGATGAGCGAGCGCATCGCGCGCCTCAGCCCCGAGGACCGGGAGGCGATGCCGGAGCTGGGCCCCCAGACCTACCGCGATGTCCCGGCCTTCTTCGAGGGGACCGCGAACCTGGACCCCAACCGCCGGGCCGATGCCGCCAACGTGTGCATCGAGACCGCGCGGCGCGGCAGCATGACGACCGCCGGCTTCCTCACCCTCGCGGCCGGGGCCCAGGCGATCGCCAACAACCACGGGCTCTTCGCCTACCACAAGGCGACGGCCTTCGCGATGACCAACACGGTGCGCACCCAGGGCGGGACCGGCTCGGGCTGGGCCGGCACGGCCCACAACGACTGGAGCAAGGCGCGTCCGGCCGAGCTGGCCGAGACCGCCGCGCGCAAGGCGCAGATGTCGCAGAATGCCGTCGCCATCGAACCGGGCCGCTACACCGTGGTGCTCGAGCCGACGGCCGTGGCCAACCTGCTCGGCCTGATGGTCTTCGCCATGCAGGCCCGCGGCGCCGACGAGGGTCGCTCGTTCTTCTCGAAGCGCGGCGGCGGCAACAAGATCGGGGAGCAGGTCGCGGACCCGCGGGTCACCATCGCCTCCGATCCCTGGGATCCCGATCTCCTGGCCTCGCCCTTCGCGGGCGACGGACTGCCCAACCGGCGGATCACGTGGATCGAGAACGGCGTGGTGCGCAACCTGCTCTACGATCGGTACTGGGCGCAGCAGAAGGGTGTCGAGCCGACCGGGTTCCCGGCGGGTCTGAGGATGACCGGCGGCGACGCCTCGCTCGAGGACCTCATCCGCGGCACCGAGCGCGGCGTGCTGGTCACCCGGTTCTGGTACATCCGGCCGCTTGATCCGCGCACCATCCTCTATACCGGGCTGACGCGCGACGGCACGTTCCTCATCGAGAACGGGCGCATCTCGCACCCGGTGAAGAACATGCGGTTCAACGAGAGCCCGGTGACGATGCTGAACAACGTGGAAGCGATGGGTCGCTCCATCCGGGTCTCGGCCAGCGAGTCGAGCGACGTCGGCCAGGCGGTCGTCGTGCCGCCGCTCAGGACCCACGACTTCAACTTCCAGTCCGTCAGCGACGCTGTGTAGCGCCGGCTGGGCACTGAGGCCCGGCGGTATGTTCCACCCCTTCAAGGAGGCCCTCGTGGCTGCCAAGAAGAAGAAGGCCGCGAAGAAGACGGCCAAGAAGAAGAAGAAGTAGTCTTAGCTGCACAGGGGCCGGCGAGGGTTGCCGGCCCCGCGCAGTTTTGGTGACCTGCACCGTTTCGGCCCCTCCCGCACGTGCCCTATATTGCGTCCCGTGATTCTGCGCGACGAGCGGAACGGCACCGATTTCACGGTCCCGCCCGAGGGGGCCCGGCTTGGCCGCGATCCTTCTCTCGAGATCACCTTCCCCGAATCCGAAGACGTCGTCTCCGCCCTCCACTGCCGGGTAATCCGCCACGAGGACGACTCCTGGTGGCTCGAGGACCTCGGCAGCACCAACGGCACCTGGCTCAACGGCCAGCGGCTCGGCGAGCCGGCGCGGCTCTCCACGGGGATGAAGTTCAGCCTCGGCCAGCGCGGACCGGTGCTGAGAGTCACCGTCCCCGGTCAGGTGGGGCGCACCCAGGCCGAGCCGGCCCTCGCCCTCGGGCTGCCGCCGGTCCGGCTGCGCCGGGTGAAGGGTGGCGAGGATCTCGTCGGCGCCGGCCGAGAGGTCGTCGTCGGCCGCTCGGCCGGCTGCCAGATCGCGCTGCGCACCGTGGCCGACACCGTCGTCTCGAAGCGCCACGCGAGCATCACCTTCGACGACTTCGGCAATGCCTTCCTTGCCGACCTCGGCAGCCGCAACGGGACCTACCTCAACGGCAACCCGGTCGAGGGCCGGGTGCGCCTGCACGCCGGCGACCGGATGATGCTCGGGTGGCAGGGGCCGATGTTCGAGGTCCGGATGCTCGGCGCGCAGGCGCTGGGCGACGGCGAGGGCGCGCCGTACGCCCCGCAACACGAGCCGCGCAAGAGCCTCGGCGGCATGCTCGCGGCGGCGGAGAGCGAAGCCCAGGGCTCGCCACGGATGCGCACCGGCGTGTTCATGCGGTCGATGGCGCGGCAGCTCGCGACCGAGTCGTCGCGGGGGTTCCGGATCGGCGTTGGCATCGCCTTCGCCGTGCTGCTCGGCGCGATCGTGGTGGTGTGGCGGCAGTCGGCGCAACGCAGCGCCGAGTCGGCGGCGCTCATCCAGAGCCAGGAACGCGCCTTCAACCAGCAGGTCCGCCACGCCGACTCGGTCGAGCGGCAGTCGAACGCGCAGATCGCGGGGCTGCGGGACGAGCTGGAGCGGGCGCGCCGCAACGCGGTCAGCCGCTCGGTGCTGGACAGCCTCGAGCGCCGGCTGCGCGAGCAGGAATCGCTGGCGACCGCCCAGGGCGTTGCGTCGCCGCAGGCCGCCCCCGGCGCGCCCCACGACTTCACCGACGTCGCGCGCGACAACGGCCGCGCCGTCGGTCTCGTCATCGTGCGGTTCGCCAACGATTCGGTCATGGGCAGCGGGTTCGCGATCACGCCGTCGGGGTACTTCGTGACCAACCGGCACGTGGTGCTGGCCGACGGACACGAGACCGCGAGGCAGATTCTCGTCGTCATGGCCGAGACGAATAGCGCGCTCGCCGCCGACGTGGTCGCCGTCAGTACGGCGGAGCGGCAGGACGTCGCGGTGCTGCGGATCCGGGGTTATCACGGACCGACGGTGCGCGCGATCGACTGGGCCGGCCGCGGAGCGCAGCAGGGCGCGCCGGCGGTGATGCTCGGCTTTCCCTTCGGCACCTCCATGGCGGTGGACCAGGGCGGCTACGTGCACTCCAATTTGTTCGGCGGCTACATCGCGCAGACCGGCGAGTGGATCCGCTTCAGCGGCAACACCTACGCGGGCGTGTCGGGGAGTCCGGTCTTCAACGCCGCGGGCGAGGTGATCGCGGTGCACTTCGGGGCGCCGCGGGAAGGCGCCGGCCTCGGCATCAGCGTGCCGATGAGCAAGGTGCGCCGATGGCTCCCGCCCGATGCCCGCACCGAGTTGGGGCTCTGACGGCTCAAGGCTGAAGGCTGAAGGCTGAAGGCTCAATGAATGCTCAGGCGGCAGCACTCACATGCTCCTTTGCGGCGAATCGGCCGCGCCGCAGCTAGGCGGACTCGCTAAGCGGCATGTTGGCGACGAATTGCAGCTTTCAGAGTATGGAGTTGGCCGGCGATTCCGGCGGCGTGCTGTGTAAGTGCAGTGTCTTCGGAACAGTATCCCAAGTCCTTGCTCAGCAGGAGGAGATACTGGACTTCGGCAAGCGAAGCCTCCGCGATGTTGATGAATCGAACAAACTCGGCAGGGCTCTCCCGCTTTGCTCCCTCGGCGAGATTGGTTGCGATGGAAACAGCCGCCCGCTGTAGCTGCGAAGTAATTCCGTAGCGCTCTGCCGCCGGGAAGCTCGACGTCAGTCGATACACCGCCAGGACAAAAGCATAACCGTCCTGCCACACACGCAATTTGGAGAATGCTCTCATGGCGATAACATGGAAAGAACGATGCCGGCTCGGGTAACCCGAAACCGGCATCGCGTATCGTTTCTCTTCAGCCTTCAGCCTTCAGCCTTGAGCCTTCAGCCTTCAGCCTTCAGCCTTCAGCCTTCAGCTTTCAGCCCTTTCCCATTCCGGGACTTCATCTTCGTTGGCCCAGTACCACATCATGATGCGCGGCGACGCGTGCGCCTGGCCACCGTCCTGGATGACGATCCCGAGAGGTTCGTGCCGTACGATCGCAGCAGCCATGGGGCCTCGCTTCTTTCTATAGGTAGGGGGCCCAGCGCCCTGAGGCGTGTCCCCGCGATCCATAGACGCAGGTGGCGTGCCCATATGGCCAATGTGTAAGTAATTGTCAGATAAGGAATTACGGTGCCATGCGATGAGTGGTGTGCTGCACTTCGTGTCATTCCGACACGGCAGCATCCGTGGCGATGTGACTCTGGGCGGGCCTCACGGCGCTGAAGCCCATGTTGCGCGGCTTGCGGCCAGTCGTCAGGGGAGGTGCGAGGGGCTGGAGGATATTCCAGTCCCCATAGAGGGAGCGGAGGGCGTCGCTCGAGAGCCGCACGTCGGCCCGGCCGCGTCCGGGATTGGCGGGCATCACCGCGTGGTGTCCGCCGGGCGGGGTGACGGCCTTGAGCCGTTCGACGAGCGCGGCGCGCTCGCTCGCCGGGAGTGCGACCAGCGCCCCGGTCTCGATCACGCAGGCGACGAACCAGGAGAAGGGCTCGAAGCGCTCGAGCTGGACGACGGTGCATTCGACCGACGCGCCGAGCTGCTCGGTGACGGCGCGGTTCTCCAGGCCGTAAACCGCGGCGATGTCGGGGTCGCAGACGTGCACCAGGGCGCCGTGCGCCGCGAGGAAGAGCGCGCAGGCGCCGTCCGAGGCGCCGATCACCAGCACCGGGTCCTCGTCCTCGACCAGCTCGGCCAGCGTGACGACCGGGTCGTGCGCCGCCAGACCCCAGTGGTTGGGCTGGATCTGGGCGGCGCGCAGCGCGATGTGACGCTCGCGCCAGCGCCGGAAGGAGGGCAGTTTGAGCCGCCGCCGGATGATGGCGTCTACCTGCTCGCGCAGCACCACTTCGGTCAGCTGGAACTGGAGCGCGCCGGCCAGCTCGGCCATCGCTTCGTCGCCGATGGCCAGGATGTCGGCGCGCGGCAGCGAGTCCTTGTATTCCTCGATGCGCTGCTCGATGAACTGATCGTACTCGGCGCGCACGCTGCGCGCCGGCCGGCGCTCCCGACGCTCGGTGGTCAGCACGGCTCGATGTGCACCACGACCTGGTCGAGGCGCAGCTCGGACTTGAGCCGGTCCTCGACCAGGTCCGCGATGGCGTGCGCCTCGTCGACCGTCAGCGAACCGGTCACGCCGATGGTGAGCTCGGCGAAGACCACGCCCGCCGCCTTCCGCGACCGGATCGCGTAGGCCGAGTCCACGCCGCGCACCCCCTCCGCGGCCTTGCGGATCGCCGCCGGCTCGCGCGCGACCTGGTCCACCAGGCTGGGCAGCGAGCCGCGCACGATGTCCCAGCCGACCCGCGCGACCAGGACCGTCACCAGAATCGCGATGATGGCGTCCACGTTCCGGATGCCGCGGCGCGACAGCATCGCACCGGCCAGCACGCCTACGGTGATGAGGACGTCGACCCGGGTGTGGGCCGCGTCGGCCACGAGCAGCTCGCTGTCCAGCTGGCGCCCACGCCGGCCCTCGTACCAGGTGACCCACACGTTGACCAGCAGGGTGGCGCCGAGGAACCCCAGCTCGAGTGCCGTGAGGTGCGGCGGCTGGACGCCGCGCACCAGCCCGGTGATCGCGCTCTTGAGCAGCTCGAAGCAGGTGACCGACAGGAAGACCAGGATGCCGAGGGCGCCGACGGGCTCGAACTTGCCGTGGCCGTAGGGATGGTCCTCGTCGGGCGCGGCACCCGCCACGCGCATCAGCGCGACGAAGACGATGTTGTTGAGGGCGTCGACGGAGGAGTGCACCGCGTCGCCGAGGACCGACAGCGATCCCGCTCTGACGCCGATGACGACTTTCGCCGCCACGACGGCGACGTTGGCCACGAGAAGGCCGAGAAAGACGCGGCGGACAGCGGCGGCGCGGTCGGGCAGGGCGGCCCGCGCTCCTGGCATGGACACAAGCTAGATTCCATGCCGGACTGGAGCAATCCCTCGTGCACCTCGATCTGCATGTTCACACGACGTGTTCGGACGGCCAGCTGGCGCCGGAAGCGGTGGCCGCGCAGGCCCGCCGCGCCGGGCTGCACGCCATCGCCATCACCGACCACGACACCACCGCCGGCGTGGCGCCGGCGCGGGCGGCCGGCGAAGCTCTGGGCCTGCGGGTCATCGCCGGCATCGAGCTCTCGTGCAACCGCGACGGCCGGGAAATGCACCTCCTGGGGTACGGGATCGACCCCGACCACCCGGCGATCGCCGCCATCACCGCGCGGCTCGGCGCGCTGCGCCGGGAGCGGGTGGGTACCATCATCGACCGCCTCTGCGCGCTCGGTGTGACGATCCGCCGGGAGGATGTGCTCACCCCCGCCGGCAACGTCTCCGTCGGTCGGCCGCACGTCGCGGACGCCATGGTCAGGGTCGGCGCCGTCCGCCACCAGCAGGAGGCTTTCAGCCGCTACCTCGCCGACGGCGGGCCGGCCTACGTGCCGAGCCGGGGGCCCGACGTCGCCGATGCCATCGTAGCGGTGCGGGCGGCGGGCGGGTGCAGCGTCTGGGCCCATCCCGCGCTCGACGACGCGCCCCTTTTCCCCCGGCTGCGCGCGATGGGGCTCGACGGCGTCGAGGTGCTGCGACCGAACCTGGCGCCCACCTCCTCCAGCGCCCTGGAGCATGCGGCCCGCGAGGCCGGGCTGGTGACGTCAGGCGGCTCCGACTGGCACGGCGGGAACCCCCCGCTCGGGAGTTGGTATGTCACGCATCGCCACGTCGGCGCCCTGCTGGACCGCCTCGGCATCATGGCCGAGTGAATCGTGAGGTACGCATGATGCGTGTTCGCCGCTGTCTGCCGGTCCTGGCCCTCGCCGCCACGCCGTTGGTGTCGCTGCTCGCCCAGCAGCCCCGTCGTCCGGCGGCCGGTGCGGCAGGCGCGACTGGCTCGGTCCGCGGCGTGGTCTACGACAGCCTGCTGCGCGCGCCGCTCGAGGGGGCGCACGTCTGGATCGCTGGCACCGGGTTCGGGACGGTGACGGACGTCGGCGGCCGGTTCCGTCTCGACAGCGTGCCGGCGGGGCGCCGGATCATCGCGTTCGAGCATCCCGACCTCGATTCCGCCGGGTTCTCGAGCACCGCGCGCCGCATCGACGTCGTCGCGGGGCGGCCGACCGTCGTCGAGCTGGACGTGCCGTCCCTGGCGACGATGTCGCGCGCCGCCTGCGGGATGGGAGGGCCGATCCGCAACGCCCGCGACTCGGGCGTCGTGTTCGGCGCCGTCCAGGACGTCCAGACCCACACCCGGCTGGCGGGCGCCCACGTGTCGGTGTCGTGGGTCGCCGCGCGCCTCGGCATCGAGCGGGTCGAAGTCTCGCACCCCGGGATCGACCTGGTGACCGACAGTCTGGGGAACTACTACGCCTGCGGCGTACCCCGGGAGTACATCGCCACGGTCTCGGCGACGGCGGGCAGCTTCGCGAGCGGCGTGACCGAGTTGCTCCTTGGCGCGCGCGGCATCGCCCGCCGCGACCTGGGTATCAGCCGCGACAGCGCGCAGGTGGCGGGGGATTCGGCCTCGGGCGGCCTGCGGCGGGGACGCGCCATCCTCGCCGGCGTCGTCCTCGACGAGGACGACCGGCCGCGCCCCGGCGCGCGCGCATCGGTGGACGACGCGGCGGGCGAGGGCTACGCGGACGAGGAAGGCCGCTTCACGTTGCGCAACCTGCCGGCCGGATCCCAGACGCTGATGGTACGGATGGTGGGCTACACCGCGGTCCGGGTGCCCGTCCTGCTGCGCAACGGCGATACCACTCGGGTGAGTGTGCGGATGCGCGGCCTCACGGTGCTCGACACGATCCGCGTGACCGCATCGTCACGGATCGGGCAGATCAATCTCGACGAACTCGAGCGGCGCCTGCGCGTGGGCACCGCCATCGTCCGGCGCTCCGAGGAATTGAAAAGGCGCTCCTCCATGCGCGCGGTCTTCCAGGACCTGCCGCAACTGACCGTCATTGGTCAGTCCACCGCTTCGTTCCAGTTGTATTCGCTGGGCTCGGGCCGCTACCTGTCCGTCGACGTCTGGGTGGACGGCGTGCGGGCGACGAGCGAATCGGTCCAGAGCTACCGCCCCGACCAGATCATCGCCGTCGAGTGGTATCCCCGCGGATCGCAGGCACCGATCCAGTACCAGTCGCTGCGGAACCCCGAGTCCGGGGTGCTGCTGGTGTGGACGAGGTTCATACGATGACGAAAGAACCTGGATTCTAGGTTCTTGGCTCTGGTGTTGCTCAGGCTCACATGGCTCGCAACAGCGCCGCTTTCAAGTAGCCCGTCTCGGGCACCGTCACCAGCTCGGGATGGTCGGATGAGGCGCCCCGGATCTCGACGATCTGGAGCCGCCGGCCGCTGTCGGCCGATGCCTCGGCCAGCATGCCGAAGAAGTCACCGCGATGCACGTGATAGGAGCACGACGCGGTGAAGAGATGGCCACCCGGGGCGAGCAGTTGCATCGCGCGGATGTTGATCTCCTTGTAGCCGGCCAGCGCCCGCTCGAGCGAAGCCTTGTCCTTCGCGAAGGCGGGTGGATCGAGGACCACGACGTCGTACCGGCCGGTCCCCGCCGCCGCTTCCCGCAACCAGTCGAATGCATCCGCCTCCACCGGCTCCAGGCCCGCGAGTCCGTTCTGCCGCGCGGTCTCCTGCGCCAGCCGCAGCGCCTCGGTGGAGCTGTCGAGGAGGACGACCGCCCGCGCGCCACCCGCGAGGAGTTGGAGCGCGAACCCGCCGTGGTAGCAGAAGACGTCGAGGCACCGGCCCCGTCCCAGCCGTCCGACCAGCTGGCGATTCTCCCGCTGGTCGAGATACGCCCCGGTCTTCTGGCCGTGCCATGGCGCGGCGCCGAGCGTCAGCCGCCCCTCGGTGTAGGCTGCGCGCTCGGGCACGTCGCCGAAGGCGAGCGTGGTTTCGCGCGGGAGCCGTTCCCGCGCCCGCACCTACGCGTCGTTGCGCAGCAGCAGTCCCGCCGGCGCGAGGACGTCGCGGATGGCGTCCACCACCGCGCCGCGGACCGTTTCGAGTCCGGCCGAGAGCAGCTGGGCCACCGCCACGTCGCCGTAGCGGTCCAGGATGAGCGACGGGAGTCCGTCGCCTTCGGCGTGGACGACGCGGTACCCGGTGTCGGCGATGCCGGCGCGCCGGCCGGCCGCGGCGCGCACCGCGGCCGTCCACCACGCGGCGTCCACCGTCGTTCCCTCGGGTGCGATCCAGCGAGCCCGGATTTCCGAATGCGGCGAGAAGAGCGCCGTGCCGAGGCCCTTGCCGCGGGTGTCGACCAGGCGCACCAGGCCCGCCTCGAGGCCCTCGTGGCGGCCGAGGTCGGAGCGGTACACCCAGGGGTGACCGGCGTGCAGCCGGCCGACGCCTTTGGGAGTGACGAGGATGGATAGCATGGCTGAAGGCTAATCAGCCTTCAGCAGCTTGCAGCGCTTCTCGCAGTGCTCTCGTCGCCTTCTCCGGATCCGCCGCGCCCAGCACCGCCCCGATCACCGCGATACCCGCGGCGCCCGCGGCCAGGAGACCGGGCACGTCGGCCGCGGTGACCCCGCCGATGGCGACGCAGGGCAGCGTCGTGGCCTCACGTACGCGCGCAAAGCCGCTCGCGCCGATGGCGGCGCCGGCGTCCGGCTTGCCGGTGGTGGCCCGCACCGGGCCGACGCCGAGGTAGTGTGCGCCGGCGCGCGTGGCCCGGCGCGCCTCGTCGGCGTCGCCGGCGGAGCCACCGAGCATGAACCCGGCCGGGGCGATCTGCCGGGCGTCGGCGATGGGGAAGTCATCCTGTCCGAGGTGGCAGCCGGCGGCGCCGGTCGCGAGCGCGACGTCGAGCCGGTCGTTGACGATCACCGGGATGCCGCCGGCCGCGGCGATGACGCGCCTCGCGGCCTCGGCCAGGGTGGACCCCGCGAAGGGTTTCGCGCGCAGCTGGAGCATGGTGGCGCCGCCCCGCGCGGCGGCCCCGGCCAGCGCGGCAAGGTCCCGGTCCCCCGCGGCGTCGGCGTCGAGGACGACGATCAGCCGCAGGGCCGCTGGCAGCCCCGCGGCGGCGCTCACGGAGTGCCGGGCCGCCTGGCGGCGACGCGCCGGGGGCCGACCCTGGCCAGGCTATCGCGCACGATGCTGTCGCGCTCGGCCTCGGCCTGGGCGCGCAGGATGCGCGCGAGCGCGACGGAGTCGGCGTGCTGGCCCGAGGTGTGCGAGAACATGTGCCGTCCGTCGGGCCGCGCGACGAAGAAGTAGAGGTTGTGCTGCGCCGGCTCGAGGGTCGCGAGAATCGAGGCGCGGCCCGGGTTATTGATCGGCCCGGGCGGCAGGCCCGGGTAGAGGTAGGTGTTGTAGGGCGAGCGCACCTTGAGATGGCGGTACAGGACCCGGTGGATCGGCTGGTCGTCGCCGAGCTGCACGGCGTAGATCACCGTGGGGTCGGCCTGCAGCGGCATGCGCTTGCGGTAGCGGTTGTAGTACACTCCGGCGATCACCTTCCGCTCCGACGGGAGCTGGGCCTCGCCCTCGACGATGCTGGCCAGGGTGACCACCTGGTGGCGGGTGAGTCCCAGGGCCCGCGCCTTCCGGTCGGCCGAGGTGTCCCAGAGCGCCGTGAACTGACGGAGCATGTGCTTCACCAGGTCGCGCGGCGTCTCGTCGAAGGCGACGCGATAGCTCTCCGGCAGCAGGTATCCCTCGAGCGGTTCCTTCACGCCCCGCGGCACGCTGATGCCGAACTCGGCGCGCACCGCCGAGTCGCGCGCGGCGACCAGGAACGAGTCGCGGATCGCGCTGTGCACCGAGTCGCGGGCCAGGCGGAGCGCGCCGGCCGCGAGGTCGGCGATTTGCCGTATCGTCAGTCCCTCGGGCACCGTGAACAGCGCGTCATCGGTGCGGCCGGTCGCCAGCGCGCCGACGATCACCGACCACCGCTCGCCCAATGGGAAGGCGTAGAGGCCCGGCCGGATCTTGCGCGCCAGTCCGCGCAACTGGGCGTAGGCACGGAAGGTCCAGCCGGTTTCCACCACCCCGTGCGAGACCAGCGAGTCCGTGACCGCGGCCAGCGTCGTGCCGCGCGGAACGTAGACGTGCGTCCTGGGGGTGTCGGGCCCGGGGGCGTGGCACGATACCAGGAGCGCGCACAGGAGCAGGCCTGCTGTCGACAGTCGACTGTCGACAGTCGACGACGCGGGTCTCACCGGCGATCCAGCCACGCCTGGAGGATTCCTACCGCCGCCATCTGGTCGATCTTGGCGCGCGAGTCGGCGTCCTTCACGCCGGCGCGTCGCGCGGACTTGAGGGCGTGAGCCGTGGTCATGCGCTCGTCGAGATAGTGCACCGGCACCTGCGCGCGGGCCGTGATGGCGTCGCCCAGCGCGCGGGCCTCGCGCGCCGTCTCCTCCTCGTTGCCTTCCGGCGTGAGGGGCAGGCCGACGACGACCTCGGTGATCTCGTGCTGGAGGATGAGCTGCGCGATGGTGCCGACGGGCGCCCGCTTGCCGGCGCGCCGGGTCAGCGTGGTGAGCGGCTGGGCGATCATCCGGAGCGGGTCTGAGAGGGCAAGGCCGAAGCGCTTTTCGCCCCAGTCGACGGCGAGCACCCGGCCCCGCGGTCCGGCCCCGGTCAGGGGCTAGCCCTGCGCCATGGTGGCGTAGAATTCCTTGTTGTTCTTGGTGCGCTTGAGGCGCTCCATCAGGAACTCGATCGCTTCGACGGGGGGCATGTCGGCCAGGAACTTGCGCAGCAGGTACACGCGGTTCAGCTCGTCGGGCGGCAGCAGCAGCTCTTCCTTGCGGGTGGCCGACCGGTTCACGTCGACGGCGGGCCAGGTCCGCCGCTCGGCGATGCGCCGGTCGAGCACTATTTCGGAGTTGCCGGTACCCTTGAACTCCTCGAAGATCACTTCGTCCATCCGGCTGCCGGTCTCGATCAGCGCGGTCCCGATGATGCTGAGCGAGCCGCCGCCCTCGATGTTACGGGCGGCGCCGAAGAACCGCTTCGGCTTGTGCAGCGCGTTGGCGTCCACGCCGCCCGAGAGGATCTTGCCCGAGTGCGGCACCACGACGTTGTGCGCGCGCGCCAGGCGGGTGATCGAGTCGAGCAGGATCACCACGTCCTTGCCGTGCTCGACCAGACGCTTGGCCTTCTCGATCACCATGTCGGCGACCTGCACGTGCCGGTCGGCCGGCTCGTCGAAAGTGGAGG
>JBGOSS010000029.1:0-48904 GCA_041476105.1 Gemmatimonadota bacterium
CATGATCTTCTTGGCAAGCTGGGACGCCACCTCCTCGGACTCGGCGTCGTTCATCTCCTCGGGGTTGACCATGACGCGGATCTCGCGGCCGGCCTGGATGGCGTACACCTTCTCGACGCCATGGAAGCCCGAGGCGAGCTCCTCGAGCTTGGCGAGCCGCTTCACGTAGCTCTCGAACGCCTCGCGGCGCGCGCCCGGCCGCGAACCGGAGACCGCGTCGGCCGCCTGCACGATCACCGAGATCGGCGTTTCGTGCGGCACGTCGTCGTGGTGCGCCGCGATGCAGTTGATCACCACCGGGGGCTCGCCGTACTTGGTCGCGACCTCGACGCCGAGCTGGACGTGCGTGCCCTCGCTCTCGTGCGTGAGGACCTTGCCGATGTCATGCAGCAGCGCGCCGCGGCGGGCCTTCGCGGCGTCGAGCTTCAGCTCGGCGGCCATGATCCCCGCGATCCAGCACACTTCCTTGACGTGCTTGAGGAGGTTCTGGCCGTAGCTGGTGCGGAACTTCATCCGGCCGACGAGCTTGATCAGCTCGGCGTGCAGCCCGTGCACGCCCACGTCGTAGGCCGCCTGCTCGCCCGCCTCCTGGATCTGCTGATCCACGTCGGCTTGCGCCTTCTTGACCACTTCCTCGATGCGGGAGGGATGGATGCGGCCATCGCTGATGAGCCGCTCGAGGGCCAGCCGCGCCACCTCGCGGCGCACCGGGTCGAAGCACGAGACGGTGACCGCGTCGGGGGTGTCGTCGATCACCACGTCGACGCCGGTGGCCTGCTCGAAGGCGCGGATGTTGCGGCCTTCGCGGCCGATGATCCGGCCCTTCATCTCGTCGTTGGGGAGGGTGACCGCGGCGATGGTGGTCTCGGAAGTCTGCTCGGCGGCGATTCGCTGGATGGCGATCGCGATGATCATCTTCGCTTCCTTGTCGGCGTCGCGCCGGGCCTGCTCCTTCAGGGTGCGCACCAGGTTGGCCGCTTCGGCCTTGGCCTCGTCCTCGACGGTGCGCAGCAGCTCGCGCTTGGCGTCGGCCGCGCTCAGGCCGGCGAGGGCCTCGAGCCGGCGATGCTGCTCGAGCGCCAGCTGCCGCAGCTCCTGCTCCTGGCCGGCGACCCGCTGCTCCAGCGCGGTGGCCGCCGAGAGCTTGGTCTCGAGCTCGCGCTCCCGGCGCTCGGAGAGGTCCACCTTCTTTTCGAGCTGCTTCCCCTGCTCCTCGAGCCGACGCTCGGAGCGCGCGATCTCGTCGCGCCGACGGCCCGCTTCGGCCTCCCAGACCTCGCGGGCCTTGCCCAGCTCTTCCGTGCCCGAGGAAACCAGCGAGTGGCGGAACGCCTCGGCATCCTTCCGGGCGTCCGCGAGGAGGCGGTCGGCGATGTCCTGGGCGGTGGTCCGCGCGCGACGCGTGGCCCTCCGCTCCAGAAGACGACCCGCATAGAACAACGCCGGCCCGGCGACGGCGAACACGCCGAGGCCGACGAGGATCTGCCAGTTTTCCATATAACCACTCCGGCGGCATGGCGCACCGAGTGATGTCCGATTACGTGAACCCTGAGGTGCTAAGTTACGCTACACGATGGGGATACGGAAGACCCTTACGCGCCAACGCTCTGCCGCTTCTGCGGGGGCAGAAGCCTCGCCAGATCAGAAGACATGCTCCGCAGCCGAGAGGCCAGCTCGGCCTGCTGCTTGCGGGTCTCGAAGAGCTCGTCGGTAATGGCCAGGGCGGCCAGGATCGCGGCCTTGTGTGTTTCCACCATCGGCCCGGCGTGCAGCACCCGCCGGATCGCCTGGTCCACGTGCGCCGCGACCTGCCGCGTATACTCGGGGTCCAGCTCCGAGCGGACGGTGTACTCCTCGTCGCAGATCATCACCTTCACAGCGTGCTTCTTCATTGCCCATTCCCCCCGCCGTCCTGCTGCTGCTCGAGAAAGCGCAGCCGGCCAAGCAGCTCGCCAACCCGGTCCTTCGCGGTCGCGAGCCGCTGCTGGAGGGCGTGGTTGTCGTCCTCGAGCTCCTTGGCCCGCGGAGGCGCTTCCCCGCCCGGACCCGCGTCGGTGGCCCGCGCCTCAGCGCTCAGCGCGCGCCGGCGCCAGCTGGCGAGCTCGGCCTCGAGGTGCCGCAGCACCTCGTCGAGCTCGCGCAGGGCTTCGAGATCAGGCCTCTCGCCGCCGGACGCCATGTCGCTCCTCGGCCGCCTTCACGGCCCTGGCCAGCGCCTTGTCCGCTTCCTCCTCACGCAAGGTACGGTCGGCGGCCCGGAATACCAGTCGCCACGCGACGCTGCGCTCCCCCGGCGCCAGCGGCGGACCCCGATACTCGTCGAACACCCGGAGCCGCTCGAGCAGCTTGCCCGCGGCATCGCGCAGCGTCGCTTCGACGTCGCCCGCCAACACCCCGGCAGGCAGCAGCAGCGCGACATCGCGATCCACCGAGGGCCAGGCAGGCACCGGAACGTAGTTCGGGGTCCGTACCGGGGCGTCCTCCGGCACCAGCACCTCGAAGCCGAAAAGCGGCGCCGCCCAGGCCGGCCGGTCGGCACCCAGCTCGAGCGCCCGGCCGATGACCGCGTCCCCGGCCCGGACCTGCCAGCCGCCGTCGCCGCCAGGGGCGATCGTCGCCCCGGGCGCGGCGAGCGCAACGGCGGACTCGAGCAACGCCCTGAGGTCGAAGAGATCGGCATCGGGCGGCGCGCTGTCGCTCCAGTGCGGCGGCCGCCGGGCGCCGGTGATGACGCCCGCTACCCGATTCTCCTCGTGAGGGAGGGCGTACTCCCTTCCCCCCGCCGTCTCGCGTTTCCCGCCCGCCTTGTCGAAGACATGCCCGATCTCGAACAGGCGGACGTCGCGCGTCATCTGGCGCCAGTTGTGCTCGACGCGCCGCGCCAGCCCCGAGAGCAGGTCGTGGCGCAGGTACGCCTCTTCCTGGCTGAGCGGGTTGATCACCATGGGCTGCGCGTCGCTCACCCGGGGCCCCAGCGGCAGGGTGACCGCTTCGTGCAAACCGAGGCCGGTCAGCGTCTCGCGGAGACGATCGGCCAGCCGCTCGGAGGCCGCATCGGGAATCGTGCCGACCCGGTAGGGACGCATCTCGTCGGGGAACCGATCGTAGCCCACCAGCCGCGCGACCTCCTCGACGAGGTCGACCTCACGCTGCAGGTCGGGCCGCCACGACGGAACCTGCACCGCGTACCGGTCCTCCTTCGGCGCCACGACGCAGCCGACCGCCGTGAGGACACGCTCCACGTCGGCGCGGGCCACCGTGACGCCCAGCACCTGGGCGAGCCGGGCGTCGCGCAGAAAGACGGTGCGCGGCGCGATGGGCTGCGGGTAGACGTCCACACACCCCTCGATGCGGCCGCCCGCGACCGCGACGATGAGCTGCGCGGCGCGCGCCAGCCGCACGGCGGTGGCGTCAGGATCCACGCCCCGCTCGAAGCGGTAGGAGGCGTCGGTGCTCATCCCCAGGGCGCGGCGCATCCGGCGCGTGCTCCGCGGATCGAAGTAGGCGCATTCGAGGAGGATGTCGGTCGTCGCCGGCGTGACTTCACTGCCGGCGCCGCCCATGACGCCCGCCAGCCCCGTCGGGCCGCCGGCATCGGCGATGACGGACATTTCGGCCTGGAGCTCCCGCGTCTGGCCGTCCAGGGTCACGAGCCGCTCCCCCGGCTTCGGCCTGCGCACGACGATCGCCGGCCCCCGCACCGTCTTGAGATCGAATGCGTGCAGCGGCTGGCCGGTCTCGAACATCAGGTAGTTGGTGGCGTCCACCACATTGCTGATGGAGCGGGAGCCGACCGCCGCCAGCCGGTCCTTGAGCCACCGGGGCGATGGCCCGACCGTCACGCCGCGGATCACGGCGGCGGTGTACCGGGGGCAGCCCGCCAGGTCCTCGATCGTGATGCGGACGCCCGCCGCTTCGCCACTGGTACCGGCGGCCCGGCTCACGCGGGGCGGCTCGGGCGCACCCGGGAAGGCCGGCAGGCGCCAGGCGCGCTGCAACACCGCGCCGAGGTCGCGCGCGAGCCCTTCGTGGCCGAGGAGGTCGGGACGATTGGCGCTGACGTCGATCTCGTAGCGGGTATCGGCGATCGGCATCACGTCGAGGAGCCGCGTGCCGGGCGCCGCGTCGGTGGTCAGCTCGAGGATGCCCTCGCCGTCTTCGCCCAGACCCAGCTCCCGCGCCGAGCAGAGCATCCCCTCGCTGACCTCGCCGCGGATCTTGCGGCGGTCGAGCTTGAGCCCACCGGGCAGGACGGTCCCGACCGGCGCGAAGGGGTACTTGTGGCCGGCGGCCACGTTCGGCGCCCCGCACACCACCGACAGCGGCTCGGGGCCGCCGGCGTCCACGCGCGTCAGCGTGAGCCGGTCGGCGTTGGGGTGGCGGCGGGCCTCGAGCACCAGGCCGACGACGATGCTCCCCAGCTCGGCATGCAGCGTGTCCATGGCGTCCACCGGCGAGCCAAGCATCGCGATGCGGTCGCGCGTGTCGGCCGGGTCGAGGGGCGTGCCGAGCAGCTCGGAGAGCCAGGCGAGCGAGGCCTTCATTCCGCGTCCACGAACTGGGCCGCGAGCCGGACGTCGGCGTCGAACAGCAGCCGCATGTCGGCGATGCCGAAGAGCTGCTGGGCCATGCGGGCGGGGCCCATGCCGAAGGCCCAGCCGGTGTAGCGCTCGGGATCCAGTCCGACGTTCTCGAACACCGCGGGATCCACCATCCCGCATCCCAGCATTTCCGACCAGCCGGTCTGCTTGCAGGTCGCGCAGCCCGCGCCCCGGCAGATCTGGCACTCGACGTCCATCTCGGCGGAGGGCTCCGTGAACGGGAAGAACGAGGGGCGGAAGCGCACCTTCGTCTCGGGGCGAAAGAAGCGCCGCGCCCACCAGGTCAGGGTCGCTTTGAGGTCGACGAAGGTGATGCCCTCGTCCACCGCCAGGCCTTCGATCTGCTGGAAGGCCGGCGAATGCGACGCGTCGAAGGGGTCCTTCCGGTAGCACATGCCCGGGCAGAGGATCCTGATCGGTGGCTGGTGGGCCAGCATCGCGCGGATCTGAAGGGGCGAGGTGTGGGTGCGCAGCAGGACGCCGTCGCCCAGGTAGAGGGTGTCGTGGGCGTCCTGGGCCGGATGGTCAGGGGCGAAGTTGAGCGCGCCGAAGTTGTGCCACTCGGTCTCGGCCTCGGCCCCGACGTAGCGAGTGAAGCCCAACTCGCGGAAGATCGTGGTGACGCGATCCATGGCGAGGGTGACGGGATGCCTGGCGCCGCGCCAGACCTGGCGCGCGGGCATGGTGAGGTCGGCAGCGGTTGCCCCGCCCACGGCGGTAGCGAGCCGCGCTTCGGCCTCCTCGAGCCAGCCTTCGATGGCCGCCTTGGCCGCGTTGGCGCGCTGCCCGACGCTCCGGCGGGATGCGGGATCGAGATCGGGGAGGGTCTTCAGGATCGCGGTGAGGCGTCCCGCCTTGCGGCCCAGATAGTCGGTCCTGAGCTGCTGGAGCGCCTCACGGCCCTGGGCGGAACGGATCTGCGCTTCCGCCTCGGCTCCCAGTGTGGCGAGCGCGACGAGCTCCGCGCCGGCCATCGCCTACTTCGCGGCCTTCGCCAGCTCCGCCAGCTTGGTGAATGCGTCGGCGTCGCGCACGGCGAGATCCGCGAGAACCTTCCGGTTGATCTCGACGCCGGCCTTCTTCAGGCCGCTCACCAGCTGGTTGTACGACAGGTCGTTCTGCCGGGCCGCCGCGTTGATGCGCGTGATCCAGAGCCGCCGGAAGTTCCGCTTCTTGGTGCGGCGGTCCCGGTAGGCATAGGCCCAGCCGCGCTCGACCGTTTCCTTGGCGGCTTTCCACAGCTTGCTGCGCCCGCCGCGGTTCCCGCGGGCTTCCTTCATGATCTTGTTCTTCTTCTTCAGCCGCGCGACGTTGCTCTTTACCCGAGGCATAGGTCAGTCTCCCTTACGCGGACAGCAGGTGCTTGATGCGCACCTCGTCCGCATGCGACGCCACCGTGTTCTTGCGCAGGTGGCGCTTCCGCTTCTGGGTCTTCTTGGTCAGGATGTGGCTCTTGAAGGCCTTGGCGCGGCGCACCTTGCCGGTGCCCGTGAGCTTGAACCGCTTGGCCGCGGCCTTCTTGGTCTTCTTCTTCACGCTCGTCCCCTTATTTCGGCGTCATCAGCATGGTCATGTTCTTGCCCTCGAGCCGGGCTTCCTGCTCGATCTTCCCGACGTCGGCCAACTGCTCGGCCACCCGGTCGAGCACCTCCCGGCCCAGCTCGGGGTGCGCCATCTGCCGGCCCCGGAACATCATCGTCACCTTCACCTTGTTGCCCTCGGCCAGGAACTCGTGCGCGTGCCGGGTCTTGAACTGAAAATCGTGCTCGTCGATGCCGGGGCGGAACTTGATCTCCTTGAGCTCGATGTTCCGCTGCTTCTTCTTGGCCGCGCGCGCGGCCTTGGCCTGCTCGAACTTGAACTTCCCGAAATCCATGATCCGGCATACCGGGGGACGCGCCATCGGCGCGACTTCGACGAGGTCCAGGCCGCGTGCCTCGGCGGCGGCGATCGCCTCGTCCACAGTCAGAATCCCCATCTGTTCACCGTCGGGCGCGATCACGCGCACGGGGCTGATACGGATCATGCGGTTGACCCGCATGCGGTTTTTCGTTGCGTCAGGTTGCGGTGGTCTCTCGAAAATGAGGACGATCCTCCTTGGACTGGGACACAAACAAAGCGCGGACTCCCGAAACCTCCGGAGTCCGCGAAGCGCAATCGACCCGCCTTGGCGGGGTTCTTGCCATCTTTGGACCCTGGGCCACCCGAAGGGGCCTCCGAAGGGTGAGGAGCCGCGCGGCTCCTACTTCGTTGTCAGGACGGAAGATAGATGGGCGAGCAGGAGGTGTCAACACGAGCACCGCGGGGGCGCCGGAGTCGGGGCCCTGAATCCCCCGACCAGGCGAGCACCTGCCCGGCGGGTCATTGACAGCCGGATGCGCATGTGGCTCAATACGGGCGTACGGAGGTGGCCGCGACGAACTTCGCGGGCATCTCCCACAGCGGAGGTGTGGTGCCGAAGGCCTCTCGACCCAGGAAGCCGTCCCCCGCGCCTTCGCCGGAGTCGACCGGGCAGAGTGCGTTCCTGCAATCCGTCATCGCCCACTCCACCGACGTCGTTACCATCCTCGATGCCGACGGCACGATTCGCTATGTCAGCCCCTCCGCGGTCCGCCTGCTCGGCGAGTCCAGCGTCGGCGCCAGCCTCCTCGGCTTCGTCCATCCGGAGGACACCGAGGTGGTTCCCCGGACGCTGGGCCGCGTCCTTGCCGAGCCGGAATCGCGGGTCCAGGTGGAGCTCCGGCTCCGCCACGCCGACGGCACCTGGCGGGTGATCGAGGCCTCCGCCATCAACCTCCTCGAGGATCCCGCCGTGGCGGGCATCCTGGTCAATTCCCGCGACATCACGCAGCGGCGGGCGGCGGAAGATCGGCTTCGCTGGCTGACGCGCGCCATCGAGCAGGCCCCGGCCGCGGTCATCATCACGGACCAGGCGGGCAACATCGAGTACGTCAACCCGCAGTTCACCGTCATCACGGGGTACGAGCTGGATGAGGTCCTCGGCGAGAATCCACGGGTGCTGAGGTCGGGGCAGACTCCGGAGGAGCAGTACCGGCAGATGTGGTCCGCACTCTCCAGTGGCGTAGCGTGGCGCGGGGAGATCTGCAACAAGCGCAAGGACGGGACGCTGTACTGGGCGCACGCATCCATCTCGCCGATCCGCGACGCCACGGGCCGAGTCGAACACTTTGTGGGTGTGCAGGAGGATGTCACCGAGCGGCGCAAGCTCGAGCAGCAGCTCCGACAGGCGCAAAAAATGGAAGCCGTCGGACAGCTCGCCGGGGGGGTGGCGCACGATTTCAACAATCTGCTCACCGCCATCATCGTCCATGCGGAGCTGCTGCGCGAAGGCATGCAGGCCAATGACCCGCGCGTGGACGACCTGGATGTGGTCCTCAGCGCCGGCAAGCGCGGGGAGGCCCTGACCAGGCAGCTGCTGGCCTTCAGCCGGCAACAAGTCGTCCAGCCGGTGGTGCTCGACCCGAATGCCATCGTCAAGAGCCTGGAGAGACTGCTGCGGCGCCTGATCGGCGAAGACATTCTCCTGGAAACACCGCTCGCCGACGAAGTCGGCAACGTGCGCGTCGACCCGGGCCAGCTCGAACAAGTCCTGCTGAACCTGGTGGTCAACGCGCGGGACGCGATGCCGGCCGGGGGCCGGTTGAGCATCGATTCGGCCGGCGTCGACTTGACCGAGGCGGATTGGCGCCTGCACGACGTCCCGCGGCCCGGCCGTTATGTCGTGCTCTCAGTCTCCGACACGGGCACCGGCATGAGCCCGGAGACGCGGCTGCGGGTCTTCGAGCCGTTCTTCACCACGAAGCCCGTGGGGAAAGGGACCGGTCTCGGACTGGCGACCGCCTACGGGATCGTGAAACAGGCGGGGGGAAGTATCACGGTGTACAGCGAGCCGGGGAGGGGCTCGAGGTTCCGCGTCTACCTGCCAACGGTCCACGAGGGGGTCGGGCAGGCACCAGCCAAAGAGCACGACGATGCGCCACCGCGCGGGACGGAGACCATCCTGATCGTGGAGGATGAAAGCTCCGTTCGAGCCGCCGCCGCCGAAGTCCTCGGGCGTCATGGCTACCGCGTCCTGCTCGCCCAGAGCGCGGAAGATGCGCTGGTGAGCATGGCACACTTCACGGAGCATCTGGACCTGATCGTCGCCGACGTGGTGCTGCCTGGCATCAGCGGTCCCGCGCTCGTCACCCGCCTCCGGGAAACGCGACCCGCCATCCCGGCGCTCCTCATGTCCGGGTACGCCGACGCGACGGCGCGGCGCGGAGTCGAGGAGTCGGGCCTTCCGCTCCTGCAAAAGCCGTTCACCGTGGCCGGCCTGGCGCGGAAGGTCCGCGAGGTACTCGACGCGGGGGCGTGAGCGGGGGAACGCCCGCGGCCGTCAGCCTCCCGCGGCGCGCCTCTCGGTCAACTCCGCCGTCCAGCCCTTCTTTTCGTCCCGCCCCACCCGGCCCCCGGCCACGACGGGGTCGTGCTCGAAGATCAGCCACCAGCCCTCGTCGGCCGCGCGCTTGAGGACCCGCTTCTTGGTTTCGAGGGTGACCAGCGGCTCGAGGTCGTAGCCCATGATCCAGGGTGCCGGCAGGTGGGCGCTGGTGGGGACGATGTCGCCCAGGAAGCACGCGGTTTCGCCGCCGCTCTCGACCACGATCGACTGGTGGAAAGGGACGTGGCCGGGGGTCCGCAATGTCCGGATGCCCGGCAGGATCTGCACGTCGTCGATCACGAGCAGGAATTTCCCGGCGTCCACCACCGGCTGGTAGTTGTCGCGCAGATAGCTGGCGCGGATGCGCTCGTTGGGCGACGAGGCGAACTCCAGCTCGCCCTTCTGGACCACGTAGGTCGCGCCCGGAAAGGCCGGTGCGATGGTGCCGTCGGGGCGCCGCGTGGTATCCCCGCCGGCGTGATCGAAGTGCAGGTGGGTGTTGATGACCCACTTCACTTCGGACGGCTGGTGCCCCGTCTCGCGGATGCCGTCCTCGAGCGCCGTCGGTCCGGGCTCGCCGGCGTTCTCGATGCCGTAGATGCCCCGGAACTTCTCGTCGTCCTTGTTGCCGGCGCCGGTGTCGATGAGGACCAGGCCGTCGGGATGCTCGATGAGCAGGCAGCGCATCTGGAGCGGGATGCGGTTGCGGGCGTCGGGGGCGATGCGTTTTTCCCAGAGCGGCTTGGGTACCACGCCGAACATCGCCCCGCCGTCGAGGCGCTGGAGGCCGGCCTCGATCGTCCAGCAGCTCAGGGAGCCGACGGTGAGCTTCGAGGCTAGCGGCACGCGGGGCGCCGTCCGGTCATCGGCCCACCTCGGCGAGCTCCTCCCAGGTCTGCACTCCCTGGTCCCGGGCCCGGGCCATCAGCCGCAGCAGCGCCTTCGCCGTGACGACCGCATCCCCGCCGGCGCGGTGCCGCCGGTCGGTCTCCAGCCCGAAGAAGAACATCACGGAATCGAGCGAGCGCCGCGGCAGCTCGGGCACCAGGCGCCGGGTGAGGCGCACGGTGCAGAGCCTGGGCATGCGCAACGCGAAGTCCTGGGCGCGCTCGATCTCGGCGCTGATGAAGCCCCAGTCGAAGCGCGCGTTGTGCGCCACGAAGACCCGGCCCGCCAGCGCCGCCACGACCTGGTCGGCGATCTCCTCGAAGCGCGGCGCGCGCGTCACGTGCTCGTCGGTGATGCCGGTGAGCCGCTCGATGAAGGAGGGAATCGGGCGCCCCGGATTCACCAGGGACTCGAACACCAGCTCCACGCGCGGGCCGTCCACGTGCACCACCGCGATCTCGGTGATGCGGTCGTCGCCGCGCGCGCGCATGCCGGTGGTCTCGACGTCCACCACGGCGAAGCGCACCTCGCCCAGCGGCACGCCGTGCCACGCCGGCTCCGGGACCAGCGACCAGCGGCCCTCGAGGTCGAACGAGAATCGGGGATCGGCGCCCAGCAGCGCGGTGGCCAGCCGGTCGGCGATCGCGGAGTTGGCGCGCTGGAGGCCGAGGACGTCGCGGACGATGTCGAGCGCCGGCCGCGGTCCCTCACGCAGGTAGCCGAGGGCCCGTTCCGACAGCGTCGTCACGGATCGTCGCGCCGCAGGGGGAGCGTCATGCAGCGCGGCCCGCCACCGCCACGCACCAGCTCGCTGCCCTTGATCGTGATCACGGCGCGGTCGCCGTCGCCGACCGTCTCCTCGCCGGTGAGGAACTTGCGGGCCGACACGACGCGGAAGCCCGCCTTCTGCATCTCCTTCAGCGTGGCCTCGCTCCGGTCGTAGCCGATCACCACGCCGGGCCGCACCGAGAAGAAGTTGCAAGCCGAACCCCACTGCTCGCGCTCCTGGTCGGCGCGGTCGGTGCCGCCGCAGAAGATGGGCTCGAGCGGCATCCCGATCGCGGTCAGCGCCGCGAAGAGGTTCGGCATCTCCCTCACCCCCTGCTGCCCCTTGCGCCGGTGCAGGATGGCGAGCCGTTCCGGCCCCACCAGGTGGGGCGGCGACACCACGCACAGCTCCCGCTCGACCTGCGTGAAGATCATGTCGAGGTGGATCGCCGTGGGCTCCTTCGGCATCACGACGACGACGACGTCGGTGACCCCGCACTTGTCGAAGAGCAGGTCGGAGAGATGGTCGAGCGCGGCCGGCGAGCTGCGCTCGGAGAAGCCGAGGAGCACGCAATCGGGGCGGACCGGGTGGACGTCCCCGCCCTCGAGGTTGAAGTTGACGCGCCGCTCCTCGGAGCCGTCGTAGAGGATCCCGGCGTTCTTGAACTCCGGGTGCCAGCGGAACAGCGCCGAGAGGATCAGCTCTTCGGTCCAGCGCACGTCGTAGCGCATGCTCCCGACCACGGCATGCTCGCCCACCACGAAGCCCACGTCGCGCGTGAAGAAGAGGTTGGGCAGCGGCGGCAGCATGTAGTCCTGCTCGTTCAACGCCGCGGCGATCGGCCCCGGCTCCTCGACGGCGCCGGCGATGAGCACTTCCACCAGGTCGCGCACCGGCAGTTTGGCCAGCTTCTGGGCGAGTAGGTCGGAGGGGATCACGTCGAGGGTCCGGCCCACCAGCTTCTCCCGCACCTCCGCCATCCCGAGCACGTGCGCCAGCGCATCCCGCACGTGATGCACCTGGCAGAACCGGTCCAGTACCGCGACAAAGTGCTTGTGCTCCCGCCGCGCGCTCTCCAGGTCGATGATGTCGTCGTAGAGATAGTCTTCGCGCGTCCCCGGGGTCACGCCCAGCAGCTCGGCGCCGGGGGTGTGAACCAGGACAGCGCGCAGCGGGCCGATCTCGGAGCTGACGCGGACCGCCATCAGGCCCGCTTCCGGCTCAGGGCGAACGACAGCGCTTCGAGCTCGAGGGCCATGTTCACGTTGGTGACGGTGACGTCGGGAGGGACGTTGAGCGCGACCGGCGCGAAGTTGAGAATGGCGCGGACGCCCGACCGGACCAGCCGGTCGGCGATCTCGCGCGCCGCCTCGGCGGGGGTGCCGATCACGGCGATCTGCGCCGGCTCCAGCGCGAGATCGCCCTCCAGCAGCGCCAGGTCACGCACCAGGCTGCCATCCAGCGATTGCCCGATCTTGGCCGGATCGACGTCGTAGACCGCGGCGATGTCGAAGCCGCGCTCCCCGAAGCCGGGGTAGTTGGCCAGCGCCGCGCCAATCCGGCCGGCGCCCACCAGTACCACCCGGTGGCGGCGCCCCAGGCCCAGGATCTCGCGGATGTGCGCCGCCAGCTCGGTCGTCGGATAGCCGATCCCCCGCTTGCCGAACGATCCGAAAAAGGACAGGTCCTTGCGCACCTGGGCGGGCGTCGCGCCGCCCTTCTCGGCGAGCGCGCGCGAAGACACCGTGTCCTTCCCTTCCCGCTCGCATGACTCGAGAAAGTGCAGGTACAGCGAGAGCCGCCGGATGGTGGAGAGCGCTACGTGCCGCAATCCTGTGCCTTGTGAACGATTTCACAAAGCTAGGCAGTTGGGAACAGCCGGGCAAGCGTGACGAACTCGGCCGGGGAGAGCTCTTCGGGCCGGGCGGTCGGGTTGAAGCCGGCTTCGCGCAAGACTGCGTCGACAGTCGACAGTCGACGGTCGACGGCCGGGCTGTTGACTGTTGGCTGCTGACTGTCGACCAACGCTCGCAGGCTCCGCTGGATCTGCTGGCGCCGATGCTGGAACAGGGCGCGTATCAGCCGGCGGGCCCGAGCCTCTTCCTCGGCGTCGGCGGCGAGCGGCTCGGAGCGGGGCGTGATACGGACCACGGTCGACTCGACCTTCGGCGGGGGCCGGAAGGCGCCGGCCCGCACCGTGAACAGGCGCTCCACCTCTGCTACCAGCTGGACGCCCGCCGAGAGGGCGCCGTAGTCGTCCTCGCCGGCGCGCGCCGCGAGCCGGTCGGCCACTTCGCGCTGCATCAGGAAGACGATGCGCCTGGGGCGGGGCGGCTCGAGGGCGCGCTCGATGAGCGGCGAGGTGATCTGGTAGGGGATGTTGCCGCACACCACGTCGGCCGGCGGCCACGGCACCCGGAGGGCGTCGCCGCGCACGATGGTGACGTTGCTTTCCGCGAAGGCCGTTTCCAGCGCGGGCCACAGGCGGGGGTCCTTCTCGATGCTCGTCACGTGCGCTGCGCGACGCGCCAACTGCCCGGTCAGCGTCCCCTTCCCCGGACCGATCTCGAGTACCCGCTCGCTGTTCGCCGCAATCGCCGCCTCGGCGATGCGGCCGAGGATGCCGGGGTCGGTGAGGAAGTGCTGGCCGAGCCGCGCGCCCACGTCAGCGGCGCACGAGGACCAGGGTGCGGTCGTCGGCCGCGGGCACGCCCGCGCCGGCGAACTCGGCGACGTCCTCGAAGGCCGCGTCCACGATGGCCGGCGCCTTCCGCTCGATGTGGCGGCGTATCAGGGCGAGGAGGCGCTCCTCGCCGTAACGCTCCCCCGCGGCGTTCGCCGTCTCGGAGAAGCCGTCGCTGAAGAGGCACAGCATGTCGCGCCCCGCGTGCCATGGCACGGTGTTGCCGGCGATGCCGGTCAGGTCGCCCAGGCCCAGCGGTGGCGCGGTCGCCGCGAGGCGCGCCGCATCGCCTTCGGCGGAGAGGAGGAAGGCCTGGGGGTGCCCGGCGTTGGCGTACTGGAGGGTCCCGCGCCGCTTGTCGATGATCCCGTAGAAGATGGACACGTGCATCTCGGCGCGGGTCAGCTCCTCGCCGAGCGCCTCGAGCAGCTTGCGCAGGGCGCGCTCCGGTGCCTGCGCGGCCTGCGCGATGATGCCGGCCGCGGCGATCACGTGCGTCATCAGCATGGCGGCGGAAAGACCGTGACTCGACACGTCGCCGGCCAGGAGGCCGACGGCGTTGCGGACCCGGAGGAACTTGTAGAAGTCGCCGCCGACCACCTCCGCCGACTGGGTGCGCGCGCCCAGGTCGGTGCCGCGGGCCAGCGAGGGCTGGGGCTGCATCAGCACCGACTGGAGGTTGTGGGCCAGGATGAGCTCGGTGTCGAGCCGCACGCGGCGCCGCTCGCCTTCCACCAGGCGCGCGTTTTCGATCGCGGCGCCGATCTGGTTCGCGATCGCGGTGAGCAGCTTCTTGTGGCCCGCCGTGAACGAGTCGGCGCCGATCCGGTCGGTCAGGTTGATCACGCCGATGGGATGGGGCTCGCCGCCGGGGGGCTGGTAGATGATGGGCAGCGCGAGAAAACTGGTGCCCTTGTAGCCTCGCTCGGCGCCGCTCCCCGGGTGAGGCTCGGGGGCCGAGGCGTCGAAGGACATCATGCGCCGCTCGCGGAAGACGCGCGCCGCGATGCTGGTCGGGTCGTCCACCGGCACGGGGTCGGTGTGGAAGCGCTCCAGGCCCCGCCCCGCCACCATCCGCAGGCTATTGGTCGCTTCGTCGTAGACCATGATCGAGGCGCGCCGCGCCCCCACGACGTCGGCGACCTCGCGGGCGATGGTCTGGGTCGCCTCGTCGAGCCGCACGGTGCGGCCCAGGATATCGGCGATGGTGTAGAGGAGGTCGATTTCCTCGTAGCGGGTGGCAAGCTCGCCGGCCACCAGCCCGGCTTCGCGCTCGCCGCGGAGAATCTCGCCCAGCACCAGGGCCGCGGCGCGCCCGCGGGCCGGCCGCTCGGCGGCATCGCCGGCGTCGGGTCCCAGTTGGACCCAGTATCCCGCGGATTCGGGGATCGGCTCGAGCCAGGCATCCCCGGCGGGAGTCTGGGCAGCGTGGCCTGCGGTTTCCTGGAGGGGCGGGTGCCACGGGCCGTCGGCGGCATCCAGCGGCTGCACGCGGCCCCCTTCGACCCGCCAGACCTGCACCGACGCGCCGGTCAGCCGGCGCAGCGCAGTCAGGATCGGGTCAAGACGGCCTATGCGCGCCGCAGGATCATGCAGATCGCGTTTCCCTTTTCATTGAAGCGCACTTCGTCCACCAGGCGGCGAATGAGAAAGATCCCGCGGCCGTCGGGGCCGTAGCGCCGTTCCAGCGTGGTAGGATCGGGGATGGTCCCGGGATCGAAGCCCGAGCCCTCGTCGGCGACTTCCATCTCGATGGCCGTCCGGCCGAAGAGCACGCGCACCGCGACATGCTTGGACGGATCGCCGTCGTTGCCGCAGACGATGGCGTTGGCCAGGGCCTCGCTCAGCGCGACCCGGCAGTTGAACCGGATGGTGCGGTGGTCCACGAAATGCGCCTCGAGGTGGCGCGCCACGAGCTCGACGGCCTCCTCGATCAGCGCCACGTCGCTTGGCAAGCGGAGCACCAGCTCGGCCTCGAGCCCCCGCGTGGCCGAGGCGAGCGGAGCGACGTGGACGGAGAGCGCCTGCCGGCGCGGAGCGGTCAAAGCGCCCTGAGGGCGTCGTCCGCCGAATCGCTGATGGTGAACAGGGTGTCCAGCTTGGTGAGCTCGAAGAGGGTCCGGAGGTCCTCGTTGAGGCCGGCGAGGCGCAACTCTCCCCCCTCGTCGCGGATCTTCTTCGACAGCGAAACCAGCACCCCCAGGCCCGAGGAGTCGATGTAGCCGGTGCGCGTGAAGTCGACCAGAAACTTCCGCTCCCCCGCCTCGAGGGCGTCGAGGATCTTCTGCTTGAACTCCTGGCGGTTCCCGACGATCAGCTGGCCGTCGACTTCGACGACGAGCACGCCCTTGGGATCCTTGCGGCTGGTAAAACCCATGTCGCCTCCGCGCGGCGGGCCGCGCTACGGGGTGTCGGACTGGAGCAGCGCGATCGCGGCGACCAGCACGATGTCGTCGGGCGTGGCACCGCGGGACAGGTCGTTGCACGGCCTCGCGAGACCCTGGACCACGGGGCCGAGCGCCATCGCGCGCCCGATCCTCTGTACGAGTTTGTACCCAATATTCGCGCTGTCAAGGTCGGGGAAGACGAGCACGTTGGCCCGGCCGCGGAGCGGGCCGCCCGGCGCCTTGCGTTCCGCGATTTCGGGGACCAGGGCGGCGTCGGCCTGCAGCTCGCCATCGGCGGGCACATCCGGCGCGAGCGCGCGGAACCGCTCCAGGGCGGCGCGCATCCGATCGACGCTTTCTCCAGTGGCGCTGCCGCGCGTGCCGTGTGAGAGGAACGCGACGCGCGGCTGGTCACCCACGATGCGCGAGCGGTCGCGCGCGGCGGCCAGCGCGATATCGGCGAGCTGCTCGGCCGTGGGGTACTGGACGACGCCGCAGTCGGTGAACGTCAGCACCCCGTCCGACACCTCCGTCACCTCCGTCACCTTCGGAATCATGTACATGCTGCTCGACACCGTGGTAATCCCGGGGGCCGGTCCGACCGCCCAGAGCGCGGCGCGCAGCACGTCGCCGGTGGAATGCACCGCCCCGCCCACGGTGGCGTGGGCCTCCCCCAGCGCGACCAGCGAGGCGGCGAAGCGCAGCGGATCGGCGGCGAGGCTCCGGGCCTGCTCGGGCGTACCCGCCCGCTCGGGCCGGCGCGCCAGGAGGTGCCGGGCCACCGCCTCGCGTGACGGGTCGCTCGCGGGGGTGCGGACCCGCACCAGGGGCGCCTCCCGCGCGGCCCAGGCGCGCGTATCGTCGTCACCCAGCAGCGTCACCTGGGCGATGCCGCCCTGCGCCAGCGCCGCGGCGGCCGTGCGGGTCCGCTGGTCGTCGCCCTCGCTCAGCACGACGCTCCGGCCCAGCGCCTTCGCGCGCCGCGGGAGGTCGTGGAGAAAGGCGCCGCCCTCGCCGGGCACTAAACGCCCGCGAACTTCTTCTTCAGGGCGCTCAACACCGCGGGGTGGACCAGCCCGGAGACGTCGCCGCCGTAGCGCGCCACCTCGCGCACCAGCGAGCTGGAGAGGTAGGTCAGGTCGAAGGCCGGGACCAGGAAGACGGTCTCGATCTCCCCCGCCAACTTCCGGTTCATCAGGGCCATCTGGTACTCGTACTCGAAATCGCTCACGTAGCGCAGGCCCCGGACGATGACCGCGGCGCCGATGGTCTTCGCGAAATCCACCAGGAGGCCGTCGAAGGGCCGGACCTCGATGCGGGGATCGGCGCCGACCGCGGCCTTGGCGAGCGCGACCCGCTCCTCGAGGTTGAAGAGCGGCGCCTTCCCCGCTGACGCGGCGACGGCTACGACGATGCGGTCCCCGAACACCAGACCCCGGTGGATGAGGTCCTCGTGCCCCCGGGTGATGGGGTCGAAGGAACCTGGGTAGACAGCGAGTCGCGACACAGTCTCCTCGGACAGGAAGTGCCTGGAACCTAGACGATTCGGTGCCGAGCGGCACGAAGTCGTCCAAGCTCTAGATGTCTAGGTTCTCGACATCCAGAAAGGTCAGGACCGTGGTGCCGTACTTGCGGTGGTCGCCCGCGCCCACGTCTTCGGACTTGTCGTGCTCGACACCCAGAATGCGCGCGAAGCGCCGGGTGCGGAAGATATCGGCGATGCGAGCCGCATGGCCGGTCGTGTAGGGCGGGTCGGCGAAAGCGATGTCGTACGCCAGCGGATCCAACCGCCCGGCGAAGCGGAGCGCGTCGGCCCGGAAGATGGCGGTGTGCTGCGCTTCGAGCGCCGCGACGTTCCGGCCCAGGAAATTCAGGTTGCGCGGGAAGAGCTCGACGAAATCGCAGCTCGCGGCCCCCCGCGAGAGTGCCTCGAGCCCCATGGCCCCGGTGCCCGCGAAGAGATCGACGCAGCGCGCCCCGCCCAGGCGGTCGCGCAGGATGCTCATCCAGGCCTCGCGGACCCGCTCGGTGGTGGGCCGGGCGCGCGCATCGTCGGGCGACAGGAGCCGGCGTCCGCGCCAGGTGCCGCCGGAGATTCTCACGTGGCCTGCAGCGTCACCAGCCGCCCCTCGACCGTCTCCTGGCCGAGCCAGGAGTCGTGGTCGAGTTTCACGGCCGCGCGCAGGCGCCCGCCGCGCGCGGCGAGCCGCTCGACGTCCTCGCGCAGGCCCCAGGCGACGGTGCGCAGCCGCCGGGCACCGTCGGTCAGGGTGAAGCGGACATGCCGCTCCCCGATCGGTTTCACCGCCGCCAGCTCCACGCTCTCGAGACCGAACACCGGGCCCGGGTTGCCCATCCCGGTGGGCTCGAGGTGCCGCAGCATCCGCTCGAATTCGTCGGTCAGCTCCGACAGCTCGAGCACGGCGTCCACCCGCTGGCTGAGCCCGAGCTCCGCGGGGCGTACCTGCGCGCAGCAGGCGTCGTTGAAGGCGGCACGGAACGCGTCCAGGCGGTCGCGCCGCATCGTGAGCCCCGCGGCCATTCTGTGCCCGCCCCATTTCTCGAGATGCTCCGCGCACCGCTCCAGCGCCGCGTGCAGATCGCATCGCGGCACCGACCGGCCGGAGCCTTTGCCGACGTCGCCGTCGATCGCGATCATCATGACCGGCCGGCCGATGCGCTCGACCACCCGCGACGCCACGATGCCGATCACCCCCGGATGCCAGCCCTCCTTCGCCAGCACGACGCCGGCGTCCCGGGCGGGATCGTAGCTCCCGGCCAGCTCCTCGAGGGCCTCCTCGAGGGTGCGCTGGTCCAGCGCCTGGCGCTCGGCGTTCTGGCGCTCCAGCTGGGCGGCGAGCAGCGCCGACTCCGCGGGGTCGTCGCTCAACAGCAGGCGCAGGCCGTCGTTGGCGTCGCCGACCCGGCCCACCGCGTTGATGCGCGGCCCCAGCGTGAAGGCGACCTGCCCGGCCCGCACCGCCTTGTTGGCGAGGCCGGCCTCCTGGATGAGTGCCGTCAGGCCCGGCCAGCGGGTGGCGCGCAGCACCTTGAGTCCGAGCCGGACGATCACCCGGTTTTCGCCGGTCAGCGGCACCAGGTCGGCGACCGTGGCGATGGCGGCGAGGTCGAGAAGGTGCCACACGAAGGCGTCGCCGCCGGTCATGGCCCGCGCCAGCGCCAGACCCAGCTTCCAGCCGAGGCCCGCGCCGCAGAGATCGGGAAACGGGTAGGCGTTGTCGGCGCGTCGCGGGTTGATCAGGGCGAAGGCGTCGGGCAGCACCGGACCGGGCAGGTGGTGGTCCGCGACGATGACGTCGATGCCGAGGGCGCGTGCCGACGCGACCGCGTCGATGGCGGTGGTGCCGCAATCGAGGGTCAGAATGACGGTCGCGCCCGCCTTCCTGGCGGCCTCGACGCCGACCGGTGAGAAGTCGTATCCGTCCCGGACCCGGTGCGGGACCAGTGGCACCGCGCGAGCGCCCAGGTACCGGATCACGCGGGTCATGATGGCGGTCGCGCACTGGCCGTCGACGTCGTAGTCGCCGTGGACGAGGATCGTCTCGCCCCCGCGCACGGCGCGCATCAGCCGCTCGACCGCGCGCGTCATATCGGGCAGCAGCAGCGGATCGTGGAGGTCGTCGCGGGTCGGGCGCAGGAAGTGGCGGGCCGCCTCGGCGTCGGCGAAACCGCGCTGCACCAGGAGGCGCGCGAAGGGCATCGGCAGGGAGAGCGTCGCCGCGAGGGTGCCCGCCAGGGAGTCGTCCGCCGCCGGCTCGAGACGCCAGCGCCGGTCGAGCAGGTCAGGACTCAGCGGCATAGAGGAGGACGCCGCACACCTCGCACGACTCGATCGACTGGCCCTGGGTAATCAGCATCCGGCGCTGCATCGGCACCCCCGTGTAGCAGTTGCCGCAGGAGTCCTTGAGCAGCGCGAAGACCGCCGCCGGCGCCCGGCCGCGGCGGATACGGTCGTACTTCACGAGTAGTGGCGGCTTCACCTCGCCGGCCGCGGCCCGGCGCTCGGCCTGCCCCGCTTCTAGCGCCTGCTGGAGCTCGGCGCGCTTGGCGGCGAGGGCGTCGCGCGCCTCGACCTGCCGAACCTCCGCCGCCGCGTGGGCCTTCTCGGCCTCCTTCACGCGTTTGTCCGCCTCCACGATGGCGTCACCGCTACGCGAGTAGTCGGCTTCCTCCTTCACCAGCACGCCGCGCGCCATGTCGATCTCGGCGGTCAGCGTCTGGGCTTCCTTCGGCCCGCGGACGAAGTCGAGCTGCTGCCGCCGCCGTTCCTGGAGTTGCTTGTAGCCGGCGATGCGCGACTCCAGCTCGGTCTTCCGCGTCGCGGCGCCCAGGGAGCCGCGCTGCGCGTCGGCCAGCGCGCGGGCCAGGTTCGCCAGCTCCTCGTCGAGGGCCTGTTCTTCGGGCAGCAGCGCGGCGAGCGCGGCGTTGACCGCGTCCACTGCTTTGTCTTTCTCCTGCAGGTCCAGCAGCGCCTGGAGATCCGGATGCATTGCCACCTCATGGGAATAGTAAGTCGATAGTCGATAGTCGATAGTCGACAGTCGACAGTCGACAGTCGGCAGTCGACAGGTCGACGGCTGGCAGCTGGCAGCTGGCAGCCAACGATTCGGCGAACTACAACGGCTCCCGCTCGGCCTTGAGGGCCTTGCGGCGGAAACGGACCTCGCCGCTCGAGCGCAGATCGACTTTCTCCTGATACAGCTTCTGCTGCTCCTCCGCGTCGGCCAGCGGCATCAGCCGGTCGATCTCGGCCAGACGCTCCTGCCGGGGACGGTCCCTGATCCACTCGGCCGCCGCCGTGAACTCGGCCTCCGCATCGAAGCCGGGGTCCAGCGGGCGGCCCAGCTCCTCCCACAGCGGCACCAGCTCCTCGGCGGGCGGTGCGCCGCTGCCCTGGAAGAGCGCCGCGGCAATCTCGCGATAGTGCCGGTGACGGAGCTGGTCCAGCCGGATCTCGCGCCGGCCCCGCTCCAGCCAGGCCGCGTCCGACCGCATCAGCCGCAGCAGGTCGCGCTCCTGCGGGATCTCCGGCAGCTGGGCCAGGCGCACCGGCGCGCCGCGGGGCACGTCGTCCGCCGGCGGGGCTTCCCGCGGCCCGCCGGCATAGCGGGCTTCGCCCTTGAGCGCCTCCTGCTCGATCACCTCGCGCTTGACGCCGGTGCGCTCCGAGGCGAGCGCGATGTACTGTGCGCGGGTGACGGGATCCGCCGCGGCGCGGATCGTCGGCAACAGCCGGTCGAGGGCCCGCCGGCGCTCCTTGATCCCGGTGAAGAGGTTCTTCCGGTCCAGCAGCTTGACCTTCAGCTCGAAGAGGTCCACGGCCTGCGCCAGCAGCTCCCGGAAGGCCTGCTCTCCTCCTTTCAGCACCAGCGTGTCGGGGTCCTCTCCGGGCGGCATCGTGATGACCTGGACCGTGGCACCGTGGCGCAGCATCTCGTCGCCGGCGCGGAAGGTGGATTTCAGCCCGGGCGCGTCGGCGTCGTAGGCCAGCACCACCTGCCGGGTGTAGCGGCGCAGCACCTTCGACTGCTCGGGTGTGAGCGCGGTGCCCAGCGGCGCGACGGCGCACGCGATCCCCGCCGCGTGCAGGCGGATCGCGTCGACGTAGCCCTCGACCACGATGGCGAAGCCCTCGTTGCGGATCGGGCCGCGGGCGCGGTCGAGCAGGTAGAGCAGCGTGCCCTTGTGGAAGACCGCGGACTCGGGCGAGTTGAGGTACTTGGGCTCTCCCTCGCCGAGGATGCGTCCGCCGAACCCCACCACGCGCCCCCGCACATCGGCGATCGGAAACAGCAGCCGTCCCCAGAACCGCGCGCCGACCGACCCATCCTCGCGACGGAGCGCGAGGCCCGCCTCGATGAGGACATCGTCGGACAAGCCCATGGTGCGCATGGCGTCGAGAAAGGTCTCGCGGCCCGGTGGCGCGTAGCCGAGCCCGAATTCGTCGCGCACCTCGTCGGACAATCCGCGCCGGGCCAGGGTGTCGCGCGCGATGCGCGCCTCGGGGTCCTCGCGCAGGCGCCGCGCGAACCACTCGGCGGCGACGCCGAGGGCCGAGTAGAGGGGTTCGTTGGGATCGGGGCCCGTCTTCTGGCTCTCGGGCACCGCCACGCCGACGCGTCCGGCGATCTCTTTCACCGCGCCCGGATAGTCCAGCCCGAACTTCTTCATGAAGAAGGTGAAGACGTCGCCCGACTCGTGGCAGACGAAGCAGTGGTACATCTGCTTGCGCGGCACGACGGAGAAGTTGCGGTGGGTGCCGCCGTGGAAGGGGCACGGACCCCGCCAGTCGGACCCGGTGCGCTTCAGCTCGACGTGCTCGCCGATGAGCTGCACGAGGTCCGCGGCGTCACGGATCTGCTCGATGATCTCCGGAGGGATCATTTCGGAGGTGACGGAGGTGACGGACGTGACGGACGTGACGGAGGTGACGGAGGTGACGGAGGGGATGCGGGGGAGAGGTCGGTGGAGCGCACGCGCACGCGGCGGCCTCTCACCTTCACCGCCACATCCCGTCCCTGGACGCTTTCGATCTCGCCTTCGATGCCCAGTGAACGAATCCGGACGCGTTGTCCTGGCGACAGAGTCTCGGAGCGAATCCCCTCCGTCCCCTCCGTCACCTCCGTCACCTCCGTCACCTCTGCCTTGTGAAGTTCCGCAATCCTCTCTTCCAGCGCTCTCCGCGCTTCCTTCTCCTGCCCCGCCCGCGCCGAAGCAATCGCCCGCTCGACCTCGGCGCGCGCCTCGAGCAGCGTCTCGCGCTTCGCGCCCTTCACCGCCCGCTCCAACTCTCGCTCCCGGCGCGCCGCGGCCTCTTCGCGCTCCCGGATGGCCCGCCCCTGCACCTCGAGCCGGGCCTCGAGCATCTCGAGCTCGCCCTGGCGCACCGCGAGCGACTCGTCCTTCGCGTCGAGCGCCTGACCCCGCGCCTCCGCCGCGGCGAGGGTCGCGTCGAGCCGCCGCTCGCTCTCCGGCAGCGAGGTCTCGGCTTCCCGGAGAATCTCGTCGCTCATGCCGAGGCGCCGCGCGATCGCGAGCCCGTAGGAGCGGCCCGGCACGCCCTTGGTGAAGCGATAGGTGGGCGCCAGCGTCGCGGCATCGAACGCCAGTGACGCGTTCACGATGCCGTGTCCCTGGCCCGCCAGCTCCTTGAGCGCGCCGAGGTGCGTGGTGGCGACGGTGGTGACGCCGCGGCGGGTGAGCGCGCGCAGGATGGCGCCGGCGAGGGCCGCGCCCTCGGCGGGGTCGGTGCCGGTTCCCAGCTCGTCGAGGAGCACCAGCGAGGCCGGCCCCGCCACGTCCAGCACTTCGCGCAGCGTGGCGACGTGGGCGCTGAAGGTCGAGAGGCTCTCGCTGATACTCTGGTGGTCGCCGATGTCCGCGATCACGGTGTCGAACACCGGGAGGATGCTCCCCTCGCCCACCGCCGGCAGCACGCCGCTCTGGGTGAGCGCCGCCGCCAGGCCCACGGCCTTGATCAGCACCGTCTTGCCGCCGGTGTTGGGACCCGAGATCAGCACTGTCCGCTCGCCGGGCGCGAGCGCCAGGTCGAAGCGCACGATCTCCCCGCCGCGCCCGAAGAGCAGCGGGTGGGCGGCGCGCACCAGGGTGAGCGGCGCCTCGCCGGCGTCGACGACGCGCGGCGGGACGGCGTCCTGCTTCTGGGCGCTGCGCGCGCGGGCGTAGACGGCATCGGTCGCGACCAGCATGGCGTCGGCGGCGTCCAGCCCGTCGGCGGAGGGCCGCAGGGCGGCGGTCAGCTCGCGCAGGATCCGCTGCACCTCGCGGGCTTCCTCGGCCTCGACGGAGCGCAGCCGGTTGCCCATCTCGATCGTTTCGGGGGGCTCGACGAAGAGCGTGGCGTGGGTGGCCGACTCGTCGTGGACGATGCCGCCCAGCCGGGCACGGGCATCGCGGCGCAGCGGAACGACGTAGCGCCCGTTGCGCACCGTGACGCCGGCGTCGCCCGTCTTTTGCCGCGCGTCGAGGCCGGCCAGGAGGCGCTCCAGCGTCGCGACGATCTGCGCGCGGACCTCGATCAGCTCGCGCCGCAGCCGGGAGAGGTCGCGCGAGGCACCGTCCTTCACCCGGCCTTCGTCGTCCAGCGCCTGCTCGAGCGCGGCGAGCAGCTCGTCGGGGAGGGGCGGCGCGGCGAGCGATGCCAGGATGGGCGCGGCACGCGCCGCGCGGCGCAGCTTCGCGCCGACGATGCGAGCCGAGCGCAGCAGGCCGGCGAGCGCGGCGAGCTCAGGGCCGTCGAGCACCGCGCCCTCGAGGCGGAGCCGGGCCAGCGGCACGGTGGCGTCGGGAAACGGCACCGGCTCCACGTCCTCGCCGGCGGCGAGGCGCTCCATCATCGCGCAGACCAGCTGGAGCTCGGATTCGATCTGGAAGCGGTCGCAGGAAGGACGCAGCGCGCGTACGCGAACGGCGCCCCGCGGGGTCACGGCGTACTGCGACACCTGGTCGAGTGCGGCGGGAAACTCGATCGCGGCCAGGGCGGATTCCGCGAAGACTGCGCCCATGTTACCCGGCAAGTTCCTCGCGAACGATGGTGTTGATGACCTTGCCGTCGGCGCGGCCCTTGAAGGCCGGCATCACGCGCCCCATCACGCTGCCCAGGTCCTTCGCGCCTTCGGCGATGGCGGCTCGTACCGCGGCGCGGATCTCGTCGTCGCCCACCGCCGGCGGCAGGTACTGCTCGAGCTCGCGGATCTCGGCGGCTTCCCGGTCGGCCAGGTCCTGCCGGGCGCCCTTGGTATAGGCCTCGACCGACTCCCGGCGGCGCTTGATGGCGCTCCGCACCACGTCGAGCTGCTCGGCATCGCTCAGGGCGTGGCCGAGTTGAATCTCTTTGTTGCCGTAGTCGGAAAGGAGCGTCGAGTAGAGGAGGGTCTTGTCGCCGTCGCGGTTCTTGCGCGCCGCCGTCATCGCGGCGCGAACCTGGTCGACGAGCGGGCTACTCACTCCTGGAGCGGCGGCTCTTCCTGCGGGCGGCGTTCATCTTCCGCTTGCGGCGTTCGCTCGGCTTCTCGTAGTGCCGATGCTTGCGCAAGTCGGACAGGATGCCCGCCTTCTCGCACTTCTTCTTGAAGCGCTTCAACGCGCGTTCGAAGTTCTCATCCTCGTGGATGATGACTTCCGGCATGCACGACCTCGGACCAGAGTGAAAGACTAACTGCCGTAGCCTGACAAAGTTAGGTGCGGGCAGACTGGATCACAAGGGCTGATGCATGAGCCATCGGCCATCAGCCCGGAGGCCACTTCATGCGGCGCCCGCCCAGCACGTGGACGTGCAGGTGGGGCACCGTCTGGCCTCCGTGGTCGCCGGAATTGATCACCACGCGGTACCCGCCGTGGTCGATCATCACCTTCCGGGCCACGTCGTGGGCCATGATGAGCAGGTCGCCCAGCACCACCGCGTCGTCGCAGTCGGCCAGCGAGGCGTAGTGCTCGCGCGGGATCACGAGCACGTGATCGGGCGCCTGGGGGTTGGTGTCGCGGATCGCGATCCCGGCCGGCGTCTGGGTTACCATGATCGCGGGCACTTCGCCGCGCACGATCCGGCAGAAGACGCATCCCGTGTCGGTCTTCATCCTGCACTCCCCTGCTGAGGTGAGCCGAGCCTCGCCTGCGCGGTCAGGGCGAGCGCGGCAAGGGCGGCCGTATCGAAGCGAAGCGTGGCCCGCCCGAGCGCGACGGACCGGAACCCGGCGGCCTTGAGGGCGGCGATCTCGGTGTCGGTGAAGCCGCCTTCCGGACCGATGGCCCACTGCACCGCGTCGGCTTCGCGGATCCGGGGCAGCGGCCCGCCCCCCGGGTCCGCGAGCATGCGCACCATGGCGCGGGGCGCCGGGGTACGCAGGGCCTCGGCGATGGGCAGCGGCGACCCCAGGGCGGGCGCCCAGGCGGCTCCGCACTGCTTGATGGCTTCGCGGGCGCGCTTGGAGGCCTTCTCAACATGCAGCGCCTGGAAGCGGGTCGCCACCTGCTGCGAGTGCTCGGTGATGAGGGGCAGGACGCGGGTCGCGCCGAGCTCGGTGGCCTTCTCGACCACCGAGAGAAAGCGGTCACGGTCGCCGGCGCCGACCCACACCTCGGTGGTCGGAGGCGGCGAGATCAGGGTGGTGGCGACCACGCGCGCGGCAAGCAGGTCGTGGTCCTTCGCGACGCGCGCGGTGGCGATGCCCCCGCGTCCGTCCACCAGGCGCACCGCATCGCCGTCCTCGACGCGCCGCACGCGCAGATGGTTGGCTTCGTCGTCGTCGAGGATGATGACGCCGCCCGCCTGGAAGGGGCCGCGGGCGTAGATCGTGGCGGCCGGTGCGGCGGGCGCGCTCACGCGCCGAGCGCTTCCTTCATCCGGTCCCAGAACGACCGGCCGGCGCGCGAGGCGGGCGGCTCACCCTCGATCTTGGCGAGCTCGTGGAACAGCTTCTCCATGTCGGGCGAGAGCCGCTCCGGCGTCCAGATGCCGATGCGCACGTGCAGATCCCCCTTCTTGCCGGAGCCCAGATGCGGCAGGCCGCGGCCGCGGAGCCGCAGGATGGTCCCCGGCTGGGTGCCCGGCTCGACCTTGAGCGTCTCGTCACCCCAGGGCGTCGGGACGGTGAAGGTGGCGCCGAGCGCCGCCTGGCTGAAGGAGAGCTGGACGTCGTGCACCAGGTCGTCGTTGTGGCGCAGGAAGCGCTCGTCATCCTCGACTTCGAGCGTCACGATCAGGTCGCCGGGCGCTCCGCCGCGCGGTCCCGCGTGCCCCTGCCCGCGCAGCGTGATGTAATTCTCGCCCGAGACGCCCGGCGGCACGTCGACGGTCACGGTACGGTCGGCGCGCGTCCGGCCGTCGCCGCGGCAGAGGTCGCAGGGCTCCTTGATGGTCTGCCCCTCGCCGCGGCACGCCGGGCAGGCAGCCACCGATACGAACTGCCCGAACACCGAACGCTGGGCGCGCCGCACCTGGCCGGCGCCGCCGCAGGTGCCGCACGGCAGCGGCCTCGTCCCGGGCTTGGCGCCGCTGCCGGCGCAGTGCTCGCAGACGACGAGCACCTTGTACTTGAGCTGCCGCTTGGCGCCCTTGGCGACGTCGGCGAGCGTGAGGGCGACGGCGGCGCGCAGATCGTTGCCCCGCCGGTCCGCCGCGCTCGCCGAGCCCGAGCGGCCGCCACCGAACATCTCCTCGAACCCGGCAAAGCCACCGAAGTCCCGCATGAAGATGTTGAGCGCTTCGGTGAGATCAAAGTGGTGAAAGCCCTGCCCGCTCCCGCCGCCCTTGAGTCCGGCTTCGCCGTACCGGTCGTACACCATGCGCTTCTGCGGGTCCTTCAGCACCTCGTAGGCCTCGGTGATCTCCTTGAAGCGCGCTTCGGCGTCGGGCTCGTCGTTGCGATCGGGATGGTATTGCATCGCGAGCCGGCGGTAGGCCTTCTTGAGCTCGATGTCGTCGCACGTCTTCTCGACGCCCAGCAGCGCGTAGTAGTCGCTCATCGCAGCAGATCACCCACCATCTTGGACGTGTGCTCCACCAGCGCCACGACCTTCTCGTACGGCATGCGCGTGGGGCCGAGGACGCCGATGACGCCGGTCAGCGCACCGGCGCGGTAGGGCGACGTGACCAGCGTGAAGTTCGCGAACTGCCGGGTCTCGTGCTCGCCGCCGATGGTGATCGTCAGCGAGTTGGTGGTGCTGCGCTGGCCGAGAACGCGCTTGAGCACGTCGCGCTGCTCGGTGAGCGCGATGAGCGAGCGCATGCCTTCGCCGGTGGCGAACTCCGGCTGGTCGGCGAGCAGCGAGGTGCGGCCCACCACGACCTCCTCGCCCGCGGGAATGTCGAAGATCTGGTCCCCGGTGGCGAGGAAGATGTCGAGCAGCTCGTGCTCGGCGGGCGTGGCGACGGAATCGCGCAGGCGCTCGGCGAGCGTCTGGCGGATATCACGCAGCGTGTGCCCGGCGAGCCGGTCGTTGAGGACCCGCGTGATGGTCACGATCGCGTCGGGCGGCACCGAGCCCGGCACCTGCACGAAGATGGTCCGCACCACGCCGCTCGCGAGCGTGAGGACCAGGATCAGCCGCTCGACCGACACCGGGACCAGGTCGAGGCGCTCCAGGATGGCGCCGTCGAGCGAGGGCGCCACCGCGACCCCCAGTTCCTGCGTCAGCACTCCCAGCACCTCGGCGGCACGACGCAGGATCTCGGGCACCGCTGCTCCGTGGGCTGCGAGGCCGTCGCGGATCGCGTCGCGCTCATGACGCGTGACCCGGGTCTCGTGCATCAGCGCGTCCACGTAGAGGCGATAGGCGCGATCGGTCGGGACCCTGCCGGCGGATGTATGGGGATGAAAGAGGAAGCCCTTCTCCTCCAGGTCGCTCATGGCGTTGCGGATGGTGGCCGCGGAGACGCCGAGCCCGAACCGCTTGGCGAGCACACGGCTCCCAACCGGTTCTGCCGTCTCGACATAGCTCTGGACGATGGCCTCCAGAACTCGCCGCTCCCGATCGGTCAGCGCCTCCAGTGCCAATGGCAACCCCATGTGAGACAGTAATTTAGACTGATGCCACCAACTCGTCTAGGCGCAGCCAGCCGGGGGGGGTCAGGCGCAATCGCCCACTCGTCAGGCCGCCAACCGCCCACCCCGAAGCGACCCACCGCTCCATGACCTGCAAGACCCGTGCGGGGACGCCCTCAAGGCTGATGCCCTCCACCGTACGCAACCCAAGGTACAGCCGTTCCAGCTCGTGCTGCGCGTCGCCGAGAATCTCACGCCCCGCCACCGGGCTCTCCCCGGCCGCGAGCCTGGCTCGCCACCTGGCATAGGCAGGCTCATTCCACCATCGGCTGGTGCCGTCGAAGGAGTGCGCCGAGGGTCCGATTCCGAGGTAGGGCGCGAGTCGCCAGTAGGCCTGGTTATGGACGGCTTCGCGACCCGGCCGGGCCGCGTTCGACAGCTCGTAGAACCGGTAGCCTGCGGCGCCGAGGAGATGGTGCGCGAGAAGGTACTCGTCGCCGTAACGCGCATCGGGTGCCACCGCGGTCTGCCCCCGCACGATCTGGCGCGCCAGCGGCGTGCCCTCTTCCACAGTCAGGCCGTAGAGCGAGATGTGATCGGGCTCGAGCGCGATCGCACTGGTGAGATCCGCCCGCCAGTCGCGGTCGAGCGAGGCCGGGAGGGCGAAGATGAGATCGACCGACACGTTGCCGATGCCGCCCTCGCGCGCCGCGCGCACCGCTCGCGGAATGGCGTCGGCGGCATGGGTCCGGTGCATCCAGGCGAGGACGGCGGCGTCGAACGACTGCGCGCCGAGGGAGAGGCGGTTCACACCCGCGGCGGACCAGGCGCGCACCGCCTCGGCCGTGACGTCTTCGGGGTTGGCCTCGATGGTGAACTCGTCGAGGCCCGGGCGGGCCCCCACCAGCTCGGCCAGCCGTTCGATGCCCTCGCCTCCGAGCTTCGACGGGGTTCCACCGCCCAGGTACACCGTGGCGAGGCCGGCCGGCGCAGCGGTGCGGCGCAGCTCGCGCGCGATGCCCTCGAGGTATTCGGCGACCGGCGTGACGGCACGGACGGCGATGCTGAAGTCGCAGTAGGTGCAGCGCCGCGCGCAGAAGGGGACGTGAATGTAGAGGTGATGGAAGTCGACAGTCGACAGTCGACTGTTGACTGCCGACTGTGGACTCGTCATGACGCCAGCGCGAAGTGCTTGCCGGGCAGCTGGGTGACGAGTCCCTGGAGCTCGAGCGAGCTGAGCGCGGCCAGGAGCAGCCCCGGCTGCATCGCGCTCCGTTCGGCGAGCGCGTCCACGTGGACCGGCTGCGGCCCGATGAGATCGTAGAGTGTGGCTTCGGCCCCGGTCAGGGTCGCACGCGCGCGCCGCGCTTCCTCGACCTGGGCGCGCAGGCTCTCGCCGTGACGAGCGTCCTCGGGGATCAGCGGCAGTCCAAGCCGTTGGAGAATGTCGTTCGGTCCGGTGTAGATCGACCCGCCGGCGTGGATCAGCAGGTTGGGGCTCTCCGCGAGGGGATCGCCAAGCCGCCCGGGCACGCCGAAGATCGTCGCGCCCACGCGCAGCGCCCATTCCGCGGTGTTGCTGGTTCCGCCCTTCACCCGCCCCTCGACGACCAGGAGGCAGTGCGCGAGGGCGGCGATGATCCGGTTGCGCGCCGGAAAGTGCCATTTGTTCGCCGGCTCGCCCGGCGCGCGCTCGGTGAGAACCAGCCCCCGGGTCCGGACCTCGTCGAGCAGCTCCCGGTTGCCGAGGGGGTAGGCCACGTCGATGCCGGTACCGAGGACGGCGATCGTGCCGCCTTTGGCGTCGAGGGCACCGCGGTGCGCGCGGGCGTCGAGACCCTGGGCCATCCCGCTCACGATGACGACGCCCCGGGCCGCCAGGGCCTGCGCGGCCTCGTAGGCCACCTGCACCCCATAGGGGCTGGGATGGCGGCTCCCGATGATCGAGACGCGCGGTCGCTCGAGGAGCGAGAGGTCGCCCTGGGCGTAGAGCACCTCCGGCGGTTCCTCGACCAGCATGACCTCGCGCGGATAGGCGGCATCGCCCTGCCGCAGCAGCTGCACGCTCATGCCTTGGCGCGCTCCTCCACGAGTTTCTTCCACAGCGTTTCCAGCAGCTCGTCGAGGCCGCGGCGCGCCACCGACGAGATCACGACACTGGCGAACGCATCGGGCAGGGGCGGCAACGTGAGATCGCTGGGTGAGCGCACCAGGTCCACCTTGGTCCAGGCGACGCAGTGCGGCTTGGCGGCGAGAGCGGCGCTGAACTCGGCGGCCTCGCGGCGCAGCAGCGCATAGGCCTCGGCGAGATCGGGCGCGTCGACGGGAATGAGATGCAGCAGCACGCGGGTGCGCTCGACGTGCCGCAGGAACTTGAGCCCCAGCCCCTTGCCCTGATGCGCGCCCTCGATGATCCCGGGAATGTCGGCGATCACGAAGGTGCGGTGGCCGGAGAGCTGCACCACGCCGAGGTTGGGCTCCAGCGTGGTGAAGGGATAGTCGGCGATCTTGGGCCGCGCGCTGGTGACGGCCGCGAGCAGGGTGCTCTTCCCGGCGTTCGGCTCGCCCAGCAGGCCCACGTCGGCGATGAGCTTCAGCGTCAGCTCGATGCGCCGCTGCCCGCCGTCCTCGCCCGGCTGGAAGTGGTGCGGTGCCTGCCGGGTGGGCGTTGCGAAGTGCTGGTTGCCCAGGCCCCCGCGCCCGCCCTTCACGATGAGCAACCGCTCGCCGGCAGCGGTGATCTCGCCCAGCACTTCGCCCGAGGAGGCGTCGCGGATCACGGTGCCCAGCGGCACCGGCATGACGAGGTCTTCGGCCGACTTGCCCGACATCTGGGACCCGCTGCCGTGCTCGCCGCTGCCCGCCACCCATTTCTTGCGGTAGGTGAAGTCGAGCAGCGTCCAGATGTTGGGGTCGCCCTCCGCGAAGATGCTGCCGCCACGCCCGCCATCGCCTCCCGACGGTCCGCCCTTGGGATAGAACTTCTCCCGCCGGAACGCGGTCACGCCGGACCCGCCGTTGCCGGCGATGGCGTCGATGGTGACCTGGTCTATGAACACGTCGGGGACGGCTCGCTGGTGGCTGGTGGCTGGTGGCTGGTGGCCAATGGCTGGTGGCTGATGGCTGATGGCTGATGGCAAGCCTGCATCAGGCGCTCCCTTTGGTCCGCAGCCCATTCCAGAGAGTGCGCGCGGCCTTCACACGAACGGGGTCGGCCCCCGGAGCCCGCGCGGCGATATCGAGGGCCGCGTCGACATCGGCTTCGCTCGCGCCGGCGTTGAGCGCGCCGCGCAGGTGCGAGTGGAGCTGCACCGGCACGCCCTGGGGCACCAGCATGGCGATGGCGCAGAGCTCGCGCCGCCGCAGGTCGAGACCCGGCCGGCTGATGGTGCGCCCGTACCCGTCTATCACGACCCACGCTTCGAGAGCCGGGTGCAGCGCGCGCACGTTCTGGCGCAGCCGCTCGAAGCGGGACCCATAGATGCGCCGGCCGGTCGCCTCCCCGCGCGCCAGCCACGCCTGCCACTGGTCGTAACGCGCGGCGTCGCCAATGTCGCCCGACACCGGCTGCACCTTGCGCAGGGCCGCCGCGGCCACCAGCGCCTTGGGGAAGCCGACGAACAGCACCGAGCCGAGCACCAACTCCTCCAGCCACTCGGCGTTGGCGCCCGCCCCCCGAGCCTCACGCATCAGCGCTTCGAAGGCCTCTTCGGAGGCGTCGTTCGCCGTCGCGGCGACGGCAACCAGGGCCGCGGTCGCCGGGTCGAGCAGGCTCACGGTAGCGCGCTCAGCGGGAAGCGCATCATCGCGGCGACGCAGTGCGGATCAAATCGATGCGCGGCTCGATGCGTCCAACGGCCTTGCCCAGGGTATTGAGGATCGGCGGCCGGCGGTGCGACTCGAGCGCGGGCAGCACGCCGGGGGCGAGGATGTCGAGGAGACCAAGCAGCGCGGGCCCGAGGCACCGGGTGGCGCCGTCTTCCACTTTCAGCGCGAGGCCAAGCCGGAGGTCGGGCAGGGCGGCACAGTACACCCCCTCGGCGCCGACCTTGGGAACGATGCGCCCCTGGCAGGCCGCCAGCAGCTCGGTGTCGAGCCGCGCCGTACCGGCCACCAGAAAGGGATGCGCCCGCATCGCCGTCACCAGACGCGCGGCGGCCCGCCGCGTCTCGGGCGCGATGCCGGGGAGCGCGTCGCCGTCGGCCGCCGCACCGAGACGGGCCCAGGCAAGCGCCATCGACCGCAGCGGCAGCGCGAAGCTCGGTACGCCGCAGCCGTCGGTCGCATGCGGCACGCTGGCCTCCGGCAATCCGGCCCACCGCGCAACCTCGGCCAGGCAGCGACGCTGCACCGCGTGCGCGGGTTGGGCATAGCCCTCCGAGCCCCAGCCGTGATGCCGGGCGAACGCGATCATGCCGGCGTGCTTGCCCGAACAGTTGTTGTGCGCGCGTGTGGGCGTCTCCCCGCGCGCCGCCATCGCCTTGGCGACGTCGTCGTTGAGTGAGCTGTGGGGTCCGCATACCAGATCGGACTCATCCGCCCCCGATGCGGCGAGCATCGAGCGGGCGAGCGTCACGTGACGCTCCTCGGCATTGTGCGAGGCGCAGGCGAGCGCGAGGGCGTCGGCGCCGAAGCCATAGGCGTCGGCCGCCCCGCCCTCGACCATCCCAATCGCCTGGAACGGCTTGGCGCACGAGCGGCAGAAGGCGACGAGATCGGGATCACCGCTCGACCCGAAGACGGTGCCGTCGGCCCGCATGACGGCGATCGACACCTGGTGACGCGACTCGATCAGGTCACCGCGGAAGACGTCGATAGTCGATGGCATGGAAGCCCTGAAGCTAACGGGACCCGGGGCCGGGCGCCGAGGCGAGCGTGAGCGCGATGCCGGCGAGACAGCAGGCGCCGCCGGCCAGGGTCTGGAGCGAGGGCGGCTCGGCGATCGCGGGCAGGAGCCAGGCGATGAGCGTCGCACCGACGGGCTCACCCAGTGCCGCCGCGCCGACCCCCCAGGCCGGCACGTGCCGCAGGGCGTAGTTCCAGCCGGTATGCCCGATCAGGGTCGGCAGCAGCGCCAGGCCCGCGAAGACGAGCCAGTCGCGCGCCGGATAGGCCACGAACGCCTCGCCGCGCGCCGCCGCGGCCCCGAGCAGGAGGATGGCGGCGACGGCGTAGACGGGCGTCACGTAGGCGACCAGGTCGAGCCGTGCGCGCAGGTGGCGGCCGATGACGAAGTAGACGGCGCCGCAGACCGCGCCGACCAGCGCGAGGGCGTCGCCCGCGAGGGCGTTGCGCGCCATGCCGCCGGCGTCGCCCAGCGCGATGACGGCGGCACCGGCGACGGCCAGCAGGATGCCCGCCCCCTGGCGCGCCGTCGGGCGCTCGTGGAGAAAGAGAAACGACAGCACCCAGGAGAAGATCGGCGAGAGGGCGACGAGGACGGTCGACGCCGCAACCGAGGTGAGCCCCACCGAGGTAATCCACGCAGCGAAGTGGAGCGCCAGCGCCAGACCCGCGAGAGCGGCGAGGCGCCGGTCGTGCCCGTTCAGGTCCCGCCACTGGGCTCGCGCGTCGCCCGCCAGGAAGACCGGCACCAGCACCAGGCTGGCGATGGTCAGGCGCCAGGCGGCGATGGCGACCGGCGGAGCCGCGGTCAGGCGGATCAGCGGCGCGGCCCACGCGCCGGCCAGGACGGCGAGGATGAGGACGGGGATGGTCCGGCGCGGCGCGGGCACGGCACAAAGTAGGAAGGCGGCGGCGGCGGACGCTATATTGGCGGCTGCAAGCCGTCGGCCCACGGAGGTGTCGTGATCCAGCGCGAACGTGTCATTGCCCTGCTCGACGCCATGCGGCAGCGCCGCATCGTCGTGGTCGGCGACGCCATGCTGGACATCTACCTGATCGGCGACGTGGACCGGATCTCGCCCGAGGCGCCGGTGCCGGTCGTGACGGTGCACGACCGCAAGTACGCCCTGGGGGGCGCGGCCAACGTCGCGGCGAACGTCGCCGCGATCGGCTCCGACGTCACGCTGGTCGCGGCGATCGGCGACGACCGGCGAGGCGAGCAGCTGCGTACCGAGCTGGCGGCCGCCGGCATCCGCGACGACGGCGTGATCATCGTGCCCGACCGTCCGACCACCTCCAAGACCCGGGTCGTGGCGCGCAGCCAGCAGCTGGTGCGCATCGACGAGGAGGAGAACACGCTGGTGGACGGCGACGCGCACGGCGATCTCCTGCATCGCCTCAAGCAGTGCGTGCGCAGCGCCGACGCGGTGCTGCTCGAGGACTACAACAAGGGCGTGCTGACGCCCGACATGATCGCGGAAGGGATCGCCCTGTCGCGCCGCCGCGGCATCCCGACCGTGGTGGACCCCAAGTACAAGCAGTTCTTCGACTACAAGGGCGCGACGGTGTTCAAGCCCAACCGCCGCGAGCTCGAGGCGGCGCTCGGCGTCACGGTGGACCTCGAGCACGCCGATGCCCTGCCCGCCGTGATGGCCAAGCTGGAAGTCGACAACCTTCTCCTGACGCTGGGCCCGCACGGGATGGCGCTGCTCGACCACAACGGCGCGATCACCCGGATGCCGACGCAGGCGCGCGAGGTCTACGACGTCTCGGGCGCCGGCGACACGGTGACGGCGTGGGTCGGCACCGCGCTCGCCGCCGGCGCCACGGTCCTCGAGGCGGCCGAGCTGGCCAACTACGCGGCGGGCATCGAGGTCGGCAAGGCGGGCGTGGCCGTGGTGTCGCCCGAAGAAGTACTGCGGCTCTACGAGCGCACCTTCGACGAAGTGGGTCTCTTCCGCCGCGGCGGGGTGCTCTAGCCGGATGACCGCCGGCGGCAACTACCGCACCCGCCGCTCGGCGCTCACCTTCGCGACCGGCGTCCTCGGCACCGCCGCCACTCTCGCCATCGCCTTCGTCACCACGCCGCTGCTGCTCCGCTGGCTCGGCGACGAGCGCTACGGCGCCTTCCGGGCCACCGCCGACTGGTTCGGCTACCTGACACTGCTCGAGCTGGGCCTGGGCGGCGCCCTCGCCCCGCTGCTCGCGATGGCCGTGGGACGCCAGGACACCTCCGCCGTCCGTCGCACCATGGCCGAAGGGATCCGCGCCTACACGCTGGTGGCGGCGGCCGCGGCCACCGCGGGCTTCGTGATCACGCTGGTGATCCGCCGGCTGGTGCCGGTGGCGCCGGCGCTGGGGCCCGACCTGCGCACCGGATGTCTCGTTGCCACCATCCTCCTGCTGCTGTACCCGCTCGCGCCCTTCCGCATTCTCGCCGACGCCAGCCAGCGCGGATGGTTCATCAACGCCGCCTCCCTGCTCCAGAGCCTCATCACGACCACCGCGGCGGTGCTGCTCGCCTGGAGGGGTTTCGGGATCAAAGGGCAGTTCATGGCGCTGGTGGTGGGCCAGGTGGTGCTCCTGACGGTGCTGGCCCGCGACGGACTCAAGCGCTACCCGGGGCTGCTGGCGGCGGCGGCGCGCGAACCCCGCGACGCGGAGACCCGCGCCCAGATTCACCGCCTCAACGTCCCCACGCTGCTCTTCGACCTGGCGGGGCGCACCGGGCTCCTGACCGACAACATCGTGATCGCCCTGGTACTGGGCCCTGCCGCCGTGGCGCCGCTCTTTCTCACCCAGCGCCTCCTGGTGCTCTCCCAGATCCAGCTCCAGGGGATCGGCAACTCGAGCTGGGCGGCGCTGGGCCAGCTCCACGCCCTTGGCCGTCGCGACGTCTTCAACGCCCGGCTCGTGGACCTCACCCGGGTGCTGGCGGCGCTCAGCGCCGCGGTGCTCATCCCGATCGCGGCCTACAATCACGTCTTCGTGCGGCTCTGGGTGGGGGACGCGCGGTTCGGCGGCCACCTGGTGACGACGCTGGCGGCGATCAACGCCTTCCTGATCGCCCTGACCTCGCTCTGGGGCTGGTGCTTCTCGGGCACGGGACAGGTGGCGACGCTGGTCCCGGTGATGCTCGCCGGCGCGGCCCTCAACCTCGGCGCCAGCATCGCCGGCGCCAGGTTGATCGGTCTGCCGGGCCCGCTGCTGGGTACCTGCCTCGCCATCACCGTGTCGTCGCTCTGGTATCTACCGATGCAGCTCCACCGGCGCTTCGGCACTCCACTCGGGGCGATCGCGCGCGCCGCGCTCTTCCCCCTCCTCTGGGCGGCCCTCCCCGCGGCGGCGATCATCTGGTTCGCGCAGCGCTTCCCGCCGGCCACCTGGCCGGCCCTCGCCCTGCATGTGTTCGCGACCGGGATGCTGCTGCTCGGCGTCTGGTGGTTCGGCGAGCTGCGCGGCGATGAGCGCGCGCATTATGGCGAGCGCATCCGGATGGCGTTGCCGGGACGCACCGCGGCATGATGCGCAGGATGCTGGTCTGGGTGGCGAGCCGCCTGCCCGCGGGTCTGCTCCGCCGGATCGGGGCCTGGCAGTGGACGGGGCCGCTGGCGCGGAGAATGGTGGCGGCGTCCTCGGGCTGGATCCGCCGGCAGGATGTGGTCATCTCGCACGGCGCGGCAGCGGGGCTGCGATTCAACGCGGCCGGCGCGAACCCGGGCTACGCGCTCGGCACCAGCGAGCCGGAAGTGCAGGATGCGGTGCGGGGCCTGGTGAAGCCGCGCGACGTCGTCTACGACATCGGCGCGAACGTGGGCTTCTACACCGTGTTGACGGGCCGCCTGGTCGGACCGGCCGGCGCTGTCTACGCCTTCGAGCCGCTGGCCGATACCGCGAAGGCCGCACGGCGCAACGCGGACCTCAACGGCTTCACCCACGTGACGGTGCTGACGAACGCCGTGGGCCGGCGCGCGGGAAGGGTGAAGCTGGCGCTACGCGAGGAATCCACCTGGGCGAAGCTCGCCGACGAATCCACGACGGGGCCCACGGTGGACGCCGAGATGGTCGCGATCGACGACCTGGTCGAGGCCGGCACCATCCGCCCGGCGAACTTCGTCAAGATCGACGTCGAGGGCGCCGAGCTGGAGGTGATCGAGGGGATGCGGCGCACCATCGCGGCGCACCGCCCGCTCATACTCTGCGAGATGCACGGGAAGAATGCGGCCTTCCAGGCGCTGATGGACGGTCTGGGTTATGACGTACGCGCGCTCGAGGGTGAGCTGCCGCTGGCCCAGGCGTCCTGGAACGTGCACGCGCTGGCGAAACCCAAAGTCTAGGCCATCGGGCCCCGGGCGAAGATCACGAGCTGTCCGCCGAAGTGCTTGAGCCCCGGCAGCGACGGTGCGAGGCCGTCGAGCCCGAACTTCTTCAGGTGCAGAAAATGGATCGTCGAAACCTCGACCTCGCGAAAGTACTTCAAGAACAGCGCCTGCATCTGTTGCCGCGTGTAGGCGCGATGCGGCAGCGTCAGCGGTGACAGCGGCTCGTAGAGGTGATGGTGCGGCGGCAGGATGCCCGGCGACACCGTACTGAGCAGCCCTTCCACGTAGGACAGCGGATTCCGGTTGAGAAAGAGGGTGTGCACCGTCGTGGTGACGGCGCCGACCAGGCCATCCGGCTTCACCAGGCGCGCCATCTCGCGCACCAGGGCGTCGGGGTCCACGACGTGCTCGAGGAGGCTGGTCGCCGTGACAGCGTCGAACGCGGCGCTCCTGAACGGTTGCTGGTGGCCGAGGCCGACGATGCGGCCGGGCATCGAGAGAATGTCGGTCCCGACGAACATCGTCTCCGGAGCCCGCACGGCGAGCTCCTTGATGAGCAGACCGTATCCGCAGGCGATGTCGAGGGCGCGGGCTGCGGGCCGCGTGACGAGGAACGCCCCGACCCGCTCGACGATGGGCGCGTAGTGGCTGGTGTCGGGCGTCGGCCTGCCGAAGACCGCTCGCATCGCGGCGTAGAACGGCATGCTGCGCCGCTCGGTCCGCAGCGCGTCGGCCTGGGTGAGCTTGCCCAGCTTGTCGGCGGTGCGCCGGTGCACCTCGACGCGCAGGGCCTTCGCGGTGTGCCGGTGCGACGCCGGGTTCCCGGGCTGGGGCGGCACGTCGTAGGCGGGGTTGGGCACCATCGCCCGGAGCCGCTCGAACATCCTGCGGCGCGTATCGTAGAGCTCGAGGCCGATGGCGGGCTGGAGGAATGCCGCCACGTCGTGGCCGGTGGCCTCCGCGAAGCCGTGCTCGCCCCGGACGAAAAGGCAGCGGGCGAAGACGAGCAGCTCGTTCAGCTGGGCGGGGTCGGCGTCCTCCTTGAACCGGCGCACGACGTCGGGAACGTCACGCAACGCGGTCTGATTCTCGAAGGACGGCATGGGCGGCCAACCTATAGACTCGGCCGGCGCCCGGCAATGCTTGACCCGCGCCGATGCACCGGCGAGGTTTTCGGACGCGGCCCCTTAGCTCAGTTGGTCAGAGCACCGGACTCATAATCCGAGGGTCCCAGGTTCGATCCCTGGAGGGGCCACTGCGACGACGTGACGGATGCCGCGGGCAGAGCCACCAGGCGCACCAGGTCCTTCGCCAACAGCTCTCCGCGGGTCGCCGGCCGGCCGTCGCACCAGGTGAAGCGGTATCCGTGGGCGGCGAGACGGTCGAGCGGGGCGGCGGGATCGCTACCGTTCTCGCGCATCAGCCTCACATGCAGCTCGAGAAAGACGATCGGCGGTGCGCGCCCGGCCAGCGTGCGCTCCGCCCCCCGCAGCGCATCCTCCTCGAACCCCTCGACGTCCACCTTGAGATGGGTCGGCGCACCGCCCGCGTCCGCCAGGCTGTCCACCGAGACGGTGTCGACCCGGGTGCGCTCCCGTGGCCCGTGGTCGGGTGTCGGCTGGACGAAATAACCCCGCGCCTGCACGCCGGTGTCGACCATCTCCATCGAGCCGGGGGCGGCCGCCGCCGCGGCATGCACGGGGCGGATGCGATCGGCGAGTCCGTTGAGCCGCGCCCCGACGACCGTCATGGCGAGCGCGTGGGCCGAGGGGTCGACCGCGACCGAGGTGCCACCGGCGCGCGCGGCCGCGAGACTGAAGAGTCCGTAGTGCGCGCCGAGGTCGAAGAGCTGCATGCCGGGCCGGCAGGTGTCGAGAAAGGCATCGAGCTCGGCGACCTGCGCCGGGTCATCGAGGTAGAGGCGGAAGGCGACCCGCCACGCCGCCGGATGGCCGCGCAGCCGCCAGCCGGGCCGCAGCTCGATGACGGGATCCAGACCGGCACGATGCCGCGCCTCGTCGGCGAAACGGCGGAACGAATCGCGCGGGCTGCGCAGCCAGTTGCGCATCGGTCGCGGAATCAGCGCCCGCGCGAGGGGACGGAGCCAGCTCCCGGCGGAGCGCCAATGGGCCATAACAAGTAGTATGCAGACGACCGGACGCCAAGCCGCGCGCCCGTGGCGACGGGGCCAGGAGCCGACTAGTTTTCGCGGTCTTTCCAGGGTGGTTAGCTCAGCTGGTTAGAGCGCCGGTCTCACATACCGGAGGTCGGGGGTTCGAGTCCCTCACCGCCCATTCTCCCAACGTCCAGGATGAGCCAGCATCAGCGTCTGAACCCTGTGCAACTGCGCCGCCTGCTCGCCCGCACGTTGCGGGTGGCGCTCGACGGCGGCCCCGCGGCTGCGCAGCTCATCGATCGCTGGGCCGCGGCCGAAGCGGCGGAGGACGCCTGGGTGGCCGCCATCACCTGGGACGGCGTCGGCGCGGCGATCGGCTGGGCGCTGGCTTCGCTCGACCTCTCCAGCGTGGCGCCACAGGCCCTCGAAGTGCCCGCCACCGACGCCTACGAAGAAGCGCGGACCCAGAACGTGCAGCTCACCGCCGACCTCATGCGCATCGGCGCGGAGTTCGAAGCCGTCGGCGTGACCGCCATCGCCCTCAAGGGCTCCGCCCTGCTCGCCGCGAACTATGCCCCCGACCTCGGCATCCGCTGGATGAGCGATCTCGATCTGCTGGTGGGTGAGCCGCACGTCGAGCAGGCCGCCTGGGTGCTGGAGTCACTCGACTACGTGCGCGGCTACCAGCGCGACCCGCACGGGCCGGACCTCTTCCGGCCGTATCACGAGACCTTCACGAGCCCCGAGGGGCGACAGGTGGAGTTGCACTGGCGGCTCGGTCCGGCGCGCTGGGGCCGCGCCGCGAGCGCCGGCGACTGGTTCGGCCGCGCCGAGCCCGCGGGGATGGTGGGCCTCCTGGTGCCCGCGGCGGCGGACCTGTTCTGGCACTTCCTGCTCCACGACGCGCGCAATCACGCCTGGTCCACCGGGTCGCTCCGCGCCGCCCTCGACCTCGCGCTGGTGGCGCGCGCGCCGGACTTCGACGTCAGCGACGTGGTCCGCCGGCTCCAGGACGACCCGCGGCCGGAGCCGCTCCTCGAAGCGCTCGCCGACGCCGCGCACCTCTCGGCACCGATCGCCGCGGCGGTGGAGCCTTCGCCGGAGCCGCGCTACCTGCGGCTCGCCGGTTGGCGCGACACCTGGGGCCGGAGGAAGTGGAAGACCGAGCGGATCGCGGAAGCGATCTCGTGGGGCGCGACGCTCGACCGCTGCCGGCGCTTCGGCGGCTGGCGCAACGTCGCCGACCGCGCCCTGCGCATCGTCCCCGAAGCGGTGCCGGGCGAAGGCGTGGTCGCGTCGCTGTGGCGCGCGGCGCTCACGGTGCGCCACGCGGCCTTCGTGGGCGTGCTGGCCGCCGGGCACCTGGTGACGATCCCGGAGAGGCCCTCCGAGCCCCGCCGGCGACTGTCAGGAAAAAGACCGGCGAAGAACTAGCCGAGCGCCTCCTCGTACAGCTTGAGGTACCGCTCCCCCATCAGCTCGGCGTTGTACTCCGCCGCCTGCACCGAACGTCCCGATTCGCCCATGGCCAGGCGGCGGGCCGGGTCGGCGAGCAGGGCCTGGAGCGCGTCACGCAGCGCGAGGGCGTCGCCCGGCGGCACCACCAGTCCCGTCGTGCCGTCCCGATTGACGGCCGAGACGCCGGTGGGCAGCGCCGTGGTGAGCAGCGGTTTGCCGCACGCCATCGCTTCCAGCAGCACCATCCCGAACGCCTCGGCGATCGATACCGACGGAAGGCAGAAGACGTCGCAGGCGTGGTAGTGGGCAACCAGATCGTCATCGCTCACCCGCCCCGCGAAGCGCACCCGCTCGCCGGCGAGGCGCCGCAGTCGCGCCTCTTCCGGCCCCGTCCCGACCAGGACGACCGTCAGATCGAGCCCCGCCGCCGCGCGCAGCAGCACGTCGAATCCCTTGTAGCCGACCAGGCGGCCCACGCCGAGCACGACCAGCCCCTCGCCCCAGGTGCCGCGCAGCTCGGCGGCGCGGGCCTCGACCGCCGGCGTGGCCTCGAAGCGCGCCGGATCGATGCCGAAGGGAATGACGCGCGCCTTCTCCTCGAAGCCCTTCAGCTCGGCGGAGGTGCGCAGCAGCTGCTCGGAGCCGATCGCGATCCGCCGCGCCTTGGCGAAGGAGCGGCGGAGGGTCGGGGCGTAGAGGGGGCGGAGCGCGCGCTGGCGCACGATGTCGCTGTGCTGGGTGATAACCAGCGGGCGCGGGTCGCCCAGGACGGCGAGATCGCCGATGGGATTGGGATGGTGCAGGTGGAGCAGGTCCCCGGGCGCCTCGCGCACCGCGCGGCCAAGACCGGTCGCCAGCGGCTGCGAAAAGAGCGTCCCAAGGGTGGGCGTCCGCACCACCCGCACGCCGCGATAGAGGTCGGTACCGCCGCGCCCCCCGCGCGTCGCGGCCACCACCGCGGTGACGGTGAGGCCGCGCCGCACCAGCTCGTCGTTGATCCCCACGACGACCGACTCCAGCCCGCCCAGGTAGTCGGGTGGGTAGAACTTGCCCACGTGAACGACGTGCAGACTCAACTTCGCCCGGTCGCCCGTGTCAATCGGCGGGGGCGGTGACGCGGCCCGCGGCCTTGCTGAGCGAGGGGCGCAGCGACTCGACGATGAGGTTGACGTCGGTGAGGAGCGGCGAGCGGCCGTAGCGCCGGAAGACGGCCAGCTCGCCCCGGGCGCCGTCGGTGCCGATGGCGAAGGGGAGGTGTACGCCCCATTCGTCGGGCTGGATCGCGACCTTGCGCTCGTGAATCAGCCCGTCCTCGAGACGGTATTCGCGGCGCTCCGAGGTGGCGCCGTGCTTCTGCACGACCAGGCGCACCACGTCGAACTCGCTCTCGGCGAAGAGCCCCGCCAGCAGGTCCACGATCTGGTCCCACGACTGGGTCGCGGCCAGGTCGTCGGCGGCGCGGCGCACCTGGACGTTGAAGGAAATCGCGCGCGGGGATGACATGCCGCGCCGGGCGATGCGGGCCAGCTCGAAGAACTCGTGCAGCCGCAGGTGGCGAACCGCGAGCCACACGATGGTCCCCACCATGGTGAGGACGACGGCCATGCCGCGCACATTGGGATTGAGAAAGAGCATCGAGGCGAGCGCGAACGCCGCCGACACGACGTAGAGAATCGCCGCGGCCTGCCGGTTGGTCAGCCCCAGGTCGAGCAGCCGGTGGTGGAGGTGCTCGCGGTCGCCCTTGAAGATCGGCGCACCGCGCACCCCGCGGCGCACCACCGCGATCAGGGTGTCGAGCACCGGCACGCCGAAGGCGACGATGGGAATCGCGATCGCGACTATGGCGGGCCCCTTGGTGGCGCCCGCGAGCGCCAGGGTCGCCAGGGTGAAGCCCAGCAGCAGGCTGCCGGCATCGCCCAGGTAGACCCGCGCCGGTGGAAAGTTGAACGGCAGGAAGCCCAGCGTCGATCCGGCCAGGGCCACGGCGAGCAGCGCCACCAGCGGCTGGCCCAGCGAGACCGAGGCCCCGAACATCGCCAGCAGCGCGAAGATGCCGGAGCCCGCCGCCGCCCCGTCGATGCCGTCGAGCAGATTGAAGGCGTTGGTGATGCCGACGATCCAGGCCACCGTGAATACCAGGCCGAAGGCCTGGCCCAGCTCCACGATGCCGAACGGCAGCCAGACGGTGGAGGCGCGCACGCCGGCGAAATAGAGGCCGACCGCGACGCCGACCTCGACGAGCAGCTTCGGCAACGCCTTGAGCCGGATGATGTCATCCACGACGCCCAGACCGACGACGATCGCCGCACCGGCATAGATGGGCGCGATGGTCTGCCCCGAGAAGCGCACCAGGGAGCGCACCGGGTCCCAGACCAGGCCGAGCAGCAGCAGCGCGAGCGCGGTCGACAGGAGAATCGCCACACCGCCGGAGCGCGGGATGGGCGTCCCCTTGGTCCGGTCCACCGCACCCACACGCAGCCCCGCCCTGGCCGCCAGCGGAGTGAGGCCCAGCCCGAGGGCCGTCGCGAGGAGGAACGTGAAGAGGTACGAGCGCATGGTGTCGGAAGTGCCCCCAAGCCTACGGTAGTGTTGTCGGGAGGGCAACCGCAACCCCATATTAGAGCGTGATCTACGCCGTTGTGCCCATCCTGGTCACCCTGGCTTGTCTGTGGATGGGTCGGCGCATGGCTACGGCCCTCCTGATCCTGGCCTACCTGAGTGTCGAAGGGTTCCTGAAGCTGATGTCGAACTACAACCGGGTGGTCCACGTCGGGCTGGACATCATCGTCCTCTCGCTCGCGGCCTACCTGGTCCTCCAGGCCGTGGTCGAGCGCCGCGCCCACCTCGACGAGCTGCCTTACACCAAGCTGATCCTGGTCTACGCCCTCTGGATGGTGCTCCAGATCCTCAATCCCTTCTCCGCCGGGCTGGTCCAGAGCATTGCCGCCTTCAAGATCCACCTGACGATGGTGCCGCTCTATTTCATCGCCGCGACGCTGTTCCGCGATCCGGAGGACGTGGTCAAGTTCCTCTTCGGCCTCACGGTCATCGTGCTGGTGCCCTACCTCATGTCGCTGGTGCAGTACGCCCTCGGCCCGTCGAGCGTGCTCGATCTCTCCCCCCGGTTCTGGGCCAACATCAGCTACTACCACGACTGGCGGCCCTTCGGCACCAGCGCGGTGCCGGGCGGCTCGGCCGTGTTCGCGTACATGGTCACGCCGTTGACGATGGTGCTGCTGGTCACCAAGGGGTTGCGGCAAACGATGAAGCCGATCGCGCTGCTCAGCATCCTGCTGGCCGCCGGCACCTTCGTGGTGTCGGGGGTGCGCCAGCTCACCCTGGGCTGCGTCCTCGCCATCCTGGTGATGGCGGCGCTGCTGATGTTCCGCCGGTCGGGCCGCATGGCGGTGGTCGGGGCCCTGGTCGCCGCGCTCGGCTTCGGCGGCTACGTCGGCGTCACCACCTTCCTCCGGCCGATGGCTACCGAGGCGGTGCTGCGCGATCCCCGCTCGCCCGACGTCTGGCGCGAGCGCGACGTCACGCAGCGCATGCTCACGCTGTCGCAGGGAAGCACTTATCGCGAGGCCCGCGAGAACCCCTTCAACATCATCATCCATCGCGCGGCGAAGTACCCCTTCGGCGCCGGACTCGGCCGCACCGGCTCCACCCTGGGCACCTTCAAGAACACCATCCTGGCGGACCCCAACAGCGCGCGCGTCCAGGCCGACGTGGGCTGGGCCGCGGACAACTTCTTCGCCGACATGATCGTCGAGGGCGGGATCCCCGCGCTCATCATGCTGCTGTGGCTGCTGATCGGGATGATGGTCCGCGCCGTCCGGCTGGCACGCTCGGCGGAGGAGCCGGTGGTGGTGGCGGCCGCGGCGGCCCTCGCGGGCTTCTATTTCAGCATCCTGGTGATGAGCTACGGCTCGCAGCCGCTGCTCGGCAATCCCATCACCGCCTACTTCTGGTTCCTCTCGGGGATGTGCGCCGGAATGCAGCGGATGGAACTGCGGGGGCAGACCGAGGCGGAGCAGGCGGCGGCGCTGGACGAGGCCGCGGAGGGCGGCCTGGCGCCGGCGGGTTTCCGGTAGGGGGGCGAACCGCCCGGTGCGGCTCGTCCTCTCGCTCCCCCTCCTTCCATGGCCGCCGGTGGGCGGCTCCCGAGCCCGCTACTGGCACCTCTTCCGATACATCGCCGCGCATCACGAGTGCCACGTGCTCGCGCTCCGGCCTCCCAACGAGCCCGAAGCGCCACCACCCGCATCGATGCCGTTCGCTTCATACGAGACCCTTCCCATCCCGACCGCCAACCCGCCCCGCTACTCGCCGGCCTGGTGGCGGCTGCGCGTCGTGTCGCTGCGCCATCCGGCACCGGCCTGGTACCGGCCTGAGGCCACGCGCCGGCTGGTCGCGCTGGTGGATCGGGTGAAGCCCGACGCCATCGTCTACGGGATGTCGTGGATGCTGCCCTACGCGCGGGCCCTGCCCGGAATCCCCGGCATCGCCGACGAGCACAACTACGATCCCCAGATCACCGCGCGCATGGCGGCCGGCCGCCGCGGCCTCGACGGCCTCAAGTGGCGCATCTACCTCGGGGTGGCCACCCGCGCGGAGCGGCGCAACCTGCGCGCCGTGCAGGGCATCGCCGCCTGTTCGCCGGAGGACGCCGCGATCTTCCGGCGCGAAGCGCCCCATGCCGACGTCGAGCTGGTCCCCAACGGCGTCGATACCGAGACCTTCTCGCCGTCTGCGCCGGGCGAAGACGTCGTGATGACCGGCTCCTTCTCCTATTCGCCGAACGTCGAGGGCGCGCGGCGCATGGTCCAGCGCATCTGGCCGCTGGTGCGGCGCGCGGTGCCCACGGCGCAGCTGCGGCTGGTTGGCCTGCACGGCGAGCGGATGCTGGGCGACCTGGCGGGCACCCCCGGGGTCACGGTGGTGGGCACCGTGCCCGACATGCGACCCGAGCTGGCGCGGGCGCGCCTCGCGGTGGCGCCGCTCGACGTGGGCGGCGGCACGCGCATCAAGATCCTGGAGGCCTTCGCCGCGGCGCGGGCGGTGGTGGCGACGACGGTAGGCGCGGAAGGGATCGCGGCGCGGGACGGCGAGACGGTGTTGCTGCGCGACGACGACGCCGGTTTCGCCGCGGCCGTGGTGCGGCTGCTCGAGGACCGCGCCCTGGCCGAGGCGATCGGCGCGCGAGCCCGCACGCTGGTGGTTGCCCAGTACGACTGGCGGGCATCGGCCGAGCGCTTCGAGGCACTGCTGGAGCGCGTCGCCGGGTGATCGGCCTCTACTGCCCCGATGTGCCGCCGGTGCCCGGCGGCGTCTCCGACCACACCCTGGCGCTGGCGCAGGCGATCGCCCACCTCGGCGGGCCGGTGTCGGTGCTGGCGCGACGCGGCGACCCGGCGCGCTTCGCCCCGATTCCCTGCGTGATCGGCCTGGCGCCCTGGGACGTTGCGGCCGCGGCCTCGCGACTCGGCGTCACCACCGTGGTGCTGCAATTCGTGCCCTTTCTCTGGGCTCGCCGCGGCGTCTCCCCGGGACTGATCATCGGCGTGCACCGGATGCGCCGCGCCGAGCTGCGCATCGCCGTCGTGGTGCACGAGGCGTTCGTGCCCTTCACCCGCCTCCCCTGGCTGGTGACCGGCGTGCCGCAACGGCTCCAGTACCGCTACCTGCTGCACCAGGCGGCGCGGGTGTACGCCCCGCTGCCACGCTACGCCGAGATCGCGCGGCGCTACGCCGCGCCTGGGACGCCGGTGGACGTCGTGCCGATCGGCGCCACCATCCCGGTCTCGCCGCTGACCCGCGAGGCCGCGCGCCGCCGCCTCGGCCTTGCGCCCGACACCGTCGCGATCGGGATCTTCAGCCCGGCCGCGTCGGGATTCAGCCACACCTGGATCGCGGCCGCGGTGGCGCGGCTGGCGGGCCGGCCCGAGGTCACCTGGGTCCGCTTCGGCTACGGCAGCGAGCGGGCATTGCCCGGCTATCCCGAGGGCTCTACTGTCATCACCGTCGGCGAGGCGGCGCCCGACGTCGTGGCCGCCACGATGCGCGCCCTCGACATCGCGGCGGCGCCGTATGTGGACGGCCTCACGATGCGCCGGTCGGGCGCGATGCTCGCCCTGGCCACGGGAATCCCCACGGTCAGCTCGGAGGGGCACCTGTTCGACCCGACCCTGGGCGCGCTCGCCGCGTGCGAGCCGGATCCCGACGCCTTCGCCGCCCGCATCGAGGAGCTGGTGCGCCTTCCGGCGGTGCGCGCGTCCTGGGCGCGCCGCACCGAGGCGTTCGACGCGCAGGCGTCGATCGGCGCGCTCGCCCGTCGCATGATCAAGGATCTGGGCGACGCATGAGCGGTGAGGCCCCGATGCCGGCGGTCCGCGCCGATCTGCCGACCGAGCGCGCGCCGGTGAACATTCCCTACACCTGGGGCACGCAGATCTACGACCGGCCACTCTGCGACGCGCTATGGAGTGAGCGGGCGCGGCTGCGCGGCCTGGTCGTCGACCTGGGGTGCGGGATGAAGCCGTACCAGTCCTGGCTCGGCGCCCAGGCCACCCGCTGGATCGGCTTCGACCTGCCGCGGTCGGTGTCGGGACGGCCCAAGGCCGACGCCTTCGCGGCGGGTGACGCGGTCCCGATGCGCGGCGGCACCGCGGACTGCGTCCTCTCCACCCAGGTCATCGAGCACGTGCCGCGTCCCTGGGCGGTGTTTGGTGAGGCCGCGCGCCTCTTGAAACCCGGCGGCTCGCTGGTCGTGACGGCGCCCCAGTCGCAGTGGCTGCACGAGGAACCGCACGACTACTACCGCTATACCCGGTACGGGCTGATGGAGCTCGCGCGTCAGGCCGGCTTGGTGCCGGTACGGGTCGTGCCGATCGGCGGCGCGATCGCCCTGCTCGGTCTTCTCACCAGCGCGCACGTACCGATGCTCGGGGCCGCGCGCGGAACGGCCTGGTGGCACATCCGGCGTTCGTTGCAGGCCGTCATCCAGTGGACGGCCGGGCACCTCGACAAGGTGTTGTTCGTCCCCGAGGATCCGATGGGCAACATGCTCGTGGCCGAGAAGCGTTGACCAGCCGCGCCAAGCCGTTGCGCGTGCTGTACGTCTCGCCGCACGCGACCCTCGGCGGCGCCGAGCGGGTGACGCTCGACCTGCTCGCCCTGCACGACCGCGGCGCCGTCGTGCCGTCCATTTGCTTCCTGCGGGACGGGCCGCTGGTCGCCCAGTGCCGCGACACGCTCGGTATCGACACGCACCTGCTTCCGGCACCGAGCCTGCGGCACTATGTCGGCGGCCGACGCGTGGTGCGCAGCCTGGCCGAGCTCATCGAAGCCCATCACATCGATCTGGTGCACAGCGCGATGGCCTGGGGCCACATCTACGGTGGCCGCGCGGCGGCCCGCGCCGGCCGGCCGGCGATCTGGTTCCAGCACGTGGGTGCCGCGTGGTCGAGCCGGATCGAGGCCTGGGCGGCGTTCGTGAAGGCGCGGGTGATCGTCGCGAACTCGGAGTTCACGGCGGCGGGCCAGCGCCGCGTGAATCCCCGGCGCGCCGCGATCGAAGTCGTCCATCCCGGAACCCGCCTGCCCCAGGAGCCCTTCGACCTGCGCCGGTCGCGGGCCCGCGTGGCGCTCGACATCGCCGACCACGAATTCGCGGTGGGCATCGCGGCGCGGCTCCAGCCCTGGAAAGGACAGACCGTCGTGATCCGGGCCGCGGCGTCGCTCCTCCATGCGCGGCCGCATGCCAGGCTGCTGGTGATCGGGGACGCGCTCTTCGGCCTGGACCACGCCTACGCCGCGTCGCTGCCCGCCCTGGCGAAGGACCTCGGCATCGCCGACCGGGTCACCA
>JBGOSS010000030.1:0-47758 GCA_041476105.1 Gemmatimonadota bacterium
CCGAACTACAGCCGAGCGCCGCCTCGATAGCAGTATACGGCAGCCCATCCGCCAGCATCAACATCATGCGGGCTCGCCGCGCCTCATCCGCCCGGACGCGCTGCGACCGACCGCGACGTTCGAGCTCAGCGCGTTCCTCAGTGCTGAGCCGTACGGCAACAGAGGTGTCCATGCCGACCAAGCTAGCACTTTAGAACCTATGATTACAAGCCACTAGTATACACGTCCTTGAGCGCCACCGATCAATCACTCCTCTACGTCACGACGTTTCTTGCGGGGCTGCTGAACGCCACCGTGGGCGGCGGCGGGCTGCTCCAGATCCCCATGTTGATGCTGGTCTTGCCGGCGACGCCCATCGCCGCGCTCATCGGCACCGCCAAGGTCGCCGGGTGGCCCGGCCTGGCGGGTGCCAGCACCACCTTCGCCAGGCGCCTCAAGCCGGCGTGGCCACTCATCATCCGCGCCGGGCTCGCCGAGATTCCCTTCGCGGTCCTCGGCGCGAGCATCGCCACCAGGCTCGATCCCGCGTATGCCAGGCCGATCATCCTCGCCCTGCTGGCCGCGATGTCGGCGCACGTGCTGCTGACGCCCCGCTTCGGCGAAGGGCGCAGCGGCCGCGCCCCGCGGCTGACCGGCCCGCTGCCGTGGGTCATGGGTGCCGGCATCGGCCTGTACGAGGGCTTCCTCGGCTCCGGCTCGGGCACCATTCTCATCGTGCTGTTCGTGACCATCAACGGACTGGACCTGGTCGGCGCGAGCGTGGCGTCCGCGATGGTCACGATGGCCGGCGTCTCCGCCGCGGTCGTCACCTTCCTGGCCACCGGCTCGGTGCTCCTCGGCCTCGCCCTGCGGATGGCTGTCTTCAACACGGTCGGCGCGCTGCTCGGCGCGCGGCTGGTCACGCTCAAGGGCAACACCCTGCTGCGGCGCATGCTGGGGATCGTGCTTATCCTGCTGATCGCGAAGCTGACGTGGGACATGACGAAGCACTGACGGCGCATTCGTTCCTGCCAGGAAGTCTCGCGACGCCCCCGCGAGTAAGACTCGCGGCTCGGCAAGGCCGCCGCTGAGAGCGGCGACAAGCAGATCGAGGCGGCTATCAGCCGCCAGTGCCGAGCAGCGGCTCTCAGCCGCTGAAGGCAGCGGAGTTCCCGATTCGAGGAGACGCCCCAATGAGCGAACCCGCAAAGACGCCGAAACCGCCCTATCACGTCGTCATCTTCACGTCGCGGCGCACCGAGGGCGACCACGGCTACGGCGACACGGCGAGCCGCATGGATGAGCTCGCCGCGCAGCAGCCCGGCTACCTCGGCATGGAGACCGCGCGGGGCGCCGACGGCCTGGGGATCACGATCTCGTACTGGGCGAGCGAGGCGGCCATCGCGGCGTGGAGCGCACACGCCGAGCACCGGGTCGCGAAGAGCAACGGCGTGACCCAGTGGTATACCGAGTACGTGATCCGACATGGCGTCATCGCGCGCGAGAAGCGATTCGAGAGGACTTGACAGCGCCTTCCCCGCGCACATATTAAACCATATGGTTCAATATGCGGGACCCCAGCTCGACCGGGTGTTTCACGCCCTCGCCGACCCGACGCGACGCCTGATCCTCGCGCGGCTGGTCCAGGGGCCGGCGCTGGTCACCGAGGTCGCCGCCCCCTTTGCCATGTCGCTGACCGCGGTATCGAAGCACCTGCGCGTACTCGAGGCCGCGGGGCTGATGCGGCGGCGCGTGCAGGGCCGCGAGCATCACTGCGCCATCGAGCCGGCGCCGCTTCGGGGCGCGGCCGAGTGGATCGCCTACTACCGGCGGTTCTGGGAAACGCGGCTGGACGCCCTCGATGCCTTCCTGACCAGGCCGAAACCACCAACCGGGAGTGCTCATGGCCGACCAGCGCGCCGTCGCCGGCGCTGACACCTATCGCATCGAGGTCCGGCGCGTCATCGCGCGACCCGTGGCCGAGGTCTTCGCCGCCTGGACGACGCCGGCGATCATCGCCGAGTGGATGGCCATGCCGGGTTCCGGGCAGGTACGCGTGGAGGCCGACGTCCGCGTCGGGGGACTGTTCCACATCGACCTCGTCCACAACGGGGCGCCGTGGCGGCAGGATGGCACCTACCTGGAGATCGAGCCCAACCGGAGGCTGAAGTTCACCTGGGTGACCCCGGAGTGTCCGGCGGTCCTGGGCTCGCAAGTGAGCGTGGACTTCGTGGCCCGTGGCGACACGACGGAGCTGGTGCTGACCCACATCGGATTCCCCGACCAGAAGACCCGCGACGCGCACGACGCGACCGGGTGGCAGCAGATTCTCGACCTGATCGTGGCGGCTTCGAAGACCGGGCTGACGGTGGCGACGCTGGCGCGCGCCGCGATGGAACTGCGGCAGGCGATGCGGGGCTAGCGCTTGAGCATGGGCAGGTAGGCCTTCCAGGGCCCCACGGCCTCGGCGTACCGCTTGCCCATGACGCGCGCGATCTGGCCGAGGTGCGAGAGGTCGTGCACCACCCAGGTAGAGAGCAGCTGGCCGAGGGTGACGAGGCCAATGGAGGCATCGGGGTGCCGGCCGCGCCGCTCCAGGTCGGCCGCTGTCAGCTGCAGGCCTCGCAGGGTGTCGAGGTTGGCCGCCCGCAGCCGGGCAAACTCGTCGAGCAACGCCTCCACCGGGCGGCCCTCGCCTTCGCGGCGAAACGCGAAGCGGTCGAAGGGATCGAAGGCGCGGGCCTCCCCGTGCTCGAGGATGATCCGGGCGCGCGGAATCCAGTCGGTACGCTCTCCGCCGATCAGGTGGCCGAGGACGTCGCGAGGCGAGAACGACTCCGGCCCCTCGGTGCGCGCATCAAGCCACGCCTCGGGGAGCCCGCGGAGCCAGGCGACGAGGATGGCCGGGGTGCGCTCCAGCACCGCGGCGGCCTCCGCGACTTCGGCCGTCACGCTAGCGGCGGCCGATCGAGAATGATACGACGACGTTGCGCGGCAGTCCCGGCTCGAAGGCGACGGGGACGCCGCCCACGATGTCGGGATTGAGGAACGCCGAGCCGATGTACTTCCGGTCGAGCAGGTTGTTCACCGTCACGAATCCCCGCACCCCGATACTCCTGCCGATTTCAAGGGGCCGATCGAGTCCCACCGTCGCGTTCACGACGCCGTAGCCCGGCACCGACACCGCGTTGGCGTCGTCGGCGAAGAAGCGCGACATGCCCTGGAAGGCCAGGCGCAGCGCCACCGGGGCGCCGGAGGGGCGCGCATACGACACGCCGACGTCGTAGATGAAGTCGGGGACGCCGACCGCCTTGTTGCCGCTGTAGTCCACGAAGGCGCCGGGTACGCCGTAGTGCACCGAGTCCACCAGGTAGGTGACGTAGCGGTTGCGGGACCAGGTCAGCGCCGACTGGAGCTGGAGTCCGGCGCGCGTCTCGAGGCGCAGGCCCAGCTCGACGCCGCTGCGCCGCGTCTTCCCGGCCGTGAAGTAGAACCTGCCGCCGCGGTACGGCACGATGTCGTCGGTGACGCCCGTGGTATAGACGGCGAGGTCGTACATCACGCTGCGCAGGACTCCGCTCTCGAGCACCGAGAGGTGCTTCATGCCGATCTCCAGCGTGGTGGAGCGGATCGGGTTCAGCAGCGGATTGATCGCGGTGATGGTGTCCTGGCCGAACGTCGACGCGGGATCGGTCTCGTTGCCGGCGGGCGCCTCGACGCCGCCGCCGACACTGGCGTAGACGCTCTGCGACGGCGTGAGCCGCCACGTCGCGCCGACCTTGGGTGTCACCCTCCGGAACGCCTTGCGCGCGTCGATGCCCGGGTCGATGAAGCTGTCGTAGTAATACGCGATCACGTCGTAGCGCGCGCCGACGGCGAGCATCAGGCGGCTCGAGAGATCGAGCTCTTCCTGGACGAAGAGGCCGACGTTGTTCGCGCCTTCCCGCTTGTTGTCGCGCAGCGTATCTCCGCGGATGCCGCCCGGCGCCAGCGAGTAGAAGAGGATCGCGCCGTCCTGGTAGGCCTCGTCCACGCCGGCCGTGAGCCGCCCCCGCGAGCCGCCGCCGAGGTGGTGCTCCAGCCTCCCCACGACGTTGCCGCCGATGTGATAGCGCGTGAAGTCGCGGAAGGTGCCGCGCTCGGAGCGCTGGAGGTATTTGGGCGCGGCGAACACCATGCCGCTGAGCGACGCGCCGCCGCCGAGATCGTGGGCGAGTGTCACGGCCAGCCGCCCCAGGCGGTTGTGTCGGCGCTCATCGCGCGAGGCGTAGGTGGCGTTGGCGGTCGCGGGCGTCGTGTCGGCGGCGGCCCGGGTGAGGGGCCCCGGAATCCGGAACAGGTTGTCGGTCGCGACGGCATAGAGGCCGAGTCGCGAGCGCGAGCCCACGTTCGTGACCAGCGACAATGAGCCCGTCCAGCGCGACGCGCCGGAGTGGGCCCGGTACCCGTCGAACTCGGTATTGACGAGCGACGCCGCGATCGCGCCGCTGCCCAGGGCCCCGCCGCCGCGCACGATGGCGCGGCGAAGGCCGAAGCTGCCCAGCTGGATCTCGGCTGAGGAAAGACGCGGGTGGTCGGGGTCGATGGTCGAGAGACTCACCACGCCGCCCGCCGCGTTGCCCCACAGCGCGCTCGCGTTGGAGCGGATCACCTCGATGCCGGCGATGGCGGCGAGGTCCACGTTGTCGAACGCGGTGCGCCCATCGGGCTCGGTCTCGGGCACCACGTCGAGGAGAAGACGCACACCGCGCGACGTGCCGGCGTTGGAACGGTCCCCCGCCCCCCGCGCGCCGAAGCCGCGAATGACCAGCCGCACGTCGCTGCCGCCGTAGCGCGACTGCGCGATCACGCCGGGCACCTGCGCCAGCGCGTCCTGGAGGCCGAAGCCCGCGCGCCCGAAGAGTGAGCGCTCATCGAGCCGCGTCACCGCGAAGGGCACGTCGAGCCAGGCCCGCTCGCCGCGGGTCGCCTGGATGGTGAGCGCGGGAAGGATGGTGGTGTCGCGCTGCTGGGCCCGGGCCATCGCGGGCGTCGCGGTGAGCAGCAGGACGAACTGGAAGACGGGCCGAAGGGCCGTCGTGCGTGACATGCCTGACCTCGATTGGGTTGCATGAGACTACAGCGCGCCCCACGAGGCTGTCGAGGCCCTACCGGCCGAGCGACGTCCTGATACGCGCCAGCTGCCGAAGATGCACGAGATCGTGCCCCGCGAAGAGCTGCGCCATGCGCCGCACGCTCTCCGGCCCGCGCTCCACGTGCAGACCGACCCGCTCCACTGCGCGCTGGTGAGCGAGCGAAGCAGCGCGATGTGGCCCTCGCGCAAAACCGCGATCTGCTGGATCGCCGACCGGGTATCGGGGTACGCACCGGACACGCGGGCGCTCCAGGCGTCCTGGTCGAAGCCGGTGATCGTCGGCCGGTCCTGCGCGACGACCAGGCGCACCCGCCAGCCGAAGACCACCTCCGAGTCGGCGAGGTGCGCAACCACCTCGTGCATCGACCACTTGCCGAGCGCTTCGGGCCGACGCAGCTCGGTCGCCGAGAGGCGGCCGATGCTCTTCCGCAGGCTCTGGGCGAGCTGCGACATCACGACCAGCGGGTCGCGATCGCCGAGCAGCTCGAGGATGGAATTCACGTAGACGGATGCCTGCTCGGGCGCGCGGCCCGCGGGGTTCGTGAAGGGGCTCGTCATGAATCCTCAGACCCCCCGCGCCGCGGCGCGTTCCGGGCCGCACCGCACTTGCCATCAACCGTTGCAGGGCGCATCCTACGCATACGGTTCCTCCCTCACACTCGCTGGAGCTCGATTCGTGCGCCACCGCCCCGGACTCGCCATCGGCATCGCGCTCGTCGCCCTCGTGTCCGCCCGGACCGCCCGGCTGGTCGCCCAGGCGCCGGCCGACATCACTTCGCCCAACGTGCTCTCCGCCGAGGAAACGGCGCAAGGGTTCCACCTGCTTTTCGACGGCGCGTCGACGGCCGGTTGGCGTGGCTACCACCTGCCCACGTTGCCCGACGGATGGCAGGCGGTGGAGGGCGCCCTGACGCGGGTTTCCCGCACCGGCGACATCATCACCATCGGCGAGTACGAGAACTTCGAGCTGCGGCTGTCGTGGCGGATCCCGCCCGGCGGCAACAGCGGCATCATGTACCACGTGACCGAGCAAGGCGAGGAGCCATACACCAGCGGCCCCGAGATGCAGGTCCTCGACGACTCGGGACACGCCGACGGCCGCAATCGCCTGACGTCGGCGGGCTCGAACTACGGGCTGTATGCGGCGCCCGCGGGCATCGTCCGGCGCGCCGGCGAGTGGAACGACGTGCGGATCATGGTGCGCGGCGCGCACGTCGAGCACTGGATGAACGGGGTCAAGGTGGTCGAGTACGAGCTGTGGAGCCCGGAGTGGCGGCGCCTGGTCCAGGCCAGCAAGTTCGCCCGCTGGCCCGAATACGGCATGGCGCACCGCGGCCACATCGCGCTCCAGGGCGACCACGATGGCGCGGTCGCGTACCGCGCGATCCGTATCAGGGAACTGCGGTGAGCGTCGGGCGCGCCCGATAGCCGTGCGACGCTGGGCGTGGCGCGGCGGCGCCCTGCTGCTGGGCGCCCTCGCGGGGATGGTCCTCGCGGAGTTGCTGCTGCGCCTCGTTCACCTCGGCCCCGACCAGAACGTGGCGTTCGCGACCGCGGCCGAGTTCAGCCGGCTCCCCGGTATCCACGCCCCCAACCAGCGGCTGACCCTCCACACGCCGGTTCCCTATCGCGCCCACATCGACAGCCTGGGCTACCGCGGCGCCGACTTCCCGCGCGCACGGCCGGCCGGCGAGCTGCGCATCTTCCTGGTCGGCGATTCGTTCGGCTTCGGCGCCTACGTGGACGACGACAGCACCCTCGCCGCGCAGCTGGAGCGCGCCCTCCGCCCGAGCTGCGGCACGGTGCGGGTCATCAACGGGAGTTTCGGTGGCGCCACGATCACCGAGGAGGCAGAGCTGATCGCGCGCGGGCTCACGCTGCGGCCGGACCTCGTCCTCCTCGAGGTCACCGGCAACGACGTCGAAGACCTGCTGCCGCAACCGTCGCTGTGGGACCAGCTCGCGGCGGACCGCCTCGCGAAATCGCACCCGCCGCTCTCGCTGCTCTACCCGATCCTGCACCGCAGTGTGCTCTGGCGGCTCGCCCGGTCCGCCCTCGCGGCCCGGCGCGCCCGGCTTGCGGCGCGCCGGCTCCAGTCCGTCGGGCTTCACGACAGCCTGACCCAGCGCCTGCGCGCGGACTACTGGGCGCGCTTCCTGGCGCTCCGGGACACCCTCGCCGCGGCGCGCGTTCCGTTCGCCGCCGCGACCTACCCCGTCCTCCGGTCGCTGCGCGACGAGACCAGCGATGGCGCCTGGCTGGAGCGCGCGCTGCCGCGATCGGGCGTGCCGATCTTCGACCTCCGCCAGCCCCTCCTGGGCTCGCACCTGCCCGACGACGCCCTCTACCTGGTCCCCCGGGACACGCATCCCACCGCCCGCGGATACGGCATCGCCGCACGCGTCATCGCCGACGGATTGCGCCGGCTGCCGTCGCTGACCGGGCGCTGCGCCGCATCGGGCGGCTGATCGCGACGGGCCGCCTTGCCGCGCGCCGCCGCGCGGCGCATCGTTGATGCCGCCCGTCACCACGCAACCGGAGAACCCCGTGCCCGACAGCTCGTCCGCCACCCGGATCAAGCTCTCCACGATGATGTTCCTCCAGTACTTCATCTGGGGCGTCTGGTTCGTGACGATGGGCACCTACCTGACCCAGACGCTGCACTTCACCGGCCGACAGGTGGGACTCGCATACGGGGCGACGGCCATCGCCGCCCTGGTGTCGCCGTTCTTCATGGGGATCGTCGCCGACCGCTTCTTCGCCTCCGAGCGGCTGCTCGGGATCCTCCACCTCCTCGGCGCGGCGCTGATCTGGTTCGTCTCCACGCGCACCGACTTCGCCACGTTCTATCCGGCGCTGATCGGGTACGCGCTGTGCTACATGCCGACGCTGTCGCTCACCAACTCGGTCGCCTTCCACCACGTCGAGAATCCGGCGCGCGATTTCCCGTTCATCCGCGTGCTCGGGACGATCGGCTGGATCGTGGCGGGCATCATTGTCGGCAAGATGCTCAAGGCCGATGCGCTCGCCCTGCCGATGCGGCTGGCCGCCGGGGCGTCGGTGGTGATGGGGTTGTTCGCCTTCGTCCTGCCGCACACGCCGCCCAAGGCGGCGGGCGCACCCTTCTCGGTGCGCGACGCCCTGGGCCTCGACGCCCTCGATCTGCTGCGCGACCGGGCCTTCCTCATTTTCGTCGTGGGCTCGTTCCTGCTCTGCATCCCGCTGCAGTTCTACTACGCCTTCACCAACGCCTTCCTGAACGAGATCCACGTTCCCGAGGCGGCGTACATCCAGACCTTCGGCCAGGTGTCGGAGATCGGCTTCATGCTGCTGCTGCCGCTCTTCCTGCGGCGCTTCGGTATCAAGTGGATCATGCTGGGAGGCATGCTGGCGTGGAGCCTGCGCTACTTCGCCTTCGGCCACGGGAACACCGGCGACGGGATGTGGCTGATCTACGCGGGGATCCTGTTGCACGGGGTCTGCTACGACTTCTTCTTCGTGGGCGGCCAGATCTATACCGACGAAAAGGCGGGAGTGCGGATCCGGGCGGCGGCGCAGGGGCTGCTGAACTTCGTGACCAACGGCGTCGGATACCTCATCGGCGCCTACGTCTCGGGCCGGGTGGTGGACCGCTACGCGCTGCCCGAAGGCACGCACGACTGGTACCACATCTGGCATTGGCCGGGGTATTTCGCGCTGGCGATCCTGATCGTCTTCGCCCTGCTCTTCCGTCCGGCACGCCCCACGGGCAGCCCCGCGGCTCCCGCGCCCGCCGGCGCCTAGCCCTCGATCTCGCCGATCGCCCAGGCGGCGGCGGCGCGCACGTCTTCGTCCCGGTCCTCGCGCAGCAGCCGGGTCAGCGCGCCGATGGCGCGGTGATCGTCGAGCTCGCCGAGCGCCAGCGCGCACGCAACCCGCACCCGGGCGACGGAGTCCTGGAGCCCCGCCAGCAGCGCCGGGATCACCGACGGGTTCCCGGTGAAGCCCAGCCCGATGGCGGCGACCTCGCGGGTTGCCGGCCGGTCGTCACGCAGCGCCTGCCGCAGCGCCGTGAGGGCCGATGGATGATCCACCCGTCCCAGCAGCGGCGCCGCGATCCGGCGCACGCATGCGTCCTCATCGATCAGCGCGGCGCCGAGCAGCGGCACCGCCGAGACCGGTGAGCGCTCCTGGTTGATGGCCATCAGCACCGGGCGTACCGCCGGGTCGCGCGAGGCGCGCAGGCTGGTCGCGCCGATGCCGCCGCCCCAGCCCCACCCCGACTGATTGTCCACGGTGCGCGCGGCCAGCTCGCACAGCACCGGGTTGGCGCCACGCACCGAGGCGAGCAGCGCCGCGAGAGCCGCCGAATCGGCCGGAGGGCGCGCCTGCCCCGCCACAGCGCCGGGCAGCACCGCCAGCATCAGCGTCGCGGCGGTGAGGCGAAACACTACCGGTTCCCGAGCGCGTGCGCGGCCAGGCGGCGGATCTCGGGATCGGGATCCCGCATCAGCGCCACCAGGGCCTCGATGGCGTTGCTGCCGCGAATCTCGCCCAGCGCGCGGACGACGTCCCGGCGTACCTCGAGATCCGGGTCGTGAGCCGCGGCGATCAGGCCGGCCGGAGCCTCGGGCAGCTCATCGAGCTGCGCGAACGCCCAGGCCGCCTTGCGACGGACCTCCAGCGACGAATCGCGCAGGGCGACTTCGAGCGCCGGCGCGGCGCGCCGGTCCTCGATCTGCCCCAGCGCCCAGATGATCTGCTCCCGGACCTTGGCCACGCGCTCGGCGCTGAAGGCCGCCACGAGCCCGTCGACCGCGTCGCCGCTCTCCACCTGGCCCAGGGCCCACGCCGCCTTCTCGCGCAGCTCGGGATCGGAGTCCCTCAGCACGGGGATCAGGTACGGCACCGCGGCGCGGTTCTCTATCTGCCCCAGCGCCCAGACGATCATGTGCCGGATCTCGGAGGCCGTTTCGGTCCGCAGCGCGGCACCCAGTCCGTCGACCGCTTCCTCGGCCTCGGTCTGGCCCAGCGCCCAGACGACCTGGGTACGCACCTCGGGGTCGCGCTCGTCGCGCAGGGAGGCCAGCAGGCCCGGCACCGCGCGCTTGTCTTCGATCTGGCCGAGCGCCCAGGCGGCGGTCTTCCGGACTTCGCGCGAGGTATCGCGGCGCAGCGCCGCGACCAGCGCGTTGATCGCGGCGGTGTCCTGGACCGCGCCCAGGTCGCCCAGGGCATGCGCCGAGGCTTCCCGCACCGACTCGGCCTCGTCGCCGAGGCCGATCACCAGCGCCGCGACCGCGCCGCCGAGGTCCTGTCGCGCAGCGGAGCGGGACAGGTCGATGTTGACGTTCCGGGAGTAGCCGACGTCCACGCCCTTGACCTCGACGCGCGACGTGGCCCGCGCGACGGCCCGCTCGACGTTGCGCTGCACCGAGGGCCGGTTCACGTGGCGTTCGACGGAGCGGCGGACGTGGTCGGGCTCCTGTTGGACGCTCGCCGGGGCCAGCGCGGCCAGCGGCACCGCGACGGCGCACAGCGCCGCAACACCGACGGCCACGGCGCGCGCCGTGAGATCGTGACGCGCCAGGCCGGGCTCGAGGATGGCGAGGACCCGCCCCTCGAACGCCGACCGCTGCGCCAGCGGCACCGCGAAGGCGGGCGCCCGCGACGTCGCGACGGCCTGCACCATCGAGAGCAGGTGCGCGGCGTACGCCGAGGGCGGCGCGCCGGCGCGGAGCACCAGGTCGTCGCAGGCGCGCTCGGCCTCGATGCGCATGCGGCGCGCGGCGCCCCAGACCAGGGGGTGGAACCAGTAGAAGGCACACACCAGCTGGCTGATGATGTTGCCCTGCGCGTCACCGCGCCGAATGTGGGCGACCTCGTGCAGCAGCACGACGTCGCGCAGCTCGGCCGGCCAGTCGCGAGCCTCGGGCGGCAGGACGATGACGGCGCGGCGCAGACCGAAGGTCATCGGAATGGTCGCCCGCGGGCTCTCCAGCAGTCGGACCGGTGCGCGCACCGCGAGCTGGTCGGCGGCCCGGGCCAGCGCGAGCTGGAATGCCGGGTCGGTGATCTCGCGCGCGCCGCGCAGCAGGCGCAGCAGGGCCGCGATCGAAAGCAGCAGGCGGAGCCCGATGACGATGAGGCCGGCGATCCAGAGCAGGAGCGCGGCGTCGCGCGGCTGAAGGCGCGGTTCCGACCGCGGCTGCGCAGCCTGTGGCTGCATCGATGTGACGCCGGCCGACGCGAGCGGCGTCGCTTCAGCGACCGCTGGCCCAGCCGCCGCCTCAGCGGCGGGAAACTGCTGCCGCGCCGCGGCGGTGGTACCGACCGCGGGACCGGAGGGCACCGCGGGGAGGATCGGCAGGCGCCACGGCAGCAAGGCCGAGAGCGCCGGCAACGCCAGCAGGCCCGTCATCAGCAGGGTCCAGATGAAATGCCGGTGGGCCGCGGCCGAGCGGCGGGCAAAGAAGTTCGCCGCGAGCGCCCCCAGCAGCAGGAGCACCGAGCTCTTGAGCACGACGTCGACGATGGACATGGGACTCACCTGCCTTCCTTCCTGGCCTGGGCGATCTTCGTGGCAAGCCGCGACAGCGTCGCCTGGTCAATGTCGGTATCGGCCATCCCCAGCAGCGCCGCGGCCGCCGACTCGGCGGACCCCTCGAAGAACGTCTCGACCAGGTGCTGCATCGCGGTCCGGCGCGCGCGCTCGGCCGGGACCGCCGGGAGATAGACGTAACGCGGGCCGTCCTCGACGTGCCGCACGAAACCCTTGCGCTCGAGCTTTCCCAGCATCGCGCGCACCGCCGAGTAGCTCGGCGGATCCGGCAGCTCGGCGAGCACGTCGCTCACCGTGGGGCGCCCGAGCCGGTAGATGGCCTCGATGATCTGGCGCTCGCGTCGGCCCAGGTTGAGGTGTGTCGGTCGAGTCATGCCCGCTCCGGTACGTGGTGCGTGGTGTATGCTACCCCAGTAGCACACTGCTGCTAGAGTAGCATACGTTTGCGCGGGTGTCAACCCTCCCCTTGGACGCGGGTGGCGGCGCCGGGGTTGGCGTCGTACTTTCGCGCACGACTCCTACGCACTACGCACCGCGCACGACGCGCTTCCGAGGATTCTCACATGCCGGTTTCCAGACGCAGCTTCGTCGAGGGCTCGGCGGCCGCGGGGCTGTTCACGATCGTGCGGCCGCACGTCCTCGGCCGCGGCCACCGGGCGCCGAGCGACACGGTGCGCCTGGCCCAGATCGGGGTCGGCGGCCAGGGCCGCAGCGACATCCGGGGCCTCGCGGCGGCGGGCGCGAACATCGTCGCCATGTGCGACGTGGACGACGACGCCGCGGCCGACTCCTACCGGCAGTTCCCGCAGGCGCGCCGTTACAAGGACTTCCGCGAGCTGATCGACCGCGAGCGCGACCTCGACGCGGTGAGCATCACCACCCCCGACCACTGCCACGCCTCGGCGACACTACTCGCGCTGCGCGCCGGGAAACACGTCCGCACCCAGAAACCGTTGACGCGGACCATCGCCGAGGCGCGCGCCATTCGCACCGCGGCGGCCCAGCGGCCGCGGCTGGTGACCCAGATGGGCAACCAGGGCCACGCCAACGACGGCGTGCGGCTGATGCGGGAGTGGATCGAGGGAGGGCTGATCGGCGCGGTGCGCGAAGTGCACATCTGGACCAACCGGCCGATCTGGCCGCAGGGCATCCTCCGCCCCACCGAAGCGCACAATCCGCGCCCCACGCTCGACTGGTATCTCTGGCTCGGCCCCGCCCCCGACCGCCCCTACAACCCGGCCTACGCGCCGTTCCGGTGGCGCGGCTGGTGGGATTTCGGCACCGGCGCGCTGGGCGACATGGCGTGCCACCTGATGGACGCCGCCTACTGGATCCTCGACCTCGGCTATCCGACCCACATCGAGGCGGAGACCTCGGCGCTGTTCGCGGAGACGGCGCCCAAGTCCTCGCGCGTCACCTTCCAGTATCCCGCGAAAGGGACCCGCGGGCCGGTGACGGTGGTCTGGCGCGATGGCGCGCTGGTGGCGCCCCGTCCGGCGGAGTGGCCCGCGACCGACCCCTGGCCTTTCGGCGACGACGGCGGCCAGCTGTGGATCGGCGACCAGGGAAAGCTCACCGCCGGCGTCTACGCCGAGAGTCCGCGGCTGCTCGACGCCGCGAAGATGGCCGAGGTCACGGCGCACCCGCTGCCGGTGCGCTACCCGCGCACTCCCGGCGTCTACCCCGAGTTCATCAACGCCATCACGACGAGCCAGCGTGCCGGCTCCGACTTCGCGAATCACGCCACGGGCCTGACCGAGATGATCCTGCTCGGCTGTCTCGCCCAGCGCCTGGGCGCGAGCATCGACCTCGAGCCCGCCAGCGGCCGCATCGTCACCGCCCTGCCGACCAACTGGATCACGCCGGAATACCGGCACGGCTGGAACTTCGCGTGACGTGGCGACCGGCCGGGTGTCGGAGTATGATTCGGGCGTGACGATGCTTCGGCGCAGCTACGCGTATTCGTATGCGACCCGACCCACGGGCCGGATCCGGAGACGTATGCGCGGCTGAGTGCGCAGCACGATGATCCCGGGCGGCCCGTGGCGACACGGGCCGCTCTTTTTCTTACCCCGGCGCAGAGGTTCGCATGTCCGGCACGACGTTGCTCCCGGCGTCCGTCAGTCCAGCGTTCGCGACCAGCCAGGACTGGAGCGCGTATTCCGCGGAACAGCACGCCGTATGGGCGACGCTCTATCGCCGCCGCATGAAGTCCCTGGCCACCACCGCCAGCCGCGCCTTCCTCGAGGGCGCCCGGGCGATCGGGTTGTCGCCCGACCGGGTGCCCGACCTCGACGACGTGAACCGCCGGCTCGGGGCGCTCACCGGCTGGGCCGCGGTGCCGGTAACCGGCTTCCTCCCGGCGCCCGACTTCTTCGCCTGCCTGGCCGAGCGCCGGTTCCCGACGACGGTGACGATGCGCCGCATGGAGGAGCTCGACTACGTCCCCGCGCCGGACATCTTCCACGACGTCTTCGGCCACGTCCCCCTTCACGCGAACCCGACCTTCGCCGACTTCCTCCAGCGCTTCGGCGTCCTGGCCGCGGCGGCACGCACCGAGCGTGAGGTCGAGCGGATGACCCGGCTCTTCTGGTTCAGTGTGGAGTTCGGACTGGTCCGGGAGGGCGGCGCGGTGAAGGTCTATGGCAGCGGGCTGATCAGCTCACACGGCGACGCCGCCAACGCCCTCGGCGCACATTGCGATCGGAGAACGTTCGAGCTGGATGCCGTGTGTGCACAGCCGTTCGCGATCGACCAGCTCCAGGAGGTGCTCTTCGTCGTCGAGTCGTTCGACGAGCTGTTTACGGCGATCGAGTAGGCGCTATTCCAGCTCCCGCAGCCAGATGTTCCGGAACCGCATCGGATTCTGGTGATCCTGGAGCACCAGGGGCAGCCGATCGGGGTGGGGCTGGTAGCGCGCGATCGCCATGTAGACAGTGTGCCCGGTGATGGTGGTGTTGTCCTGCACCAGGACGCCGTTGTGGAGCACGGTGATGCGCGCGGGACGCTCGAGGGAGCCGTCGCCGCTGAAGTGCGGCCGGTGGAAGACGATGTCGAAGGTCTGCCACTGCCCGGGAGGCCGCGAGGCGTTGACGAGCGGCGGCGTCTGGCCGAAGATCGCACCGGCCTGGCCGTCGGCGTAGGTCTCGTTCTCATACGAGTCCAGGATCTGGACCTCGTATTGTCCCATCAGGAAGACGCCGCTGTTGCCCCGCTCCTGTCCTTCGCCGTGCGCCGGCGGTGTGGCGAACTCGAGGTGCAGCTGGATGTCGCCGAAGCCCCGGCGCGTCACCAGGGAGCCGGTGCGAGGCACGACCTCGACGTACCACCCCGTACTGCCCACTTCGCGTTCGAGCTGTCCTCCGCCATCCACGGGGAGAGGTCGTGCCCGTCGAAGAGGACGATCGCGTCGGAGGGCGCCGGAGCCGGCGCCGCCTCGGGGCCCGGGTTCACGACCGCGGGCCGTGGCCGGCTCCAGGAATGGACGGCCCACCGCGCGCCCGGAGGGGTGGGGCCCTCGGGGTGCTGCTCCTGGGCCCGCGCCGGCAGGGCCGCCGCGGCCAGGCCGGCGAATGCCAACATGAAACGCATGGACTGCAACCTTTCTACAGGTGTGGTTGTCAAACTTTCGGAACCCTTCAAGGGATGCGCATGCTGTCCGTCGCCCTCATGCTCGCCGTGGCCGCTCAGACCCAGACCCTCGCCGCTTCGGCGAGCGGCCCGCCGCGCGCTGGAAGCCCCGTGATGCCGCCGCCGGCGGTGGCGGTGCGTGCCGCACAGCCTCCGGTCATCGACGGCAAGGACGACGACCCGGTGTGGGCGACGGCCCAGCCGATCACCGAGTTGCGCCAGTGGCAGCCGGCTGAGGATGCACCGGCGCGCTTCCGGACGGAAGCCCGGGTGGCCTACGACGACCGGCATATCTACGTCTTTGTCCGGGCCTTCGATCCCCATCCCGACAGCATCCTGAAGCTGCTGGCGCGCCGCGACAGCTGGACCGCGACGGACAAGATCTGGGTGATGATCGATTCGTACCACGACCGCCGCTCGGGCTTCGAGTTCGGCGTGAACCCGGCGGGCGTGAAGATCGACATGGCTATCTCGAACGACGGCAACGAGGACGACGCCTGGGACGCCGTCTGGGACGTGGCGACCACGGTCGACTCGCTGGGCTGGACGGCCGAATACCGGATCCCGCTCTCGCAGCTGCGCTATCCGCCCGGCGACTCGAACACCTTCGGCTTCGCGGTCTGGCGCGACCTCCAGCGCTACTCCGAGCGCGAGAGCTGGCCGGTGTTCCGGCGCTCCCGTCCCGGCATGCCCTCGCAGTTCGGCGAGCTGCGTGGCCTCACCGGACTCTCGTCGCCCCGACGCCTCGAGGTGACGCCCTACGTCGTCGCCAAGAACGCCACCCGGCAGGAGCCGACCGGGTACTCGCTGAACCAGGACTTCGCGGCGGGCGCCGACGTCAAGTACGGCCTGACCTCCAGCCTCACGCTCGACGCCACGGTGAACCCCGACTTCGGCCAGGTCGAGGCCGACCCGGCGGTGCTGAATCTCAGCGCCTTCGAGACGTTCTTCTCCGAGCGGCGGCCCTTCTTCGTCGAGGGCGGCGGTCTCTTCTCGTTCGACGTGAACTGCAACGTGGTCAACTGCAGCGGCGAGAACCTCTTCTATTCGCGCCGGATCGGGCGCGCGCCCCAGCTCGGCCAGTACGCCGACGCCAGCTCGCCGACCAGCTCCCGCATCCTCGGCGCCGGCAAGCTCACCGGCCGCCTGGGTGGCGTCAGCCTCGCCGCCGTGGACGCCGTCACGCAGCACGTCACCGGGCGCGCCGACACCACCATCGAGCCCACGACGAACTACTTCGCCGCCCGCATGCAGCAGGACTGGCACCGCGGCGAGAGCGGCGTCGGGGCCATGATCACGGCCGTCAACCGCGACCTGGACCCGCTCTCGAGCCAGTTCCTGCGGCGCTCGGCCTACGTCGGCGCCGTCGATTTCCGCCACCGCTTCCTGGGCGGCCGGTACTCGGTGTCGGGGTCGCTCGACTTCAGCCGCGTCGACGGATCGGCGCAGGCCATCGCGTTGACCCAGACCAGCCCTGTGCACTACCTCCAGCGGCCCGACGGCGGGACGACGTTCGATTCCACCCGGACCTCGCTCTCGGGAAACTCGCAGGAGATCCAGGTCGGGAAGGTGGGCGGCAAGATCCTGCGCTGGCAGACGAGCTACCAGCGTCACTCGGCCGGCTTCGAGGTCAACGACCTCGGGTTCATGCAGCGGACCGACCAGCAGGGCTGGGCCACCTGGACGCAGCTGCGGACCCAGCGGCCCTCGGCCCTTCAGCGCCAGCTGTTCCTGAACCTCAACTGGTGGCAGCTGTGGACGACGGCGGGTCTCCCGACGGAGCGGGCCTTCAACACCAACACCCACGCGCAGCTGCGCAACAACTGGTGGGTGCACGTCGGCGGCACCGTCGGCCAGCTGGGCCAGACGTACTGCGATTTCGACTGCACCCGCGGCGGCCCGGCGGTACGGCAGGACTCCTACATCGCGCCGTGGTTCGGGGTGGAAGGCGACGGCCGGAAGGTCATCGTCCCCAACCTGTTCTTCAATCTCTTCCGGGGTGACGGCGGGAGCAGCCACAGCTTCAACACCAACGGCAACGTGAACCTCCGGGTGTCCTCGCGCTTCGCGCCCAGCGTGGGCTTCAGCGTGACCCGGCGGACCAACGACCTCCAGCCGCGCGGGGCCCGGCAGTTCGGCGGGACGACGCACTACCTCTTCGCGCACCTCACGCAGACCCAGTCGTCGCTGAACCTCCGGCTCGACTACACCATGACCCGCACCCTGTCGCTCCAGGTGTACGGCAACCCGTTCGTCAGCAAGGGGACATTCTCCAACGTGCGGGAACTGTCCGGCACGCCGCGCGCAACGGACCGCGCCGCCCGCTATCAGGCCTATGGCGATACGTCGGTGACCAACAATCCGGGCGGTTTCAACTTCAAGAGCTTCAACTCGAACGTCGTGCTGCGCTGGGAGTATCGGCCGGGCTCGAGCCTGTTCGTGGTGTGGCAGCAGGGGCGCGATACCTTCCTCGGGGCCGAAGGCAACCGGTCGCTCATCGGCGACATCGGCGACATCTTCCTGCTGCACCCCAGGAACACGTTCCTGGTGAAGGCGAGCTACTGGCTCAGCTGGTAGGACGCAGCTCGGCCGCGAGTTGCAGCACCAGCAGATTGCGGACCCCTCCGGTCCCGTCGGGCACTGACGGAATACTGATGAACCCGGTGCCCGCGGGACCGCCGTACGTCCTGACCCACGCCGGCGCCAGCCCCATCTCGTCCATCGCCAGCACAGCGCTGACGCTGCTCGCGTCGGCGGCCCAGCTGCTCAGGAAGTTCGGCGTCATGCCGAGCCGCCGGCCGGCCGGGGTCACGACGCTCGACCCCTCGCGGTCGAAGAGGGAGCGCTCGAACGTCACGCCCAGCAGGCGCGCGGCGGCCTCACGACCGATGTGCCGCAGGTCGCGGCGCCCGGTCGCGGAGTCTCGCGGCCAGAGCAGCGGCGGGACACCGGGCCAGACGACCGTGCCGCCGGCGTCGAGATAGCGGCGCAGCAGGGCCGGCGCATCCCCGGCCGAAGCTACCTCGGGGGGCACGAAGTCGGTGGCGAAGACGACGACGCTCGGGACCTGGTCGGCGATGCGCTCGGAGAGGAATCGCGGGAGTGCCGTGCGGTCGATCAGCTCGTAGTTCTGACCGGTGAACCAGGTGCGCACGGCAACCGAGCCGGACACCAGCGACGCACGGGTGTAGGTCGAGTCCCAGTACACGGCGCGGCGCAGAGTCCGGCGGGCGGACACGTCGAGCGCGTAGATGCCGCCGTCGTCGCTGCCGACGTACAGCAGGCCGCCCTCCACCACGGGCGAGCTGAACACACCGTCGGCCGCGCTCCACTTCCACCGCACCGCGCCGGTGCCCTTGTCGAGGGCGCTGACGAATCCTCTGCCGTCCACCGCATACAGCAGACTGCCACTCAGCGCGGGCGACGCCCAGGTCAATGCCGTCGTGGTGCGCCACAGCTCGGTCCCGGTCGCCGCATCGACGGCCTGCACGAACTGCCCGTCGGAGCTTCCGGCATAGACGCGCCCCGCCTCGACCGCGGGGGAAGTGTTCACCCAGGAACGGCGATGATCGGCGCGCCACAGTCGCGCGCCGGTCGCGAGGTCGAGCGCGTACAGAAAGCCGTCGCGGGCTCCGATGAAGACCCGGCCATCCATGATCGCGGCCGACGACTGGATGGTGCGCCGGTCGTAGCCGAAGGTGTCGGAGCCGAGGGTGTGGCCCTCGGTCTCGTGCTGCCATCGCTGCGCGCCGGTCGCCAGGTCGAACGCATAGACGACGCCCTGCACGTCGCCCACCACCACCAGGCCGCCGCCCACCGCGGGAGACGAGCGCATCCGGCCGGCGGTGCGCGCCTGCCAGCGCACCCGTCCGGTCGCCGCGTCCACGGCTCGCAGCACGCCGTCGCCGCCGCCCAGCAGCGCGAGACCGCCCGTGACGGCGGGCGAGGACGTCCAGCGATCGCCGCTTTCGTGACCCCACGGCAGCGGCAGGTCGGGGCCAGCGGCCAGGCGCCAGCGGACCGTACCGGTTCGCGCGTTGAGCGCGACCCATCTGCCGTTCCTCGCACCGACGATCACGAGGCCATTCACCACGGCCGGCGATGACGTCACCGGCGATCCGGCGTCGAAACGCCACCGGCCGGCACCGGTTGCGGCGTCGAGAGCGTACAGGTGCCCGTCGCTGCTCCCGACGTACACGATTCCGGCGGCCACGGCGGGCGAGGATCGCACCGGGCCGTCAGTCTGGACCCGCCAACGGATGCCACCGAATTCGCCGGAGGTGGAGGCGTACACGCCGGTGTGGGATGCGTCGCCGCGGTACATCGCGGTCTGTGCGGCCGCCGGGGCCGCGAGGACGAGTGCCAGAATGGTCGGGAGGTATCTCATGGGCCAAACCTACGTATCGCACGAACGGATTTCGTCGCCGATGCCCAGAGTGCAACGCGGATTCAGCGCACGAGAATCGGGATGGAGAAGTTGTTGAAGCTCTTGACCTCGAGGGACAGGCCGCCGCGGGCGGGCGTGAATTCGGCATCGAAGGTCTCGCCGGGATTCAGGTGCACGCGCGCGATCCGCGGGACCGCGTAGGCCGGTGGCAGCACGGCGCCGTCCTTGGCGACGGGCCGCCAGGTGAGCGGCGTCGAATCGGATTGCAGCGTGATCGAGGTGGCGTCGTCGGCCGTCATGGTGACGAAGCGCAACCGCTGCTTCACGCCGGCCGCCATCACCAGCGGCGCCGAGGGCGCCTTCCCGTAGACCACGACCAGGGCCGAGTCGCCGTTGCCGAGCACGTGCAGCATCAGGACGTGATCGGTCGCGGGGTCGTAGCGCCGGCCCGGCTCGAGCACCAGCAGCACCCCGACCAGTCCCTGGTTGAATTCCATGTTCTCGCGCACGTGGGTGTGATAGATGAACGTCCCCGCGCGCGGCGGCCGGATCCTCACGACGAAGGAGTCACCGGGCGCGAGCAGCGGCGCGAGGCGGCCGGTAGCGCCGCTCCAGCCGCCGACGCCGTCGTAGTAGCTCTCCAGCTCGATGCCGTGCCAGTGGACCGTGGTCCGGTACGGCAGGCGGTTCACCACCGTGATCTCGGTGAGGGCGCCGCGGGTGAGCACCAGCACCGGTCCCGGAATCTGCACCGAGTCGCTTGCCGGAACGCCCTGCCCCTGCACCACGTAGCCCAGCCCCTCTTCGTGCTGGAAAACGTTCGCCTTGCGCTGCACCAGGAGCCGGATGCGCTGGGCCGGCGTGTCATTCGCGAGGGCCGGCGGCGGGCCGCGCACCGTGATCCCGATGATGAGTCCACCCATCCCCCTCCGCAGGTGTTCTTCGGCGCTCTGGTGATCGTGCTGCGAGGGACTGGACGTGTCGCCGTCCAGGGCGTCGTGGTTGCGCCCGCTCATGTGCGGCGCCTTGTGGCAATGGAGGAGCCAGGCGCCGGGACGCGTGGGGACCCAGGTGATCGCGACCGATCCACCCGGCGGAGGCACCTCGGTGACCACGAGCCGCTGCCGGTCGGCGGAGTAGGTCGAATCGATGTCCCAGGTGGTGCGTCCGTCCACGCGGAAGTAGAACCCGTGCAAGTGCATCGGGTGCTCGTCGCCCGTGGCATCGACGATGCGCCACCGCACCGTATCGCCGACGTCGAAGGCGAATCGCTCGGTCGAGGGCCACATCCTCCCGTTGATCACCCAGAAAATGCGGTCGTTGTGAAAATCGGCGGATCCCGCTGAGTCCCAGAGTGACTGCCATAACGTGATGGCCAGGATGCGCTCGTTCGGGCGCGGCTCGCCGACCTGGATGACGCCCGTCAGCTGCTGGCCGGCACCCAGCTCTCGCGGCTTCCCGCTGCCCTGCATGACGCCGAAGTAGGTGTAGACGCCCGATGCCGGCGCCTCCACGGTGAACGCGCCGGTCGCGGACGGGGCGATGCGAAGGGTGTCGCCGGCGTGCTCGGGCAGGCGGCGGCCGAATCCAACGAGGAGCAGCGTGTCGTGGAGCGCATTGCGGATGGTGAAAGCGATGTGGCCGTTCGGCGCCACGCGAATGAGCGGCCCCGGAATGCTCGGCGCGCTGCCCTCTTCGGCGAAGGTCTCGGCGGTAACCCAGTGCGTGTCGCCCGAGTCGGGACGCCAGCGTGCGAGCTGGGCGACCAGAGCGACGCGAGTGGTGTCGTTGCGCGCCGTGCCGGCGGGGACGCGTAGATCGTTCGATCGCGCGAAGGGGGCGCCGCACGCCGCGAGCGGCAGCAGGGCAAGCAGCGCGAAGGACTGCTTCAGGGCTTCCAGGTGCCCTTCGCAACTCTCGGAACGAAGGTGTCGAGGCCTCTTGGCGGAAAGGCGAGCGTCCTGCCCTGCTCCGCGCTCTGGTACGCCGTCATCAGCATCCGCACGACCTCGAGGCCATCGGCGAAGGTCAGCTGCGGCTTCTCCTCGCCGAGGAAGACGCGCACGAAGTGCCGGTCTTCTCCCGCGTAGCCGTACGCCGCGGGCTCGTCGGCCACGACCGGCATCTGCCCCGTCTCGGCGTTTTGCTTCTCGACCAGGTCCGCACCCTGCCGGCCCCGCACGTCGCGCGAGAAGAAGAGCTTGAGTCCGGTATCGAGGGTGTTCCAGCTCATCGAGTACTCGGGGCCGAGCAGCTCGGCCGAGAGGCGCAGGCCGGCGCCGATGAAGCTCCACGAGGTCGTCGCTTCGCCGTACACCCGGTAGCCGTCGGCGGTCTCGAACTCGATGTGCACGCTGGCGAAGTCCTCGGCCGGCGCGCGGCGGTAGTTGGTGCCCGGCATCGCCTTCGCGAGCTTCTTGGCGTAGGCCGGCCGCGTCCACTTCAAGGATGCGATGTGGCCGGTGATGCGCTTCGGCTTCACGGTCGAGAGCGGCTTGCCGGGCTCGGTGAGGAGGTGCCGCACCACCAGGGCCGAGTGGCACATCATGTCGTTCAGCACGCCGCCGCCCTGGAGACGGCCCTGCCAGAACCAGGGGCGGTGCGGCCCGGCGTGCTCCTCGGCGGCGCGCGCGAGGTAGGGCCGGCCGGTGAGCTTCGCGCCACGCGCCCAGATGAGGTTGCGCCCGACCACCACCTGGGGCGCGAAGAGCTGGTTCTCGAGGTAGCCGGTGCGCAGCCGCGCACTCCGGGCCAGCGCCACGACCTGCCTTGCCTCGGCGACGTTGCGGGCGAGCGGCTTCTCGCAGGCGAGGCCCTTCAGCTCTCCCTTGCCGCGCACGATGGTGTCGCAGATCTCCTCGACGTTCTCGATGCGGGCCTGGTTGGGTCCGCAAAGCCAGAGGGCCTGGATGCGGGGATCGGCCACCATCGCGGCGATCGACGGGTAGGGCTTGGCGCGCCCGACGTCGAGCCTGCGCGCCAGGGCGGCGGTGCGGGCTGCGTTCGCCGAGCGCGGGCTCCAGACGCCGAGGATCTCGCAGTCGCGGACTTCCCGGAACGCCTGGATGTGGAACTGCGCATTGAAGCCGCTGCCGATGATGCCGATGCCGAGTGGCGCGCGGCTCACGGACGGTGACGGGTGGGGGCCCGTCCCCCCGTCCCCCTGTTCCCCCGTCCGCCATACTTGGCGTCCCATTCGGCGTAGCTCACGCCCAGCTCGCGCAGCGCGGCTTCGGGGGCGCCGCGCCAGTCGGGATTGAAGACGCCGCCCGGGTAGCCGAGGTCCTCGACGCCCATCCGGCTCGAGAAGAACGCGGAGGCGGTGAGGTCGCGCAGGCTGTTGAAGAAGTCCACCTGGGGCCGCAGCTCGGCGGCGGCGCGTGCCGGCCAGGCGACGAGGTCCACGATCTGCCCGCGTTCGGCCTCGGTGCCCTGGACGAACGGCTTTGCGACGCGGCGCGTGGCCTCCTCGTCGAACCAGCGGAGCCCGTCGTGCCACTGCTGCTTGGTCCGGTCGCCCGAATCCGACACCACGAAGTCCATGTAGTCGATCGCGCCGGCGTCGGTCGCGCCGCCCGACTTGGCGTCGCGCGGAATGACCATGTCGGCGAGGATCCGCAGCGTCGCCAACTCGGCATCGTTGAAGAAGTGCGCGGCCTGCTGCCCCTGCCGGGCGAGGCGCGTGAACCGCTCCCACGTCGAGGAGCCGACGCCGTAGGCGCCGAAGACACCCGCACCCATGGACGCTATCGCCTCGCGACGACCCAACTCCCTCTCGCCGGAGGTACGGCCTCCGGCTCCCCGCGCCTTTTTCATATCGCCCTCTGACGCCGAAGGGTCGCGATGTACTCCGAGGTGCGCATCGCCAGCGCCATGATCGTCCAGGTGGGGTTCTTGTCGGCCTGCGAGACGAAGGGTCCGCCGTCGGCGACGAAGAGGTTGGGGACCTCGTGGGCCTGGCAGTGGCTGTTGAGCACCGAGGTCCCTGGATCGTTGCCCATCTTGGTGCCGCCCAGCTCGTGGATGATCTGGCCGCCGGCGGCGATGCCGTAGCCCTGCTGGCGCGTGGGCATCGTCGAAAAGACCTGGCCGCCCATCGCCTCGACGAGGGCGCGGAAGGTCTGCTGCATGTGGCGGACCTGGTTGTACTCGTGGTCGGTCCATTGCCAGTGGAACTTCAGCACCGGGATGCCGAAGGCGTCCTTCATGGTGGGGTCGAGCTCGCAGAACGTGCCGTCGTTGGGGATCATCTCGCCACGGCCCGAGAAGCCGATCGTCGAGCCCCAGTACTTGCGGTAGTTGTCCTTCAGCTCTCGGCCCCAGCCGCCGCCGGGAGGATAGCGGTGCATCCCGCCGAAGAAGCCGGCACCGGGCTGGCCGCGGCCGCCCCAGACCTCGATGTGGTAGCCGCGCGGGAAATCGAGCCGCGCGTTGTCGAGCCACCAGGGCATGTAAACGTGGCCGCCGCCCACCCCGTCCTCGTTGTAGACGGTGCGGCCGACGAGCCGCGGGATGAAGCCGGCGACGTCCGTGCCGGTGGTGTCGGTGATGTCCTTGCCGACCCGGCCACTCGCGTTGGCCAGGCCGTTGGGAAAGCGGGACGACTTCGAGTTGAGGAGGAGCCGGGCTGATTCCAGCGCGCTGGCGGCGAGGACCACGATCCGCGCGCGGACGTGCTTGTCCTGGCCGTCGGTCTTGTCGACGTACGAGAGGCCGGTGCAGCGCCCGCGGTCGTCGACGGTCACCTCGCGCACCATGGCGTTGGTCATCATCGTCAGGCGGCGGGTCGCCATGGCCGGCGCGAGCAGCACGTTGGTGCTGGAGAAGTTGGCGTGGATCGAGCACCCGCGGTTGCACTGGCCGCAGTAGTGGCACGCCTGCCGGCCGTTGAGGGGCCGGGTGATGATCGAGAGCCGGGCCGGCACGCAGGTGACGTTCAGCCGCTTTGCGGCGTCCATCACCATCAGCTCGTAGGCGCGGGGCCGCGGGGGCGGCTGGAAGATGCCGTCGGGCTGATTGTGGATGCCCTCGTTGCTGCCGAAGAGGCCGACCAGGCGGTCGAGGCGGTCGTAGTGCGGCTTGAGGTCGTCGTAGGTGATGGGCCAGTTGGGCGAGAGGCCGTCGAGATCGCCGCGGCGGAAATCGTCGGGCCCGAAGCGCAGGGAGATGCGGCCCCAGTGGTTGGTGCGGCCGCCCACCATGCGCGCGCGCCACCACCGGAAGTTCGTCCCCTCCGCGCGGGTGAAGGGCTCACCGGGAATGTCCCAGCCGCCGATGCAGGCATCGAACTCGCCGAAGGGGCGCTCGCGGGTGCCGGAGCCGCGATGCTGGGTCTCGTAGGGCCAGCGCATCATCGCGCCGTCGGTGGCGTTGTCCCACGGCCCGCCGGCTTCGAGCACCACGACGTTGGCGCCGGCCCGGGTGAGCATGTAAGCGGCCATGCCGCCGCCGGCGCCCGAGCCGACGATGGCGACGTCGTACTCGTCGCGTTGGGGTTGGAGGTACACCGCGTCTCCTGTCGGGGGCAGTCCTGGGGACACCTTACGGTATCGCTTCAACGGGCAGTTCAGGAAGTGCCGGTCTTGCGCGCCGCCTTCGGACACTGCATCGTGGATGCGGCGGCGATCCACGCCCAACCTCTTCGATCCTCCCCCAGCGAGGGTCCTTGTGAGGCAAAGGGGGGCAGACTCCCGGATCACTTCGCTGAGGCCTTTGGCGCCGCGGGCGTCGCTGCTGGGGAGCGTGTGCCGTGGCCTGACCAAAGGATCCGGGGAATTCTCGCATGACTACCCAGAAAGACTTCAAGCGCGTCGTCCGCGCCCGCATGGCCAAGACGGGCGAATCGTACACGTCCGCCCGGGCCAATCTCGTCCTTGAGCCCTCGATCAAGCCGTCAAGCCGTCAAGCCGTCAAGCCGGATTTCGCCAAACTCGCCGGGATGACCGACGCGGCGGTCAAGAAAGCAACCGGGTGCACCTGGGAGAGGTGGGTCTGGACGCTCGACAAGGTCGACGCGCACACCTGGCCCCACCGCGCGATCGTCGAGTACGCGCACGAGAAGTACAGGACGCCCGACTGGTGGGCGCAGATGGTGGTCGTCGGGTACGAGCGCATCAAGGGGCTCAGGGTCGTCGGCCAGAACCGGGGCGGCACTTTCCGCGCCGCCAAGAGCAAGGTGGTCGCCGTGCCCCTGGCCCGGCTCTACCGTGCCTTCCACGACCCGCGTTCGCGCGCGCGCTGGCTGCCCGGGGTGAAGTTCACCATCCGCACGGCGATGCGTGACAAGTCGATGCGGGTCACCTGGCCCGACGGGACCTCCGTCGCGATCGGCTTCATCGGCAAGGGTGCCGGCAAGAGCCAGGTGGCGCTCGAACACAGCAAGCTGGCGGACCAAGCGGACGTCCAGCGGCGCAAGGCGTTCTGGACCGAGCGGCTGGCCGCGCTCGGCGAGGTCCTGACCCAATCCGCACGGAGGAAGACGGCGTAGCGAGCATCCGCATGAACGACGAGGGGCCGGTCGAGTTGGGCCGGCCCTTCCACCCGACTCAGCCGCAGCGCAGCCAGAGGCCGTTCCTTGAGGATCCCAGCGTTCTATGGATACCAGGCTTCCACCTTGCCGGGCGAGCGCGGGTTGCGCAGGACCTCGGATGGCACTGGTCGATACACCTTCGCGATCAGTGGTGGCTCGTGGTGCTCCAGGAACGCTTCGATGCGGCCGATCGTGTTGACGAAGCTGGCAGCGAGATCCCTGTGCGCTGCTTTCCCGATGATGACCAGGAGCCTCAGCCGCGCTCGAATCACCGCGTCGCGCTCGTTCGGCTGATAGCGGATTCTGAGGTTGTGCGTGAGCCCAACCCAACCGCGACGCCCGACCTCAGTGAGCCACACCTCGTCCTTTTCATTGTGCGCGAAGTGATCGGTATGCCGCTCAACAAGAATCCCTGCCTCGCGAAGGATGGCAGGGAAGCTCGTTCCAAGGTCTCGATCGGTGAAAAATGTCGTGCTCACGCGACCCGCTCGTAGAGCACCGCCTCCTCCACTTCACTGGGTTCAAGCTCGTAATCCTTCGCGACGTCTTCAACGGCCTCGCCTGCATCGATGCGGCCGGCTATTGCTCCGGTCGTGATACCGCGCCTCAGGACGGTTGGGCGGCCGAAGGCCACGAATGCGTCAATCGCAATACGCTGAGGCGCATATGCTGTCTCGTCCTGCACGAATGGGAACAGACGCTCGGGGAAATCGTTCGCGTCCCACACAACGCGCTTCAGGTGCGCCTCAAGCAGCTTTCTCATCGCCAGCTGCCCGGATCGCGACCGGTTGATCAACTGACCGTAGCGGTCTAGAAGAAGCTCGCCGCCTTCCGCGCGGAGTTCAGGCCGCAGCAACAGGCGACGGATGCCCAGGTGCCGCTCCGCGTAGCCTAGCGCGTCGCGAACCGCCTTGATCGACACTCCATGCTCTGAGCGCAGGGCTCGAAGGATGTGCGCCTCTACGAGGTTCCAGAACGCCAAGACGGGCTTGCGGGGATTGGGAAGACTCAGCAGGGGCTTGAAGTGAGCAACGCCACCGCGCTTCGGATATGGACGACCGATCACCCACGAGCGCAGAGTCGCTGGTGCGATTCGGACGTAGCGTGCCGCTTCCGCGAGCGGGTAAGCCGCGAATTCGCGAGGATCTGGTTCCGCGTGTGTGCTCGTCGCCGCTGATTTCGCCAGGAAGTCGTTACCTCTTCGTCTGTGAGGCGGGACTGAGACTCAGGAAAATGTACGTGGGATCGAAGTGCCTTACAACAATCGCTGCCCCAGCGCGGCACCGGCCCTTTGATGCGCACTCTGCGAGCTCCTTTCTGGATACAGAGGACGGACAATGGTCCCTGCGATACAGGGCTGGCTAAGCGCTTGCCCTGCACTTAATTAGAGTACCGAGCGGCAGGGAACGACTCATGCGGCGCTCGCCCAACCCTCGGAAAGCACTTCAGCCTGCTCCAGCACCGTCTCGGTCGCCTTCTCCTGCTTGTCCGGCGGGTAGGCGTACTTGCGCAGGATTCGCTTGACGAGCACCCGAAGTTGGGCGCGGACGTTCTCCCGAACCGTCCAGTCAATTGTCACGTTCGCCCGCACCGTCTTTACCAGTTCTCGCGCGATGTCCCGCAGGGTCTCGTCGCCAAGGATCTTCACCGCCGAGTCATTCGTTTCAAGCGCATCATAGAACGCCAGCTCGTCCTCGCTCAGGCCGAGTGCTTCACCCCGGGCGTTGGCCGCACGCATCTCCTTGGCGAGCCCGATGAGCGCTTCGATCACCTGGGCTGCCTCGATGGCGCGATTCTGATACTTCCGGATGGACGCCTCCAGCATCCCGGCGAACGAGCGCGCCTGCACGACGTTCTTGCGCCGGCGAGTGCGGATCTCACCAGAGAGCAGCTTGCGGAGCAGCTCGACGGCGAGGTTCCGCTGAGGCATGCCCTGCACCTCGGCCAGAAACTCGTCCGAGAGAATGGAGATGTCCGGCTTCTTCAGCCCGGCCGCGGCGAAGATGTCCACGACCTCGCCGGAGGCGACGGCCTTCGAGACGATCTGTCTGATCGCATGATCCAGGTCTTCATCGGACTTGCGCTCGCCAGCCTCGTTCTTGGCGAGCACTGCCCGGACCGCCTGGAAGAACCCGACGTCCTCGCGGATGCGCATGGCGTCTTGGTGCGGAACCGCCAGCGCGAAGGCCTGCGACAGATCGGTGACGGCGCGCAGCAGCCGGTTCTTGCCGTCCTCCTGCGCGAGGATGTGCTCCTGAGCGGCCGGCAACATGGACACGCGGTCCGTAGCCTTGCCCGAGACGAAGCGTGACCAGTCAAAACCGTGGAACAGGCCCGTACACACCTCGTACTTGGCGAGCATCAACGCCACCGCCTCGGCCTGATCGATGGCCGTCTTGCCGGTGCCGCCGCTCTCCGTGTAGGTCTGAAGCGCCTGCTTGAGCTCCTCAGCGAGGCCGAGGTAGTCCACCACCAGCCCGCCCGGCTTGTCCTTGAAGACTCGGTTGACCCGTGCGATCGCCTGCATGAGCCCGTGCCCCCGCATTGGCTTGTCCACGTACATCGTGTGCAGGTTCGGCGCATCGAACCCGGTGAGCCACATGTCGCGGACGATCACGACCTGGAACGGGTCGGTGGGATCCCGGAAGCGCTTTGCCAGCGCTTCACGTCGTGGCTTGTTCCGAACGTGATCCTGCCACGGCAGCGGGTCGGACGCCGAGCCGGTCATGATGACCTTGAGGCTGCCTTTGTCGTCGTCGTTGTGGTGCCACGCCGGCCGGAGGGCGGCGATCTCCCGGTAGAGCTCCACGCAGATGCGGCGACTCATGCAAACGATCATGGCCTTGCCGTCCAGCGGGACGAGCCGGTTCTCGAAGTGGTCCACCAGATCCTTCGCGATGAGCCGGAGTCGGTGCTCGGAGCCGACGACCGCCTCGAGCTGCGCCCACTTCGACTTCAGCTTCTCCTTCCGCTCGGTTTCCTCGCCCTCGGTGACCTCTTCGAACTGGGGATCGATCGTCGGCTTTTCGGCCTCCTTCAGCTCCAGCTTCGCCAGGCGGCTCTCGTAGTAGATGGGGACCGTGGCGCCGTCGGCGACGGCTCGCTGGATGTCATAGACCGAAATGTTGTCGCCGAAGACCGCGCGCGTGCTCTTGTCAGCCGACTCGATCGGCGTGCCCGTGAACCCGATGAACGAGGCGTTGGGCAGGGCCTCGCGCATGTGTGATGCGAAGCCATCAATGAAATCGTACTGGCTGCGGTGCGCCTCGTCCGCCATGACGACGATGTTGCGCCGATCCGAAAGCATGGGATGTCGGTCGCCCTTCTCCTCGGGCATGAACTTCTGGATGGTCGTGAACACCACGCCACCGCCGGCCACTCGCAGTTTCGCTCGGAGGTCATCACGGTTCGCGGCCTGGACAGGATCCTGCCTGAGCAGGTCCCGGCAGCGGGAAAAAGTGCCAAAGAGTTGGTCGTCGAGATCATTGCGGTCGGTTATCACGACGATTGTGGGGTTTTCCATGGCCGGATGGAGAATCACGCGGCCCGCGAAGAAGGCCATGGTCAGGCTCTTGCCCGAGCCCTGCGTGTGCCACACGACCCCCACCCGCCGGTCGCCCGGTTCGCCCCCGGGCCGCCCTCCCGCCTCGTATACGCCTTTGACGTCCGCTGTTCGGCCGGGCCATTGTGCCGCGCGCAGGGTTTCTTCCACGGCGACGTTGACGGCATGGAACTGGTGATAGCCCGCCATCTTCTTGGTGAGCGCGCCTCCGCCGGAGTCTTCGAAGACGATGAAATGCCGGATGAAGTCGAGGAACCGGCGCCTGTCGAAGAGCCCTTCGAGGACTACCTGGAGCTCGGCGAGGCTGGGCGGCGCGTCTCCGCGACCGGTGATGGTGCGCCACGGCTTGTACCATTCGCGGCCAGCACCGAGGGGACCGATGCGAGCGAAGGTGCCGTCGGAGGCGACCAGCGCAGCGTTATAGGTGAAGAGCGATGGAATCTGCGCCTGGTAGGTCTGGAGCTGGTGGAATGCCTGCCAGACGTCGGCATCTTCGTCGGCCGCGTTTTTCAGTTCGATCACGGCGAGCGGGAGGCCGTTGACGAACAGCACGACGTCTGGGCGCCGTGTGTGCTGCCCCTCGCAAATCGTGAACTGGTTCACGGCGAGCCAGTCGTTGTTTCCCGGAGTGTCGAAGTCCAGGATTCGCGCCTGGTCCCCCTTGATCGAGCCGTCCGCGCGACGGTATTCCACGCTAACGCCGTCAATCAGCATTCGATGAACTGTGCGGTTGCGCTCATCCGCCGAGGGCGCATCAGTGAGGGTCAGTTTCTTGAAGGCATCGTCGAGGGCTTCGGCCGGGAGGTCGGGGTTCAGGCGGGCGAGGGCCGCCTTGAGCCGGCCCGCAAGCACGCTGTCGCGATAGCCGGGGTCGGAGCGCTCGGCGCCCACCTCACCGAAGGCGAGGTCGGGGCCGTGGAGGACGGCGTAGCCCTGCCCTTCCAGCCAGGCGAGGGCAGCGTCTTCGACCACGGACTCCGTGAATACTCTCATGAATGCAATGAAATGGTTATGTGATTCCGGTGAAATCCGATAGAGTAGACGGTGCCGATCTCCATCCCATCCGCAGCGCTTCGGCTCATGACCGAGGCGGAACGGGCGCGGCTGGTGAACGCCGCGTTCGCCTCATCGCCGCAGGCACTGGCCAACTTCCTCGCCGTGCTCGATGCCCGACTCCGGGTGTTTGAGCAGCGGTACGAGCTGCCATCGTCGTCGCTGGCCGAGGCGCTGGCATCCGGGCAGGTGCGCGATACCGCGGACGTGAGCGAATGGCTGTTCTGGGCGCATCTGCGGAGCGACCTTGCCCGGGAAGCACAGCCATAGCCTCGTCGCTAACTACCTCGGCGATCCCGCATGGCGGACCCACCTGGCAGGGCCCATCAGCCGCCCACCCCCTTCATCAGATGGTGCGCCTTGCAGCGCGCAGTCAGCGACTCCAGTCCACCGACAAAGTCCTTTGTCTGACCCAGAGTGACCTGCAGTCGGCCGGGATTGTCGTGGCTCAGGAAATTGATGAGGTCTCCTGCGCCGAAGACCCTTGCAACGTCTTGCGTGATGTCGTTTTCCTCTCCCTGCGACTTCTCGACAAGCGCCTTGCGGATCGCGTCCTGAATACCCGCGTTCACAAATGCGCCCGATACGTACTTCCCATCGAATCGGAACTCTACCCGAACCTTCAGCACCTCCGCCGTCCTCTTGAGAAAGTCCTCAAGAACAAGCCGTAACGGACCTCCAAGCTCGCGAAAGGAGTCTTCGTTGAGGTGGGCTTCGACAAACTCCCAAGTGCCTTCAAACGCGGCGGATTCCGGTCCACCATCGAGGGTCCAATTGGCGATCCTGTTGAACACCCATTCACTCTGCTTGCCACGCGCTCGCGCCGAGGACTGCAGAGTCGAGAACCAGTGCTCGTCGTGAGTGGTGATCAGAATCTGGTAGTCCGAGAACTCGCTGAACAGAAGTTCACCCACTCGATGGCGGTGCTCCATATCGATGCTCGTTAGCACGTCATCAAGCACGAGCATGGTTCCAACAGGGTTGAACAGTCGGACAGTCGCCAAGTAGAGGCAGAGCCCCAATGAGTCGAGATGTCCTTCGCTGAGAAAGGCGCGGGGGTCGCACGAGTCTGCCAGACCCAGGAACTGGATGGCAAGTCTCAGGCCACCGGTTGCAGCTCTCGACGACGAAGTCAGCAGGAGGGCTGTACATTCCGACTGTTCCGCGCCATCGCCATAGTCATGCAGGGCCCTGTAGTATTGGAGCACCTTCTGCGCGATGTGTTCGAAGACCCCTTGAATAGCGGCTTCCCTTGCGGCGGTAAACGCATCCCTTGCCTTCGTTGCGGCTAACACCAAGGCCTTCGATCGCTGTACGCGCCCCTCGGCTCCCTGGAGAGCACCAGAAGAGGCCTTCGCGTTCTTGAGAAGTGCAATCGAGTTCTCAAGATGGGCAGTCTCGCTTGGCACGAGTGCCGCCCTTCGTGCTAGCAAGTCCTGCGTGAGCTTGGACCGCAAGGTAGGCACGGCGTCGGCGCGGTTCGGAACTCGCAGGGGCTCCAGACTGCCTTCCCGGTCTACACGCCGAATCAGGCGCCACCACCTCAAGAGGGAAGCCCTTGCACCACGAAGGTCCTGTACGCCTTCAGAGCCCAAGAGTGCGCTGTGCCGCAGGTCGTCCTTCAGCTGGTCAGCACTGCGCTTTGCGTCCGCGGCGAGCTCCCTCAGGCTCTCGCTCCTTTCCAACTCGGCGCGGTGAAGCTCAGTCAGCGACGCATTCCTCTCTCTCAGGCGCGCAAACGTGGCCGCGTAACCATCTTGAAGTATCTGCTCGCATAGCGGGCAGGTTTCGATGTGCTCGTGCCCTTGGAAGAACTCAAGCCCCTCCCTTATTACGTCGCCTGCCTGTGCCTCGGCGGATGCCGCCATGAGAGTATTCAGCGCAGAGTGTAAGGTGTTCGCGCGGTCGACGAGACCCGACAGATCCGAAGACAGCAACCGCTGGAGGCTGGCGACGGCGGTGCTAAGGGCATCGATCTGTCCCGTGGCACCCTCCCAACGCCGACCCTCCAATTGCTCAATAGCCCGGTCAAGGTCCGCCCAATCCGTGAGGCCCTCGACCCCTAGCGGGCGCGCTACGTCTGCGCAGCGCGCAACGACAGCCGCAGTGCTGCCAAGAAACAGACCGGTGGAGGGGTCCCTGAACGACGCGAGTTCTCTCTCTAGATTGCGCTTCGCGATCTCCAGTTGGGATTCGGCCCGCTGCGCTGCTTCCACAAAGGCACGCTGAGCACCATCAATGTCAGCCAGGCCGAGCAGCTGTACGAACCTCTGATAGCGATCCGCGTCTCGGGCGTGGACGAAGTCCAGAATCTGGGCGCGCCGAAGAACGAAGGCCTCGACCCTGGGATGCGACCGCATGTAAGCCTGAATCGACGGTGTTGCCGGCACCTCAGCCGCCGCTGCCCCGAGTTGTCGCCGCACGGTTGCGTTGGTCGGGGTGAACCGCATCTCAACGATTGGAATGCCCTTCTTTCTAATGTGGCGAATCGCTTCCGTTGGATCTACATAGCCCGTCCCCTGTCCATGGAAGCGGCTAACCCGCCCCGAGAACAAGAACTCGACGCCATCCACAATGGCACTCTTGCCACGTCCGTTGCCCCCAAGAATGACAAGGTTCTTGCCGCTCAGGCGATAAGCATTGTTCGGCAAGCCGCGAAAGTGCTTGAATGTGAGTTCGCAGATGCGCTCAGGCACGAGGTTCACCTGCTGGCTTCTCGGACAGAATGCGCAGGATGGCCGCTGAGCTAATGGTGTTCCTGGCTATCAGGTCGACCAGACCCTCGCTCTGGGCGTCGTTGAGACCTGATGGTTGGAGAAGTCTCTTCATCTGCTCTGCCAGATGCCGGCGGAGTTGCAACCTCAACTCATTCGCGCCGGCGCCCTCGGTGGCAGTGGATGGATCCGATCCCTCGGCGATCACGGTTCCCTTTCTGCAGGCAGCGACGAGCTGGCATCAACTCTCAACTCGCCCGAGACGAGCCTGGGCAGCAGCGCGTCGCGCAGGGCGGCGAGGCTGCCGCAAGTCATGCTCTCACACGCCGGACCGTAAGACCCGAATTCGGGCCGGGTGGCAACCCGAGCGCAGGTTCGACTCCCTGAGACGAGCGAAGGTCCTGCAGAAGTTGCTGGGCCGGCAGCGATCGGCCGACCATGGCCTGCGACTCCGGGCGCGGATTCTGAACTTCCTTGCCACGATACACCTCCACTTCAGTGCCTCCCGATGCCACGACCTGAGCGCAAAGTCCCCGCGCGTAGAACCGGTTGAACTCACCCTCCGCTAGGGTGTCAGGGGCAGTGTGCGGCACCTGCGCGGTCGTGAACCCACCCTTGGGCTTGCGCCGCTGCTCCGTGGTGCTGATGAAACCGCGAGACCGGAGGGTAGCCGCAATCCACACGTCGTCGTGCTGCTCGAATGCTTCACGCAAGATCTGAAGCCATGCTTCGGCTCCAGCGGCGGTCAACCTCGGACTGATGTAGAGACTGCCGTTCGCTTGGTCACGCTCGAGCTCACGTACCATGAGGACGCGGACTGTTGCGTCAAGATTGTCGTAGCGAATGCTCATCTCTCCTCCTGATCTGCACGCGTGGCAATCGGTTCGATGTGCCTCAACCTTAGCTCTCCAGAGATAAGCTTGGGTAGCAGCGTGTCGCGTAGGGCGGCGAGGGTGCGGTTCTCGAAGTATGACGCCGAGATTCGATCTAGCACTGGTCGCACGGCTGCATTGAAGCCCTCACGCACCGGAGACAGCGGAATTACCACCGGCATGTCTTCCAGCGAGCTCGTCCAGACGGCGTAGGGGATGGTGCTTCCCGTGGAATGCCGGGTCGCATAGTCGATCGTGTTTGTATCATGAAGAAGCAGAGTTGCGAAGCCGAAGTCCGGCGGCCCTTTCGGGGCCAGCACGAATACCGTAGTTCTCGTCGTCCCGTCGAAAGGCGCGACACAGACCTTGTGGAAGTATGGGCGCATCGCCCCGAACAGAAGGTCGCCCTTGTAGAAACGTGCGAGACTGCTTTGTGCTTCCGATCCTGGTTTGCTCTCCGCCAAAGACAGAGACTTGGAAGAGATGCAATCAATCGGGACGTACGGCCGTGAGGTGGTCTCGTCGGACGGTTCGCAGCGTTCCACGCGCTGCTTGAGAACATCGCCAAGAGTGCCCACGTGCCACCCCTCCGGAATGTCGCCCAGTTCAGAGTCCACAAGTCGGGCTGTGAAGAGGTCGGCGAGGGCCTTGGGCAGGCCCGGGGCCCGGCCCTGGGCCTTAGCCCGCACCGGATCGAAGTCCACGAACCAAGACCTAAAGAGCGCCCGCGACACTGCTTCGAGTGTCTCGTTCATGCGCCGGTTCGCTTCGATCTTGTCGTCCAGCGAACCGAGGATGTGGGCGATGGCGCGCTGTTCGGAGAGGGGCGGGAGCTGCAGGGTAAGGGATCTCAACTGCCCGAGATTGAACCCAGGAACAGAGCTCCCTATCCCTTCGTTGACGATTCGGCCCCGCATGAGGGGGCTGGAGAAGAGGTAGTAGAGAAACAGGCTACTGGCCTGATGGGGGTCCGGAGTCAACTTCATTTGCTTGTTGGACACGACGTACTCGGAGAACCGACTTCGATCGTCAATTAGCCCGACCTGGTCGATGGTTCCCCAACAAGTGAAAACTAAGTCGCCGCGCCTCGCCAACGACCGCGAGAACTGTCTCGCCTTCTCATCTGACACGAACACGAGTGCATCATCGCTTAGGCGTACAGCGACATCCTGGCTGAGATTGCCGCCACGGATGACCGGGACGCCATAGTCAACGAAATATCGAGAGCTAATCGCCGAGCCGAACGGACCAGTCGCAAGCGCATTCGGAGCGGACGACTTGATTTCGTCAACGGTGCGCTCGGCCCAAGCATCACCCGCCATACCCAAGCTCCTTCAGGTTGGCGGTGATAGCGACGTCCAGCTTTGCGGCCTCCGCCTGCTGCTGACGTAGCGTGGCCGTGAGTCGCGTCATCTTCTCCTCGAACGACTCGCCGTCGTCTTCGACCGCCTCCGCGCCGACGTAGCGGCCCGGCGTCAGCACATGCCCGTGCTTCCGGATATCCTCCAGCCTCGCGGCCATGCAGAAGCCCGCTGCGTCAGCGTAGTTGCCCGCGCCCTTGTCCCCACGCCACGCATGATAGGTCCCGGCGATCTTCGCGACGTCTTCGTCAGTCAGCTCCCGATGCGTCCGGTCAACCAGCGTACCCATCTTGCGCGCATCAATGAACAGCGTCTTGCCGCGCCGATCGCGGAACCGGCCGTTCTTCTTGTTGCGCGCGAGAAACCAAAGGCACACTGGAATCTGCGTCGAGTAGAAGAGCTGGCCCGGCAGTGCCACCATACAGTCCACCAGGTCCGCCTCGATGATGGCTTTGCGAATCTCCCCCTCGCCCGACTGGCCGGATGACATCGAGCCGTTGGCCAGCACGAAGCCTGCCAGACCCGTTGGTGCCAAGTGGTGGATGAAGTGTTGCACCCAGGCGAAGTTCGCGTTGCTTGCCGGCGGCCTACCGAAGACCCAGCGCTTGTCGTCCTTCAGCAACTCGCCGCGCCAGTCGCTGTCGTTGAATGGCGGATTGGCCAGTACGAAGTCCGCCTTGAGGTCGGGATGCCCGTCCTTGTGGAAGGTGTCTCCATGCGCGATCTGCGCATCAATCCCACGGATCGCCAGATTCATCTTCGCCAGCCGCCACGTCGTGTAGTTGGACTCCTGCCCGTAGATCGAGATGTCGCCGAGCTTGCCCCTGTGAGCCTCGATGAACTTCTCGCTGCTCACGAACATCCCGCCCGACCCGCAGCACGGGTCGTAGACCCTGCCTTTGTACGGCGCCAGCAACTCCACCAGGATGCGCACGACGTGCGACGGCGTGTAAAACTGCCCGCCCTTTTTCCCCTCGGCGCTGGCAAACTGCGCGAGGAAGTACTCGTAGACGCGCCCGAGCGTGTCCTTGGCGCGGTCGGCGGGCCCTCCGAGCGCGATGTCGCTGACCAGGTTGATGAGCTGGCCGAGCCGCTGCTTGTCGAGCCCCGGACGAGCGTAGTCTTTGGGAAGCACACCCTTGAGCGTTGGATTGTCGCGCTCGATGGCACTCATTGCATCATCGACAATCGTGCCGATCTTCGGCTGCGGGGCCTTCGCCTTCAGGTGCGCCCAGCGTGCTTCCTTCGGCACCCAGAAGATGCTGACCGCGCGATACTCGTCAGGGTCTTCGGGGTCGGCACCCTGCTTGCGGTGCGATTCCAGCTCGGCGTGCTTCGACTCGAACGCGTCGGAGATGTACTTGAGGAAGATCAGACCGAGGACGACGTGCTTGTACTCGGCGGCATCCATGTTGTTGCGGAGCGCATCGGCGGCCTGCCAGAGCTTCTGCTCGAGGCTCTGATTGGCGGACTGCTGTTGCTTTCTGGTGCCTTTGGCCACGCCCGACCCTTCGTTCTGCTGGGATTGTCAGACTCGGAATGCAGCAATGTGCCGTTTGTGTGTGGTGGGCGCGAGGCCCCTGTCAGCAATGACAGGGGTTAGCACCTCCGAGACACGGGCAGCGACGCGCCTTCATACCCTTGCGCGCGCGCCGCTTCTCGCAATCATTTCAGCACCATGACCCTCCTCAACTTGCAAGACTACACGCCGATCCAGCTCGCGCTGTACGCCGGCGGCGCCTACCTGTGGGTCATCGCCTACGTGATCTACATCCGCAACGGCTTCAGGTACCGCATCGTCGAGATGCCGGCCTTCGCCGCATGCGGCAACATCGGCTGGGAGTTCTGCTGGGCCCTGATCTTCCGCACCAACCTCGGCGAGCTGAGCCGCTACGCCCACTTCGCCTGGTTCGGGCTGGATGTCATGATCTTCTACCTGGTGCTGAAGTACGGCAGCAAGCAGACCGACATCCCGCTCCTCAAGCGGTACTGGATACCGATCTGCCTCTTCTGCGCGGTGTGCTCGGGGGTCTTCTACGGCAGCTTCGTCCAGCAGGGCTTCGACGTCGGCAGCACCATCCAGTCGGCCTACATCTGCCAGCTGCCGATCTCCTTCCTCTACATCCCGCTGATGCTCAAGCAGAAAAGCCTGGTGGGATTCTCAAACTGGACCGCCTGGACCCGCACCCTGGGCACCGGCCTCATCGGGGTCTTCGCCTTCCTCCGCTATCCCGACCACCCCTTCCTGCTCTCGATGGCCGTCATCTCCACGCTGGTGGACTTCATCTACATCTACCTGCTGGTCGCCAGGCGGCGGGAGCTGGGCGAGGATCGGTTGCCGCCGGTCGGAGCGGCGCGCATGGAGGCGCAGGCAGCCTAGCCGTCGGCCGTCAGACGCATCCACACCATCACTCCACCCGGATCGGTCTCGATGGTGACCGAGCCGCCGGCGAATCGCGACCGCGCAGCCAGCGCCTCGAGCTGGCCTGCCGTGCGGGCATTCGCATGCCACTCCAGGACGTGCTCCATCAGCAGAAAGTCGGGGTGATCCGGAACGGTGCCGCCCAGGAGCAGCATGCCCCGCGGCTCGAGCCGCTCATGCGCCCAGTCGAGCACCCGCACCAGCGCCTCGTCGTCCTGGCCGTCGCTGAGGCCCAGGCCGTAGATCAGGGCCTGCGGGGCGAGCGCGACGGAGCCGTGCCCTTCCGCCAGCTTGGCGACATTGGCGTGAATCATGCTGAATGCCTGGGCCGCTCGCGCCCGCTCGGCGAGGCGCGCGCCGTGGCGCAGGGCGGCCTGGTCGCCGTCGAGGCAGGTCACGCGCAGCTGCGCGCCGCCACCCTCGCCCAGCGCATCGAGCAGCTCCCGCGGCGCGCGGCAGGTGAGCGACAGCACCGGCAGCGGCGTGCCGGCCCGGCCCGCGGCGCCGCGAGCTTCAGCGATCTGGTCGGCCACCTTCCGGCGCGCCTCGCGGCGGGCCACGCAATACGGCCTCGACAGGAACCACCGGTCCACGAACCGGCCGAGAACGCCGTCGCCATCCGGGGCATCGGCGTAGATGCGGTCGATCGTCTCGGGGTCGCCGGCGTAGCCTGACGGCTTCGCGTGGCAGCGCGCCAGGGTGGTGCTCGACATCAGCAGCGGGAATGCCTGCCGGAAGAGATAGGCACCGAACCCCGTCGCCAGCCAGGCGGGGTCGCGGAAAGCGAGCAGGTCGTCGTAGCCCGCTTCGACAAGCACCTCCTCGCGCAGGCATCGCTCCAACGCCCCGAGCAGCCCGTCGCACGCGGCCTCGACCGCCGGTTGCGGGTCCCCGTTCACGCCGCGCAACAGCCTCTCCTCCACCTTCCACATGCTCGTATGGAAGTCCGCGACCGCGTCGGAGAGCGCCGCCGGGATCTGGCGCTCGGTGACGTGCCCGGTCAGCACCGAGCGGCGGCGCGGCGCGACCGACACATCGGTCGCCCCCAGCTCGGCGAGCTGCGCGGTCGTGCTGCGGAGTCGGCCCGAGAGACTGACGGCCAGCGATCGGTAGAAGCGCGCCGCGAACGCGGGGTCGGCCTCGAGCATCGCGCGCAGCTCCACGCCCGCGATGACGTCGGCCACCAGCCCCTCTTCGGCCACGACCGATGCGCTCGCCGGCGCGTCTTCCAGCAGGCTCATTTCGCCGAACGCTTCGCCGGGGCCGAGCCGCGCGATCGCGATGCCGCGGTCGTTGCCCTGCCGCTCGACGCGCGCGTAGCCCGCGACGACGACGAAGAGGTCGCCCTGCCGCTGGCCCTCGACGACGACCGGCGTCCCCGGGGCGAAGGTGGCGCGCCGCGCGCGCTCCCGGAGCCTCGTCCAGTCGTCTCCCGCGAGCCACGACGGCGCGCCGCTCCGCACGCTCAGGTGCCCTCCAACGCGCGCATGCGGCCGTGCACCACGGTGCGACGCTCCACGACCGACCGCCGCAACGCCTCGGGCATCGCGTACTCGGGCCGCTGGCCCTCGAGGCCGGCGCTCACCGCCCGCTCGTACATGCGGGTGCAGGCACGCACCAGTGCGTCATTCGAGCCCGGCACGCCGAGCCGCACCAGGTCGGCGGCGCCGAACGCGGCGCGCAACAACGGCATGGCGGCCCGCCAATGGGTTCTGGGAAAGCCGAGCGCGTCGGCGCGGGCCTCGCCGAGCAGGGACCGGCACAGGGCATCGTGCAGGGCACCCGCGCGCCGGATGAGATCGAGGGGCGGCGGCAGGACGGCCGCGCGGTGCGCCTGGACCAGGGCGCGAGCGTCGTCATCGGGCGCGGCCTGCGTGAGATCCATGAGTTGCTGGAGCGACCAGGCCTCATCGTAGGTGCTGCACAGCAGCGCCTCATCGCAGCCCAGCAGGTAGCCCACGTACTTCCACAGCTGCACGAAGCCGTCGCGCTCGGGGCGCGTGATGCGGAAGCCCAGACGCCGGAGGCCGTCCACGATGAGCGCCGAGAGCGCGAGGTTGGTGCCGGCCAGGTCGGCCTGGTTGAGCGGCGCGCCCCAGATGTCCCATTTCCACCGTTCGGACCGGACCAGCAGCCGCCGGACCTGGGCATGCATCAGCCTGACCTTCACCGCGATCTTGAATCCGTCGGCGAAGCGCTCGAGGCCCCGCGGCCGCGCGGTCGCGAGGACGAAGTACGCCGTCTCGGTCATGCGCCGCGCGGCTTTCCGCATCAGGCGGCCGGCGAAGACCAGCGGCTTGTTGCCGGCCGGCGATGCGTACATGACGGGCGCGGCATAGCCGGCGATGACCGCCGCTCCCAGCACGCCGTGGCGCATGTACATCCGCGCGCCGATATCGAGGGCATCCCAGTCAACCCAGGCGGGCACGGTGTCGAGGTGCGCGAACAGCTCGACGAGCGCATCGGGGGCGTCGGGTATGGCGTCGATCCCGTCCGCGATCGCGCGCTCGAGCATCTCGCGCCCCCGCCCCGGCTGGAGCTTCGCGAACGCCGCCACCACCGCTTCGGCAAGTGGGTCGGTACGGCTGAGCGCGGCGGCGAGCTGGTCGGCCCGGCCACCGAACCGGGCCCGCGCCTCGTCGGCCCGGACGAACCGAGCCGGATACTCGATACCTGTCACGCCGCTAAGTTGCGCGCCGAAGGCCGACAGCGGAAGTTGTGGTTCCCTCAGCGCCGCCGGTGGTCCGGCTTTCTCCCCAGGGCCACCGCTTCGTCGCCGAGTTTCCGGCGTACCGTGTCCACCACCCGCGCCACGGCACGATCCTTCTCCGATTCGGCGGCCGGGGCCGGCACTTCGAGCAGCGACAACTGCACCTGGCCGTCCTCGCCTTCTTGAACCAGGCCGCTGAGCGCCACGCCAAGTAGCCGCGCCGGGACCTCGCGCGCCTTGCGGAGCCGGGCGAGCAGCTCGCGCGCCACGCGCAGAATGGCGCGATCGCTCAGGATCGGCGCCGCGACCGTCTTGCTGGCCTGGCGGTCCTTGAAGTCGTAGTCGCGCAGCCGCACAGTGATCGTTCGCGCCAGCATCTCGTCGTCGCGCAGATCTCCCGCGGCCCGGTCCACCAGGCGGATCAGCTCAGCCCTGAGCCAGTCGTCGTCATCCACGTCGGCGGCGAAAGTCTCATCTCGGCTGATGGACTTCTGGCCGCCACCGGCCGACACGATGCCACGATCCACGCCACGGATGCGATCCCAGAGCCAGGATCCCTCGCGCTCGCCGAGCCAGGTGCGGAGGTTGTCCGGCCCGGCGGCAAAGGCGTCGTCCACCCTCTTCAGGTTGTAGCGCGCCAGCCGCTCCTCGAACCGCTTGCCTACGAACGGAATCTCGGCCAGGGCGAAGCGGCGCATGAACGCCTCTTCGCCACCCGCCGGCACGATGTGCACGCCTCCGGGCTTCGCCGCGCCGGCCGCCATCTTGGCCACCACCCGCGACGTCCCGCCGCCGATCGAGACCGACAGTTTCGTCTCCACCAGCACCGCTTCCCGCATCCGCGTCGCCGTGACCTCGAGCGGCTCTTCCTTATAGAGTCGTTCGGTGCCGGTCATGTCGAGGTAGAACTCGTCCTGGGATGCTTGCTCGACGACCGGCGCGTACCGGCCGAGAACTTCGCGGATCTCGCGGCTCTTGGCCCCGCAGGCCTGGAAGGAGACCGGCACGACCATCGCCCCGGGGCAGAGACGAATCGCGCGCGCCATCGGCATCGCCGAGTGGACGCCGAAGGCGCGCGCCTCGTAGCTGGCCGAGGTGACGACGCCGCGGCCCTCTGCCGAGCCGCCGACGATCAGCAGCGGCGCGCGACCGGCCCCTTCGGGATCGACGAGGCGGGCGACCGAGACGTAGAAGGCGTCGGCGTCGGCCAGCAGGATACGACGGGACATGCAGAGGAACCTACATCGAACGGGCTTCCTCGCCCTCCCCGCCGAGCAGGTAGTCCAGCACCTCCTCGGCATGGTAGCGTCGTCGGTCACCCAGAAACTCGCCGATGCGAACCAGGTCGTCGCCGCTGGTCACCAGCGCCGGTTCGTCGCCGGCCGCGCGGTGCTGGGGATATCCGGCCGTGGCGAGCAGGGCGTTGCACAGGCAGCGCCGGCCGACGGTGTCCTCCAGCCGCCCGCCCTTCTTCAGGTAACTCTCCTCGGGCTCGCCGGCGCAGCGAAACGCCACGCTGCCGGACGGCGAGAGATACGCCTCGCGCAGGTAGCCGAGGTCGCAAACCCGCTCGCGCTCGAACCCAGCGGAGGGATCGCCCTCCCACTCGACGATCTTGAAGGGATACCCGGTGGGCGAGGCGCGCATATCGGTGCGCACCCGCACCGCACCGCGCGCCGCGGGCTCTAGAATCGAGTGCTTGAGGTCCTCGGCCAGGCCCGACTCTTCGCAGTACGCGAATAGCGTGCCGACCTGGATTCCCGCCGCGCCGGCGGCGCGCGCGGCACGCAGGCCGCGGGGACTCCCGACTCCGCCTGCCAGCCAGAACGGCACGCCGAGCTCGCTCACCTTCTCCAGGTTCACCACGTCGCGCTCACCGTAGATCGGCTCGCCGCGCGCGTCCACGCGCAGCTCGCCGCGGGGCGGTGCGTTGTGGCCCCCCGCGGTGGGGCCTTCGATCACCAAGCCGTCCACCCGGCCCGTCGCCTTGCGTACCAGCACCGTGGCCAGCAGGGTGCTGGCGACAATCGGCAGAAACCTCGGCCGCCGCAACGCGGCGGGCACCCGCTCCCAGTACGCGCCCGGATCGAACCGCAGCATCGGCGGCTCCACCCCGGCGGGCAGCCCGGTGACCTCGAGCCGCAGCTCGGCTGCTTCGTGGCGGGCGAGCCGGTCGAGTGCGCCGGGAATCTCCCGCGGAATGCCGGCGCCCATCAGGACGTAGTCCACACCGGCCAGCATTGCGCCGTAGAGCGTGGCCAACGTCGGCGGCTGGATCTTGGTGAGCAGGTTGATGCCGACCTGGCCGCCGTGTCCCGCCTTGGCGAGGTACACCTCCACAAACGCCGCGAGCATGGTCAGTTTCTGACGGGTGGCGCTCCCTTTGACCCTGAACATCGGCAGGGTGGGGTACGGGGCGCCCCGCTCGCGGCGCCGCGGGCGCAGGTAACGCTCCAGGCCCTCCAGCGCGTGCGGCAGCGGGAACTGGGCCGTCGCCAGTCGCATGAAGCCGCCGGGATCGCCGTCCGCGATGCGCCGGACCAGGATGGTATCCAGGCCGACGCCCGACACCACGCCGAGCTGGCCGCGGCGGGCTACGGCCCCGGCCAACCGCCAATTGGAGATGCCCGCGCCCATGCCGCCCTGGATGATCAGCGGCAGCGGCGTCTCCTCATTCCACGTCATGACACACTCACTCACGAATAGGGAACCACGCGATCACGCGCCGGCGGGACGCCGCCGGACCAGCTCGACGAACTCTCCCTCCTGCACCAGCACCCCGTCCTGGTTCTTCAATTCCGCCGACAGCGTGATGAGGCCCCGGTCGGCGGCGGAGGTGCCCCGCATCCCGGTCACGCGCAGCTGGAGCGTGACGGTGTCGCCGTCCAGGATGGGGGCGCGGAAGCGCCACGACAGCCCGGCCAACGCCAGGAGGGTGCCCTGGGTCAGGCCAAGCCGGCTGGCGAGTCCCGTGGCGATGGCAATTCCCAGGGCACCATGGGCGATGGGCGCGCGGAAGCCCGCGGCGGCCGCCGCCGCGGCGTCGCGGTGAATCGCGCCGTCGTCCCCCGACACCGCCGCAAAGGCGGCGATGTCGCCAGCGGTCACGGTGCGAGACGCGGTCACGAAGCTACGGCCTTCGACGAAATCCTCGAAGAACAGCCCCCTCCCTCCGCCCACTCCCCCTCCCCTCGCCTTGACAGGTTAAATATGTCACTACACATTCGTTCGTAGCAAGAGTGTTATATGTCACTCTCACAACGAGCGTTTGAATAGTGCCACAAATAGCCACCCCCAGCCTCCGCTCCCAGGACCTCGTCTTCACCCTGTTCGGCGACTACCTGCTGGAGCGCGAGCGCCCCGTCTGGGCGGGAGCGCTCATCACCCTTCTCGGCCAGCTCGGCCTGTCGCCGATGGCGGTGCGGACCGTGCTCTCGCGCATGTCTCGCAAGGGCTGGCTCACCGCCGAGCGCCGGGGGACGCGAAGCTGGTACGGCCTCACCAAGAAGGGCCGGCGCCTCCTCGAGTCGGGGCGCGAGCGCATTTACCACCCCACGGCGGCCGAAGCGTGGGACGGTCGGTGGACGGTGGTGACGTTCTCTATTCCCGAGGAGCGGCGCCGGGTGCGCGATGCCCTGCGGGTGCGGCTCTCGTGGCTGGGTTGCGGCCCGCTCACCAGCGGGGTCTGGATCTCGCCGCACGACGTGCGCGCCGAGATCGGCGAGATCGTCGCTGACCTGAAGATCGGCAGGCATCTCGAGGTGTTTCGCGGCGAGCACGTCGGCAGCTCCGCCGCCGCCGACCTGGTGACGCAGGGCTGGGACCTGGCCGGGCTGAACCGCCGCTATGCCGCGTTCATCGCCCGCTGGCGCCTGGACTTCGAGCGCTGCCGCCAGTGCGGCATGACCGGCGCGAAGGCCGGGATCCACAAGCCCTGCACCGCACCGTCCGACTGCTTCCGCCGCCGCTTCATGCTGGTGCACGAGTACCGCGCCTTCCCCCTCGACGACCCCTATCTGCCGCGGCAGCTGCTGCCGGCGGACTGGAACGGCGAAGCGGCGGCGCGCCTGTTCGAGACCTATCACGACGCTCTCGCGGGCGCGGCCGAGCGCTACGTGGCCGAGGTGTGCCGCCAGGGTGACGACATCGCCGACGCGGCCTGACGCGTGTGGCCTTTCGGAGGAACCTGACGATGCGCGAATTCGAGTCCCGGGACCCCGCCTCCTTCGGCTTCGCCGAGGTGGAATACCGCAAGGCCGACTGGACGGCCACCGTCACGATCAACCGCCCCCACAACCACAACGCCTACAGCACGCGGGCCCTGCGCGAGCTGGCCACCGCGGTGCAGGATGCCGCCTTCGACGACCAGATGGCGGTCATCGTGGTGACCGGGGCCGGCACCCAGGCGTTCTGCACCGGCGGCGACGTGAAGGAATATGAGGAGGCCTACACCGCCCGCCCGCGCGACTACTGGAAGTACATGGGGCTGTTCCGCGCCTGGATCGAAAGCCTCATGAACGCCGGCAAGCCGGTCATCGCGCGGATCAACGGCATGGCGGTGGGCGGCGGCAACGAGTCTCAGCTGGCCTGCGACCTCGCGGTGATGGCGGAGCACGCCTGGCTGGGCCAGGTCGGCACGCGGGTCGGCAGCGTGGCGGCGGGCGGCGCGACGCAGTGGCTGCCGATCCATGTCGGTGACCGGCGCGCGCGCGAGATGCTGCTCCTCAACAGCCGCATTCCAGCGGCGAAGGCGCTCGAGTGGGGCCTGGTGAATCGCGTGGTGCCCTCGGTCACGAAAGACGGGGCGTTCCTCACCGGTGCCACGGCGGAGCAGATCGCGCTGGCCCAGGCCGGCAAGGACGGCTATGCCATCAACCTCGCGAAGCTCGACGAGGAGGTCCGCGGCCTGACGGCCCAGCTCCTCAAGCAGTTCCCCGAGTGCCAGCGCTACACGAAACAGCAGGTCAACTTCTGGAAGGAACTGGCCTGGCACCAGACGATCGGCCACGCGCGCGACTGGCTCTCGACACACTACACCGGTGCCGAGCCGTGGGAGGGGATGCGCGCCTTCGTGGAGAAGCGGCCCGTCGACTACCTGGGCCTGCGCGAGAAGGCGGCACGCGGCGGTTCCAGCGAATTCGTCTGGGGGCCGTACGAGATCGACTGCCCCTCCTGCGGGGCGAAGGGCATTCCCACGGGATTCACCTTCTGCGGCGCCTGCGGCGAAGCGCTGGAATCGTCCGCCGCCCAGCACGCTCCGGACGCCCACGCCGGGGCGGGCGCGTGACCAACGCGCCGGCGGTGGCCACGGTGCGCTACACCAGCGCCGGCGGCATCGGCCGGCTGGTGATCGACCGCCCCCCGGTGAACGTCCTCGACATCGCGACCCTCGACGCCCTGAACTCGGCAGTGGCGGAGGCGGCCTCCGATCGGGGGCTCAGGGTGCTCGCGCTCTCCGGCGCCGGCCGGGTCTTCTGCGCCGGCGTGGACGTGGCGGACCATACCCCGGACCGGGTGGAGCGCATGCTGCACCTGTTCCATGCCGCGGTGTGCAAGCTGATGGCCTTCGAGGCGCCGGTCGTGGCGTTGGTTCACGGCGCGGCGCTCGGCGGCGGCTGCGAGCTGGTGCTGGCCTGCGACTTCGCCGTGGCGAGCGACGACCTCAAGCTCGGCCAGCCCGAGATCCAGCTCGGCGCCTTCCCGCCCGTTGCGGTGGCCCTGCTGAACCGGCTCATCGGTCGCCAGAACGCCCTCGACCTGGTGCTGACCGGCCGGATCCTGCGCGCCGACGAGGCGTTGCGGATGGGCCTGGTGAGCCGGGTGTTTCCGGCCGCCGAGTTCGCGTCGGCCAGCGAGGCCGTGCTGTCCTCCCTGGCGTCGCTGTCCGGCCCCGCGCTGCGGCTGGCGAAGCGCGCCGTCCGCGGCAGCGCCGGCCTGCCCTTCGTCCCGGCCCTCGAACGTGCCGAGGAGCTCTACCTGAACGAGCTGATGCAGCTCGACGACGCGCGCGAGGGCATCGCCGCGTTCGTCGAGAAGCGCCGACCCGTCTGGAAGGACACGGCATGAGCGCCGCCACCACGTCGTTCGACGTCGCCGGCGTCGCCGCGCTGCCACTCGACGCGGCGCTCGCCGCGTGCCGGGACCTGCTCGAGGACCCGTCGTTCCCCAGCGTCAACGCCTGGAAGGACAGCGGCGGCAAGGTCCTGGGCCACTTCCAGGTCTACTTCCCCGAAGAGCTGGCGCACGCGGCGGGCCTGCTGCCGGTCAAAGTGCGCGGAGCGCCGGTGGAGATGCGCCGGGCCGACTCGCATTTCGGCTCGTACCTCTGCTCGATCCTCCGCAGCTCGCTCGAGGTCGTGCTCGACGGGCGGCTGCCGCTCGACATCTTCGTGACCCACCCGATCTGCGACGCGGCGCGCAACCTGGCCGGCGTCTGGTCGCGCACCCTGCCCGCCTGCCCGGCGCAGATCCTCTACCTCCCGCAGAACGCCAACTCGGCGGGCTCGGCGCCATACCTGCGCGCCGAGTATGCGCGGCTGCTCGGCGACATCGAAGCGGTGGCCGGCCGCCGCGTCGAGGAGGCCGACCTGCGGCGCTCGGTGGCGGTCTTCAACGAGAACCGCCGGCTGCTGCGCGAGCTCTATCACATCAAGCGCGACACGCCGTGGCGCTTGCCGGTTGACGAAGCCTACGTCCTCGTCGCGCTCGGCGGCCTGCTGCCCCGCGAGGACCACAACGCGCTGCTGGCGGCGCTGCTGCCGCAGATCCGCGCGCGCAGCACGCGGGCCCAGGACAAGATCCGCGTGGTGCTCGAGGGCGGATTCTGCGAACAGCCGCCCCTCGACCTGCTGTCGGTGATCGCCC
>JBGOSS010000031.1:0-45077 GCA_041476105.1 Gemmatimonadota bacterium
CACAACGACTTCTTCGAGGAGATCGCCAAGCTCCGGGCGGCGCGACGGATCTGGGCGCGGCGCCTGCGCAAGCGATACGGCGCCCGGAGCGACCGCTCGCTGACGATGCGGTTCCATTCGCAGACCGCCGGCGTGACGCTCACGGCGCAGCAGCCGATGAACAACGTGGTGCGCGTGGCCTACCAGGCGATGGCCGCGGCGCTGGGCGGAACCCAGTCGCTGCACACCAACTCGATGGACGAGACGCTGGCGCTGCCGACCGAGGAGTCGGCGCAGCTCGCCCTGCGCACCCAGCAGATCCTGGCCTACGAGACCGGCGTGCCGAACGTCAGCGATCCTCTGGGCGGGTCGTACTACCTCGAGGCGCTGACCAACCAGCTCGAGGAAGAGGCCGAAGCGATCTTCGCCGAGATCGAGAAGATCGGCGGCGTGGTGCGGGGCATCGAGATGGGGTGGTTCCAGCGCCAGATCGCGATGTCGGCGATGCGGCACCAGCACGAGGTGGAGCAGAAGCGCCGCGTCGTGGTGGGCGTGAATGAATTCGTGGTGGACGAGCCCGAGGTGGGGATCCCGCTCCTCAAGATCGGTGCCGAGCTGGAGCAGGAGCAGGCCGAACGCATGCGGCAGCTGCGCAGCCGTCGTGACAATGACCTGGTGAAGCGCCGCCTGGCGGCGCTCGCCCTGGCCGCGCGGAACAACGACAACGTGATTCCCACGATGCTCGACTGCGCGCGTGCGTACGCGACGCTGTTCGAGATCCGCGAGAGTCTGGAGCAGGTGTATGGGCACTACCGTGAGCCGGTCTTCTTCTAAGGCCAGTCCGACAGTCAACGACACTCCGACCGCCGTCCAGCCGCCGGATCGCCCGAAGCGTGCCGGCAAGGGAGGGGCGAGCGGCGACGTCCACTCGGCCCTCGCCGAGTTGCTGGCCCTGGGCGACCTCGGCTGGGTCGTCTCCTGCTACCAGAAGCTCGAGCCGGGCGACCGCGCCGGCGAGAAATACCGCATCAAGCTGAAGAACCGCCTGCGCCGCGCCGAGGACCGGCTCGGCATCCTCGGCTTCGCGCATGCCGACCGCGAGCTCATCATCGACGCCCTCGACCAGGTCGAGCAGTTCTTCCGCCACCCCTCGAACCTCGCGGGCGCTCGCGGCGTGGCGGTGTTCGCCGGCCAGGGCTGGCTGCGCGCCATCCGGCTGCCCCACGTTCTGCGCAGCCGCGTCATGGTGGATCGCACGCCGGTGGTGAGCGAGCTGGTCGCCCTCACCGAGTCGGGCAGCCGGGTCCTGGTGGCGATGGCCGACCGCGTGAGCGCGCGGCTCTTCGCGGTGGACCTCCAGGGGGCCCAGGAGATCGAGGGCCTGGTCGCGCCCGACGCGAGCCGCGGCAAGCGCTACCACCCCGACCATGACGCGCCGGGATCGGGCGAGTACCGTTTTCACACCCGGATCCGCGAGGAGAAACACCGGCACCTGGCCCGTGTGGCCGACGCCGTCTCGCGGGCCTTCCGCCAGCGCGCCTTCGACGGCGTGGTGATCGGCGGGATCGGCGTGGACGCCGACGCGCTGCTGCCGCACCTGACGACCGACGTGCGTGACAAGGTGCTGGGCGTCCTGCGCCTCGCGCCCAAGCAGGTCACCACGGCCGAGATCCGGGAGCGGGCGATGGAGTTGTGGGCCGAGTCGTCGGACGCGGCCGCGGCCGACGCGGTCGGCGAGCTGGACGGCCTGAGCGGCAGCGGGTGGGCGGTGGCCGGCATCGAGTCGTCGTTGAAGGCGCTGGCCCGCGGACAGGTCCGCACCCTGATCGTGGATCACGATGCCGAGGTGCCGGGCTACCGGATGTCGGTCAGCGGCCGGCTCACCACCAGCTCGTCGGGACTCAAGAGCGATGGCGAGGCGATTCCGATCGCCGATCTCCTCGACGACGCCATCGAGGATGCGCTGCGCCAGCGGGCGCGCGTGGCCGTGGTGCGCGGCGATCTCGCCAGGGGCCTGGGGGGCCTGGCGGCGATTCTCCGGTTCCGGACGGGCAAGTGAGGGCGGTCTTTTTCGACGCCGGCGGAACCCTCATCCACATCGATTACCCGCGCGTTGCCCTGGCCATCAAGCGGATGCTGGGGCGCGAGGTGGCGCCCGAGGCCTTCATCGCCGCCGAGTACGCCGGCCGCGACGCGGTCGAAGCGCACATGGCCGCCAGCGACGCCAGCACCGACACCAGCCGCTGGGCGGTGCACTTCCGCGCGATGCTCGGCGCGCTGGGGTTGAGCGAGGCGGACTACGCGCTCGTCGCGCCGGCGGTGATGGCGGCGCATCGCGAGCGGCACTTGTGGACCGGCGTGGTTCCGGGCACCGCCGACGCCCTGGCCGCCCTGCGCCAGGCCGGCTACCTGGTGGCCGTCGTCTCAAATGCCGACGGCACCGTCGAGACGCTCCTCCAGGCCGCCGGATTGCGGGAGCACCTCGCCTTCGTGGTGGATTCGGGCATCGTGAAGATCGAGAAGCCCGATCCGCGGATCTTCGAGCTGGCGCTGTGCCAGGCAGGCGTCGGCGCCGACGAGTCGTACTACGTCGGCGACATCCACCCGATCGACGTCGTGGGCGCGCGCGCCGCCGGGCTCACGCCGGTGCTCCTCGATCCGCTGGGGCGCTACGCCGACCGCGGCTGCCGCACCGCGCCCGACGTTCCGGCCTTCTGCCGCGAGCTTGTCTCGGCCCGCCGGGCCGCGTAGGATTCCCGCGCGATGCACGCCGCCCCCGACGCACCCGCCCCAGGATTCACCCTGCCTCGCCCGATCCGCGTCCTCGTCGCCAAGCCCGGCCTCGACGGGCACGACCGCGGCGCCAAGGTGGTCGCCGCCTCGCTGCGCGACGCGGGGATGGAGGTCATCTACACCGGGCTCCACCAGACCCCGGAAATGATCGTGGCCGCGGCCGTGCAGGAGGATGTGGACGTCGTCGGTCTCTCCATTCTCTCGGGCGCCCACATGACGCTCTTCCCGCGCGTCGCGGCGCTGCTCAAGGAGGCCGGCCGCGCCGACGTGCTCGTCACCGGCGGAGGCATCATCCCCAAAGACGACGTCACGACCCTCGAGCAGCAAGGCGTCGGCCGGCTCTTCGGCCCCGGCACTCCCACCAGCGAGCTCGTCGCCTACATCAGGACCTGGGCGAAGGAACACCTGAGACCGTAGTGGCGGCGAAGGGCTCGAGACTCCGCACCCTCACCGACGAGTATCGCAGCCTCGCCGAAAAGCTCCGGCAGGGCGGCGGGCCCGATCGGATCACGCGCCAGCACGAGCAGGGCAAGCTCACGGCACGCGAGCGGACGCTGAAGCTCTGCGACCCCGGCACGCCGTGGCTCGAGGTCGGGCTCCTGGTGGCCTGGGACCGCTACGACGGCCAGGCCCCGGGGGCCGGCGTCGTGACCGGCGTGGGCGTCGTGGAAGGGCGCGAGACCGTCATCATCGCCAACGACGCGACGGTGAAGGCCGGCAGCTGGTGGCCCGAGACCATCACCAAGATGCTCCGGGCGCAGGAGATCGCGATGCGCCAGCGCATCCCGATCGTCTACCTGGTCGACAGCGCCGGCGTGAACCTCCCCTACCAGGGCGGCGTCTTCCCCGGCCAGTTCGGCGCCGGCCGCCTCTTCTACTACAACTCGCTGATGCGCCGCATCCTCAAGGTGCCCCAGTTCGCGGCCGTGATGGGTCCCTGCATCGCGGGCGGCGCCTACCTCCCGGCGCTCTCCGACGTGATCGTCATGGTCGAAGGGACCAGCTTCATGGGCCTCGGGGGCCCCAACCTCGTGAAGGGCGCCACCGGGCAGATCGTGGACTCCGAGACGCTGGGCGGTGCGAAGATGCACACCACCGCGAGCGCGGTGGCCCACTACATGGCCAAGGACGATGCCGAGGCGATCCGGGTGTTGCGGGAGCTGATGGAGCGGCTTCCCCGGCCGGCCCACCAGCGTGCCATTGCCGTCAAGAAGACGCAGCCCTCCGCGCGCAAACCCGACGAGCTCTACGACGTGCTGCCCGCCGACCACCGGATGTCGTACGACATGCACCAGGTGCTGGCCTGCCTCCTGGACGGCGGCAAGCTGGTCGAGTTCCAGCCCGATCACGCGAAAGAGATGATCTGCGGGCACGCGCGGATCGAGGGGCGCGCGGTCGCGGTCATCGCCAACCAGCGCGGCGCCATCAAGGGGGCGCCGGGCGAGCCGGCGCGCTTCGGCGGCATCATCTACACCGAGAGCGCCGAGAAGGTGGCGTACTTCATCGAGACGGCGAGCCGCGAGGGCATCCCGCTGCTCTTCGTGCAGGACGTCTCGGGCTTCATGGTCGGCACCGAGGCCGAGTCGAGCGGCATCATTCGCGCCGGCGCGCGTTTCGTGGAGGCGATGGCGACGGCCACGGTGCCCAAGATCGTGCTGACCGTGAATCACGCCTCGGGCGCCGGCTATTACGCGATGGCGGGGCAGGGCTTCGACCCCGACTTCATCTTCTCCCTCGCCACGGGGCGGATGGGCGTGATGGAGGGGGAGAGCGCGATCGGCGCGGTGCACGGGCCGGAGCTGGAGAAGGCGAAGGCCGCCGGCGGCCCCTCGCCCAAGCTGCAACGGGCGGTGGAAGGGATGCGCGCCGACTACGAGCACCAGCTCGACGCGCGCTACGCCGGCGCTCGCGGCTACGTGGACGCGATCCTGACACCCGAAGAAGCGCGCGACATGCTGGCCTTCACGCTGCGCATCACCGCGAACTTCGATGGCCCGCACCTGGGGCCGTACGTGCTGGGCGACAGTTTGTGAGTACTTCGCTCCGGCAGCTGGCAGCTGGCGGCTGGCGGCAGGCCATCGCGTTGCTGGTGATCAGTGCGTGTTCAAGCACACCGCGACCGGAGCCGGTTGCTCCAGCACCCGCGCCGGCTGCCAGCCGCGAGCCGCCAGCCGCCGGCCCAGCCGACTCCATCCCCGCACGCAAGCCCCGCGTCGCGCCGCCGCCGGTCGCGTTCCAGCTGGGGCTGATGCCCAACGCGAGCACCGGCGTCTCGGGGTTCCGGCTCCAGCACCCGACCTACGACGGCCGCGGCGTGCTGATCGGCATCCTCGACAGCGGCGTCGACCCCGGCATCCAGGGACTCCAGGTCACCAGCACCGGCGAGCCCAAGATCCTCGACGTCCGCGATGTCTCGGGCGAGGGCGACGTGGCGCTGCGGCAGAACCGCGACGGGACCTGGTCGGGCGAGCTCGCCGAGCTGCGCTTCGGCAACGTGCCGCAGGCGGACTTCAACGGCGACGGCGACAACCGCGACACCTTCCGTATCGAGGTGGTGCGCGACAGCACCGGCTGGAAGGCGCGGATCGACACCAACGGCGACGGGTCGCTCGCCGACGAGACCTGGCTGCACGACTTCCTGGTCCAGCGCGAGACCTTCACCTTCTGGGGCCCGCGCGTGGTGCGCGGCCACGGACCCATCACCGCCGCGCTCAACCTCACCGACGAGGACGGCCGGCCGAAGCTGGCGGTGTACCTCGACACCAGCGCCCACGGCAGCCACGTCGCCGGCATCGCGGCCGGCTACAACATCTACGGGGTGAGCGGCTTCAACGGGGCGGCGCCGGGGGCGCAGATCCTCGGCATCCGCATCGCCGACAACGCCCGCGGAGGCGTGAGCACCACCGGCTCGATGCTGCGCGGCATGGAGTACGCGTATCGCTTCGCCCAGGCGCGCCACCTGCCGCTGGTGCTGAACCTGTCTTTCGGCGTCGGCAACGCGAACGAGAGCCGCGCCGTCATGGACTCGATCATTGACGCGTTCCTCATCGCGCACCCCGACGTCTTCTTCGCGGTCGCCACCGGCAACGACGGCCCGGGCCTCTCGAGCGCGGGTGAGCCGGGATCGGCGGAGCTGGCCGTCGGGGTCGGCGCGACCTACCCCGGCTCCTTCGGCACCCTCCAGTTCGGCAATCCGAACGAGGTGCTCGCCTGGTTCAGCTCGCGCGGCGGCGAGCTCGCCAAGCCGGACATTCTCGCGCCGGGCGTCGCCTACTCGACGATTCCCGCCTGGAATACCGGCGAAGAGATCAAGGGCGGCACATCGATGGCGAGCCCGCACGTCGCCGGACTCGCGGCCACGCTCATCTCGGCGATGATCCAGGAGCAGCGGCCGTGGACCGCGGCGTCGATCGAGCTGGCGCTGCGCGCCACAGCCCGGCCGTTGTCCGGCCCCACCTACGTGGACCAGGGCCCGGGCCTGGCGCAGGTGTCCCGCGCATACCAGTGGCTGCTCGCCGGCCACGGCGCGGAGCGCCTCCGCGTCGAGGCGCTGCCCGAGACCGCGGCGCTGCCGCCCGGGATGATGCCGTCGCAGGGGGGCGGTCAGGCGGGCGGCCGGACGGTCGGAGCGACCGGGGGCCCGCTGGCGCGGCTGAACAGCGGGCCGCTTCCGCCCGGAGCGTATCGCCGCGACGGTCTCGCGGGGCCGGCCGACACGGTGCAGCGCTTCCGGGTCGCCCTGCTGCCCCGCACGCCGGGTGGCGCGGTCGCTCAAGCGTCCACTTACCGCCTCGTCAGCGATGCGGCGTGGCTGCGGACGACGAGCCCCACCGTTTCGGTCGATGCCCGCACCGGCTCGGCCATCATCGATGTGCGCTATGACCGCGCCCTGCTGACCCGGCCGGGCCGCTACGTGGGCACCGTGACCGGCATCAGCGCCGGCGACAGCACCGCCGGTCCCGCGTTCGTTCTCGCCAACACCGTGGTCGTGTCCGCGGCGGGCAACATCGCCGTGCGCAAACAGGCGGTGCCGGCCGGCGGCGCGAGCCGCTATTTCGTTCGGGTTCCCGAGTCGGCGGCGGGCCTCACGGCGACCCTTTCGATCGGCGATACCACGCAAATGGGCACCCTCTATCTCTTCGAACCGACCGGCCGGCCCTCGCGCGGGAACAAGAGCGAGGACATCGGAAGGGAGAACGGCCGCAGCAAGACGATCTCCGTGGCCGCCGAAGACCTGGTGCCGGGTGTCTGGGAGGTCGTGGTCCAGGCGTTGCCCGGCAAGGACCTCGTCACCGACCTCGATGTGAGTGTCTCGTCGCTGCGCCCGGCCCAGCTGGGCGGCGTGACGGGGAGGGGGGCGCTCAGTCTGAGCGCGTCGACGGATACGACGGTCGCCGTGGGTGTGGAGCTGGTGGGCGCGTCGAAGTCGGAGGACGTGACGATCGAGAACGGTGCCACGCTGCGGCGCGCCGTCGCGGTGCCGGCCTGGGCGAAAAAGATGGTGGTCGAGGTCGAGGTCGCCCCGGAGACCTGGGACCAGGTCACCGATTTCGCGATCACGATCTACGACTCGCTCGGCGTCCAGATCGCCAACGGCGCGATGAACTACCCGTTCCACCGCGTCAGCGCGGATTCGCTCCAGGCAGACCGGCCGGCCGGCTACACCGCGACGGTGGAGCTGTTTCCGGGGTTTGCCAATCCGGTTCCTCCGGCCCGCATCGCCGCGCGGCTCCGCATCCGCTTCGAGGGCGAACCGCGGGTGGTCGTGGCGCCTTCGCCGCTGCGCCTGCGGAGCGGCGGCGAGATCCTGCCGCTGCCGCTCATCGTGCCGTTCGAGGCGGAGCCCGGTTGGCAGCCGCTGCTGCGGGTGCGGGCGGGCGGAGACCCCGGCGGCATGACGCAGCTGATCGCGCTCCCGGCCGGGCACTGATGAAGAAGGTGCTCCGCGTCGCCTCGGGTCAGGGGTTCTGGGGAGACTGGCTCGAGGCACCGGTGCGCCAGGTCGAGGGCGGGCCGATCGACTACCTGATGATGGACTACCTGGCCGAAGTGACGATGTCGATCCTTCAGAAACAGAAGGAGCGCGATGCCAAGGCCGGGTACGCGCGCGACGTGGTGCCCCTGCTCCAGCGCATCCTGCCCGCCATCGTGCAGAAGCAGATCCGCGTCACCACCAATGCGGGCGGCGTCAATCCCGATGCCTGTGCCGAAGCGATCGCGGCGGCGGCGCGCGGCCTGGGGCTTGGCGGCAAGCTCAGGATCGGCGTGGTCACCGGCGACGACATCCTGGGGCGGCTCGACGAGCTGCTGGCGCGCGGCGTGGGGCTCGCGGACATGGACACCGGCCGGCCGCTGGCCGAGATCCGCGGCCAGGTGCTGAGCGCGAACGCCTACCTCGGCGCTTGGCCGGTGGTGGAGGCGCTGCGGCAGGGCGCACAGGTGGTCGTCACGGGGCGGGTGACCGACACCGGGCTGACCCTCGCGCCCATCATTCATGAGTTCGGGTGGAAGCCGGACGCCTGGGACCTCCTCTCGGCCGGCACGATCGCGGGACACATCAACGAGTGCGGGGCGCAGTGCTCGGGCGGCAACTACCTGGCCGGCTGGCCGAACGTCCGGGGGCTGGAGGACGTCGGCTATCCGATCATCGAGGCCGCCGCGGACGGGACCTTCAGCGTCACCAAGCACCCGGGCACCGGCGGCGCGGTGACACTCGAGAGTGTCAGCGAACAACTGCTCTACGAGATGGGCGATCCGGCGGCCTACATCACGCCCGATTGCGTGGCCGATTTCACCACCATCCGCCTCGCGGCCGAGGGCACCGACCGGGTCGGGGTGTCGGGCATCCGCGGCAGGCCGGCGACCGAGTTCCTCAAGGTGAGCATCGCCTACCAGTTCGGCTTCAAGGCGGTAGGCACGCTGGTCTACGCCTGGCCGGACGCCTATGCCAAGGCCAGGGAGGCCGACCGGGTGCTGCGCGCGCGGATGGAGCGGCTCGGCCTCGCCTTCGACGAGGTCCTGACCGAGTACGTCGGCGTGAACGCGACCCACGGTCCCCTGGCGGGCGAGCCCTCGCCGGAGATCGCGGAGGTACAGCTGCGCGTCGGCGCGCGATCGGGGGTGCGGGCGCCGGTCGAGCGCTTCACCCGCGAGCTGGCGCCACTCATCCTCAATGGTCCGCCGAGCGTCACCGGGTTCGCCGGCGGGCGGCCCAAGGTCGAGGAGATCGTGGCCTATTGGCCGGCGCTGGTGCCCAAGCGTGAGATCACGCCCCAGGTGCGCGTCATCACCGCATGAGTCCCCTGACGCCCCAGCAGGCGGCCCAGCTGGTTGAGTCGCGGCGGCGCGCGCACCGGGCGATGGGACAGGGCCGGCGCTGGTACCTGCGCGGGGTCCTGATGTTCATCGTCGCGTGTCTCGCCGGCTATCGCGGCGGACAGCTCAACAGCGTCGTGGCCATCGTCATGGTGATTCTGGCCGGCATGTGCATCAGCCTGGGACGAACGATGCGCCGGAGCGCGAAAGCGTCGGAGGAGAAGATCGACCTGATGGAGCACATGACGTCGGAGCAGCTCGGGGAGCTGGAGGGATGAGGCGCCGCCTGGTGGACATCGCGTACGCGCGCAGCGGCGACAAGGGCGACACCGCCAACGTGGGGCTCATCGCCCGCGACCCGAAGCACTACCCGGTGCTGCTGCGCGAGGTGACCCGGGAGCGCGTCCGCGACCATTTCGCCGGCATGATCACCGGCGACGTCGAGCGCTTCGAGCTGCCCAACCTCAACGCGCTGAACTTCCTGCTGCACGGCGCGCTGGGCGGGGGCGGGACCATTTCGCTCAAGACCGACGCCCAGGGCAAGACGCTGAGCACGGCGCTGCTGAGGATGGAGATCGAGGTATGACGCATGCACCGCGCATTCTGACGACCGTCGCGGGCGGCGTGTTGACGGTGACGCTGAACCGCCCCGAGAAGAAGAACGCGATCAATATCCGGATGATCGGCGAACTGAAGGTGGTCATCGAGAGCGCCGACCTCGACGCCGAGGTGAAGGTCCTGGCGATTCGGGGCGCGGGGAAGGACTTCTGCGCGGGGCTCGACCTGAACGAGCTGCTCGAGTCGGCGGATCTCGCGCCGGAGCAGAACGAGGCGCGCGCCTGGGCGCTGGGCGAGATCTTCGTCCGGCTGCGCAAGCTGCCCAAGGTGACGGTCGCGGTGGTGCAGGGACGCTGCCTCGCCGGCGGCTGTGGACTGGCCACGGCCTGCGACATGGTGCTCGCGCGCCAGGGCGCGCAATTCGGCTACCCCGAGATCAACCGCGGCTTCGTGCCCGCGATGGTCATGACCATGTTGCGGCGGCTGGTGGGGGAGAAGGCGGGCTTCGACCTGGCGGCCACCGGGCGGCTGGTGGACGCCGCTGAAGCCGAGCGGCTCGGCCTGGTTTCGCGCGTGCTGCCGGATGGGTCGTTCGAAGGCGACGTCGAGCGGGCGCTGGCCCAGATCGCCGCGTGCTCCGCCTCGGCGCTGGCGCTGACCAAGCAGCAGTTCTACCAGCTCGACGGGCTCGGTTTCGAGGAGGGAATCCGGCTGGGCGCGAAGGTCAATGCCGTCTCGCGCGCGACGCCCGACTTCCGGGCCGCCATCGCGCAGTTCCTGAAGAAATGAGCGGCTGGACGCTCGCCAAGTATGCCCTTTCCCTGGCGGGCTTGGCGCTCGTGGTGTTCGCCGACAGCCTCGGCCACCACTGGCTTGGCTACGTCGGCCTCGGCCTCATCGCCGTGGCGTTCCTGCTGCGCTTCCTGTACCGCGTCCCTCGGAAGTCACGCCACGGCGATTAGCAGGCCCCCCGGCCCGTACGACCGCTGCCAGCAGCCCCGCTCAAGCGGCGACGGCGCCCCGCCGCAGTTGCACGAGGCACGCCTTCTTGCACTCGATATGGCCTTCGCCCCAGCGCTCGCAGCGCTTCAGGCCAGAGAACGGAATCCCGATCATCGAGCCGCGGGGCGTGCCGTGTACATGGAACTGGCGCTTCAAGACCGGGCACCAGATTTCGCCGTCATCGCCGAACAGCATGTCACGGATCAGGTTCGCGGTGCACCACACGATGGTGGTCACGATGCCGGCACCGATCAGGAAGGCGATGCCCATGATCAGGGCCAGGATGGGCCACAGCGCCAATTGCAGCATGACGACCTCCGCACTGGAGGAAACCGGCCAGCCGCGGCGAGGCGGAAGCCAGGCCGCGAGCCAGCAGGGTCTATGGCAAGGGTAGCGTTCGCGCCCGAAGGGGTCGTGAAAGGGACGTGAGAGTTGTGTAAAGCATAGTTCGGCGCCGCAACGCGTGCTTTTGCCTCCGTCACTGCACCCGTTCTTCGCTATCCTCGCCGGGCATGACGGAACTGGCCTGTCGCCTCGAGCGTGCGGCGGAGATCCTGCGACTGCGTTACGGCTACCCGGCCTTCCGGGCCGGACAGCTCCGTGCCGTGCGGGCGGCGCTGGCGGGCCGCAGCGCGCTGGTGGTGTTGCCCACCGGCGGCGGGAAGTCCATCTGCTACCAGGTGCCGGCCCTGGTCCTGGACGGGCTCACCGTCATCGTGTCTCCCCTCATTTCCCTGATGCAGGACCAGGTCTGGGCCGCGCGGTCCCGGGGAATCTGGGCGGCAGCGCTGTCGAGCGCGCAGCCGGCGCACGAGCGAGCGCAGGTCATCCGCGACGTGGAGCGGGGCGGCATCCGGCTGCTGTACGTGGCCCCCGAACGGCTCATCACCGGCCAGATGATCGGCATCCTGCGCCGGGTCCGCCCGGCGCTCCTCGCCGTGGACGAAGCCCACTGCGTGTCGGAGTGGGGCCACGACTTCCGTCCCGCCTATCGCAGGATCGGCTTCGTGCGCCTGGCGCTGGGCCGGCCGCCGACGCTCGCGCTGACGGCCACCGCGACGCCGGCGGTTCGGGCCGACATCATCGGCTCCCTCAAGCTGGGTGCCGTCGAAGCCATCCTCGGCTCCTTCGACCGGCCCAACCTGACCTTCTCGGTGGTGCGCGTCCGCGACGACGACGAGCGGCGCAGGCGGCTGCTCGCGCTGCTCAAACCGTACCGCGGCGCGGCCGTGGTGTACGTGCCGACCCGGGCCGCCGCCGAGCGCTGGACCCGCTCGCTCCACGGCGCCGGGGTGCGCGCGGCGCCGTACCATGCGGGTCTCGAGCATGGCGTGCGCCGAGGCGTGCAGGAAGAGTTCCTCGCCGATCACCTGGACTGCGTGGTGGCCACGTCGGCCTTCGGCATGGGGATCGACAAGAGCAATGTGCGCGCCGTCATCCACCTGGGCCTCTCGACGAGCCTCGAGTCCTACTACCAGGAAGCGGGCCGTGCCGGCCGCGACGGACGCCGGGCGCACTGTCTCATGTTGTGGAACCGGGACGACCTCGCCCTCACGCGGCGGATCGTGCCCGATCCCGCGAAACTCGATCCGCTGCTCCGCTACATGAGCGCACTCACCTGCCGGCGCGAGGTGCTGCTGCGGCACTTCGGGGAGACGATGGGGCGGTGCGGCGGGTGCGACCGGTGCGCGGCCTGGAAACGCCTGTGGGGGAGACCCATTGCCGCCTGAGCGGGGCATGGTCATCGCGACTAGGCCATCAGCCGCTGAAGAGGATGGTATCTTTCCGCCCATGGACGACCGCCTCTTCTTCTCCGACCACCACCTCGAGACCCGCGAGATGGTGCGCGACTTTTCCCGCTCCGAGATCGCGCCGATCGCACGGCAGTACGACGCCTCGGCCGATTTCCCCTGGCCGACGGTGAAGCGGATGGCCGAGCTCGGTCTCCTCGGCGTGCCGTGGAGCGAGGACCTCGGCGGCTCCGGCATGGACTACCTGTCGTACGTGATCACCGTCCACGAGCTGTGCAAGGTCGATGCGTCGCACGGGCTGACGGTCAGCGCCCACACCAACCTGGGCACCTCGCCGATCGTCGAGTTCGGGACGGACGAGCAGCGGCGCCGCTTCGTGCCGCACCTCGCATCGGGACGGGTGCTGGGCGGCTTCGGTCTGACCGAGCCCGGCGCCGGCTCGGACGCGGGCGGCACGGCGACCACCGCCGTGGAGCAGGACGATCACTGGGTCCTCAACGGGTCCAAGATCTTCATCACCAACGCCGGCGTGGGAGAGATCTTCGTCGTCACGGCGCGCACCACGCCGGGAACCGGCAACCGCGGCATCACCAGCTTTATCGTCTGCAAGGACACCGTCGACCTGGCCGCCGCGGCGCAGCACGGCATCGGGCACCAGCCTTCGGTCCCGCGGACGCCGGGCGTCCGTGCCGGCAAGAAGGAAGACAAGATGGGTTGGCGCGCCAGCGACACCCGCGAGCTGTACTTCGAGGATGCGCTGGTGCCGCGTGAGAACCAGCTCGGTCCCCTGGGCGAGGGCTTCGGCCAGTTTCTGCGGACCCTCGACGCGGGCCGTATCGGCATCGCCGCCGTCTCGCTCGGTATCGCCGAAGGGGCGTACGAGGAAGCGCTGCGCTACACCAGCGTGCGCAAGCAGTTCGGCCGGGCCATCGCCTCCTTCCAGGGGGTCCACTTCGCCCTGGCCGATATGGCGATGGAGATCGAGGCGGGCCAGCTGCTGCTCTACCAGGCCGCCTGGCTCAAGCAGCACGGCCGGCCCCACAAGAAGGAAGCCGCGATGGCCAAGCTCTTCTGCTCCGAGCTGGCCATGCGCACCACGATCAAGGCCGTGCAACTCCACGGCGGCTACGGCTACACCACCGAGTACCCCGTCGAGCGGATGATGCGGGACGCCAAGGTCTGCGAGATCGGGGAAGGAACCAGCGAGATCCAGCGGCTGGTGATTGCCAGGCAGATTCTCGGGGACCTTCTGTCGGACTGACCCATTGTTGACTAACTCAAGTCATTTCAGTAACTTAGCCAAACCTATGAGACTTCATGCGTCATCCAGGCGGCCCGAGTCGGGCGAAAGTCGGACTGCCGGAGGCGCGACCCTTCATGTGGCCCTCGAGGCTTGCGCCCGGGCCGGAGATTTGTCAGTTGAAGCGCGAAATTCTGATCAACGGGACCCCGCGGGAGACCCGCGTGGCCATCCTCGAGGACGACACCCTTGTTGAGTTGCTGGTGGATCGTCCCGATGCCCGCCGCTCGGTGGGCGACATCTACCTCGGCAAGGTCGAAGCCGTCCTGCCCGGGATCCAGGCCGCCTTTGTCGACATAGGCACCGAGAAGAGCGCCTTCCTCCACGCGTCCGATCTGGTCGAGCCGGAAGAAGACGAGATGGACGACGACGAGCCGAACGGGCGATCCGACGAGGGTGAAGACCAGCCCGAAGGCTCGGCCGACGAGCCCGCCGATGCGGCCGCGAAGAGCGGCGGCGGAGGCCGCGAGTTCCGCCGTGGCTCCAAGCTCCCCCCCATCCAGGACCTGGTGAAGCGCGGCGAGACGCTCCTGGTGCAGGTGTCCAAGGAGCCGATCGGCACCAAGGGCCCGCGCGTCACTCGCCAGATTTCGCTGGCCGGCCGGTTCCTGGTCTTCATGCCCTACGCCTCCAAGGTCGGCGTCAGCCGCAAGATCGAGAGTCGCGAGGAGCGGGTGCGGCTGCGGCAGATGGTGTCGAACATCCTGCCCAAGGATGCCGGCGGGGTCATCGTGCGCACCGTGGGCGAGGAAGTCACCGAAGAGACCTTCCGGCGCGAGCTCGAATCCCTCCTCAAGCTGTGGAAGAAGATCACCAAGAAGCAGGTCTTCGTCCGCGCCCCGGCGCTGGTGCAGCGCGAGACCAGCCTGACCCGCGGCATCATCCGCGATCTCTTCTCGGCGAAGGTGGACCACCTCGCGGTGGACTCGAAAGAGCTTCACAACGAGATCGTGAACTACCTCGACCAGGTCGGGCCGGAGCTCAAGGAACGGGTGGAGTTGTACGAGGGACCGCAGGCGCTCTTCGACAAGTACGAGATCGAGAGCGAGATCCGCGACCTCTTCAAGCGCCGGGTGGACCTGCCGACCGGCGGCTACCTCATCATCGAGCATACCGAGGCGCTGGTCTCGGTGGACGTCAACACCGGGCGCTACACCGGCAAGAAGGACCCCGAGAAGACCATCCTCAAGACCAACACCGAGGCGGCGCGCGAGGTGGCGCGCCAGCTGCGCCTGCGCGACATCGGCGGCATCATCGTGGTGGACTTCATCGACATGGAGACCAAGTCGAACCGCGAGCGCGTGCTCCAGGAGCTGCGCACCTACCTGGCGCGCGACCGGGCCCGGACCAGGGCCTTCGCGGTCTCCGACCTGGGTCTGGTCGAGATGACCCGCCAGCGGGTCCGGCCCTCGCTGCTCCAGAGCCAGACCATGGCGTGCCCCACCTGCAGCGGAACCGGCCGGGTCTTCCAGCCGGAGACCGTGGTGCGCCGGCTCGAGCGCTCCTTGAAGCGCGCGGCGGCCGACAACGAAGGGCGGCGCATGACGGTTCGGCTGCACCCCGAGGTGGCGCTCTACCTCCTCGAGGAGGAGCCCCACCTGCTCAAGACCCTCGCCAAGCAGACCGGCATCGATCTCGAGATCCGCGACGACCCGATGATGAAGCTCGACGAGCTGAAGCTCATGAGCCAGCCGGCGGGCCGGGATGTGACGGAGAGTTATCTGGTCGCGTAGCTACCACCGGCAATCAAACACCCGCACCGCCGCCGTCGAATCACCGTGGCCCAGGACCTGGCACGTCGCGGCGAGCGCGTCGAACCAGGGCGCGTCGCGCCGCGCGAAGCGGCTCCGGTCGGAGATCGGCTCCCAGGCAAACAGGTTCCCCGCCGTGAGCATCGGCAGCAGCGCGAATCGATTGTGGATGAGGATGGGCGCGGGGCGGGTGGCGCGCAGGCGCTCGGCCGCACTGTCGAGCAGCGCGGTGCTGACCGACGGCAGGCCGTTGGTGAAGGGCAACGGATTGGCCCGGTGCAGGAAGAAGTTCCAGCCCCCGCTTGCGCCCACGGCGTAGACCGGGCGCGAGCCCGACGGATCGAGGCGCGACACCAGAGTATCGGCGGCGCGGTAGGCGCGCGCTTCGACGGCGGGCCACCGCACCGCGCCGTTGCGCGTCACGGTGCGGGGGAGGATACCGCGGATCGTCAGGGGTCCCGTCCCCAGGCTGACATAGGCGTACAGGGCCAGGACGATCAGCAGGGCGAGGCAGGCGCGCACCGCCCGGAAGGCCTTGTGCCGGGCGGGCCCGCACACGAGCTGGAGGTAGAGCGCGTAGGCCGGCAGCTCGAGCAGGACATTGTACCAGTCCGCACCGGAGAACCCTCGACGCACCCGGGCCGTGATGCAGAGTCCCAGCAGCAGGGCCACGCGACCGCGCAGCAGCGGGTCGTGCCACCGCTTCCACCGTGCCAACAGCACGGCGAGGAGGATGGGCGGGAGGATGAAAGGGAGCAGATGTGACTGGAGGCGCGAGTCGAAGAGGGCGATGGCAGAGGGGAGGAGGCCCCGGCCGTCGTGCAGACTGCGCCAGAGCGTTTCCTCGGTGAGCGTGGGCAGCGGCGACAGCCCCGCCTCCAGGTCGTCGCCGATGGCGACCGACATGCCCAGGTGCACCGCGGCGGCGGTGAGGAACGTCAGGAGCAGCGCGCCGGCCCAGCGGGCGGCGGTCCGGTCGCTGATGGCGAGACAGAGCCACAGCGCCGTCACCCCGGTGAGGGCGATCGCCGCGGCCGCCGCGACCTCCACGGTCAGCCGTTCGAGCGAGGGCGTGCTGCGCAGGGCGACCTCGAGAGCCTGGCCCGAGCCGACGAACATGTAGGCGACCGGGCTCAGCCCGGCGCGGGCCACCAGCAGTCCCACGCCGGCGAGAAAGACGGCGGCGAAGGCGACCGGCATGGCGACCATGACGCGCATCGGGGCGCGGCGGCGGGCGAAGAAGAACCCGCCGGCCGCCAACAGGTAGATCGACGCGGCCCAGAAGTCGTGCTTGCTGAGCATGGCAAGGGCGACCAGTGCGCCGGCCCCGGCGGAGCGCAACACACCCGGCCGCTCCACGGTCTCGAGGGTGAACCAGGCTGCGCCGAGGATACAGAGAAAGCCGACGGGGGCCGACGGCGACTCCGAGCCGGCCGGCAACGGGACACCATGGCTGCTGGCGATGGCTACGGCGAAGAGCAGGGCGGGCAACGCGATCGGCAGGAGCAGGTCGGGGGCCAGGCGGCGCAGGGCGAGCAGAAAGACGACGAAGGTCAGAAGGTAGAGCACCGTCGTCGTGGCGCTGATCGCCGCGAAGCCGGAGCCGGTGACGCTCGCGATGCCGCCCAGGACCCACAGCGCCAGCGGCGGGTTGGCGAAGGTAAAATCGCGGTACGGCGTCTCGCCCGCCGCGAAGCGCGACACGGCGTGAAGCCAGCTCCCGTGCTCGGCCCAGAAGATGCCCGTATAGCCCCAGACCGCCCAGGCGTGCAGGACGGCCAGGCCCAGGACGACGATGAAAGCGCGGCGCTGAGGATGAGCGGACGGCCCGCGCGCCGCTTCGAGGGGGCGAGGCGTTTCGGGCACGGTGGCGACTAAGGTACCCCGCGCCTCCACGCCCGGATAGGCGCGACCCCTCGCCCCCTGGCCCGCGGGCATGGGCGCCCAATTGACGCGAGGACCGACCCCGTTTATCCTTCTCTGCTGGGCTGTTTCCTGTCACCGCAACTTCATGGCTGGCTTGACTATGTACGCGATCTTCCGAACCGCAGGGAAGCAATTCCGCGCCGAGCCCGGTCACACCGTGCGTATTCCATCGGTGGACGCCGAGCCCGGCTCGAAGCTCACCTTCGACGAGGTGCTCCTCGGCTCCGACGGCTCGGTTGTGAAGGCCGGCAAGCCGTTGGTGTCAGGGGCCAGCGTGACCGCCGAAGTCGTGAAGCACGGCCGCGACAAGAAGATCATCGTCTTCAAGTTCAAGCGCCGGAAGAACTACGTTCGCAAGCAGGGGCACCGGCAGGGGTTCACGGAAGTCCGCATCGACTCCGTGCGACTGGGCTAGGGGAGAAGGCCGCAATGGCTCATAAGAAGGGTGTCGGCTCCAGCCGCAACGGGCGCGATTCGGGCCCCAAGTATCTTGGCGTGAAGTGCTACGGCGGCGAGCAGGTGATCGCGGGGAACATCATCCTGCGCCAGCGCGGCACCAAGATCCATCCGGGCCGCAATGTCGGTCTGGGCGTGGATCACACGCTGTTCGCCCTGAAAGACGGCGTGGTGAAGTTCGAGTGGGCGGCGAAGGATCGCCGCAAGGTGAGCGTCTATCCGACGGTGTGAACCGTCTTCGACATAAGGGGCCGCGGGCAGGCGGCTTCCGTGCTACGACAACGGCCTCCGAGTGATCGGAGGCCGTTCTCTATTCTATGTGCTCCGCTCCTAGTAGTGCGGCGGCAGCGTCCGGTAGCGCTCCAGAAGGTCGGTCTGCCGGCTGGTCAGCGGGATCTCCCGCCCCCGGATGAAGACGTGCTCCACGCCGGTCGAAAACTCGAAGGGGTCACCCGACCAGATCACCACGTTGGCGATGCGCCCGGCCTCGAGGCTGCCATAGCGGGCGGCGACGCCGAGGATCTCGGCGGGTGCGAGGGTGACGGCGCGCAACGCCGCGTCATAGGGCAGGCCGTACGACACCGCGTTGCCCGCTTCCTGCCGCATCAGCCGGGCGTTGTGGGCGTCGTCGCCCGAGACGATGGCGATCTTGACACCGGCGGCCACCAGGCGCGCGGCGTTCTCGTAGCGGGCGCCTAGGGCGTCGAAGGTGGGAATGTTCGACAGCGGCACCATCAGCACCGGGACGCCGGCCTGCGCGATCTCGTCGGCGATCTCCCAGCCTTCCGCGGCGCCCGAGAGAATCACGTGCAGGTTGAACTCGCGCGCCACCCGCAGCGCACTGCGGATGTCGAAGACCCGGCTGGCGCTGATGATCAGGGGCAGCCGCCCGGCCAGCACCGGTTGCAGCGCCTCGAGCTCGGCGGCGGGCGCCGAGAGCGGCTGCATCTGCGCCCGCTGGAAGTCGGCGCGGCGCCGCGCGTACTCCCGCGCGTCGGTCAGCAAGGTCCGCAGCCGCGCCAGCGTGCCGGCTCGCGAGCCCTCCCCCGCGCCGCGGGAGCCCTCGTCGAGAGAGACGTGAATCGCGACGGGGTTCCGCACGACCATCTGCTCGACGGTGGAGCCGGCGAGGTCGGCGAAGACGCTCTGGCCGGAGATGAACGAGCCGCCAGGTACCACCAGCGCGCTGGTCACGCCCTCGACGCGCGTCACCGGGATGAGGGTCGAAGCGGGGTTGATCCCCTCGGCCACGTTGAAGCTCGGCGCGACGTCGCGCCGCACGCCGGTCTCGTTGGTGCCGTTCACCGAGCCCACCTCGACCAGGCCCACGCGGGCGCTGGCGTTGATGAGGCCCGGCGTGACGATCTTGCCGGTGGCGTCGACGCGGGTCGCGCCCGCGGGGATCGCCAGATTCGCGCCCACGGCGGCGATGAGGCTGTCGCGGATGATCACGGTGCCGTTGGGGATCCGCGCACCCGAGACGGTCACGACGGTGCCGCCGGTAATGGCGACGATCTGGGCCAGGATCGGGAGCATCAGCGGTCCCTCCCCGGAACCGGTTCGTTGCCGAGCTCGAAGTCGGTGCGCCACCAGGTCGCCGGGTTGTTCCGGTCGTACATGAGTGCGCCGTCGATGTAGACCTGCTCGGCGCGGCTGTATACCGAGAAGGGATCGCCGCTCCAGAGCACCACGTCGGCGTTCTTCCCCGCCTCGAGGGTGCCGATCAGCGAGTCGAGGCCGATCACCCAGGCCGGATTCGCGGTGATCCACCGGAGGGCCTGGTCGCGGGTGACGGGAATCCCCGCGCGCCGGCCGGCGTACATCGCCTTGGCCGCCTCCTGGTTGAGGCGCTGGATGCCACTCTCGCTGTCGCTGTGGATGACGACCCGGCCGCCGGCGTGGGTCACCAGCGCGGCGTTCTGCTGGATCCCGTCGAAGGCCTCCATCTTGAAGCCCCACCAGTCGGCCCAGACCGAGACGGCGACGCTGTCGCGGGCCAGGACATCGCCGATCTTGTAGGCCTCGACGGCGTGGTGGAACGAGCGGATGTGGAAGCCGAACTCGCGCGCCAGGTCGAGCATCTGCTCCATCTCGTCGGCGCGATAGCAGTGGTTCTGCACGAAGATCCGGCCGCGCAGGACGTCGGCCAGCGTCTCGCTCTGGAGATCGCGGTCGGGTGGATCGCCCCGCCGGTTGAGGAGCCACTGGTCCCAGCGCCGGCGGTAGCGCTCGGCGCCGATGAAGGCGGCGCGGTAGCCCGCCATGTTGCCCATCCGGGTGGACGGCGCGCCGCCGCGGCTACCGTAGACCCGCATCGGGTTTTCGCCGCACGCCATCTTCAGGCCGTACGGGGCGCCCGGGAATTTCATCTCCTGCACGCTGCGCGCGGGCACCAGGTGGATGGTGACGCTGCGGCCGCCGAAGAGGTTGGCCGAACCCGGCAGCACCTCGATGGTGGTGACGCCCGCGGCCTGGGCGAGCGGCATCTGCGGGTCCTGCGGCCAGATCGAATGCTCGGCCCACACCTGCGCGGTGTTGGGACTGGTCGCCTCGTTGCCGTTGCTCTCCGCGAAGGTGCCGGGCGCCGCGTAGACGCCGAGGTGCGAGTGGGTGTCGATGACCCCCGGCGTGACGAACTTGCCGGTGCCGTCGACGATCGTGGCGCCCGCGGGCGCGTCGATGGCGGTCCCGACCGCGACGATCCGGCCGTCCTGGAGGAGGATCGAGCCGTTGGCGATCTCGGTGCCGGTGGCGGTGAGGATGGTGGCGTTGCGGATCAACACCGGGCCCGAAGGCCGCCGGTGATAGGTGGAGGCGTATTGCGCCCGGTCCCACGAGAGCGTGTCGCGGAACACCGGCTTGGTGGTATCGCCCTGCGCAAGGGTGGCGGCGGGAGGCGGGTTCTCCCTGGTGCGCTCGGGCGCGACCTTGGGACGACCCGCGAACTCCTCGTTGGTGGCGTGATAACACCCGAAGGTGGCGGGGAGGGCCAGGGCCGCGGCGAGCGCCACGGCCCGAGTGATCCGACCGTTAGGCACGGGCGTCTCCTAGTTGCGCTGCGTGAGCTCGAAGGACACCGGTGCGCCCTGGATTTCCAGCTTCACGATGACGGGGCTGTCCTTGGCGACGTAGAACGTGACCGATTGTTCTCCGCCGGTCAGGTCCACCTTCCAGCAGGCGAAGGTGCCGGCCGGGACGGTGACGCTCTCCTCCCCCACGACCGCCGCGGTGCTGGTCTGGATGGCGTTCTTGCCGCCGGCGAAGACCTCGAAGGTCCAGCGGCCGCCCGCCGCGTACGGCAAAGCGAGCATCACCGCCGCCAGCTCGTTGTCGTCCACCACCGACGCCGCGACGGTGGTATCGATCGCCTGGTCCTGCATGCCGGTGCGCTGCGGCGCGCGAGCCTGCCCGCGGACCCGGCCGCCGGCATAGTCCAGCCGCTCGAAGGTCGCCTGGCCCTGCATGGTGCCGCCCTGGCGCACCCGGATCGGCGCCAGCGTGGCGGCGTCGATCAGCGTCGTATCGTTCTGGGTCACGATCGGGCCGATCACCGTCGCGGTGATGATCTGCCACGCGTCGCGCCCGCCTTCCTGGACACGGGTGTAGGTGCGCGACTCGGTGCCGAAGGCGTTTCCCTGGACCATGACCCGGTACTGGGAGGTCCCGGCGCTGATCCGGTTGACCGCGAACGCGACGCCGGCCGCGGTGCGTGGCGCGAGGTCGGCCTCGGTCATGGGCGTCCCTTCGGCGCTGACGATGCGCACCGGACCCAGGGCCTTCAGCCCCTGGAGAACCTTGGTGCCGTCGCCCACGACGACGACGACCATCCGGTCGGTCGTGAGGAAGCGATGCGCCGCGGCGGTGAGCTGGGGCCGGGTGACGCTGGCCAGGCGCTCGCGGTACCGCAGGACGTAGTCATCGGGCAGGCCGAGGAGCCGGGCGTTCGCCACCCGGAGCGCGATCTGGTCGGCGGTCTCGATCTGGAGAGGAAAGCGGCCGACCAGGTAGTTGCGGATGTTGGTCACCTCGCTGTCGGCCGGCGTCTCGTCGCGGATCCGGTTCAGCTGGTGGATCATCTCGCCGAGCGCGCTGTCGGTGACCGGGGTGCGCACCTCGGCGGTGGCCCGGAACGCGCCGACGCCCCGGGGCCTGGAGAAGCTCGAGTAGGCGCCGTAGGTCCAGCCCTTCTGCTCGCGGAGAATCATGAACAGCCGGGAGTCGGAGCCGCCGCCGAGGACGCCGTTCACCAGGGTCAGGGCGTAGACGTTCGGGTCGCGGGGCGTGATGAACGGAAAGCCGGCGACGATGTTCGACTGCACCGCGCCGGGCTTGTGGACCAGGACGATCTCGGTACTGGTGCGGGGCGGCGGAGCCGGTGCGGCCGGCGCGGCGGCGGGCGAGCCCGACCAGGCGCCCAGGGCGCCGCCGGCGAGCTGGGTCACGCGGGCCGGCGTGATGTCACCGGCGACGACCAGCAGAGCGCCGGTCGGCTTGATGCGCGTGTTGTAGAAGCCCAGCACGTCCTCGCGCGTCAAGCCGCGCAGCGAGGCCGGTGTCTCGGCGCGCCCGTAGGGGTGGCTTCCGTAGATCTCGCGATCGAAGGCACGCGAGGCCAGGGTCGCCGGCTGGGCCAGCGCCGCCTGGAGGCCGGAGAGCGCCTGGGTACGCGCCAGGTCCACCTCCGCCGCCGGGAAGGTGGCGTGCTGCACCACGTCGCCCAGGATGTCGAAGAGTTGGTCGGCATTCTGCGCGAGGCCCGACACGGTGAGGGTGAGGTAGTCCTCGTCGGCGCCGGCTTCGATCGACCCGCCCGCGCCCTCGATCTCGGCCGAGAGCTGGTCGGCGGTCCGGCGGTCGGTGCCCTTGGTCAACAGCGTCGCCACCAGCTCGGCGAGCCCTTCCTTGCCCTCGGCAGCGTAGAACGCGCCCGCCGGGAGGGCGAGATAGATCGTGATGACCGGCTGTTCGTGCTTTTCGACGACCAGCGTGGTGATCCCGTTGGCGAGGCGACCGTTCACGAACGGCGGAAAGCGCACCGGCCGCAGCGGCATCGGGGCGGGCGGGCGGGCGGGGAACGCCGCCTGGGCGCCCTGGGCGGCAAGGCGACTGGCCGGCAGGGCGGCAAGCAAGCCGCACGCCAGGATGGTCAGGGTTGGGCAGCGCATTAGTGGGTCCCCCGGGCGGGCGGATTGACGATCACGGTCAGGCGATTCTCCGGTGCCAGATAGCGCTGGGCGACGCGGCGGATGTCGGCCCCGGTCACCGCCATGTACCGGTCGAGCTCGCGGTTCGCCGCCTCGAGGTCACCATTGAAGCGCAAGGCGTTCTGGAGCGTTTCGGCGATACCCATCGTGGTTTGCCGGGAGCGGATGGCACCGGTCCGGTACTGGTTCTTGGCCTTCTCGAGCTCGGCGGTGGTGATCGAGTCGGTGCGCAACTTCTCCACTTCCTCACCCAGCAGCGTGTCGAGGCGGGCCGGCGCGACGCCCTGGTTGGCGATGCCGAAGTAGAGTCCCACGCCGGCGGTCCGCAGCAGTTGGGCGAAGGCGCCGGCGGCGAGCGCGGCGCGCTCCTGGCGCACCACGCGCCGGTTGAGCCGCGACGACTCGCCGCCGCCCAGGATGGTGGACAGCAGGTCCAGGGCCGGGGCGTCGGGGTCGTTCTGCGCCGGGAGCTTGTAGACGAAGGCGACGGCCGGGAGGTTGGCGTTGGAGTCGGTCACCTCCATGCGGCGGCCGCCGGTGTTGAGCTGCACCCGGCAGGTCGACTCGGCCTGCGCCGCCCGGGAGGGGATGTCGCCGAAATACTGCTCGACCAGCCGGCGCGCCTGGGCCTCGTCGAAGTCGCCCGCGATGGTGAGGACGGCGTTGCTCGGCGTGTAGAAAGCGTTGAAGAACGCCTGGACGTCCTCGAGCCGCGCCGAATCGAGGTCGGCCATGTCGCCGATGACGGTGTGCGCGTAGGCGAAACAGGCGGTCGAATCGAAGGGCATCGTGAAGGCGTTCTGGATGGCGCCGGCGTAGGGCTGGTTGTCCACCCGCAGCCGCCGCTCCTCCTTCACCGCCTGCCGCTGGTTCTCGAAGTTCTCCTGGGTGATGGCCAGCGAGCGCATCCGGTCGGCCTCGAGCCAGAGGCCGAGGTTGAGCCGGTTCGAGGGGAGCGTCTCGAAGTAGTTGGTGCGGTCGTTGTTGGTCGAGCCGTTCAGGCTGCCGCCGGCCCGCGACACCAGCTGGAAGTGCTCGGCCTTCTTTACGTGGGCCGAGCCCTGAAACATCATGTGCTCGAAGAGATGCGCGAAGCCGGAGCGGCGCGCGCGCTCGCTGGCCGAGCCGACGTGGTACCAGACGTTGACCGTCACGATCGGCGTGGTCCGTTTCGGGGCCAGCACCACCCGCAGCCCGTTGGGCAGCGTGTAGGTCGTGTAGGCGATGCGGCCGGCGGCCTGGGCGTCGAGTCGCCCGGTCGCCCAGAGGCCAGGGAGCAGCAGGAGCGCGATACGCAATCCGGGCTTCACATGACACCTCTCACTGGACAGGAAATACCCGCAGCGGATTCGTTCTGGTGATCGCATCCTTGAGACTGTCCGGAATGGCGAGCGTCCGGAACTGATCCAGGTTCACCTTGAGGTCCCGCACGCCGGGGCTGGGCCAGTCGGTCCCCCAGAGCACCCGTTCGCCGACTTCCGCGAGCCGGGGAAAGTACTCCAGTAGCTTCAAGGGCGGAATTCCGGAGACGTCGAGGCAGATATTGCCGTGGCGTCGCAGAATGAAGAAGGCCTCGTTCATCCACAGGGGCCGCCCCCCGTGCGACATGATGATCTGGAGGTTCGGGAAGTCGATCGCGACGTCGTCCAGCTCCATCGGGTTGCCGTACTTGTTGCGGGCGCCGGGGAAGATGCTGGTCCCGGTGTGGATCATCACCGGCAGGCCGCGGTCCTCGCAGCGCCGGTAGAGGGCGCCCAGCGTCTCCAGCCCCTGGGTGTAGGCGTTGGCCGGGAAGAGCTGGTGCGAGGGGTGGATCTTGAGGCAGCGGATCCCGGTCTCGAGCAGCTCGTCCACGTGGGCGAAAATCTCGCCCTGGAAGCGCGGGTGGACGCCGCCGTAGGGGAGCAGCCGCTCCGGGGCGGCGGAGGCGTAGCGGACGGCGAAATCGTTGGTGTCGAGGGTGAAGCCCATCAGGTCGGGGCTGGGATAGTTCACCAGGCCGACGCGCCAGATCCCGGACTGGTCCATGATGTCGAGGAGCATCTTCGGGTCTTCCATCATCGCGATGAGGAAGTCCCAGTGATCCTCCTTGCCCTTGCGCATCGATTCCATCACCGCGGGCTTCATCTGCTTCCACGGCTGGATATGGATGTGCACGTCGGTGATGCCGGGAAGCTCCCTATTCACCGGTGAACTTGGGCTGACGCTTCTCGAGGAAGGCCTTCAGGCCCTCCTGCATGTCCTTCGACGCGAAGATGACGCTCGCCAGGCTCTGCTCGTGCCGGATCCCGTCATCGAGGGGAGCGCGCACGCTGGCCCGCGTGGCCTCCTTGATCATCCCCAGCGCGACCGGGCTCTTGGTCGCGATCACTTCGGCGAGGACCATGGTGCGGGCCCTGAGCTGCTTCGCGGGCACCACGCTGTCCACCAGGCCGATCCGGAGGGCCTCGGTCGAGTCGAGTATCTGCCCCGTGAACATCATCGTCAGCGCGCGGCCCATGCCCACCATGCGCGGCAGGCGCTGCGTCGCGCCGCCTCCCGGCGTCATCCCGAGGTTGACTTCGGGCTGGCCGAACTTGGCTTCCTCGCTCGCGATCCGGATGTCGCACGCCATCGCCAACTCGTTCCCCGAGCCGAGGCAGTAGCCGTTGATCATCGCGATCACGGGCTTGGGGAAGGCCTCGACGACGTCGATGATCGTCGGTTGGTGGATCAGGTCGTGCAGGATGTCCACCGGCGACTTGCCTACGAATTCGCTGACGTCGGCGCCGGAGACGAAGGCCTTGCCCGCGCCGGTGAGGACGACGACGCGCACGGCGCGGTTCTCGCGCAGCTCCTCGAAAGTCTGGAGCAGCTGGGCCCGGGTCGTCGCGTCGAGCGCGTTGCGCTTGTCGGGGCGGGTGATGGTGACGACGGCGACCGCGCCGCTCACCTCCGTCAGGACGTGCCGTGGGTCGGTCATGGCCGCTCCGTCCAGTGGTAGAATCCCTCGCCCACCTTCTTTCCCAGCTTCCCCTCGGACACCAGCCGGGCCAGGATCTCGGGCGCGCGGAACACCGGCGAGCCGAGCGCCTGCTCGAGGTACCGGGCAATCGCCAGGCGCACGTCGAGGCCGACCAGGTCGGTAAGCCGCAGCGGGCCCATCGGATGGTTGTAGCCCAGCACCATCGCCTTGTCGATGTCTTCGGCCGAGGCCACGCCGGCCTCGAGCATCCGCATCGCCTCGAGTCCCAGCGCCAGGCCCAGGCGCGAGCTGGCGAAGCCGGGCGAGTCCTTCACCACGATGGGCTCCTTGCCCATGGCGCGCGCCAGCGCGATCACCGCGTCCCGGGCGGCCGGGGTAGAGCCCTCGTGCACCACGATCTCGACCAGCTTCATGAGGTGCACCGGGTTGAAGAAGTGCATCCCGATGACGCGCCCGGGTGTGGTGGCGGCGGCGGCGATCTGCCCGATCGCGAGTGAGCTGGTGTTGGTCGCGAGGATCGCGTGCGAGGGGACGACCGGGTCGAGCTCGCGGAACAGCGCCTGCTTGAGCGTGAGCTGCTCCGGGATCGCCTCGATGACCAGGTCGGTGCCTCGCGCCGCCGCGACCGGGTCGTCGAAAACGCTGATGCGCGCCAAGGTGGCGTCGCGCGCCTCGGCCGTCACCTTGCCGCGCTGGATGGCGCCCTCGAGGTTGCCGCGGATGCGCGCCAGGCCGCTTGCCACGGCGCCGGGCAGGGAGTCGGCGAGGCGCACGGTGCATCCGGCCTGCGCGGCAACCTGGGCAATGCCGTGACCCATGGTCCCGGCGCCGACGACGGTCACGGTACGGATGTCGGTCACGAGGGGAGGGAATCTACCGCCTTCCGGGCGCGGTCGGGATGGTTGCTGCACAGGGCGTCCACGCCCATCGCGAGCAGCCGGCGCATTGCCGCCGGGTCGTCCACGGTCCAGGGGTACACCACGCCGCCCACACCGTGCACCTGCTTGACGAGCGCCTCGTCGACCAGCGCGGCGTGCTGCCAGAGGGCTGTGGCACCGGCGTCGCGCATCATGCGGGTGACGTCGATCGGATAGGAGGCCGAGAGCACACCGCGGGCGAGGTCGGGGCGCCGGTTGCCGAGGCGTCGCACGATCCGGTGGTCGAAGGCATGCACCGCGACCGCGGCCGGCCGTGGCGCGCCGTCGAACGCCGCCAGCAGCGCTTCGTCCCAGGCGGGCGGCAGCGATTTGATTTCCACGAAGGCCGTCATGGGGGCGATGACGTCGAGCGCCTCGGCGAGGGTCGCGAGCGGCTCGCCGTTGGACAGGCGCGCCTGGCGCAGCTCGGCGAAGGTGGAGGCGGGAATGACCCGGCCGTCCACCTGCTCGTCGTGATGGACCACCAGGGCGCCGTCGCGGGTCGCGTGGATGTCCAGCTCGACGGCGTCGGCACCCAGCTCCCGTGCCGCACGAAAGGCGGCGAGGCTGTTCTCCGCTTCGCGGCACGACGCACCCCGGTGGGCGATGACCAGCGGCCGGCTCACGCCGTGTCCGGCATGTCCTGTTTCTTGGGCGTAATCCAGTCGTTGTCCTTCATGACGGCGCGCAGGGCGTGGTAGTCGGCCGGCTGCGGGAGCACCGTGGCCAGGTACTCGGGGTAGCGCTCCGCCGTGATCTCGCCGCCCTCGGTGGTCCACTGCTGGTGGGCGTACATCCCGATCCGCCGGTTGAACCTGAGGTCGGGCACCGTGAGCCAGCGATCCCGGTCGGGGATGAGCGCGTTCATGCGGTCGACCAGCCGGACCACCTCGTCGCGGTACAGGCCGCGGCTGGCCTCGTTGAGCTTGGCCCGGTCGGCGGAGTGCTCGTTCTCGCGCTCGTCGAAGCGGCCCTTCAGGCCCCACTCGTAGGCCCAGTGCGCGCTCGACGAGTTGTCGGTGCCGAAGAGGTCGAAGGCGGTCGGCACCCACTTGTTGAAGAACTTCTGGATGGTCTCGGGCCCGATGCGGCCGGCCTTGATGATGCGCAGCAGGCCGTTGTTGCCGGTGCCCAGGTGATAAGACTCTTCCTTCAGCATCGGGCCCATGGAGCGGGCCAGGGGCTCGAAGGCCGAGGTGGAGAGCATCTTGAGCTGGAACTTGCCGTCGCGGTCGATGAACTGCGTGTAGGTGAAGAAGTCGAGCCAGTTGTCCACGCGCTCATTGAACGAGCCCAGGAGGCGCTTCCCCTCCTCGGCGCGGCGCTCGAGCAGCTTCTGCGCCTCGCGCTTGCCTTCGTCGCCGAAGTGCGCGACGAGGAGGTAGCTCATCTGCCAGCCGTGGCGCATCTCCTCACACATCACCCGCATGATCGAAAGCAGGTCGTAGCTCGAGGGGGAGTTCTCGAGGAGGCTGCGCTGCTGCTCCACCGAGGCGAACTCGGTGTCGCCCTGGTAGACGATCAGGTTGAGCAGCGCGTCCCGGATTCGCTGGTCGGGGATGTGCATCACGGTGGGCCACTTGTTCTGGCCCTTGTAGTGGCCGAACTCGATGGTGGGCGTCTCGGGCTCGCCGAACTTGATGTCGAAGTGGAAGTCGCGCAGCTCCTGAGCGGTCAGGCCGATGTCGGTCTGCCACGACTTGAAGAGGTCGATCCACTCGTCGAAGGTGTGGACTTTCAACATGGTCGTGCTCCCTCAGCGTCCGGTAAAGTGGGGCTCGCGCTTGGCAAGAAAGGCGACGAGGCCCTCGGTGAAATCCTCGCTGCCGAAACAGGCGAGCTGGCTCTCCAGCTCATACGTCAGCATTTCCTCGAGCGACGCGCCCTCGCTGCGCTGGACGGCCTGCTTCATCCGCCGCACGGCGAGCGGCGGGGCGGCGGCGATCTGCTCGGCCCAGGTGCGCGCGTGCTCCATCAGCATCTCGAGCGGGACGACGCGGTTGACCATCCCCAGCGCCAGCATCCGCCCCGCCTCCACCATCTCGGCGCTCAGGAACAGCTCCAGGGCGCGGGCCGGGCCCACCAGGCGCGGCAGGAAGAACGTCCCGCCCCAGTCGGGATGGAGGCCAAGCTTCGCGAAGACCTGTCCGATCTTCGCCGTGTCGGCCGCGATGCGCAGATCGCAGGCCAGCGCGAGATTGGCGCCGCCACCCGCGGCCACGCCGTTCAGCGCGCACAACACCGGCTGCGGGGCCGCCAGCATGACCCGGTAGACGGCGCGGCAGCTGTCGACCAGCCGCGCGCCTGCCACGCTGTCCTTGCGGGCGCGCAGGTCTTCGAGGACCCCGAGGTCGGCGCCGGCGCAGAAGGCGCGCCCCGCGCCGGTGAGCACGATGCAGCGGACATGGTCGCTCCCCGCCAGCATCGCCAGCGCGTCCTTCAGCTCGCCGACCATCTCGACGGTAAGCGCGTTCAGCTTGTCGGGCCGGTTGAGCGTCACGGTCCCGACATGTCCGTCGATCTCGACGGCGACGGTGCTGAACGCCCCCTCAGCCAAAGCTCCACCCGTCTCCCATGTCTTCCCTCACTCCCCTGGTCTTTCGACGATCATCGCGATGCCCTGTCCGACGCCGATGCACATCGCCGCCAGGCCATAGCGCGCGCCCCGGCGCTTCATCGCGTGCACCAGCGTCGTCACGATGCGCGCACCCGACGCACCCAGCGGGTGGCCGAGGGCGATGGCGCCGCCGTGCACGTTGACCTTCGCCTCGTCGAGCTGGAGCTCGCGGATGCAGGCGAGCGCCTGTGCCGCGAAGGCCTCGTTGAGCTCGATGAGATCGATGTCGCCCACGCTGAGGCCGGCGCGCCGGAGAACCTTGCGCACGGCCGGCACCGGCCCGATGCCCATCACGTCGGGCGCCACGCCCACCACGGCGCTCGCGACCACGCGGGCGAGAGGGTGGTAACCGCGCGTCGCCGCGAGGTCCGCGTCCATGACCAGGAGCGCCGCCGCGCCGTCGTTGATCCCCGAGCTCGAGCCCGCGGTGACCGTGCCGTCCTGCTTGAAGGCCGGCTTCAGCTTGCCCAGCGATTCGGCGGTCACCTCGGGGCGGGGGTGCTCGTCCTGCTCGACCAGCGATGTGGTCTTCCCCTGCCGAACGGTGACCGGCACCAGCTCGTCGTCGAACGCCCCTTCCTTCTGCGCGCACGCCGCGCGCCGCTGGCTCTCCGCCGCGAACCGGTCCTGGTCGTGCCGGCTGATCCCGTGCCGGTCGGCCACCCGCTCGGCTGTTTCGCCGAGGGAGATCGTCCAGTCGGCAGGGAACTCCGGGTTGACGAACCGCCAGCCGACGGTGGAATCGGCCACCGCCGGCGTCGCGCGATTCCACGGCTCGCCCGACTTGAGCATCACGTAGGGCGCCCGCGTCATCGACTCAACGCCCCCGGCGATGAAGCACTCGCCCTCGCCGGCCCGGATGGCCTGCGCGGCGCTCGCCAGCGCCTGGAGCCCGGAGCCGCAAAGGCGATTCACCGTCTGGCCAGGCACCTCGACCGGCAGCCCGGCCAGGAGCAGGGCCATGCGTGCGACGTTGCGGTTGTCCTCTCCTGCGCCGTTGGCGCAGCCGAGGATGACGTCCTCGACCAGCGCCGGGTCCATCGCCGTCCGCTCGAGGAGGGCCCGGATCGGGACCGCCGCGAGGTCGTCCGGTCTCACCGAGGCGAGCGCGCCCCCGTGCCGGCCGATGGGCGTCCGCACCGCGTCGACGATTACAGGCTGACCCATACCGTCTTGGTCTCGAGATAGCCCTGGAGTGCCTCGGCGCCGAGGTCCCGGCCGAAGCCGCTGGCCTTGTAGCCGCCGAAGGGCGCCGCCGGATCGTAGAAGTTGTAGGTGTTGATCCACACCGTTCCGGCCTTGATCGCCCGCGCCGTCCGGTGTGCCTTCTGGATGTCCTTGGTCCAGATGCCGGCCGCCAGGCCGTACATCGAGCGGTTGGCGAGCGCGACGCCCTCCTCGAAGCTGTCGAAGGTCTGCACCGCGAGGACGGGACCGAAGATCTCCTCGCGCGCGATCGTCATCTCGGGGCTCACCGCGTCGAAGATCGTCGGCTCGATGAAGTATCCCTTGCCGTTCACTTGCGCGGCCTTGCCGCCCGCCACCAGCGTCGCGCCCTCCTTCTGGCCGGTCGCGATGTAGGCCAGGACCGTCTGCTGCTGCTTCCGCGAAACCACGGCGCCGATGCGCGACGCCTTGTCGAGGGGATCGCCGGGCGTGAGCTTCTTCGCCCGCGCGGCCAGCTCGGTGACCACCTGGTCGTGCACGCCGCGCTCGACGACGAGCCGCGAGCCGGCGGCGCAGACCTCGCCTTTCGAGTAGAAGATGCCGTTCTGCGCGCCCTTGATGGCCGAGGGAATGTCGGCGTCGGCGAAGATGATGTTGGGGCTCTTGCCGCCCAGCTCCAGCGTCACCCGCTTCACCGTGTCGGCGGCTGCCTTCATGACGCCCTTGCCGACTTCGGTCGATCCGGTGAACGAGATCTTGTCCACGCCGGGATGACTCACCAGCGCCGTGCCCGCGGTGCCGCCGCTCCCCGGCACCACGTTGAAGGCGCCCGGCGGGAAGCCCGCGGCCTCGAGGATCTCGGCGAAGAGGATGATGGTGAGGGGCGCTTCGCTGGGCGGTTTGCTCACCACGGTGCAACCCGCGGCCAGGGCCGGCGCGAACTTCCACACCGCGAGGTTGAGCGGGAAGTTCCAGGGCGTGATCGCACCGACGACGCCCACCGGCTCCTTCAGCGTGTAGGTAAAGAAGGCGCCGGAGACGGGGAGAGTGTCGCCGGTGATCTTGTCGGCCCAGCCGCCGAAGTAGCGCAGCACCTCGGCACTCATCCCGATCTCGATCTTCGATTCGAAGAGCAGCTTGCCGTTCTGGCGCGTCTCCAGCTCGGCGAACTCGCCGAGGCGCGACTCGAGGAGGTCGGCCGCCTTCATCAGCAGCCGACCGCGCTGCCGCGCGCTCATCTGGCGCCAGCCGTCGCTCTCGAAGCAGGCGCGCCCCGCCTTCACCGCGGCGTCGACGTCGGCGGCGTCGCCCGACGCGACCTCGGCGAGCAGCTCCTCGGTCGCGGGGTTCTCGACCGGAAAGCGCCGTCCCGAGGCCGCCGGCGCCCACTGCCCGTTGATGTAGCAGTCGGCGCGCACTACTCGGCCTTGAAGTTCGCCATGCGCTTCTCGACGTAGGCCGCGATGCCTTCCTTCGCGTCCGAGCTCTTGAACAGCAGGGACTGGAGCTCGCGCTCCAGCGCCAGCCCGCTCTCGAACGACATCTCCAGGCCCGATTGGACCGCCCGCTTGATGTGACCGACCGCCATGGAGGCCTTGTTGGGCGGGCAGAATTGCTTGGCGTAGACGAGGATCTGAGTCCAGAAGTCTTCGGGTGACGCGTCCCATACGTCGTTGACGAGGCCCAGCTCCTTGGCGGTGTCGAACGACATCTGGTTGCCGGTCACCATCAACTCGATGGCCTTGGCCTTGCCCAGCAGGCGCGCCATCCGCTGGGTGCCGCCGGTGCCCGGAAGGACGCCGAGGTTGACCTCGGGAAGCCCGATCTTGCCGGCCTCCTTGCGCGCGATGCGGATGTCGGCCGCCATCGCGATCTCCAGCCCGCCGCCCACGGTGTGCCCGTTGAGGGCCGCGATCACCAGCTTGGGCGTCTGCTCGAGGCGGCTCAGCATCTCGTTGGCGTGGAGGCAGAAGAAGTACTTGAACTTGGGCGTGACGCGGTTCAGCATCGCGATGTTGGCGCCGGCCGAGAAAAACTTGTTCCCCGCGCCGCGCAGCACGATCACGTACACCTGGTCGTCGAAGCGGGCGCTGAGGATCGCCTCGTCGATCTGCCGGTTCATCTCGTAGGTGTAGGTGTTCGCCGGGGGATCGTTCAGTTGGATCACGGCGACGCCGCCGTCGGTCCAGTAGTCCACGAGCTTCTTGGCCGTGGTGGTGTCGGTCGCAGGAGCGGTCGCCGTCATGATGCAGAAACCTCCACTTGGTAGCCGTTCAGGAACAGCTTGGTGATCGTGTCCGCGAGCTCGTCCACCGAGGCGCTGCCGCCGGGGTGGTACCAGGTATAGATCCAGTTCATCATCCCGAAAAGCGTATAGGCCGCGATCTGCCGCCGCTGCCGGTCGGCGGCCCCGCTGCCGTCCAGCGCCGCCAGCAGGTCCACCAGCAGGTCCACGTAGGCCCGCTTGAGCCGCCGGATCTCGTGCAGCATCTCACCCGAGAGCGACTCGGCCTCGTGAGCCAGTACCTTCATCTCGGACATGTGCGCGACGAAAAACTGCACGTGATGCCGGATGAAGGCCGAGAGTTTCTCCTCCGGCGAGGACGCCCCACGCACCACGCTCCACGCACCCTCGGCGACTTTCTCGAAGCACGACTTCTGGATCTGGAAGAGCAGGTCGTCCTTGCCCTTGCAGTAGTAGTAGATGCCGGCCAGGCTCATCGCCGAGGCCCGGGCCAGCTCCCGCATCGACGTGCCCGCGAAGCCGTGCGCCGCGAAGATGCGGGCGGCGGTGGCGAGGAGGCGTTCCTTGCGGTGGTCGTAGCTCGGCACGGGGGGCTCCAGGGGTTCGAACGATCGTTCGAACGTGAATATCACCGGCTTTTCCACCTTGGCGCAAGGGCGGCCGCCCCCCATTTTTGTGCCACATGCCCCTCACCACGGATTCGCTCGACGAGCCGACCGCGCCGGTCTCCAGCGACCAGCCCCTGCCACGGTGGTACTACGCGATCGGTGTCGTGGTGGCGGCGCTGGTGGTGGTCTACTACGCCGCGATGTTTCCCTGGGAGTACCGGCACCCGATCGACGTCGTCGACGTCTTCCGGGAGAGCGCGAATTTCCTGGGCGTGCTGGCGGTCGCCATCTGGGCGCGCCACGACGTTCGCCCCCTCAACGTCGGCTTCTGCTCGGTGCTGCTGTCGCTGTGGATGGAGGTCGTCGACGAATTCACCGCCGAGCCGCTGTGGCAGGGGACCTACGTGCCGGCGTTCTTCGGCATCGCGGGCATCGCCCTCATCGCGCTCGGCGTGCGGGAGGCGCGGCGCCGGCGCGCCGCCGAGGTGGAGCGGCGAGCCAGCGCCGAGGGCGCGCTGCGCCGCAACGCGAGCGTGCTGCGCGCCGTGGTGGAGACGACGCCCGATGCCGTCTGGGTGAAGGGCGGCGACGGCCGCTACCTCCTCGCCAACACCGCCTTCGCCTCGCTGGTGGGGAAGAGTGAAGCGGCGATCGTGGGGCACGGGGAGGCGGAGCTGTTCGCCGCTGAGCCGGAGACCCGCGGCCGCGCGGTGGCGCGGGCGCTGGAAAGCGGGGCCGCCGAGCGCTTCGAGGCCACGGTGGTCCAGGAGGGGGAAGCGCGCACCTACCTGGTCAGCCGCTCGGCCTTCCGCGACGAGTCGGGCCGGGCCATCGGGGTGCTTGGCATCGCGCGCGACATCAGCGACCGCAAGGCGATCGAGGACCGGCTCTTCCAGCAGGCCCACCACGATGCGCTCACCGGGCTCGCCAATCGCCCGGCCTTTCTCGAGCGGCTGGGCCGAGCGCAGAGCCGCTGGCGCCACCGGCCCGAGCGGCTGTTCGCCGTGCTGTTCATCGACATCGACTACTTCAAGGACGTGAATGACCGTCACGGGCACGCCGTGGGCGACGAGCTGCTCGTGGCGTTCGCGGAGGCGCTCGGTCGCTGGCTGCGGCCCGGCGACTACATCGCCCGCATGAGCGGCGACGAGTTCACCGTGCTGTTGAGCGAGGTGGCGGGCCCGGACGACGCCGCCGGGATCGCGGTCCGCATTCTCGAGGGCCTCCGTGAGCCCTTCATGCTGAAGCCCGGCCCGCTGACGGTCGCGGCGAGCATCGGGGTGGCGATGTGCACCGTCGCCCCCGAAAGCGCCGACGCGCTGGTGCATGCCGCCGACGCCGCCATGTACCGGGCCAAGAAGCTGGGGAAGGCCCGCCACGTCATGGCAGGGGCCTCTTAACGCCGCGCCCCGCACCGCGTCTAACTCCACAGATGGGAGCGCCTGCCACGGCCGAGGTGCGGGACAGCGAGCTGATCGCCCGCTTCCAGAAGGGCGACGAGCAGGCGGCCGCCGAGCTGGTGCACCGGCACACGGCGGCGGTCGCGCGCTTTCTGGTGATCCAGGGCGCGCCCGACGACGAGCTGGACGACCTGGTGCAGGAAGCGTTCATCAAGGCGTTCCGGGGCATCGGCGGGTTCCGCGGGGGCGCGAGCTTCCGCACCTGGCTGCTGACGATCGGCAGCAACCTGCTGAAGGACCGGCAGCGGCAGTGGAAGCGCCGCCAGATGGTCGAGCTGACGCCCGATGTGGCCGACCCCGGTGCCGATCCGGGCGGCGAGGCCGAAGCGGCGGCGGCCGCCGAGCGGCTCGGGGAGGGATTGGGCCGGCTGGCGCGGCTTCAGCGGGAGGTGTTTCTCCTCCGGGCGCAGCAGGGCCTGGCCTACGGCAGTATCGCGAGCGCGCTCGACATCAGTGAGGGCGCCGCGCGGGTGCATTACCATCATGCGGTGAAGAGGTTACGAGCATGGCTGCAGAGCTGAACGAGTCGGATGAGCTGCGCGAGCCCCTGGCCGGCGCCCTGAAGGCGCTGGACGAGCGGGCGACGCGCCGCGCGGCGGCGGTGGATGCCGCGCGGGTGGCGGCGCACGTCCTCCAGCGGTTGCGCGAAGAGCCGGTGATCGTCATGCGTCCGCGCCCGTGGAATCTCACCGCGTTGCGCGTGGCCGCGGCGGTGGCGGTCCTGGTGATCGGCGGCGCGGTGGCGCAGCGCCTCCTGGTCGGCCCGCGGGGAAGCGGGATGGCCATGGGACTGCCCGTGGTGACGTCGGCTGAAGGGCTCGTCGTTGACAGCACCGATGCGACGCAAGAGACCGCGCTGCTCGCCGCGGTCGACGATGCCCGCGCCGCGGCGCATGGGGCGCTGCCCGCGACCACGGTGCTGGTGGAAGACCTCACCGAGCAGGAGCTCCAGACCTTGCTGAGCACGATGGAAAACCGGGACGGTGCCCTATGAAGCGTTCGTTCATCACCTCGGTGCTCGCGCTGGCGCTGGTCGCCGGCGCCGCCGGGGCCCAGAATCCGCGCCGGCCGCGCGACAATCCGCCTCCGCCGACCAACCCGCCGCCCGACTCGGCGGAGGCTTGGGCGATGCCGCAGGGGATGGGGCCGGGCGACCCCGCGCGCGCCCAGATGCTGCGCGCCCAGGTCGAGGAGCGCTTCGGCAGGATGGTGCAGACCGACCTCCAGATCAGCGACGGGGAGATGCAGCGGATCCGCCAGGCGATGCGCGCCAACCAGGACCGGCGCATCGCGATCATGCGGCGCGAGCAGGACCTGCGCCTCGCGATCGGGCGGCAGATGCAGCCCGGTGTCGGAGCCGACAACGATTCCCTGTCACGGATGCTCGACGCGACCAGTCATCTTCGGCTGGAGCGCGCGCAGTCCGACGACCAGTTCGTCCGCGAGCTGGCGTTTCTTCCGCCGGTCAAGCGCGCGCGCCTGATGTTCATGATGCAGCGCTTCGAGCAGCGGGTGCAGGAGATCCGGCGGGGCTCGATGGAGCGCGGCATGATGGGCCCGCGGCGACCGATGCAGGGGCGGCCGGGGATGCCCGATCGCAGACCGCGGGACTGATCACCCGTGAAGGCTGAAGGTCGACAAAGGGCCCGCGCGCGCGGGCCCTTTCGACTACCGACTTTCCCGCTTCGACTGTACTTTCGGGACTGATGGCCATCCACCCGAAGATTTCGATTGTCGGCCTTGCGATTGGCATGACGGTGACCGTCGGCCTCATCCTGTTCATGCTGGGCCGTCTCACCGCTGGGGCGAATCTCGGCGAAATGCTGGCCGGCGTGGGCATCGGCGTCGGGATCCTGGGCGCCGTGACGGTCGCGCTGGTGCGGCATCTGCCTTCCAGCCAGCGGCTCGAGGGGATGATGCTGCACCACTCGCAACAGAGCGAAGAAGGCTACGTCTCGGCGCTGGCCCGGGCCGACCTGGTCGGGAAGAGCGGCGTGGCATCCTCCGAGCTGCGTCCGGCGGGCATGGCGGAGATCGCCGGGGAGCGCGTCGACGTCATCACCGAAGGGGACTGGATTCCGGCGGGAACGCCGGTGACGGTCCTGAAGGCCGAAGCGATGCGCCTGGTGGTCCGGCGCGCCGCGCAACTCAACGCCTAGCGCAGTCGGGAGCGGTCATGGACAACCTCGGCGGTCCCATCCTGCTGGCCCTCGTCGTCGGCGTGCTGGTCGGTGCGGCGGTGGTGCTCCACTTCGTGCCGGTCGGCCTGTGGATCAGTGCGTACGCGTCCAGCGTCCGCATCGGGTTCGGCCAGCTGATCGGGATGCGCCTGCGCAAGGTGGACCCGCGCCGCATCGTGCAGCCGCTGATCAGCGCCAGCAAGGCCGGGCTGCATCTCGGCATCACGGAGCTCGAGTCGCTGTACCTCGCGGGCGGCAATGTCGACAGCGTGGTGCGCGCGCTCATCTCGGCCGACAAGGCGGGCATCAGTCTCACCATCAAGCAGGCCTCCGCGATCGACCTGGCCGGACGCGACGTCTTCGAGGCGGTGCAGGTGTCGGTGAATCCCAAGGTCATCGAGACGCCCAAAGTGGCGGCGATGGCCAAGGACGGCATCCAGCTGCTCGCCCAGGCGCGGGTGACCATCCGCGCCAACATCAACCGCCTGGTGGGCGGCGCGGGCGAGGCGACGATCCTGGCGCGGGTGGGGGAGGGCATCGTCTCGACCATCGGCTCGGCGGAGTCGCACAAGCATGTGCTGGAGAGCCCCGACATGATCTCGAAGACGGTGCTCGCCAAGGGGCTCGACAGCGGCACCGCGTTCGACATCCTCTCGATCGACATTGCCGACGTGGACGTCGGGAAGAACATCGGCGCCCAGCTCCAGACCGACCAGGCCGAAGCCGACAAGCGCATCGCGCAGGCCAAGGCGGAAGAGCGGCGCGCGCTGGCCGTCGCGGTGGAGCAGGAGCAGAAGGCACGCGTCCAGGAGATGCGTGCCGAAGTCGTGAGGGCAGAAGCCCAGATCCCGCTCGCCATCGCCGAGGCGTTCCGGAAGGGGAACCTCGGGATCATGGACTTCGCGAAGTACCGCAACCTCCAGGCCGACACCTCGATGCGCGCAGCCATCGCCAGTGGCGAGGGCGCCGACGAGACCTCGTCTTCGGCGGGCGTCTAGGCGACCGCCGATGCGATTCGTGCTGGCCGACGTCAGCTGGTTCCCGCTGTTCCTCTTCTGGGCCGCCATGATGCTGGTGGGCCGCGCCCAGCAGGCCCGGCGCAGGAAGGAGAAGGAGGACGCCGAGCGGGCCCGCGAGGCGCTCCAGGGCCCGGCCCTGCCGACCAGGAGCCAGGCCCGCGCGGTGCTTGCCGCCCCGCCGCGCCAGGCGGGGCTCATGGACGAGCTGCGTCGCGCGATGGACGAGCTGAAGCGTGCCGAGATGCAGCAGGTCGCCCGCGAACCGCGCGCGGCGCCGAGTCCCGTGCCGGAAGCCGAAGCGCGCGCCAAGGCCTACCTCGAGGTACGCAAGCGGATGGGCGCTCCGGCGCCGCACACCTCGCGCACCGCCCGCCGGTCGCTGTTCGGCACGACCCCGGTTTCCCGGCCGGCCGACGACGAAGGCTCGCTCGAGCGCGGCAGCGGCGAAGAGACCACCGACTACGACGAGGAATCGGCCCGCGTCGCGGAGGAACGCTTCCGGGCCGTCGCATCGCCGGCTCCGGCGGCCGCGGCGCGTGTGGCGCGCACCGAGCTGCCGGGGGCCATCGGCGATGCGCCGGTCGAGGCGGAGCGGAAGCGACCCCTGGCGCGGTTTGCCGACGGCCGGGCGGGTCACGCGGTCATCCTCGCCGAGATCCTCGGCCGACCACGGTGGGAATTACCGCCCGATGTTTGAGGGGCGCGTGAGCGATCCGCGCCTCGCACCTGCCCCCCGCGCATTGTGGAAGCTCGACGTCGCGGCCCTGCTGATCGCCGTGTTGAGCGTGGTCGTCTGGATGGCCGCCTTCCCGCCCGAGGCCTCCCAGGACTGGATCGACGTCGCGCAGGAGCTGTCGCTGTTCCTGGGCGCGGCGTTGGCCTACCCGGCGATCGTCGCCTTCGGAGACCGGATACTCACCACCGGCTGGCTGCTCTTCGCCGAATCACTCCTCCTGGAAGTCGCCGACGAGTTCACCGCCGAGCCGCGATTCTGGGGCGAAACGTTCACCTTCGTCCTCGGCGCGACGGGACTGCTGATGGCCGGCGCGGGTTTCTGGCGGGCGTCACGGCGGCGCCAGCGGGAGCTGGCCGAGCGCGAGCGCGCCATCCGGGCCCTGGAGCAGAGTCACAGCACCCTGCACGCCGTGATCGAGGGGACGCCGGACCTGATATCGGTCCGCGACCTGGCGGGGCGCTACCTCATGATCAACAGCGCCGGGGCGGCGGCGGCCGGCCGGCCCGCCGAGGAGATCATCGGGAAGACGAACGCCGAGCTCTTCCCGGACGACATCGCGCGGGCGCTCTCGGAGCGGGACGCTCGCGTCCTCGAGACCGGCGAGACCGTCACCTACGAGGAGGTCCACAGCGGCGAGCGGGGACCGCGGACCCACCTGATCACCAAGGGCGTCTACCGCGACCAGCGCGGGTTCGCCCTCGGGCTGCTACGCATCGCCCGCGACATCACCGATCGCAAGGTCGCCGAGGCCCAGCTCGCGCATGACTCCCTGCACGACGCGCTCACCGGGCTGCCGAACCGGACCCGGTTTCTCGAAGAGCTCGCGGTCTCCCTCGCGCGGTTGCGGCGGCGGCCGGCGCACCTCTTCGCCGTCCTGTTCCTCGACCTCGACCGCTTCAAGGTCATCAACGATTCGCTGGGTCACGCGGCCGGCGACGAGCTGCTCGCCATCTTCGCGCGGACGCTGAAGGCCTGGCTCCGTCCTGGCGACCTGGTGTCCCGGCTGGGGGGCGACGAGTTCGCGGTCCTGCTCGACGGCATGGACACCATCGAGGACGCCACGCGGGTCGCCGAGCGCATCGAGGCGGGACTGCACGCGTCGCTGCGCCTGGGGGAGCGCGAGGTCTTCGCCTCGGTCTCGATCGGGATCGCCCTGAGCACCAGCGGATACGAGCGCCCCGAGGATGTGCTGCGCGACGCCGACCTGGCGCTGTACCGCGCCAAGGCGGCCGGCCGCGGCCGCTATGCGATCTTCGACCTCGAGATGCACGCCCGCGCGATGGCGCACCTTCAGCTCGAGACCGACCTGCGGCGCGCCGTCGAGCGCGGCGAGTTCCGGATCGCCTACCAGCCGATCATCGCCCTCGGCACGCGGCGGCTCATGGGCTTCGAGGCGCTGTTGCGCTGGCAGCATCCGACGCGGGGCCTGGTCAGTCCCGCGGAGTTTCTCGAGGTGGCCGACGAGACCGGGTTGATGCTGCCGATCGGCCGCTGGTGCCTGCGCGAGGCGTGCGAGCAGCTGGGGCGCTGGGGCACCGAGCGCCCCGACGCGGGCGCGCTGACGATGAGCGTGAACGTGTCGTCGCGGCAACTCATGCACCCGCAGCTGGTGAGCTACGTGCGTGAAGCGCTCGAGGCCGGCGGGCTGGAGCCGGCCCGGCTGCGCATCGAGATCACCGAGAGCGTCATCATGGAGCACGCCGAGGCAGCCGCCAGCCGCCTGCACGAACTGCGCGACCTCGGTGTCCAGCTCGACATGGATGACTTCGGGACCGGCTATTCGTCGCTGAGCTACCTCCAGCGCTTCCCGCTCCACGCCGTCAAGATCGACCGCTCGTTCATCGAACGGATGCGGGGCGGGCAGAACGCCGAGATCGTGCGCGCGATCCTCACCCTGGGCCGCAACCTCGGGCTCGACGTGATCGCGGAAGGCGTGGAGACGGGAGAGCAGGACGCCCTGCTGGTCGAAATGGGCTGCCCCTGCGCGCAGGGATTCCTCTTTTCCCATCCCATTCCCGCCGAGGCCGCGGGGAATCTCATCACCGCGGGCCTCGGCCCCCGATAACGGGGCCACCGTGGCCGGTGTGCCGCTAGGGTGACGCGGCGGCGCCACAAAACCTCCCACAGCCCCGCGTTCCAGCCCGCGCCGCCCGCCCACGCATACAGTTCCAAGTCCAGTCTCCACAGGCGATTCCAACCGGTGCCCGGGTGTCCCGCTGCTGGCGCGCTAGTTGCACCTCCTTGGCTCCGCATGCGGTGGACAGCGAGAGAGCCAAGCCAGAGTACAGCAGATGCAAGGGTTGTCCGCTGAACTGACGGGGGTCTGATTCAGCGGCTGATGCGTCGGGGTCCGGGTAACCGGGCCCCGTCGTGTTTCCCCTATCCTCTATCCTCCATCCTCTCCGTATCTTTCGTGTGACCGGCCCGAGTGGTGGAATGGCAGACACGCGGGACTCAAAATCCCGTGCCGGCGACGGCGTGAGAGTTCGAGTCTCTCCTCGGGTATTGGTTTGCACACGGTTCGAATCCGCCGTCCGTAGCCTTCCGCCCCCCCGCGGGATATAGTAGTAAGAGGCGTGGCGCCTGCCTGCGGCTGTAACGGCGCAGCGGCGCCACGTTTTGCCGCACCAGCCCGAAAAAAGGGGACAGTGACCGACCTCGACCACACCCGCTATGCGGCCGCCCTCGCGCGGACCGTGGACCTGCTGCGGCGCTCGGCGGAAGCCGGAGAGCCCCAGAAGGCCGCTTTGCGTGCCCTCGTCGCCGTCGCGGCCGAACGCTCGGCCACGATCCGGTTCTACGAGAACCAGCTCACCATCGACGGGACATCCATCGCCACCTCCGACCCGCGCCTGGCGGCCTTCGCCGATCGCCTGGCGGCGCACCACGTCGCGGAGATCGTCATCGCCAGGGGCGCCGAGCCGACTGAGCTGCTGGCGCTCGCCAGCGGACTCGCCGCCGAGGCGGGGCAGGGGCGGCTCAAGGAGAAGCTGCGTGACGCCGCCTCGACGCGCGTTATGGTCGTTGCCCACCAGGCGGTGGACGCGTCACACCGGCCGATAACCGTGACCGGGGCCTTCGCCAAGGTGAAGGTGGACGAGGCGGTGTTGAAGGAGTGGAACCGCTTTCTGAATCACGGCGCCTCGGAGCAGGGCGACCAGGAAGTGGATCTCGGCCTCAAGGCGCAAGCAACGGGCGAGATTCAGGTCAGCGTGCAGGCCACGCCGGCCCCCGCGCCGGCACCGGCCGCTCCGGTCGCGCGCCCGGCCGACCCGGCGCCGCCACCGCCCGCGCCGCCCGCGCCGCCGGCCCCGCCGGCCCCGCCGGCCCCGCCGGAGCCGATGCTCCAGCGGCCGCCGACGCTCCAGGCGGCGACCCCGCTTGGCATCGCGCTCGCGCGCACCCTGTCCGATCCCTACGGCAAAGACGCCCTCACGCGCCTGACACAGCTGGCGCGGAACATCGAGGACGCATTCTCCCGCGACAACGTGGCCGAAGCGATCGACGCCGTGAATACCCTCATCGAGCTCGAGGCCCAGTCACCGGATACGACGCGCGGCACCTACGGTGTCATGCTCGGCCGCATCCTGACGCGCGCGGCCCTGGCCAAGGTCGCGCCCTACCTGAGCGAGCCGAAGCGGCGCCACCGCGCGGCCATCGTGCTGCGCCGCGGCGGCGAGGCATCCGCGGGGCTGCTGGTCACGCTCATTACCGATGCGCACTCGCTCGGCGAACGGCTGGTGTACACCGAGGTGCTGAGGGAGATACCGCAGGGGACCGACCGCCTGGTGGCGCTGCTGTCGTCGCGCACCGAGTGGCAGCTCGCACGCAACGTGGCGGAGCTGGCCGGCGAAGCGCGCATCGACGGCGCGGTGCCGTACCTCGCGCGCCTCCTCGACCAGAGCGACGAGCGGGTGCGCCGGGCGGCGCTGGTCGCGATGGCGAAGATCGGGAGCGCCTCGACCATCGAGCCGCTACGCACCGCCTTTCAATCGGGCCCTCCGGAGATCCGTGCACTGGTGGCCGCGAGCATCGGCGGCTCGCACGCCAGACCGCTCACCGGGCCGCTGGCCTCGCTCGCCGACGAAGAGGAGAACCCCGACGTCGCTCGGGCGTTGATCCGCGCCCTGGCCCGCATCGGTACGCCCGAGGCACGGCGGGCCCTCGAGCGGGCCGCGTCGCAGAAAACGCTCTTCTCACGCCGCGCCAAGGTGGTCAAGGAGGCCGCCGAAGAGGCCCTTCGGACCTTCGCCCCCGCACCCACGGCCTGATGTTCAACCACGAGCTTTACGCCTCGTCGCTGGCCCGCGCGGTGGACCTGATGCGCAAGGGCGACGCGAAGGAACAGCAGAAGGCCGCGTTGCGCGCCCTGGTGTCGCTGGCGGCCGCGGGCTCGGCGACGGTGCGCCACTACGACGGGGTCCTCTCCATCGACGACGTGGCCATCGATCCCAGCGTCCCGCACACCGGCGGGCTGGCCGGCCGCCTCGCGGCTCACAACATCGCCGAGATCGCGATCGGGAGAGGGGCCGAAGCCCCCGAGCTCTTCGCGCTGCTCAAGGGACTGGCCGAAGGCCCCTACGGCGCCCCCCAGGTGAAAGACCGTCTGCGCGAGGCCAAGTCGAACCGGATCTGGGTGCTCCTCGCCGATCTCGACGATACCCCGAAGAAGCGCAGCAGCGTGTCCCATCTGTTCGACGCGGACGAAGCCGCGCAGCAGGCCAAGCCCAAGCGGCCCGGCGCGAAAGACGACGCCGACGCCTACGCCGCGTGGAACGAGCTGCACTCTTCCAGCGATGGCCATTCAACGATCCAGGAGGTCGACCTTGGGCCGCTCGAGCCGGAGGAGGAGCCGCCACCCGTAGCGCCTGCGGTACCGCCGGCACCCGTGGCCGCCGAGCCGCTGCCCGACCTGCCCATCGCCAACGACACGCCCCTGGGCGCGGCGCTGCTGGCGGTCGCTCGCCGGCCACACGCCGGCGACGTCCTCGATCGCCTTACGGTGCTCGCGGAGCACGTCCAGGCCGCGCTCGCCGGCAACGAGACGGAAGCGGCGCTCCGCGTCCTCGCCTGCCTGGTCGGCTACGAGGCCGGCGCGGCCGACGGAACACCCCGCAACAGCTACCGGATCGCGCTGAAGCGGCTCCTCAATCGCGACACCCTGGTCCAGCTGGCATCGTTCACGACCGATCCGCGGCTCGCCGACGACGTCGCCCTGGTGCTGGCGCGCGCCGGCGCCGAAGCGACCGACGTCCTTCTCAATCTGCTTGCCAGCTCGGAGAGCATCCGGGAGCGCAAGGCGTACATGAACGCGCTGCGCGCGAACCCGCACGGGCGTGACCAGATCCCGATCATGCTGGGGCACCCGCAGTGGTTCGTGGCGCGCAACGTCGCCGAGCTCGCCGGCGAGATGCGGCTGGAAGAGGCGACGCCGGCGCTCGGCCTGCTGCTCGCCCACGCGGATCAGCGAGTGCGGCGCGCCGCGTGCACGGCGCTGGCGAAGATCGGGACCCCCGCGGCGGGCGAGCCGCTGCGCGTGGCGATGAAGGAAGGCGCTCCCGAGCTGCGCGCGGTGATCGCTTCGCTGATCGGCAGCGCCCACGCGGCCGTCTTGTCGGCTCCCCTCATCGCCCAGATCGAGAGCGAAGAGGATCCGGAGACACTCAAGGAGATGTGCGGAGCGCTGGCGCGCATCGGTACGCCGGAGACGATTCAGGCCCTGGAGCGCGCGCGCCAGGCGAGCCTGTTCACGCGGCGGGGCCGAGCCGTGCGGGAGGCCGCCGAAGCGGCCCTCAAGCGGGTGCGGCGGCCTCCAGCACCGTAACAACTGTCATGGTGTGAGGCCTGGATCGGGCGTATCCTTCCACTTGCTGGCCTGCCCACCCCCGGGGAGCACCGCTACATCACAACTCGAGTGAGCACCGGGTTTCTCAGACGCACCGCCGGGCTATTCGCCGCCCTGGCGCTGGCCTCCTGTTTTGGAGACGGCACCGGGCCGGGCTCCGTGCGGAAGGGCCATCTCTCGCTGGCGCCGGTGTTCGATAGCCGCGCGCTGGAGCTGGTCAACTTCGACAGCGTCCACATCCACCTGACGCGGCTCTCCGACGGCTCGACTTCTCTCGACACGA
>JBGOSS010000032.1:0-44389 GCA_041476105.1 Gemmatimonadota bacterium
CACGTCGCCGGAACCAGCGCCGGCGCGGCCTGGCTCTGCCAGCACATGATCGCCTTCGGTGACGAGGGCCACACGCCGCGGGCCGGCGCCGTGCAGGTCGTCGCGGGCCTTGGCCTCACGCGGCGGGTCATCATCGACCAGCACTTCCGCCAGCGCGACCGGATCGGGCGGCTCCTCACCGCGCTGGCCTACAATCCCTACCCGATCGGCCTGGGCCTCGACGAAGACACCGCGGCGTTCATCGGCCCGGAAAACGTCGTGGAAGTGGAGGGGACGGGGCTGCTCACCGTGGTGGACGCCCACGACGTCGAGTTCGATTCGATCGCCAACGCCGGCCCCGGCGACCCGGTGAGCCTGGTCGGGATTCGCCTGCACCTGCTGGCGCGCGGCGCGACCTACAACCTGCTCACGCGCGAAGCCACGGCCAAGGCGGGGCACACGGCGTAGGACGCGCTACTCGCCTCGCAGGGCCGCGGCGGGCGCGACCATGAGGGCCCGGCGCGCCGGCACCCAGACGGCGAGCGCCGCCACGACCAGGAGCGAGCCGGCGGCGATGAGCAGCGCCGCCGGATCGGCGGGCGCGACATCGTAGAGCAGGCCGCGGAGGAGCCGGCCCAGCAACAGCGCCATCACCAGGCCGGCGCCAATCCCGGCCAGCACCAGGCCCATCGCGTCGCGAACCACCATGGCACCCAGCCGTGCAGCGGAGGCGCCGAAGGCCAGCCGCACCGCGAACTCGTTCCCCCGCAGGCTCACGATGTAGGCCAGCACGCCGTAGAGCCCCACCCCCGAGAGCAGCAGCGCCGCAACCGAGAAGGCACCGAACAGCAGCGCGAGGAACCGCGGCTGTGCGACCGACGTCGCCGCCACCGCGTCCATCGGCCGCACCAGTCCGACCGGCACCGACGGATCGATCGCGGCCACCGCGCTCCGCAGACCCGCGGCCAGCGAGACAGGCATCCCGGCGGTATGGAGCACGATCGTCATGCCCTGCGCCGCGCCGCCGCCGTTCCAGAACCGGAACTGGCGATGCGCCAGGTACAGCTCGGGATCGGGGGGCGCGCCGAGGCTGGCATGCCGCACATTCGCCACGACGCCCACCACGGTGACGACGCCCGGGGCGGCACCTCCGCCGAGGCGGAACCGGGCGCCGATGGGATCGGCGCCGGGCCAGTAGAGACGCGCCAGGGCTTCGTTGATCACGACCGCGCCGGGCGTGTTCTCGCGATCGCCGGCCTCGATGCCTCGGCCGCGGAGAAGCCGCATGCCCATCGCGTCGAAGTAGCCCGGCGTGACCACCTGCCAGTCCGAGCGCCGATGCAGGGCGCCTCGTGGGGTCTCGCGTCCCTCGATCTGAATGTTGATGTCGCCCAGCGAGCCGGTGAGCGGGAGATTGGTCACGGCGCCCGCGGACCGCACGCCTGGCAGGGCCGCGACCCGCTCGACGAGCGTGCTGTAGTAGTCGCGGTCCCGCGTCGAGTCACCGTAGGGTTGGTCGGGAAGCATGATCCGCGCCGTCAGCACGCCCTGGGTCCGGAACCCCGGGTCCACAGCCTGGAGCCGCGCAAAGCTGCGCGCCATCAAGCCCGCACCCGCCGCCAGGGCCGTGGCCAGCGCGGCTTCGGCGATCACCAGCGCGCGGCGCGTCCGGTGGCGCTGGCGTCCCGCGGTCATGCCGGCTCCCGCCTCGCGCAACCGCGCCGCGAGGCCGGCGTCGAGCCGGCGCAGCGCCGGGACCAGGCCGAACCCCAGCCCGGCGAGTACGGCTGCCGCGGCCGCGAACAGCAGCGAGCGCCCGTCCAGGCCGATCGAGCCGATGCGCGGGAGATCCTCGGGCGCGACGACGCGGATGGCCGCGATGATCCAGTACGCCAGCACGGCTCCGACGATGCCGCCGGCACCAGAAAGCAGCAGGTGCTCGACGGCGAGCTGGCGAGCCAGCCGCAGGCGGGCCGCACCGAGAGCGGTGCGGATGGCGAACTCGCGGCGGCGCCCGTCGGCGCGCGCGAGCAGGAGGTTCGCCACGTTGGCGCAGGCGATCAAGAGGACGAAGATCACCGCTCCGAACAGCACCATCGTCGGCCGCTCCACGTCGCCGATCACCTCGGTGTGCAGGGGCGCCACCGTCGCCTCGAACTGCATCGGCACCGGATACTTGTCGGGAAACTCCCGGCGGAACCCGGCTGCGAGCGCGCGCGCCTCGGCCGCACCGTCCGCCAGGGTGACGCCAGGTGCGAGTCGCGCGATGGCCCTGAGGAAGTGGCTTCCGCGCTCGGTTCGGTCTACGTGCCCGAGCTGCAGCGGCTGGAAGATCTCGCTGGCCGAGCCGGTCACGAGGTCCTCCGGCAGCGCGAAGCCGCGGGGCATCACGCCGACGACGGTGGCCGGCTGCCCGTCCACGGTAATGGTCCGGCCGACTATGGACGAACCGCCGAACCGGCGCCGCCACAGCCCGTCGCTCAGCAGCACGACGTTGGCCGCACCCAGCGTATCGTCGGCCGGCTCGAACCAGCGGCCGGCCACCGGCGGTACCCCGAGAGCGCGCAGCGCACCGGCGCTGACGTAGCCCGCGGGAAGGCGTTCGGCCTCACCATCGCCGGTCAGGTTTGCGGCGCCGACGACGTAGCCGCCGACCGGCGAGAGCGCCCTGGCTCGCGCCACGTAGTCCACATACTCGGCCGGCGAGATGAAACCGCGGGAGACGCCGGTCCAACTCTGGCGAATCGTGACCAGGCGCCCGGGAGCGTCATACGGCAGCGGCCGCAGCAGGACCCCATCGAGCACGCTGAACATCGCGGTCGCCAGGCCGATGCCGAGCGCCAGCGTTGCGACGCCGACCGCGGCGAAGCCCGGCCGGCGCGCGAGCTGGCGCAGGGCGAATCGCAGGTCCGACAGGATGGTGTCCACGATCCCGGCTCCCGGAGGTGATTGCACATCGGACAGCGCGAAGGCGCGCTTGGTTGGCGGCACCCTTGCAGCCCAACCGGAGCGGCGCTACCTGTAACGAGCCGGCTCGATCGAGCGGCGGGAGCACTTCCGATCACCAGCCAGGCCACAGCGAGGACGGGGATGCGCATCCTGGATCGGGCCGTCTACGTCGGCCCCAGCATCTACGCGCTGTTCCCCGTCATCCGCCTCGACGTGGATCTCGGCGCGCTGGAAGAGTGGCCGACCAAGCGGCTGGGGTCCGCCTTCACCGAGGCCCTGCTGGCCACGCTCCCCGGTCTGCGCGAGCACGGGTGCAGCTACGGCGAGCCGGGCGGCTTCCTGCGCCGGCTCGACGAGGACGAGGGCACCTGGCTCGGCCACGTCCTGGAGCACGTCGCCCTCGAGCTCCAGAACTGCGCCGGCGAAGACGTCTCCTTCGGCAAGACGCGCACCACCGGCGTGAAGGGGCAGTACCACGTCGTCTACGAATACGAGCAGGCCGACGTCGGCCTCGAGGCCGGCCGCCTCGCGCTCGAGATCATCAGCCACTGCCTCCCCGAACCGCTGCGCTTCGGCCGCGAAGGCACCGATCCCGCCGCCGAGCGCGACGCCTTCATCAAGTACGCCCAGCGCCGCGCCCTCGGCCCCAGCACCATGTCGCTGGTCAAGGCCGCCGAGGCGCGCGGCATCCCCTGGATGCGCCTCAACCAGTACTCGCTCGCCCAACTGGGGCACGGGCGCTACCAGCAGCGGATCCAGGCGACGGTCACCAGCCACACCTCGCACATCGCCGTCGAGCTGGCCTCCGACAAGGAAGAGACCAACAAGATCCTCTCCGGCCTGGGCCTCCCGGTGCCCAAGCAGGGGCTGGCGCATCGCGAGGACGAAGCGGCCAAGGAAGCGCGCCGCATCGGCTTTCCCGTCGTGGTCAAGCCGTACAACGGCAACCACGGCCGGGGCGTCTCGCTGCACCTCCAGACCGACGATGACGTGCGCGCGGCATTCGCGGTGGCGCAGCAGCACAGCCGCAGCGTCATCGTCGAGAGTTACATCACCGGCTACGACCATCGCATGCTGGTGGTGAACGGCAACCTGATCGCGGTGTCGCTGCGCGAGCCGGGACACGTGGTGGGCGACGGCGTGCACACCGTCGAAGAGCTGGTGGCGCTGGTGAACGCCGATCCTCGCCGCGGCATCGGCCACGAGAAGGTGCTGACGCGGATCGAGTTCGACCACCAGGCCGAGACACTGCTGGCGAAGCTGGGCTACACCAGGCAGACCGTGCCGGCGGTGGACGAGAAGGTGTACCTGCGCTCCACGGGCAATCTCTCGACCGGCGGCACGGCACGGGACGTGACCGACATCGTCCATCCCGACAACGCCGAGATGGCGGTGCGCGCGGTGGAGGCGGTCGGCCTCGACGTGGGGGGCGTGGACTTTCTCTGCCAGGACATCTCGATGTCGTACAAGGAGGCCGGCGGCGCGATCTGCGAGATCAACGCCGCGCCCGGCTTCCGGATGCACATGGCGCCCTCCGAGGGGACGCCGCGCGACGTCGCGGGCCCGGTGATGGAGATGCTCTTCCCGCCCGGCTCGCCGGCGCGGATACCGATCGCGGCGGTCACCGGCACCAACGGCAAGACCACGACGGCGCGGATGCTGGCCCACATCCACAAGCTCGCCGGCCGCCACGTGGGCCTGACCTCCACCGACGGCGTCTACATCGACGGGCAGCGCACCGTGGTCGGGGACATGACCGGGCCGGTCGCGGCGCGAATGGTGCTCGCCGACCCGTTCGTCGACTGCGCCGTCCTCGAGGTCGCGCGCGGCGGCATCCTGCGCGCCGGGGTCGGGGTGCGCGAGGTGGACGTCGCGGCGGTGCTCAACGTCCAGTCGGACCACCTCGGCCTGCGCGGCGTCAACACCCTCGACGAGCTGGCGCTGGTGAAGCGCGTGGTCGTCGAGATCGCGCGCGACACCGCGGTCCTCAACGCCGACGATCCGCGCGTCCTGCGGATGGCCGACTACACCAACGCGAAGCACGTCTGCTACGTCACCATGAACCCGCAGCATTCGCTGGTGCGCGAGCACATCACGGCCGGCGGCCGGGCCGTGGTTCTCGAGGCGGGGATGGGCGGGCAGATGATCACCATCTACGACCACGGCGCGCACATCCCGCTGCTGTGGACGCACCTGATTCCCGCGACCATCGAGGGGAAGGCGACCCACAACGTCCAGAACGCGATGTTCGCGGCCGCCCTGGCGTACGGGATGGGCGTGAAGCTCGAGGACGTCCGTCACGGCCTGCGCAGCTTCGAGACCAGCTTCTTCCAGGCGCCGGGGCGCGGCAACATCTACAACGAGCATCCCTTCAAGGTCATCCTGGACTACGGGCACAACGCGCCCGCCATCGAGGCGATGTGCACCCTGGCCGGCCGGCTCGACGTCGAAGGCCGGCGGATCTGCGTGCTCGCCGCGCCGGGCGACCGGCGGGACGAAGACATCGCGGCCATCGGCGCGATCGCCGCGGCGCATCGCTTCGGTCACTACATCTGCAAGCGCGACGACAACCCCCGTGGCCGGAAAGATGACGAGGTGCCGCGCCTGCTGGAGGCCGCGCTGCGCCAGGGCGGCATCCCGGCGGCGCAGGTCGAGGTCGTCCCCGACGAGGCCGAGGCACTCGAGCGGGCGCTGCGCCTCGCGCGCCCCGGCGACCTGCTGCTCTGCTTCATCGACCAGATCTCGCGCAGCTGGAGCCAGGTCGCGCAGTTCCGGCCCGAGCTGCCGACCAGCCCGCGCCCGCGCGGCTCGGGGTCGCATGCGGCGGAGATGCCCGACGTTCCCGAGCCGGCCGTCGGTCTGCTCGAGGCCGTGATCCGCGACGAGCGGGGTGTGCGATTGGCCAAGGAGCAGGATGACTGAGTCGACAGGCGACAGTCGACAGTCGACAGCAAACACGCCACGCCTCCTGCTAACTGTCGACTGTCGACTCTCGACTTGCCCATGACCATTCGCGATTCCCGCCGGCTGCCCGGCGTCAATCTGCTCTACGATGGTCCCGGCGCGGTGCTCGACGTCGCCTTCCCCGACGCCCAGGCCGACCGCCTCCTCGCGCACTGGGAGCAGGCGGCACGCGGCATGCTCAGCGCCCTGGAGTGGCAGCGGGAGGTGACGCGGGTGCGCCGGTTTCCGGGCGGCGCGTCGCTCTTCCTCTCATCCCCCGTCGACACACTCTACGCCGCCACCGAGATCAACGAGTGGGCTTGGGCCGAGGCCGAGCGGCTGGCCGCCGGCGCCGAGAGCATGGCGTCCGATGGAGCGGTGGCGACGCTGCGGGCGCGAATCGCCAAGGAGCGCTGCCCCGCCCTGGTGGCGCTCGGCCAGGCGGCGGGCCAGCGGAAGGTGACCTTCGCCACCGACCACAAGGCGACGTCGGTCGGCGGCGGCACCGGCTGCCTGGTCTGGACCGCGGCCGACAGCCACACGCCGGCAGCGCCCGACGTCCGGAGCGTGGCGTGGAAGCGCGTGCACGACGTGCCGATGGTCCTCGTCACCGGCTCCAACGGCAAGACCACCAGCGTGCGGCTGCTCGCCTCGGTGGTGAAGGCGTGGGGCAAGGTCCCCGGGATCAGCTCGACCGACAACATCGTCATCGGCGACGAGGTGGTGGACGCGGGCGACTGGTCGGGGCCGATGGGCGCGCGTGCCGTGCTGCGCGTCGGCCGCGTCGAGGTCGCCATTCTGGAGACGGCGCGCGGCGGCATCCTGCGGCGCGGGCTGGCGATCCCGCGCGCCGACGCGGCGATCGTGACCAATATCGCCGAAGATCATTTCGGCGAATGGGGCATCTTCGATCTCCGGGGCATCGCCGAGGCGAAGCTGGTCGTCGGTCACGTGGTGCCGCGGCTCATGATCAACGCCGACGACCGGGTGCTGGTCGAGACGCTCGCCGCCGAGCAGCGCCGGGACCGGATTCATGCGGCGATCGGCTACTTCTCGCTCGACCCCGCGCATCCCGTGATCCTCAAGCACCTGGCCCGGGGCGGCACGGCGGCAACCTTCGAGGGCGGCAAGATCGTCTTCGCGCACGGGCGGCGCCGCACCGTGGTGTGCTACGCGTCCGACGTCCCGCTCACGATGGGCGGGATGGCGCGCTACAACATCGCCAACGCGCTGGGGGTGGTCCTGCTGGCGAGCGCGATCGGCGTCCCCCGTGACACGATCGCCGCAGGCCTCAAGAACTTCCGGGGCACGCCGCAGGAGAACCCGGGCCGTGGGCACCTCTACGATTTCGGCGGCGCCCGGGTGCTGGTGGACTTCGCGCACAACCCGCACGGGATGCGCGCCCTGATCGAGACGGCGCGGGCGATGCCGGCACGGCGGCGTATCGTCATCCTGGGCCAGGCCGGCGATCGCGACGACGAGTCGATCCGCGGCCTGGCGCGCGAGACGTGGCCCTGGCGGCCCGACCGCGTGATCCTGAAGGAAATGGCGATCTACCTGCGGGGGCGGCAGCCAGGCGAGGCGACCACTCTCATCAAGGACGAGTTCCTGAAGCTCGGCGCAGGTGAGGCGATCTTCTCACACGCTGACTCGGAGCTCGAGGCGGTGAAGGCCGCGCTCGCCGAGTGCGAGTCGGGCGACCTCGTGCTCTTGCCTACGCATGCCGAGCGCGCGGCGGTCATTGAGCTGATGGAGCGGCTGGTGGCGCAACGATGGGAGCCGGGACAGCGCCTTTCCTGAATGCAGCCGTTTCCAGCGGCTGGAAGCCGCTGCTCGGCTCTACGGCTGAAGCCGCGGAAACGGGAGCGTCTTGAGGCTCCCACCCGGTCCAGCCGACAATGCCTTCATCGGGATGATGCTTGGCTTGTTCGGTGACGTATCGCTGCGCCTGCTTCAGCGCGCGCGGACTTACGCTCTGAATGCTGTACCCCTTTGCCCACCGGATCGTCATTCCGGCGCGCCCTTCCTTGTTCGAGATCGCCGCACTGCCACCTTTCATGCGCTGCACCAGCCTCGGGATGTCGGTCGAGGGTTGGAGATACGCGATCACGTGGACATGCGTGCGGACAATGCCCAGCGCCAGCAGCAGCGATCGTTCCTGTTGTGCCACGGCCGGCAAGTACGCGGCGAGGAATGTTGCGGCTCCGCTGTTGAGGGTGGGCTCGCGATTCCGAGTGGTCCACACGATGTGCACGAACAGTCTGCAACGCATTCGCGAAAACTGCGGCGTCCGCCGACTCGCGCGACAACCTCGGCAACGCAACTCTGTAGCATTCCCACGCGCTGCCCCCGCGAACGCAATTGGTCGCCTCAGCGACCGAGGCGAGACGCGAGCACTCGTGGGAATCAGCGCGTTGAATCAGCCTCTGCCTTCGCACCCGGTCGCTTCAGCGACAGAGCCGAGCCGCGAGTTCACTCGCGGGAATCGGCGCGCTTGAATCAGCGCGTTGTCTCCAGCGGCTCGAAGCCGCTGCTCGGCTCTACGGCTGAAGCCGCGGTAAGCTCGCGATTGGCGGGCCCCGCATCGTACTATCCTGATCGGCATCACATTCATGGAGCATCGGCATGTTGACTTCCGCTCGCACCCGCTGCTTCGGCAGCCAGTCGCCCCTCTACGCCGCCTACCACGATACAGAATGGGGCGTCCCGGTCCACGACGACCGGGTGCTGTTCGAGTTCCTGATCCTCGAGGGCGCGCAGGCCGGACTCTCCTGGGGAGACGATCCTCAGGAAGCGCGAGAACTACCGGAAGGCCCTCGCGGGATTCGACCCCGCGAAGGTCGCCCGGTTTTCAGCGGCGAAGGTGGAGCAGCTCATGCGGAACGAAGGGATCGTGCGGAACCGCCTGAAGCTCGAGGGCACCGTGAAGAACGCGCGGGCGTTTCTCGCCATCCAGAAGGAGTTCGGGAGCTTCGATGCCTGGCTCTGGCGGTTCGTCGACGGCCGGCCGCGGCAGGGCAGCCGCCGCACGATGCGGGATATCCCGGCCACGACGCCCGAATCCGACGCCCTGAGCAAGGATCTGCGGAAGCGCGGCTGTACCTTCGTCGGCTCGACGATCTGTTACGCGTTCATGCAGGCCGTAGGGATGGCCAACGACCACATCACCGCCTGCTTCCGCCGCCGCGCCGTGTCACGAATGCGCTGAGCCGGCGGCCCTCTACCTCAGCGCCAGTGACCGCGGATCAGCACCCACCCCTGCTCTTCCCGGTGCCAGCGCGCGGGCTCCCAGGTCGAGAATCCACTCGGCGGCCGCGTCCAGAACCCGGGCACCCACACGTGCCTGGTGCTCACCCAGTTCCAGTATCCGGCAATCCAGACGTACCTCGGGTGCGGCGGGTCGCCGACCACCTCGGCGCGGGGGTCAGGCGGCGGCCGGTCCACCACGGCCTGCGGCACACTCACCGGCATCTGGCCCGGCGGCGCGCGATGCGAGCAGGCTGCGAGCGCGAGCAGCGCCGCGACCAGGACGCGTTGGCGGGCGTTCATCAGTCGATACTGCGCCACAGGTACCACGACGCCACGGTCGCGTAGGGCGACCACGGCTTCCCGATCCGAAGCACGCGTTTGGGTTTGGGCATCGTCCGCAGGCCGTAGGCGCGCTGTACCGCTTTCTGAATGCCGAGATCGAGCTCGGGCAGCACGTCGGGCCGGCCGAGGCGGAACATCAGGAACATCTGCGCCGACCACTTGCCGATGCCCTTGACCCGGGTGAGCGCCGTGATGATCTCCTCGTCCGACAGCGTCTCGACGCGGTCCAGGGGCAGCTCACCCGCGTGCACCCGCCGGGCCAGGTCCTTGATGTAGGACGCCTTCGCTCGCGAGAGCCCCGCCGCGCGCAGCTTGGTGTCGTGCATCGCCGCGACCTGGTCGGGGGGCGGAGGGCTGGCGCTGAAGAGCGCGACGAACCGGCCGTGAATCGTCGCAGCCGCTTTGCCCGAGAGCTGCTGGTAGACGATCGCGCGCGTCAGGTGATAGAAATGCGTGTGGTCGGTGATGGCGCCGAACCGGCAGGGCCCGACTTCCTTGATAAGCCGGGCCATGACGGGATCGACACGCTTCAGATGATTGATCGCCTTGCGGTGGGGCATGCTTGAAAACTACTGCGTCTACCGCCACCCGCGCTGCATGCGAAACGCCCGCATCCGCATCGACCGGCGATACGCCGCATGGCGCCGATGCCGGCGCATCCGCCGATGCCGAGGACCGGCCTGCCGCGCACCCTGTCCGGGACGCGCCATCCATTCGCGCCGGGCCTGCATCCGGTCCGGCTGCTGTGCGCTCAGGGGGGCCGCGGCCATCACGCCGAGCGCCACGATCGCTGCCTTCATGAGTCCGCGAATCATCGTACACCTCCGTCGGTGACCCCGAGATGGGGCCTCACCTGAGCAGACGGGTTTTCCGCGTGGGTGTTAACGAAGTGAGCGGGATCACACATGTCCGGCGGCCTGCTCCGCACCGGTGTGCCACCGTCGCGCCCTACGGCTGGCCGAGGACGCGAACCGGCACCGAGCTGCTCGCGATGGTGCCGTCCCCGAGTTGTCCGGACAGGTTGTAACCCCAGCAGTACGTCACGCCGCCGGTCGCGACGCCGCAGGTGTGGAATGCGCCCGCCGCGATGCTCGTGAACGTCAGGCCGCCCGCGACGGCGACCGGCACACTGCTCGGCGTGTGGGTTCCGTCTCCCAGCTGGCCGCTGTTGTTGTTGCCCCAGCACCAGGCCTGGCCGCCAGCCTCCAGCGCGCAGGTGTGTTGCTGGCTTGCCGAGAGCGCGACGTAGGACCGGCCGCCCGAGACGGCCACCGGCGAAGAAACATCGGCCCCCGGACCGTGGCCGAGCTGGCCGTCGACGTTGTTACCCCAGCACCAGGCGAGCCCGTTCGTCGCGAGGCCGCAGGTGTGGATCCCAGCGGCCCGGACCACGCTGAAGGTGATCCCGCCCGAGACCGGCACCGGCGCCGGCACACCCGCCGTGTCGGTCGAGCCGTTGCCGAGCCCTCCGTAGCTGTTGTAACCCCAGCAGTGCGCCGCGCCGGCGCTCGTCACGCCGCAGGCGTGATCGGCGGTGACGTCGAGCGATGCGAAGGTCAGCCCGCCACTCACCGGCACCGGCACCGGACTCCCAATGCGTGTACCGTTGCCAAGCTCCCCCCAGCGGTTCGCTCCCCAGCACCAGGCCGCGCCGGCGGTCGTGAGACCGCAGGTCAAGGCGCCCGCCGCATAGACCGCGGCGAAGTGCAGGCCTCCGATGACGAGGCGCGGCTGCGCGCTGGACGTCGAGTCACCGGTGCCCAGCCGGCCGGCACTGTTGCTGCCCCAGCAATACGCCGTCCCGCCGGATCTGACGCCGCAGGCATGGGCGCTTCCGGCGCTGACCGAAGTGAAGTCCACCACCACCGCAACGGGCACCGGCGATCGCATATCGAGTCCAACGCCGTCGCCGAGCTGGCCGGCACTCCCCGCGCCCCAGCACCAGGTGTGACCGGCCGCCGTCCGTGCGCACGTGAAGAACGCCCCGGCAGCCACCGCGACGTAGCTCTCGGTCGTCACCTCGACAACGAACATCGTGGAGAATCCCGATGCGGCGGTGGTGATCGTCGCGAGGCCGGGCGACGCGGCCGTCACGACGCTGCTGGTGCCGGGCGGCGCCGCCGACACCGACGCCACGGCTGCATTGCTGCTCGACCAGGTCACCGGACGGCCGAACAGCACGTGGCCGCCGGCGTCGAGCACCGCGGCCGCATAGCGTTGCGCGCCACCGACGACCAGCGCCCGATCGAGCGGCGTCACCGTCAGCTGGTCCGGCGCTCCGACGCGCACGGCGTGCCAGGTGCCGTCCCACTTCCAGTTGATGGTCCCCATCAGGCACTCGACGTCGCCATCCACGCTGTCCGCGGAGACGAAGTCCCCCGTCAGCGTGCAGTTGGCGATCTTCATGGCGATAGTGGTGTCGGTGAGCGTCACATCGGTGAGGGTGCCGTTGTTCGGGGGGCAAGTGCCGACGTACGCCTTGGTCGTTCCGCTCACGGTGGAGCCCGACTGCGCGAGCATCAGCGTGCCGCTCGCCGCGCAGTAGTCCTCCGGCGCGTTGAAGACGGTGGAGAAGTCCCACTCGCCGGTGAGGTCGCGCGCCCCGACGCCCGTCACGTCGCCGGAACAGGCGGCAGCGGCCGATGCCGCGAAGAGCAGCAGTACGCCGCGCGCCGGGCACATCAGCCGACGTCGCCCCCCACCAGCAGCTGCTTGAAGCGCACGTGGGGGGCGCCCTCGGTGACCGGCAGCGGGAACTGGCCGCCCTTGCCGCACCCGCCACCCATCTGGTTCCACTGGAAATCGCCCGCGACCGCGTCGATCGCCTGGAGCGACTGGAAGAGATTGCCCGCGAGCACGACGTCCTTCACCAGCTCGGCGACCTTGCCACCGCGGATCATGTAGCCGTGCGCCGCGCTGAAGGAAAAGTTCTCGAGATAGGTCTGGCCGCCGATCGCGTCCACCGCGTAGACGCCGAGATCGATGCCTTCGAGGAGGTCCTCGAAGGTCCCCTGGCCGCCGGCGATGTAGGTGTTGGTCATGCGGACGATGGGCGCGTGGCGGAAGTTGATCGCGCGGGCGTTGCCGGTGGCGCTCTCGCCCATGGCACCCGCCGTCTCGCGCGAATGCAGCCGCCCGACCAGGATGCCGGCGTCGATGAGCCTGGTGTTCCGGGTGGGCGTCCCCTCATCATCATAGGGGAGCGTGCCGCGCAGGCCGGCGGCCGATCCGTCGTCCCCGATGTTGACGATGTCGCTGCCGAAGCGGCGCCCCAGCGTCATCATCGCCTTGGCCTGGGGATTCTCGTAGACGAAGTCCGCCTCGGAAAGGTGGCCGAAGGCTTCGTGGACGAAGACGCCCGCGAGGCGGGGATCGAGGATGACGGGCAGCGCCCCGCCCGACACCGTCGGCGCGGTCAGCAGCGCCAGCGCGCGCCGGGCCGCGGTGCGGAACATCTCCTCGCGGTTCTGCACGGCGTTCCACCCCTTGCGCAGTCCCAGCGATTCGAGCGAGCGCTCGATGCGGCCGTCGTCGCGCGCCGTGGCCTGGGCGGAGAGCCCGATCTCGGGGCGCACCTCGTGCAACCAGGTCCCTTCGCTGTTGGCGTACCACCACTCGGTGCGGTCGTCGTAGTAGGTCGCCGAGGTGTCGGCGATCTTGTCGGAGGCGCCGAGCATCAGGCCGTTGAGGTGCTCGAGGTAGCGCCGCTTTTCGCCGAGCGGGATGGCCATCGGATCGCCGTCCACGGCCGGAACGACCTCGTCGGTGCGCGGCGCGGCGTCCACCAGCCGGATCGGCTGGTCGAGGACGATGGCGCGCGACATCTCGCCGGCCTGGGCGAGCATCCGGGGCAGGTCGCCCAAGGTGGTGAAGGACGCCACACCCCAGCCGTGCCCCCTGGAGAGGACGCGCACGTTGCCGCCGGCGTCGACGTTCTCGCCGGCCAGCTCCAGCCGCCGGCCGCGGAAGACGACGCGCGTGGCGCGCGACTTCTCGACGCGCACCTCGGCATACTCAGCCCGCGACTGCTTCAGCGCCTCGGTGAGGCGGTCGCGCATGTTTCCGTTCGCGCTCACGGCTTCCTTTGGGCGGCGCTGGGCCGGCCGGGGGACATCAGGCCCGCGGCGCGCAGGGCGGCCTCGTAATCGGGACGGACGACGATCTGCCCGTCCTGTATAACGTCCCGATCCCACGGCAGTATGACAAAGCTGGGATTGGTGAGGGCCGCGAAGTCGGGCGCGTACTCGCCGGTGCGGATCGCGACGGCGGTCTTCACCGTCCGCGCCCCCTCTTCCTTCAGGACGCTGAGGGCCAGGCGCATCGTCTGCCCGCTCTCGCAGGTGCTGTCGACGAGCAGCACGCTCCGGCCCTTGGGGCTCAGCGTCGGCCGGTGAATGAGGGCCGGCGCCTCGCCTTCCTCGGAGCGCCGCAGCGACATCGACGCGAAATCGACGCGCAAGATGCTCGCGATCACCGCGCCCGGCATCACGCCGGCGCGCGCGATCCCGATGACGAGGTCGGGCTTGTAGGCATTCCAGACCTTCAGTGCCAGCCCACGGCACAGCTCGCCGAAGAAGGGCCAATCCACTTCCAGGACCGACTTGGGCACGAGGGGCGTCTTGCGTTGAGCCATGGGTGAACCTTAACACATTCCGGCCCGTGACCACCGTCGCGTCTGCGCAACGCGCTATATCCACTATTGTCAATCGCTTGGCGCTTTATTACCTTCGCTGTCCATGGGTATTTTCCGGCGTATTTTCGGCGGCGAAGAGAGCCGTTCCGAGCCCGTCAAACCTCAGCGCCTGGACTACCTGAACGAAGCCCTCGCCCTCGAGCGGCAGGGCGATTTCGACGCCGCGATCGTCAGTTACCGGCTCGCCCTGCGCGACCATCCCAACGATCCGCGGATCCTCCAGAATCTCGCCATCGCCCAGAGCCGCACCGGGAAGATCGAGGATGCGGTCCGGCACTATCGCCGCGCGCTCGAGCTCGACGCGACGCTGGCCGGCGCGCACTACGGGTTGGCGTTTCTGCTCCTGCGCCGCGGCGAGAGCGAAGGCGCCGCCAAGCACCTGAAGGCCTTTCTTTCCAATCCGCCCAGGGGCCCCGACGGGGAGCGCTGGATCGAACACGCGGCGGCGGCGCTGCACAGTCTCGAGGCGCTCCCGCCGCCCGCGGCAGCGGGCATGGAGGGCGCCTGACGTTCTCCCACGCCGCGCTCGCCGCGGCGTGTTGCTTCACGGTCCTCGCCTGCGCAGGACTCAGCAGCGGCGAGGACAAGGCCGTGGCCATCGAGATCGTGCATCCGCCCGACTCCGTCCTGGTGGGCGACACCGTGGTCATCCACGCCCGGGTCCTGAACCGGAGCGGCGACTCGATTCCCGGAGCCCCGATGGCCCTCATCTCGCTCACTCCCGACACCCTGGGCGTGGATGCCGCCCGGTTCGCCGTGGTCGGGAAAGCCAAGGGCCCCGGCCAGGCGATCGTGAAGAGCGCTGACCTTCCCTCCAGTCCCTTCCTTATCCCGGTGAAGTAGTCGTACATTGGCGGCACCGCTCACTCCAGGAGACCCGCCGTGTCCGCTCCCGGCACACTGACGCAGCTGTTCTTCGAGGGCATCGACCGCTTCGCCTCCAAGCCGGCGGCGCTGCGCTACAAGGCCGACGGCAGGTGGCACGACATCAGCCACGCCGAGCTGCTACGCCGCGTGACGCTCTTCGCGCTGGCACTGCGGCGCCTCGGCGTGCGGCGCGGCGACCGCGTCGCGATCCTGTCGGAGAACCGGCCCGAGTGGGCGATCACCGACTACGCCGCGCTGTGCAGCGGCATGATCGACGTCCCGATCTATCCCACGCTCCCCGCCAACCAGATCCGCTACATCCTCGCCGATTCGGGCGCCGTGGCTATCGGGGTGTCGAGCGCGCCCCAGCTCGCCAAGATCCTGGAGATCCGGCACGAGCTCCCGGGACTGAAGCACGTCATCGCCTTCGACAAGGACGCGACCGGGCCGAACGTGATCGCGCTCGACGAGCTCTATGCGTCGGGGACGGCGGCCGATGCGGCGGGCGAGGGGAAGAACTTCCGACAGGAGGCGCTCCTTGCGAAGCCCGCCGACCTGGCCACCATCATCTACACGTCGGGGACGACGGGCGATCCGAAGGGTGTCATGCTGACGCACAACAACATCTACTCCAACTGCGCCGACGCGATTCCCCAGCTCGAGATCGGCCCCGACGACTCGACGGTGTCGTTCCTGCCGCTGTCGCACATCCTGGAGCGGATGGCCGGGCACTACGCCGTCTACGCCGCCGGGGCGACGATCAACTACGCCGAGAGCATCGACATGCTGGTCGTCAACCTGGGCGAGGTGAAGCCGACGATCGTGATGAGCGTGCCGCGGATCTATGAGAAGATCTACGCGCGGGTACTCGAGAACGCGCTGGTCTCGCCGGTCAAGAAGCGGATCTTCTTCTGGGCCAAGCGCGTCGGGGAGCACTGCGCCGACCTCTTCTTCGCGGGGCAGAAACCCTCCGGGCTCCTGGCTTTCCAGTACGGCATCGCCAAGAAACTGGTGTTCTCGAAACTCCAGGCCCGGGTGGGCGGACGGCTCAAGTACTTCATCTCGGGCGGCGCGCCGCTGCCGGCCGACATCGCCAAGTTCTTCTTCGCCGCGGGCCTCCCCATTTACGAGGGGTACGGACTGACCGAGACCTCGCCGGTCATCGCCGTCAACACGCCGCGGCGGGTGGGCCTGGGGACCGTGGGTCCGATCATCCCCAACGTGAGCGTGAAGTTCGCCGAGGACGGCGAGATCTGCGTGAAGGGGCCCAACGTGATGACGGGCTACTACAACAAGCCCGACGCCACGCGCGAGGTGATGGACGCCGAAGGCTGGTTCCACACCGGCGACATCGGCGAGCTCGACAACGGGATGCTCAAGATCACCGACCGCAAGAAGGACCTGATCGTGACGGCGGGCGGCAAGAAGATCGCGCCCCAGCCAATCGAGGGGATGCTCAAGACGAACAAGTTCGTCGCCAACGCCGTGATGCTGGGCGACAAGCGGAAGTTCGCGATCATGCTGGTGGTGCCGCAATACGAGCACCTGGAGCCCTGGGCCAAGCAGCGCAACCTGGCGTACCAGGACCACCGCGAGATGCTGGGGCTTCCGCAGGTGAAGGAGAAGATGGAGCAGGAGGTCCAGGGGGAGCTGCAGGAGCTGGCCAAGTACGAGCGACCCAAGAAGATCCTGCTCCTGGAGCACGACTTCACGATCGAATCAGGCGACCTGACTCCGACGCTCAAGGTGAAGCGGCGCGTCGTGGAGAAGAAGTACCAGCGCGAGATCGACGCGCTCTACGAGGAAGCCGAGAAGGAGACGGCCGGCGCGCTCGCGCACTAGGGCGTCTGCCGCCGCTGCCGGTCGAGCAGCGTGCCGAGTGAGGTGATGGGAAAGGCCTGGTAGCCCAGGTGCCAGGCGCGGTCGTTGCCGAAGCCCGAGAACCAGACCTTCAGCGCTCCCGCGTCGGCGTCGTAGACGGTCGACGCCCGGTACACCGAGAGCGCCGCGAACGGCGCCGTGCCGCGCGCGATCAGCGGCTCCGGGAGCGTCTGCCACGTCTTGCCGTCCCGGCTCCGCGCGATGTACAGGTCGTCCTCGTTGCACCGCCCGTTCACTTCGTAAGCCGGAAACACCGCCCAGTACTCGTGCCGCTCGGCGATCCGGATCACGTCCAGGTGCCAGAGGATGCGCCCTTCCGGCGCCTGGAGATCGGTCGCCACCGGTTCCGACCATCGGGCGCCCAGCAGCGCGCTGGGCCCGTTCTGCTCCCCCAACCAGCGCCGTACCCGCACCACGTTGCCTCGGGACTCGCAGCCCTTCGTGCCGGTGTCCACGGACCAGAGCCTGGCCCGCCGTCCCGGCACCAGGGCGATGGTCGGGGAGACCATCTCGTGCCGCGGCGTCTCCAGCACGGTCGCCGGGGCGCTCCAGTGGACGCCGTCGTCCGAGAAGGTCTGCCGCAGCAGGTTCTTCCGCTCCGTCACCGCGCGGTCGAAGAGCACCATCCGGCCGGCGTCCGGCAGGAAGACGAGGTCGGGGTCGGAGTTGTGATGGATCGGACCACTGGGGCGCGGAATGACGGGGTTCCGCAGGCTGTCGGGCACGGTCCAGACGAGGCCGTCGTGACTCGCGTACACGGATGCGTTCTCGGCCTGGTCGTTGCCGCCGGGATAGGGGTTGATCGCCATCCAGTACTCGAAGCCGTTCCAGCCGCCCGCTACGTAGACCACGTCGGGCTCCACCGTCTGGTTCGATCCGTCGTAGGTGGTGATGGCCAGCTCGATGGGGCCGGACGGCGTGCCCTGGTCGATGGCGACCGGCGGCAGCGGCACGGCCGCGGCGGCCTCGGGGGCGTCGAGGGGATTCTCCCCGGCGGCACACGACCAGACGGCCGGCAGCGCGGCGGCAAGCAGCGCCAGGCACACGCCGCGACTGGCGCGTGCAGATTTCGCGTCCATCCGGTACTCGCTGGTTCGGGTCGTTAGGTCGCGGACTCGCAGTGTCACGCGGCCGGGGGGGGTCCCGCGAAGATGTTACGGCGATTCGCCCGCATCCGCCAGAGCGTCCTGCGCGAGGGGCAGCCCCGCCTTTTTCCAGGCGCTGAGACCGCCCTGGAGGTTGGCCACGTCGTGGCGACCCAGCTTCCGCAGCACGCTTGCCGCGATCGCCGACCGCCCCCCGCCTTCGCAGTGCAGCACCACCGGCCCGGCGGGGATCTCGCCGGCCCGGGCGGCGACCTCGCCTAACGGGATGTGCAGCGCCCCCGCCAGGTGCCCCTCGTCCCACTCGGTGCGGCGGCGGACATCCACCACCGTGACCGTGCCGCTCGCCGCCTGGCCCGCGGCCTCCCTCGGGGGAAGCTGCGGGGTGGTGTCGAGCGGGCCGCGCACCGCCTCGGGGCCCGCCCATCCGGCGACGGCGTCGAGGCCGATGGAGTAGAGACCCGCCAGGGCTTCCTCGAGCCGCGCGGGGCCCACGATCAGGTGCAGCGGCCGATCGAAGGGCAGCAGCGTGCCGGCGTAGGTCGGAAAGGAGCCGCCCAGCGGCACGTTGAGGGTGCCGCGCACATGCCCGCGGGCGAAGTCGGCGGTGGGACGGGTATCCACCACTAGCGCGCCGCCCCGCACCAGCTACTGGAGCCCGCTGTCGGCCACCAGCGGGGGACGCGCGGTCGGCCGCGGAGGTGGACCGTCACGGTTGAGCCGCTTCATCTGTGCGAAGTAGGCCGGCGGCTCCGGCTGTCCGGCGAGCACCTCCCGCACGAACTCCGGCTCGCCCTTCGTGGTGAGCGCCCAGTTCGCGAATCGCTCGTAGCCGAGCGTCGAGGACGGGACGGCGCCGAGGGCTTTCCCGCAGGCCGAGCCCGCGCCATGCCCGGGCCAGAGCTGGAGCCAGTCGGGATACGCCTTGAAGCGCTGGAGGGACGCGAACAACTGGCGCGCCGCGGCCTCCATGGTGCCGGCGTGGCCGGCCGTCTTCTCGAGCAAATCGGGACGTCCGACGTCGCCTACGAAAATGAAGTCGCCGGTGAACACCCCCATCGGGCGGTCGGTCGCGGCGGTATCGGTGATCCGGAAGCAGAGGTGCTCGGGGGTGTGCCCGGGGGTGTGCAGGACTTCGACCTTCACGTTACCCACCATCACGACCGCGCCGTCCTTGACGAGGAGCGCGCCGGCGTCCTTCGCCCACGGGTAGCGCCAATCGTCGCCGCCCTCGTCGGAGAGCACTGGCCGCGCGCCGCTGGCGGCGGCGAGCTCCCGCGTTCCCGAAAGGAAATCAGCGTGGATGTGGGTCTCGGTGACCCAGGCGAGTCGCATGCCCTCCGCCTTCACGGCCGCGACGTACTGGGTCACGTCTCGGGCCGGGTCGATCACCAGGGCGTCGCCGGTGGCCTGGCAGCCGACCAGGTAGCTGGCCTGCGCCAGTTTGGTATCGTAGAAACGCTTGAGGAGCATGGCAGAGATAGTCGACAGTCGGCAGTCAACAGTCAACAGTCGAGTCAACAGTCAACAGTCAACAGTCAACAGTGTCGACTGTCGACTGTCAACTGTCGACTCTCTACCTGGCGCGTTTCTCCCCCACGAAGAGACCCGCGCCGCGCGCCAGCTCGACGATGCCGGGCGGTGCGGTGCCCTCGTCCTCGACGATGATCCGCAGGCCGGTGAGCAGCGCGTCGGCGGCTGCCGCGAGCCAGGGCCCACCCGCCACGTCGGCACCGACGATGACGGCGCGGAGGGAGTGTCGGCGGATCGGGAGCAGGCGCGGCGAGCGCACTACCGACAGCTCGAGCGACGGGGTGACGGCGGGCGGCGGATTGACAGCCGCGAAGGACACGCCGGGGAGCAGCGCGGCCAGGTCCCGGCCGATGCGGCCCGCCGTCCCGACGGTCACCACGAAGCCGCCCTGGCCCTGGAGATCGAGAAAGGTCCGCACCGCCTCGGCCGTGAGGGCCGACGGCGCGGCCGACGGATCAGCGCCGGTGACCCGCTCCTCCGGCGGCGCGAGCCACGCCACGCGCTCGATGATCGCGTACTCCGCCCGGCACACCGGGCAGGCGAGGCCGCCGCGCACCACGTCGCGCCCGTCCATCAGCACCGGCGCGCAGATGACGTAGGACTCGTCGTGTGGCGCGGGGCAGCGGAGGATCTCGGTGAGCTCGAGGAACATCAGCGGAATTCAACCCACGTCACCTTTCCGGCCTCGACGCGGATCCGGCGGAAGACCTTCCGGCCATCGATCGTCGTCCCCAGCACGTACTCGCCCGGCGGCACGTCGCCGACGGCGAAGTGCTCCCGATAGGCGGGGTCCGGGTGATTCCGGTCGCCGTACGTCTCCGCGAAGCTGAACGGCGTCTCCTGCGGCTCGGGTTTCACGATCCCGTACACCCTCGCCTGCGGCACCGCGTTGCCGCGCGCATCCCAGACCTGCCCCGCGACGATGCCGCTGCCGGGCATCGGCTCGATCCACAACTCCGGGTTCCTGGTGTAGGGCGGGTAGCGCATCGCCGGGTCCACGATCAGCCGCGTCGAGTCCACCGGCGAGGCATGCACCTCGAGGTGCAGGTGATCGTTGGTGGCGCGGCCGCTGTGACCCACCCGCGAGATCTCCTGCCCGCGCAGCACCCGCTGGCCCGCCGTCACCAGCAGGCGCGAGTTGTGGTAGTAGGTCGAATAGATGAAGAAGCGCCCTTCCGGCGTGGTCAGCGTCGAGTCGTGCTTGATCACGACCGTGAGCGCGCCCTGCTCGGCGGGGCCGGCGTGCACCACGATCCCGGCGTCGATCGCGAGCACCGGCGTGCCGGTCGGGTTGTTGAACTCCACGCCCTGGTGCGGCTGGAAGTTGCCGCCCATCGTCGAGCCGTAGCGGTAGGTCTGGTCGATGTAGGGCTGCTCGGTCCGGGCGATGGGGCGCGCGAACCAGGTATGGAGCGGCGGCGCCGGCGCGCGGGTGTCGACGGTGTCGCCGGGGTTGAGGCAGGCATCGGGCTGCTGTCCCAGGATGCCGCACGCGGTGCCGAAGATGGTGTCGCCCGCGGCGCGCCCCTCCGGCGACAGCACGGCGTACACGTCGTGCGAGCGCGCGGTGCCGGTGCGCGGCTGGAGCACCATGCCGAGGCGCGCGCCGAACAGCGCGCCGGTGCTCGTCGCGGCGCCGCAGAAGACGCCGTCGCACCCTGCCAGGTAGCGAATCGCCGCCCCGCCGGCTCGCTGGAAGATTGACATGCACTCCCAGCGGGCGTCGTCCTCGCGGCGTTTGGGACGCATCGAGCCCACGCAGGTCTCGCTGCCCAGCACCGCCGGCACCACGGCGGCCGGCGCCCGGATCACGAAGATGCTGCGGATCCGGCCGCCCAGCGGCACCGGCGCAGGATCGGTGGGGCGGTACGCACCCCCGGACCACTGCCCCAGGCCGTGCAGCGTGGCCACCCAGAGCCCGGGCTCGCGCGCCGCCGCGATACCGAGCACGTAGCGGCTCGGCAACCCGCCGCGCGCCGGGATGGTGTCGGTGATGGCGCTCCAGGCGGCCCCCCGATTGGATGTCCAGCGGATGCCGTCAGCGGTCGCGACGAAGACGGTGTCGCCGCGGACCACGATGCCGTTGGGGGCGACGTACTGCCAGCGCGGGCCCAGCTGCCGGAATTCCCAGTTCTCCCAGGTGCGACCGCCGTCCCCCGAGACGCCCCACCCGTTGCCGACGGTACCGTACCAGACGTCGCGCCCGTGAAAGGCGAAGGCGTGGACGAAGTTCCACGAGATCGAATGACCCGTGGTGTCGGCGCGCAGGTTCTGCCACGACGTCTGGCCGGGCCGGAGCAGGTAGATCCCGTCGCCGTACGTGCCGACCCAGATCGTGCCGTCGGGGCCGCGCGCCATCGCCAGCACGTGCACGCCCCAGCCCGATGCATCGAGCAGCGGCGGCAGGTGCGAGATGGGCGGCGTCGCCACGATCGGCGCGGTGCCGGGGGGCGGCGGGGCCGGGGTGCGCGGCGGCCGGGCCTGGGCGAAGAGCGGCGCGGTCGCGAACAGGAGACAGGGCAGCAGGCGGCGGGGACGGCCCATTCAGCGCCTCGGTTCGATGTGCAATTCGGGAATGACGACGTGGGCCGGGCGCGTGGCGGCGAAGAGGACCGCCTCCGCGACGTCCGCGGCGTGGAGCATGTCGCGGCGGGGTGTGAAGCCGGGCCGCGCATCGGGATCCACCGGATCCCACATCGCCGTATCCACCGGCCCGGGCGCGACCAGCGTGGTGCGCACGCCGGTCCCGGCGAGCTCGGCGGCCATCACCCCGTGCAGCCCCCGCAGGCCGAACTTGCCGGCGCTGTAGGCCGCGTTGCCGGGAAGGGTGGTGTGGTCGGCGATCGAGCCGATCGTCACCACCAGGCCGCTGCCCCGCAGCGCCATCGGCCGTATGAAGGCGCGCAGCACCGCGAACGCGCCGGTGAGATTGGCCGCGACCAGGGCGGCGAACTCCGCCGTCGTGGTGTCGACCAGCGCCTTGAGGAGAAAGCTCCCGGCCGCGTTGACCAGGATGTCGGGGGCGCCGCGCGCGCGGACCACGGCGCTCGCCGCCCGGTCCACGCCGGCGGCGTCGGTGACGTCGCAGGGGATGTCGGTGCGGCGCTCGTTTTCCGACGCCGCCAGGGAGCGGGCCAGCCGGACCACATGGGCTCCGGCGCCGCCCAGCGCCTCGGCGATCGCCAGGCCGATCCCGCGCGAGCTGCCGGTCACCACGGCGAGCCGGCCGGCGAGCGCGGTCACAGGTGCGCGGTACCCGGAGCCACCAGGCGCAGGAACTCCTCGCGGGTGCGGGCGTCGTCGCGGAACACGCCGCGCACCGCGCTGGTCACGGTGCGCGAGTTCTGCTTCTCGACGCCGCGCATCATCATGCAGAGGTGGAACGCCTCGATGATGACGCCGACCCCCTCGGGCTTGAGGGTGCACTGCATCGCCGCGGCGATCTGGTCGGTCATCCGCTCCTGGACCTGGAGCCTCCGGGCGAAGACGTCCACCAGCCGGGCGAGCTTGGAGAGCCCGACGATCCGGCCGTTGGGGATGTAGGCGATGTGGGCGCGCCCGAAGAACGGCAGCATGTGGTGCTCGCACATGGAGTAGAGCTCGATGTCGCGCACCAGAATCATGGACTCGTGCTTCTCGGTGAAGATGGCCCGGTTCAGCAGCTCCATCGGGTCTATCTTGTAGCCGCTGGTCATCGACAGCATCGCCTTGGCCACCCGCTCGGGCGTCTTCTGGAGCCCCTCGCGGTCGGGGTCCTCGCCCAGGCGCACCAGCATCTCGCGCACCAACGCTTCGTACGTCACCTTCGAGAGATCCGTCACTCAGCCTCCGGTGTACTCGACCAGGTTCCGCTCGGTTTCCCACAGCACCAGCTTGTGCAGGCGGCCGCGCGGGATCGCCGGCTCGAGGAGGCGCCAGCAGACGATCACGATGTTCTCGGCGGTGGGGTTCAGCTCCCGGAACTCCGGCACGTCGAGATTCAGGTTGCGGTGGTCGAAGCGCGACAGCACCCGCTCTTCGACGCAGTCCTTGAGCTGCTTGATATCGAGGACGTAGCCCGTCGCGGGGTCCACTTCGCCGATGACCGAGACGTCGAGATTGTAGTTGTGGCCGTGGGCGTGCGGGTTGGCGCACGGCCCGAAGACACGCGCGTTCTCCGCCTCGGACCAGGCGGGATTGTAGAGCCGGTGCGCGGCGTTGAAGTGGGTGCGGCGCGTGACGACGACCTGGGGCATGGGCCGCTTTGCTTGTTGGAGACCGGATGCGCCGTTAGCTTGGCCAGCCTAGGAGGATAACGCCTCGGGGCCCATGATCGTCAAGCCGCTCGGCGCCTTCGCCCTGCGCGCGACCGGCGCCGCCGCCGGTCTCGTGTCGGCGCTCTGGACCTTCCCCTCGATGCTCCTCTCGGCGTTTCTCGTCGCGTGGGGCGCCGAGGCCGCGCAATTCCTGGTCTCGCAGGGTCTCGCCCTCGCCGTCCTCGCCTGGCTCCAGACCATGCCCGAGTTCGCGGTCGAGGCGGTGATCGCCTGGGACGCCGGCAAGGACCCCCGGACCGCGCACCTCGCCATCGCCAATCTCACCGGCGCGATCCGGCTGCTCATCGGCCTCGGCTGGCCGATGATCTACTTCGTCTTTGCCTGGTCCGGCCGCCGGACCCGGGGCCGCCTGCCGGACATCGCGCTCGAGCGCGAGCACGCCGTCGAGGTGATGGGCCTCCTCCCGCCGCTGCTCTGGTTCGTCGTCATCTGGTGGAAGCGGTCCCTCACCGTGACCGACTCCGCGGTTCTGGTCGCGCTCTATGCGGCGTACCTCTGGGTGCTGTGGCAGTGCCCGCCGCGGTCGGGCGAGGATGCGGGGGACATCCCCCGCGTCTCCCGCTGGGCCCACGGGCTCGGCGGCGCCCGGAGCGTCATCGCCATCGGGGCCCTGTTCCTGGCCGGCGGCGTGCTGCTGTATCTCACCGCGCACCCGTTCGTCACGACCATGCTCACGCTGGCCACGACGCTGGGCATCAGCCAGTTCGTCTTCGTGCAGTGGCTGGCGCCATTCCTGTCGGAATTCCCCGAAGGCGTCTCCACCTTCACCTGGGCGCGGCGCGTCTCCCGGGCGCCCATGGCGCTGATGAACCTGGTCTCGAGTAACATCAACCAGTGGACGGTCCTGGCGTCGATGATCCCCGTCGTGTACGGATGGTCACACTACCGCGCGCACGGCACCTGGGCGCCGTTCACGTTCGACGGAGAGCAGGAGGTCGAGATCGCTCTCACCGTCGCGCAATCGGTCCTCGCGACGCTGCTGCTCATGAACCTGCGCTTCAACTGGATCGATGCCGCCAGCCTCGTCGTGCTCTGGGTCGCCCAGTTCCTCGTCCCGTCATGGCGCGACGAGATCACCTTCGTCTACCTGGCCTGGTGCGTCTGGCAGATCGGGCTGTTCGTCACCCGGAAACAGGACCTGGCGGCGCCGAGGGTCTTCCTCGCGGTGTGGCGGGAGAATCGCGCCCGGCGGCGCAGCCGCTAGCCGGCTGCCGGAAACGCGAAACCCCGGCGCGAGGCCGGGGTTTCGAACAAACCGGAGCAGAGAGGATTATTGAAGCCCGAAAGAAGAGTGGTCCCTCGCATTGGTGTTCGCCTTCCCCTTTTCAGGGGCATGACGTAGACCTACGTATGTGGAACCAGATCGGACCTGTTGGCTCAATAATTAGTCTCCCCGCTCCATTTCTTTTGCTGTGTCAACGTAGGGTCCCACCTGGCGGCCCGTCAAGACGGGATACGCCGGTGTTGACAACTGGTAGTGCAAGAGGCGGGCCAGCACTTCGTACCCCGATCCGGCGCCACGGCACGCTTGCAGACGCGGCGCGGAGCGGCGGAGACGCCACAAGTGGCGGCGAATCGCCCGGGCTCTCGCGGATAGCAAGAGTCGCGTCACTGTCGCGACGAAGGTGACTCCGCGCACACCCGGAGCGTATACTGAGCGGGCGCTGCGGCTGAACTAGTACCCGGAGGCATGATGCGCGGACGCGTCTCGCTCGTGGCCGGACTGATTGCGATGGCCATCTGGGTCGGCGGCGGCTTCATCGTGCCGCTGGGCGCCGGGTGGATTCACCTTCTGCTCGCGGCGGGCATCATGCTCCTGATCCGCGCCACCGTGACCGCCCGCACCGCGGGGGATCGGCCATGACCACGGCGCTGCCACCACGCCACCCCGCCCGGCTTGCCGTCGAAGTGGCGCCGATCGTGCTGATCTTCGCGCTGCTCCTCTGGGATGTGCGGACGATCCTCCAGCCGATGGTGGTGTTCCCACTGTTGCTCTTCCAGCTCTGGCCGACCCGGGTGAGCCCGCTGGGCCGGCGCACCCTCGCGGTGGCCACGGCGATCTTCGGGCTCTGGTTCATCGCCACCGTCGGCTCGGTGCTCGTCCCCTTCCTGCTGGCGCTCGCGGCCGCCTACCTCCTGGCCCCGGCGGTCGACTGGATCCAGCGGCGCCGCGTGCCGCGCCCGCTCGCCGTGGCGATGGTGCTGCTGCCATTCCTCGGCCTTCTGGTGGGGCTCGGGCTCCTGCTGGTGCCCGAGCTCGAGCGCCAGGTGCTGGACCTGGTGGCGCGGCTCCCCGATCTGGGCCGGCGCGTCGCGGCGTGGATCCTCGAGCTGCGCCAGCGCCTCGTCACCAGCGGCGGGGCCGGGATCTTCTCGGACGAGCAGGTCGCGCGGCTCCAGAATCTCCAGGCCTCGGACCTGATGGCCCTGGTGAGCAGCCGGTGGGACGCGATCTCGGAACACCTCTGGGACGTGATGCGGGGAATCGGGAGGGGATTCGGCGCCGGGCTCGGCCTGGTGCTCACCATCCTCGGCTACTTCGTCGTCGCACCGATCGTGACCGCGTACCTGCTGGCGGCCTGGCCGAAGTTCACCGGATACATCGAGGAGATGCTCCCGCCGGCGCACCGTCCAGCCGTCCTGGGATTCCTGAAGGAGTACGACGTCATGCTGGGCCGCTTCGTCCGGGGCCAGCTCATCGAGGCGACGCTGGTCGCGGTGCTCACCGCCTCGGGGTTGTGGCTGGTGGGGTTCCCGGCCGCGATCCTCATGGGCGTGGTCGCGGGGCTGGGTAACCTCATTCCGCAGGTCGGCTTGTTCCTGTCCATCATTCCGGGTTTGCTGATCGCCCTGGTGGCCCCGTCGGTGGGCGCGTCGCTACTCAAGCTCATCGCGGTGTTCGCGGTGGTGCAGATCATCGACGGCCAGGTCACCGGGCCGCGCATCGTGGGCGGCGCGGTGGGGCTCAGCCCGGTGTGGATGATGATCGCGGTGCTGGTCTTCGGCAGCCTGTTCGGGATTCTGGGGATGTTTCTCGCCGTCCCGCTCGCCGCGCTGGTCAGGCTGGTGGCGGTGCGGGTGGTGGGGGCCTACAAGGCGTCGACGATCTACAGCAGCTGAATCAAAGCCTTCAGCCTTCAGCGATCAGTCCGATGATCGCTCCGCTGGAATGCCAGAAACTCGTGCACCGCTGCCACGGCGTCGGGATCGCTGGTCCGGATGCGGATCTCGCCGCCCCGGGGCAGCGACGCGACCCGGTAGCGGATGCGGCCCCGTTTTGCCGCCATGACCCGCGTCCCCGGAACCTCCTGCCCGTGCACCAGGAAAGGCGCGGTGAATTCGCCGCGCGCGAACTGGCCCGCCACCTCGGCGAGATGGCGACGGATCTGCGATGCGCCGGCCGAGTCGTCGACTTCGCGCTGGAGCTCGATGCGGCCGCCGTCGGGGAGCGACTCGAAGACGTGACGGGAGGTGTACTGGTCCACGCCCATGACTTGCGCCCCGCGCTCCTGGACTTTCGCGAAGGCGCTGTCGTGGCTCATGGTCGCCGAGTGCTCGTGCTGTGCGAGCAGAGGGGCCGGAAGGCAAAGCGATCCAAGCAGCAACACGGTGCGTGTGGTCATGCTCGGAGTACGAGCCGGCGGCTGGATGTGTTGAAGACCGTCGTTCAGATCTCCCAGTTCGACCAGAGCACGCCCGGCTCCGCATGCCGTTCGGGAAATCCTTCCATCGTCATCCGGAGATCCGACCAGCGTACCCGGAAGGCCTGGCCGATGAGCGCGCGATAGGCGGCACCGTAGGCGGTCTGGCAGCGCACCGCCAGCCGGCGGATAGCGAGGCGGCTCGCCCACGCCGATGCGGCGCTCACCACTTCCTCGAGTGCGGGCAGATCGGTGGCCGCGACTTTCAGCACCCTCGCCTCGTCCCGCCCGCCGCCTTCGGCGAGCGGCGCGGCGTGGCAGAGCGCGAATCCCGTGACCGCGCCGCCCTGCTGCGCGGTGACCACGTCGCCGAGGCCCAGCTCCAGGGTCAGATCGATTTCCCGGCGGAAGTCGTAACCGGGCGCCATCGTGGCGACCAGCCGGCCGATGTCGGCGATGCGCGCCGCGCGCGCGGAGGCGGTGAGGGCGCTCAGCGTCGGTTGCGACGAGGCACCCCGCGAGCGAGCCGTGTCGGCGGTCATGGTGAGGGTGAGGTGGCCCGGTACGAACCCGAGCCGGCTGTAGAAGCCGATGTTGTCCACGGTGCGCGGCATCGTCTCGAGCCCGATAGTGGCCGCGCCCTGCGACTTGAGCCACTCCACCGCGGCCACCACGATGTCCTTCCCGAGCCCGGCGAGCTGGCGGTCGGGGCGCACGCAGAGCGGACCCATCCATCCTTCGGTACCGGAGCGGTGCGCGATGTTGAAGGCGACGACCCGGTCCCCCTCGTCCCTCCACAGCATGGCCCCCGCACCCGCGTCGGCGATGGCGTAGCGCCAGATCGCCTCGTTGAGGAAGGGCACCCGAACACCCACCAGGCCGTCGCGGCGGTAGCGGTCGGTGAAAGCATCGGCGAAGAGCCGGTTCAGCGACTGGATGTCCTTCTCCTGGACGGGAAGCGGGCCGTGCGCCGCGCGTTCAGGCCGCCACATGCGCATCATCGGCCCCTCCCGGGATCCCAGTGGGGCCCCGCTCCTCGGCGACCACCGCCGCGCCCGTGGCTTCGTCGTAGCGCACCCGGAGGACGCGGTCGAGCGTCTCCCGGACGCCTTCCACATGGGTGATGAGCACCACCTGCGGGAACCGCGACGCGAGGCCGCGCAGCAGGCGCATCACGGCCTCGCGCCGCACCTCGTCGAGCGAGCCGAAGATCTCGTCGAGGACCAGCAGCGACAGCGGGTGGCCGGAGCGGTCGGCGATCATCTGACTGACGCCGAGGCGCATGACCAGGTTCACCAGGTCTTCTTCGCCGCCCGAGAGCACCGGGTGGGGCTCGCCGCTCTCGAACACCGTGGGATTGAATTCCTCGTCGAGCTGGAGCTCGTCGTAGTGCCCGTCGGTGAGCGCCGAGAGGAACTCGCCGGCCAGCGCCGAGAGCTCGGGGCCGATCTGCGCGTTCAGGTCGGTGCACAGGTCGTCGAGGGCGCGATCGAGCTCGCCGTGGAGGCGGACCGCGTCCTGGAGCTCGGCGCGGCGGGCCACCCGTGACGCCGCTTCCTGCTCCCGCCGCTCCGCCTCGCGGAGCCGCTCCTGCGCCAGGGTGGCGCCGGCCTGGGCCGCCGACACCGCGCGCTCGGCATCGCGCCACAGGTTCTCGAGCCGCGTCATCTCCCGCTCGGCGTCGAGAAACGCCGCCTCATTGAACTGGAGGCCGTCCAGCTCGCGCTGGATCACCGCGAAGCCGTCTACCAGCACCGCGCGCCGCGCCTCGGCCTCCCGCAGGCGCGCGCCAACGGACGCCGCGCGTTCCGCCTCGGCGGCGAGGAGCCGGGCGCGCATCGCCGGCCCCTCGAGCTCGGCCACCGCCCGGCGGACGGCGTCGTGCCGCGCGCGGTCGTATCCCGGGCGCAGCGCCGCCAGCTCGGCCGCGAGCCGCGCCCGCCGCTCCTCCAGCTCGACCTGGTCGCGGCCCAGGACGATCGCCTCCTCCGCCGAGCGCCGCGCCGCATCGAAGGCCTGGAGCGCGCCCTCGACTGCCGTTTCGGCGCGGTGGCGCAGGGCGTCGGCCTCCAGCAGGCCCGGTGGCTGGACCTGGAGGGCGTCGAGCTTGGAGCGGAAATACTGTCCGTTGCGCGTGACGTCGCCGAGCTGGGTCTCGATCAACTCGATCACGGCATGGTACTCGCCGCCCAGCGGGCGGCCGCAGGTCGGGCACTTGCCGGTCTCGCCGGCGCCTACCACGCGCTCCTTCTGGCTCTCCAGGTCGTGGTACTGGTCGAGTAGCTGGCGCCGCTGGGCGTCGGCGTCGGCGCGCTCGCGCACCCACGCCGCGTGGGCGTCGCGGTAGCCGGCTTCCGCCGCGTCCTTTTCGCGCCGGCCGGCCTCCAGCCGCTCCGCGGCCCCGCGCGCCGCGCCGGCGGCGTCCGTTGCCCGTGCCAGGCGCTCCTGCACCTCGACGCGCCGCCGCGCGATCTCCTCCAGCTGGGTCTCGATGCGGGCCCGCGCCTCCGCGTCCTTGGCGAGGACGTCCAGCTCGGCCAGCGCGGCGCGCTCCCGCTCGAAGGCGCGGGCCTGCGGGGCCAGCTGCGCCAGCTCCGCCCCGGCCCGCTCCGCGCCGGCCAGCTCCTGCGCGAGACGGCCGATCTCGTCCACCGCGCCCCGCAGCTGCTCCTCCTTGACCCGCCGGTCGGCGCTGAGCGCCTGGTGCCGCTCGCGGTACTCTTTCATGCCGTGGAAGACAGGCAGGTGCTGATCGCTCGCGGTACGGGTCCGCTCGTAGGCTTCCTCGGCGTCGGCCTGGCGCTGCGCGGCGGCAGCGTGCTCGGCGGAACGGCCGGCGCGCTCGGCGGCCAGCGCCGAGGGGTCGGGGAGGTTCGCCTGGAGGCCGGTGAGCTCGGCCTGCATCACGTTGCGCCGCTCGCGCAGGCGCTTCTGCGCGAGGACCAGCCGGTCGTAGTCGAGGAGTCGGTTGAGGAAACGGCGGCGGTCGGTGGGGCCGAGCTCCGCCATCATGGCGAGCTCCTTCTGCCCCGTGAAGTAGGTCTTGAAGAACTCGTCGTGTGTCATGCGCACAGCGCGGACCAGCCGTTCGGTCACGTCGCTGGTGCCCGTGACGATCGGCTGGGCGCCGGCATCGAGGAACAGCTCGGCGTTGAAGAGGGTGCGGACCACGCGGTACTCGTGGCCGGCCAGCGCGAACTCCAGCTCGACGCGCACCTCGGCGCGCGGCTTGGCGCGCCGCCAGCGGATCGAGTCGCGCCCGCCTCGCGTCGCGCGCACGCCGTAGATGGCGAACGCGATGGCCTCGAGGAGGGTCGTCTTCCCCGCCCCGTTGGGCCCGATGATGCCGGTGAGCCCGTCGCCGAACTCGACGTCGGTGCGCTGGTGCAGCCGGAAGTTCACCAGCCTGAGGCGGTGCAGCTTCACGCGCCGGCCTCCACTTCCTCGCGCTCCACCAGGTCGAGGTACTCGCGCCCCAGGGCGACGAGCCGGGCGCGATCGAGGTCGGCGTCCAGCGGCCGGCGCCCCAGGTAATCGGCGACCAGGTCGGCGAGCGGCAACCGGGAGCCCGGCGCGCCCATGCCGACGGTGCGCACCGTTTCCGGGCGCCGCAGGTCGAGCTGGAAATGGAGCGCGTCGGCGCGCAGGGACCGCAGCGCCCCGTGATCGAGTGCGTGGGCCAACGTCCGCGGCACGTTCCACACCAGCAGGCGGGTCACGGTGTCCGCGACTCCCCCCGCGATCCCGGCGATGCGTCCCTGGATCGCCGCGTCGAGCGCCTGGGGGCTCATCCCCCGCGCGTCGAGCGACGGCAGGTCGTGGACCACGCGCTCGGGCGCGAGCGCCACGCGCTCCACGCCGCCGGTCTCGGGATCGGCGATCAGGATACCCTTGGCGACGCCCCGGTCGATCTCCATCCGGCGCTCGCCCCAGATGTTGGGGCTGGTGTACTCCAGCGAGCCGCTGTACCAGATCCGCGGCGCCACCTGGGTGCTCACGTGATAGTGGCCCAGGGCGACGTAGTCCCACTGCGCGCCGAGGTCGCCCAAGCCGACCTGCACCCCGCCGTAGTCACTTTCGCCGTGGTCGGGGAAGAAGCCCTCGATCTCGGGATGGAGCACCAGGATGTTGCGGCGCGCTCTCGCCTCGGGGCGCCAGTCGCGCACCCGGTCCCGCAGCAGCGCGGCATGGGGAACCGCCAGCACCGAGAGACCGCGATCGGGATAGTCGAGCCGCCTGGTCTCCTCGTCCACGACGTCCACGCCGAGGCTGCTCATCAACTTGAGGATGGAGCCGGCCTCCGCGGAGCGCGGCGTGTCGTGGTTGCCCGCGATCAGCACGACGGGCGCCGAGGGCAGGGCGCGGCGGAGCCGCGCGAGCTGGCTGAAGGCCTCGATGATGGAGCGGTTGGTGGGGCGTACGGCGTGGAACAGGTCGCCTGCGATGATGACGGCGTCGACGTCGCGCGCGATGACCGCGTCGATCGCGCGGCGGAACGCGCCGGCCACGTCGGCCTCACGCTGATTCACGCCGTCGGGCGCGAGGCGCTGGAACTGGCGGAACCCGAGGTGCGCGTCGGCGAGATGGGCGATTCTCATGCGTTGAACACTACCGACTGACCGCTGACAGCTTGCAGCTGGCAGCAAACGGCCAACCTGCGCTCATAGGGTGCCTGCTGCCGACTGCCGGCCGCCGGCTGCCGGCCGGTCAGGCGCCGCCGAGGGTGAACCCGGCTTCCTTGTCCGTCTTGGAGTAGACGCGGAACGCGCTGATCGTATTGGTCCGCACGATGCCCGGCACGGTGACCATCTGCTCGGTCACGACCGCCGCGATGTCGTCGAAGGTCTTCACCTTGAGGATCGCCATCAGGTCGTAGTCGCCCGACACCGAATAGACTTCCGAGACGCCCGGCAGCTCGGCGATGGCCTCGGCGGTCTGCGGGATGAGGTCGCGTGAGCACCGGACCTGCACGATGACCGTGATCACAGCGCGGGCTCGTCCGAGGGGAACGGGGGCACGCCGACCAGCCAGAGCCCCGCGAGCTCGTGTTTCTCGTCCAACTCGACGAGCAGCCCCTCGGCGACCCGGACGACCTCGACCTTGCGCGAGACGCCCACCCGCACCCGGAACACCGTTTCGGCGCCGTTGGTTTCGATCGTGAGCGGCGCATCCACCTCGATGGCGGCGACGGAGGGTTGGGAGCGGCGATTGGGGAGCAGCACGTCGGCGTCGGCGACCTCGGCCGGTGGCGCCAGGGCCGAGACGGTCCGCACGTCGGGCCAGACCACGACCTCGACGCCGCGAATCGATCCGCCGGCGATGTCCAGGAGCACGAACGAACCGTCGACCCCCTCGAGCTCCACCGAGCCGGTCAGGCCCGCGTCCTTACCTTCATCCCTGGCGGCGCCCTTCACCGCGCCGGTCAGGATGTCGGTCTCCGCGTCCCAGCGATAGCTGATCCGCGGAGCCTTTCCCTTCCGCTCGACGACCTTCGCTGCGAGCCCCATGTCGGGAACATGACCACCGGGCACGCCGCTCGCAAGAGAACCGCCCGCGCCAGCGGCGCGGCTACCGGGCCAGCTTCTCGAGTTTCGAGGGCTCCGCCTCGCCGCGCAGGCGCTGGAAGTGGCGCACCAGGCGGTCCATGCCCTCCCGCAGCGCCTCGTCGCTCGCGGCGTAGCTGAGCCGCACCCAGCGGTCGTCGCCGAACGCGGCGCCCGGCACCAGCGCCAGCGCCTCATCGGCGATCAGGCGCCGGCAGAATTCGGTCGCCGACGGCACATGCCGCGTGAACACCTCGTCGACCCGGAAGAAGAGATAGAAGGCGCCCAGCGGGTCCACGAACTCCGTCCCCGGCAGCTCGGCCCGCAGGCGGCCGACCAGACCGTCGCGCCGCCGCCGGAAGGCCGCCGTCATGGTGGCCACTTCCGCCTGGACCTGGTCGCTGCCGAAGGCCTCCGCCGCGGCCCACATCGCCGGCGTATTGGCGCCGGAGGTGGTATGCGACTGGAGCGCGCCCATCGTCTGGGCGAGCGAGCGCGGCGCCAGCGCGAAGCCGATGCGCCAGCCGGTCATGGCGTAGGCCTTCGAGGCGCCGTCCACCACCACCACCTTCTCCAGGAGATCGTCGGGGAGGTCGAGGAAGGAGGGGGCCGGTCCGTTGCCATAGTGGATGCGGCGGTAGATCTCGTCGGCGATGATCCAGACGCCCTTGCCCCGCGCCCATTCGGCGATGCTCCGCAGCTCGGCCAGGGTGTAGACCGCGCCGGTCGGGTTCACCGGCGAGTTGATGATCAGGCCCTTCACCGTTTCGTCGTAGCGACGCTCGAGGTCCGCGACAGCGACCTTGAGACCCCATTCCGGATCGCCCGGCACATCCACCGGCGTCGCCCGGGCCAGGTGCACGATCTGCGGATAACTGGTCCACGCCGGTGAGGGCACCAGGACCTTCTCGCGCTGTCCGAAGAGGCAGACGCAGGCGTTGAAGAGCGCCTGCTTCGACCCGTTCGAGACCACGATGTTGTCGGCGTTGACGGCACGGCCGTTCGACAGGAGGCTCAGCCGTCGGGCGATCGCCGCCCGCAGCTCCAGGATTCCCTCGGTCGGGGCGTACTTGTGCTTGCCGCCCTGAATGGCCCGGATCGCGGCGTCGCACACCGCGCGGGGCGTAGGGAAGTCGGGCTCGCCGGCGCCCAGGTCGACGACGTCCACGCCCTCGGCCTTCAGGCGCGCGGCTTCGCGGCTGACGGCGATCGTGGCGCTCGGCGCAAGCGCGGCGACATTGCGGGAGAACAGCGCGTTGCTCATGCGGTCGCCCGGGTGGCGGTGGGGGAAACGGTGCGAAAGCGGCAGTGCGGCACACTGCAAAATGGGTCGCTCTGGCCGCGTGTCAACGAGACAAACGGACCGTGATAGATTTCCGCCGTGCGCACCCCCCTCCGCATCGCGACCGCCACCGTGCTGGTGCTGGGAGCCGCCGCCCTGCTGGCGCGGCGAGCCGGGGAACGCCGCAGCGCCCCGCCGGACGCCCCCACCGCCGGCGCCATCGCCGTCCTGCCGCCAGATTCCGCCATCGGCGGGTCGGTGGAAGCGGAATCCACGGTGGGCGCCTACCTGATCCGCGTGCTGAAAGACAGTGCCGCCAACGACCGGATCGTCGAGGTCCGGCAGCACGGCCACCGCGTCTTCGCGACGCGCGCCGCCGACGCGCGCCTGGAGTGGATCGGCCGCGACGTCACCGGCGATCACGTGCCCGACGTCGTGGTGCAGGTGTTCTCGGGCGGTATGCACTGCTGCTCGCAGGCGATCGTCCTCGGCCTCGGCCCGGTGCTCCGGCGGCTGGGCACCATCGACGGCGCCGACGGCGACATCGTCTTCGAGGATGTGGACGGCGACGGCATACCCGAAGTGAAGATCAACGACTTTCGCTTCGCCTACTGGCGGGAGTACGCCTTCGCCGAAACCCAGGCGCCCGACGTGATCCTGGCCTGGCGCGAGGGCGGCTACCGGCCGGCCTGCGACCTCATGAAGGAAGACCCGCCCGGCCCGGCGACCCTGGCGCGCCGGACGCGCGAATTGACGCAGGGCTGGACCACGGGCGATCCGCCGGCGGCGCTCTGGGGCTACGCCGTAGACCTGATCTATGGCGGCCAGGCCGACCTCGCGTGGCGATTCCTCGACCGCGCCTGGCCGAGCAGCATCGACGGAAAGGACGAGTTTCTCCAGGAGCTGCGGGAGCGGCTACGGGGAAGCCCCTGCTGGAGCCCCCCGCCTCCGCCGCGTCCCGCGGCCTGAGGCGCGGGACGTCGCGAGTCGCCCGCCGTTGACTGCCGGCCGCTGACCGTCGACCTTTCCTCCTCAGCCGTGTCTTTGACATCCGACGAGGAGCTGTCCGTGGACGCCGTACCGGTCATCGCGCGTGGCCACAATGTGGCCGTGTTTGTTCCTCCCGTCACGGAGGCAGCTCTTCCCCTCATCCAGGCCGCCGAGCGGCGGCCCGCCCTCATTCTCACCGCCGACGCCGACCGCGCCGTCCAGCTGGCGGACGCGCTCGACGGAGCCTTCGCCGTTTCCGGCCTCACCCGCGGGCAGCAGCGGCTGTCCCAATCGCTCCCCGGCATCACCGCGATCGGCGTCCTCGACGCCCTGGCCCTGCTGCGCCGTTCGGCCCTCCAGCCCGCGGCGTTCGGCCTCGTGGTGCTCGCCTGGCCGGAGCAACTCGACGAAGAAGCCGGCCAGTCGCTCGAATCGGTCATGGCCGAGTGCGACAAGGATGCGCAGCGCATCATCATGACCAGCGACACCGGTCCCGCGACCACGCGGCTGGTGGAGCGTTACGCCTTCAAGGCGATGACCTGGGGCCTGCCCTCGCCCGACGCCTCCGCCGAGCGCGCGCCCGCGGCGCCGTCGGTCGGCCCGGCGCGCTACGTCGTGGCGCGGCCCACCCAGCTTGCGGAGGTGCGCCGCCGCATCCTCGACACGCTGCACCCGGACCACGATGAGGCGGTGGTGATCGCCACCTGCCCGGCGAGCCGGGAGGGCGCCGCATCGCTGCTCGCGCAGGCGGGGGGCGAGCCGCCGGTGATCGTCGTCGAGGCGCACCAGCTGCCCTGGCTGCGCAGCCTCTTCACGCCGCTCGCGTATCTGCCGCTGCCGACGGCGGCCGACGCGGCGGAGCAGCGGGCGGAAAAGCTGCGCACCCGGGTCGCGCGCGTGGTCGAAAGCGAGAACCTCGACCGCGAGCTCTTCATCGTCGCGCCGCTCTTCGAGCGTCACGATCCGGCGACGGTCGCGGCCGCGCTGCTGAAGCTCGTCGCGGGCCAGGGGGCGCCGCCGGCGGGACGCGCGGCCCCGGAGCCGGGTGCGGCACCGGCCGTGCCGTCGTTCGCCAAGGTCTGGGTCGGTGTGGGCCGCAAGGACAACGTGAAGCCGGGTGACCTGGTGGGCGCGATCGTGAACGAGGCGAAAGTCGCGGCGGAGGCGCTGGGGCGGATCGACGTGCGCGACCTCTTCTGCCTGGTCGAGGTGCGGGCCGAGCAGGCCGAGAAGGTGGCGCAGGGCCTCACCGGCGTGAGCCTGCGCGGCCGGCGGTTGACGGCGCGCGTGGACCGCGGGCCGGGACCGTCCCACCGGCCCCCGCGAAGGGTCTGACGGCTGGACGGCTGGACGGCTGGACCAAGAACAAGGGCCCGCGCAATTCGCGCGGGCCCTTGCTCTCTGGAACCGTCAAGCCGTCAAGCTTGCTTACTTGCCCCTCTTGTTCACCGAGTCCTTCAGACCTTTGCCGGCGCGGAACACCGCGGCGGTGGTGGCCTTGATGGTGATTTCCTTGCCGGTGCGGGGATTGCGACCCTTGCGCGCGCCGCGCTTGCGGGTCTCGAAGTTGCCGAAGCCGGTGATCTGGACCTTGCCGCCCTTTTTCAGCTCTCCGGCGATCACGCCAGCGGTCGAAAACAGCGCTTCGATCGTCCGGCCCGCCTCCGCCTTCGATGCCTTCGTCTTGGAAGCCAGCGCGTCTACAAGTTCGGACTTATTCACGAGGGGTACTCCTTGAGCGGAGGTGTCGTTCAGCGAAGATGGGGCGACGGGATTGCCCCGGGTCAGCCGACAACGTAGGTATTTCCTAGGGTTTTGGCAATAGGGTGTTCTCCACTTTTTCCACGGAATCGCATCTGACCGACGACCGACGCACGCCGTGGTGGGAGCGACGATGGCTCCTGATTGGGTACATCGTCGCGACGGTGATCGTCACATTTCAGCGATTCGAGCCGGACCGGCATGGCATCTTTGCCCTCTTCCAGACGGCGTTCTTCGACCTGATCGCCGGCCGCAATCTGTACGAGGTCGGCGTCCACCGGCTGGGCGGCTATCGCTATAGCCCGACATTCGCCCTGCTGTTCGGCCCGCTCGCGATCCTGCCCTTCCAGCTCGGAGTCGCCCTCTGGAATGTCATCAGTATCTTCGGGCTGTACGCCATCCTGGGGCGCCTGCTGCCTCGCAAACCCGCCCAGATCGCGCGGTTGCTCGTGCTCGGCGACCTGGTGCGCTCGATGCAGAGCAGCCAGAGCAACGCGCTGGTCACGACGCTGATCATCGCCGCGTTTCTCGCCTATGAGGACGGGCGGGCCTGGCGCGGCGCGTGGGCCGTGGCCGGGGGCGCCGCCATCAAGATCTTTCCGGCGGGCGCCGCGCTCTTCGCGCTGATCCGTCCGTTCCGTTGGCGAGCGGTGCTCGCCCTCGCGGCCGCGGGGGTGGTCTTCGCGCTCGCGCCGATGGCCGTGACCGGACCGGCCAGACTGTTGCAGGAATACCACTGGTGGTTCGCGAAGGAGACGGCGGAGGTCAGACCGATGTACGCCGTCATGGACCTGGTCGACGCCTGGACCGGCCGCACCGGGCCACGCTGGCCCACGCAGCTCGCGGGGCTGGTGCTGTTGCTGCTGCCGGTGGCGGTGCGCCGGGACGCCTGGAGCGCGCCAGCCTGGCGCCTGCGCCTGCTCTCGTCGGTGCTGGTCTTCTGCGTGCTCTTCAACTACGGCGCCGAGTCGCAGAGCTACGTCATCGCGATGACCGGAATCGCGGTGTGGTGGGTGACGACCCCCGCCTCGCGGGTGCACAACCTCCTGCTGCTCCTCACCCTGGTCTTCTCCACCCTGGCCCGGTCGAGCCTCGTGCCCGTTGACTTTCGCATGGCCGTGCTCGACCCGCCGCGCACCATCGTCATGCCGGTTCTGGCCGCCTGGCTGGTGATGCAGGTGGAGTTGTTGCGCCAGGCCCCATTGTCAGGCGTCGAAGCCGGTCAGGATCAGGTCGCCACGATCGAGGCGCGCGCGTAGGGGACCCGAAAGCAGCGCGGCGAGCTCCGCCTCGCGCGGTGCATCGTAGGGGTCGAGCGCCGCGATGGCGGGATCAGCATGGCCCGGGTGCACGATCAGCTCTGTGAGCCCGGGCGGCAGATCGTCGAGCACCATCAGCAGCTCGTCCAGAAAACCGTGGCGGCCGTCCATGCCGATGCCGCGCACCAGCGTCGCGGCGCGGCGGGGGCCGCTGGTCGCGGCGGCGAACCAGCACGCGCCGAGGAGCAGGCGCTTCCACGCCCCCTGCCGGTTGCGGTGCACCGGCGGCTCGACGGGGCGCCGGATCCAGCGCACCTCCGCCGCCCGGCAGACCGCGGGCCAGAGGCCCGGCAGGGCGTGGACATGCCGATGCCCGTCCAGATGGGTGATCCAGGACGACATCGATCGCAGGCGGTCGAGCTGCGCGCGCGTCTCTCGCTCCACGTCGCGGCCGCGCACCCGCCCGGTCAGGGCGCGCGCGGCGAGAGACGCGAGCGGCCGGAAGCGGCCCGAGCGGTCGACCAGAGTGGGCACCTCGCCCGCCGGACACACCGGCGAGCCGGCGGTGAGGTTGAGGTGCAACCCGATGCTGGGGGGCATGGCGAGCGCCGCGAGGTGGCGCATGCCCTCGGCGAATGCCGGCGCGTTGACCATCACCGACACGGACGTGACGGTGCCGGCCCGCACCGCCTCCAGGATTCCGGCGTTCACGCCGGGCGCGAGGCCGTAATCGTCCGCGTTGATGATGAGACGGCGTTCAGCCGTAGCGACCGCGGGCACCGTTCCAGCGGATTCGCACGAGGTCGCCGACCATGCGGGCCGCGTCGCGCACGAAGCGCATCGTGGTCGGCTCGCTGTCGTAGCGGAAAAAGACCGGCGCCTGCGCGATGTTGAAGCCGCGCAGGTGGGCGGCGTACAGCAGCTCGACGTCGAAGGCGAAGCCGGGAATCGTCAAGCGCGGCACGATATCCAGGGCGGCTTCGGCCGTCATGCCCTTCAGTCCGGCCTGCGAGTCCAGCATCTCCGGGATCAGCGTCGCGCGCACGAACAGGTTGAAGGCGCGGCTCATCACGTGCCGGCTGTAGAGGTAGGGAAAGAACGCCGGGCTCATCAGGTACCGGGACTCGGGCAGTACCCGGCAGGCGATCGCCAGGTCGTGACCCGCCTCGAGGATGCGGACGATGCCCTCGACCTCCGTCAGCGGATAGGCGAGATCCGCGTCGGTGAAGACGCGGTATTGGCCCCTCGCGGCGAGCAACCCGCGCGCGACAGCGTTTCCCTTGCCCAGGTTTTCCGGGCTGCGCAGCAGTTCCACGCCGGCGGTGCGGCGCGCGAAGCCCGCCAGCCGCTCCGCGGTCGCCGGCCCGCTGCCGTCATCCACCAGGATGACCTCGGTCCTCGGGCGGGAGGTCCGCAGGAAATCGGCCAGATCGGCGAGCGTGCTCTCCAGCACCGCGGTGGGGAGATTGAAGAACGGCATGATGAGGGACAGCGATACCGCGGTCGACGGCGGAACGACGGCGACGCGCATCGGACGCACGGCTCGAGGCCGGAGCGGCTTGACCGTTCTCATGGAGAGTGGATAGCTTCGCATCGCAACCTCCCAATACTACAAGAAAAGCGGCACGTCGGCATGTTCCACGGCACGAAACCCGGCTGGATCGAAGTCATCTCCGGCGTGATGTTCGCCGGCAAGAGCGAAGAGCTGATCCGCCGCGTCCGGCGGTCGGTCATCGCGCGCAAGAAGGTGCAGGTCTTCAAGTCGCACCTCGACGACCGCTACGGCGGCGTTTTCACGGTCTCGAGCCACGACGGCACCCTGGTCGAGGCCGAGCCGATCCAGGGGTCGCTGGAGATCGCCGAGCGGGTGCGGCCCGACACCGAAGTGGTGGCGATCGACGAGGCGCAGTTCCTCGACGCGGGTATCCTGCGGGTCGCCAACGCGCTGGCGGGCCGGGGGGTCCGGGTGATCCTGGCGGGCACCGACAGCGACTTTCGGGGCGAGGGGTTCGGTGCCATGCCGGCCCTGATGGCCGCCGCCGAGATCGTGGACAAGATGTACGCGATCTGCGTGGTCTGCGGCGGCCCCGCGACCCGCAACCAGCGGCTCATCAACGGCAAGCCGGCGCCGTACGAGTCGCCGACGATCATGGTCGGCGGGCGCGAGTCGTACGAGGCGCGCTGCCGGCACTGCCACCAGGTGCCCCGGAAGGACGAGGGCCAGGGTGCGTTGCTGTAACGCGGGTCGCGCGACCCGTGCTTAGGGTCGCCCTCACCGGCAACGCCGCCGCGGGGAAGTCCACCGTCCTCGAGCTGTTCCGGAAGTGGGGCGCGGCGGTCACCGACGCCGACCAGCTGGCGCGCGAGGCCGTCGCGCCCGGCTCGCCGGGTCTGGCCGCCGTGCTCGCGCGCTTCGGTCCCGGGATCCTACTCCCCGACGGCACGCTGGACCGCGCCGCGCTCCGCCGCCGCGTGATGGCTGACGACGCCGAGCGCGCGGCGCTCAACGCGATCGTGCACCCGATCGTCGCGCGGCTCGCCGCCCAGGCCGAGGAGCGGCTGCGCGAGGCGGGCGCCCCGCTGGTGGTGCACGACATTCCCCTGCTCTTCGAGGTGCTCGACCCCGCCGACTACGACACCGTGGTGCTGGTCGACGCGCCGCTGGCGATCCGCCGCGCCCGGCTCGAAGCGCGCGGGCTGCCCCGCGAGGAGGCCGACGCCCTGATCGCCGCCCAGCGGCCCTCCGACGACAAGCGCGCCCGCAGCGACTACGTGATCGAGAACGGCGGCACCCGCGCGGCACTCGAGGCGGCGGCCCGGAGGGCCTGGACCGAGTTGCAGGGGCGGGCCCGCATCGCTTGATTTCCCCCGAGGGTGCGGGTAGCCTTTCCCGCGACCCGCTTCACCGATCGCGGAGAGAAGATGTCGAAGATTCCCGAGCATCTGCTCTACACGGAAGAGCACGAGTACGTGCACAAGAACGACGCCGACGATGTCGTGGAAATCGGCATCACCGACTACGCGCAGGGCGAGCTCGGGGACGTCGTCTACGTGGATCTTCCGAAGCTGGGCGCGAAGTTCGGGAAGATGGAGCCGTTCGGCACCATCGAGGCGGTGAAAGCCGTCTCCGAGCTCTACAGCCCGGTCGGCGGCGAGATCATCGAGGTCAACGAAACGCTGGAAGGCGACCCGTCGCTGGTCAACAAGGACCCGTACGGCGCGGGCTGGATGATCCGGATGCGGCTGACCAAGCCCTCCGAGCTGGACGGGCTCATGGGCCCGGATGACTACGCGTCGCACATCGGCCAGTAATCGCCGGAGCCGGGCCAGCGCCTGGCTCCTTTCCCGCCGACACCCCCGACGGCCCTCTCTCGCATCGCGACACCCCACATGACGCATCGCCCCGACGATTTCGCTTCGCGCCACATCGGCCCGAACGCCGACGACACCCGCGCGATGCTCGAGACGGTGGGCCATCCCTCGCTCGACGCCTTCATCGACGCCGTGGTCCCCGCCGCGATCCGCGTGGGGCGCCCGCTGGCGCTCCCACCGGCGATGAGCGAGCGCGAGGCGATCGGCGAGCTGCGGCGGCTGGCCGCGAAGAACCAGGTCTTCCGCTCCTACATCGGCCTGGGCTACGCCGACACCATCACGCCGCCCGTGGTGCTGCGGAACATCATCGAGAACCCCGGCTGGTACACCGCCTACACGCCGTACCAGGCGGAGATCGCGCAGGGCCGCCTCGAGGCGCTCCTCAACTACCAGACGGTGGTGTCGGACCTCACCGGGCTCGAGATCGCCAACGCCTCGCTGCTCGACGAAGCCACCGCGGCCGCCGAGGCGATGCACCTGACGCTGGCGGCCTCGAAGGTGGACGCCAACCCGGTCTACCTCGTCGATGAGCTCTGCCACCCGCAGACCATCGCCGTGGTGCGCACCCGCGCCGGGGCGCAGGGCGTCGAGATCGTCGTCGGCGACCCCGAGTCGTTCGCCTTCCAGGGCACCGTGATCGGCGCGCTGGTCCAGTATCCGGCGACCGACGGACGGGTGCGGGACTTCCGCGCGCTGGCCGAGCGGGCCCACGGAGCCGGCGCGCTCCTGGCCGTCGCGACCGACCTCCTCGCCCTCACCCTGCTCGCGGCGCCGGGGGACTGGGGCGCCGACATCGCCCTCGGCAACTCCCAGCGCTTTGGCGTGCCGCTGGGCTACGGCGGGCCCCACGCCGCCTTCTTCGCCACCCGCGACCAGTACCGGCGGCTCCTGCCGGGCCGCATCATCGGCGTCTCGAAGGACCGCGCCGGACGGCCCGGGCTGCGCATGGCCCTCGGCACCCGCGAGCAGCACATCCGCCGCGAAAAGGCCACCAGCAATATCTGCACGGCGCAGGTGCTCCTCGCCGTCTGCGCCGGCATGTACGCCGTCTGGCACGGGCCCGACGGCCTGAAGCGGATCGCCGAGCGGGTCCACGCGCGCGCCCGCGGCCTGGCCCTCGCCGCGAAGGTGCTCGGCTACCGGCTGGTTCATGAAGCGTTCTTCGACACCGTCGCCTTCGAGACCGACCCGGGCACGGCGGCGAAGATCCACGAGGCCGCGCGCGCCAAGCGCATCAACCTGCGCGCCCTTTCGCCGACGCGCATCGCCATCGCGCTGGACGAAACCGTGACCGGGGCCGACATCGCCGACCTGGTCGGCGTCCTGGCGCTGGGCAGAGCGGTACCCGCGATGCGCGCCGACGCACCGCCCGTGATCCCCACCGAGCTGGCGCGCACCAGCGCCTATCTGACCCACCCGCTCTTCACCCGCTACCGCTCCGAGACCGAGATGCTGCGCTACCTCAAGAAGCTCGAGGACCGCGACCTCTCGCTCACCAGCGCGATGATTCCCCTCGGCTCGTGCACCATGAAGCTCAACGCCACGACCGAGATGATCCCCGTCACCTGGCCCGAGTTCGGGCGCATCCACCCCTTCGCGCCACGCGAGCAGGCGGCTGGTTACGCGGAAATGTTCGGCCAGCTCGAAACGTGGCTGAGCGAGATCACCGGTTTCGCCGCCACCTCGCTCCAGCCCAACGCGGGATCGCAAGGCGAGTTCGCGGGCCTGCTGGTGATCCGGGCCTACCACCGCGCGAAGGGCGAGGCGCACCGCACCACCTGCCTCATTCCCGCCTCGGCGCACGGCACCAACCCCGCGAGCGCGGTGATGGCGGGGATGACGGTCGTCGTCGTGAAGACCAACGCCCGGGGCGAGATCGACCTCGCCGATCTGGGGGAGAAGGCGGCGGCGCACCAGGGGACGCTGGGCGCGTTGATGGTGACCTATCCCTCGACCCACGGCGTCTTCGAAGACACCATCAAGGACGTCTGCCGCATCGTGCACGAGCACGGCGGCCAGGTCTACATGGACGGCGCCAACATGAACGCGCAGGTCGGTCTCTGCCGGCCGGGCGACATCGGCGCCGACGTCTGCCACCTCAACCTGCACAAGACCTTCTGCATCCCGCACGGCGGCGGCGGCCCGGGGATGGGGCCGATCGGCGTGGCGAAACACCTGGTGCCGTTCCTGCCGGGCCATCCGCTGGCGGACTTGGGTCACGCGCAGGCCTCCGGGACCATCTCCGCGGCGCCGTGGGGTAGCCCCAGCATCCTGCCGATCTCGTGGGCGTACATCGCGATGATGGGGCCGGAGGGCCTGACCCACGCGACCCGGATCGCGATCCTGAACGCCAACTACATCGCGAAGCGGCTCGCGCCGCACATCGCGACGCTGTACAGCGGACCGGGCGGGCTGGTGGCGCACGAGTGCATTCTCGACACCCGGCCCTTCAAGCAGTCGGCGGGGGTCGAGGTGACCGACATCGCCAAGCGGCTGATCGACTACGGCTTCCACCCGCCGACGGTGAGTTTCCCGGTGGCGGGCACGCTGATGGTGGAGCCGACCGAAAGCGAAACGCTGGACGAGCTCGACCGTTTCATCGGCGCGATGATCGCGATTCGCGACGAGGTCCGCCGCATCGAGCGCGGCGAATGGCCCCAGGACGACAACCCGTTGAAGCACGCAC
>JBGOSS010000033.1:0-42163 GCA_041476105.1 Gemmatimonadota bacterium
CGGACCTCATCAACGAAGGCAACCTCGGTCTGATCCGTGCGGCGCACAAATTCGACGAAACGAAAGGCATCAAGTTCATCAGCTACGCGGTGTGGTGGATCCGCCAGGCGATCCTCCAGGCGCTCGCCGAGCAATCGCGCATCGTGCGGGTACCGCTCAATCGCGCGGGGACGCTGCACCGCATCGGCAAACGCTCCTCCGCGTTGTTGCAGGAGCTCGGGCGCGAGCCGACGGTCGAAGAGATCGCCGAAGGCATGGACATCAGCGAGGAAGAGGTCGCCAAGACCCTTTCGATCTCGCAGAGCCACCTGTCGCTCGACGCCCCGATGACGCCCGGCGAGGACAACAAGCTCCTCGACTATCTCCCGGACACGATGAACCCGACGCCTGACGAGCTGACGTTCGAGCACGCCCTCACCGACAGCATCGAGCGCGTCCTCTCGACGCTCAAGGAGCGCGAGGCCAAGATCCTCCGGCTCTACTTCGGTCTCGACGGCCGCGAGCCCATGACCCTCGAAGAGATCGGCAGCCTCCTCGGTATCACGCGCGAGCGGGTGCGGCAAATCAAGGAAAAAGCGCTCTCGCGGCTCCGCCATATCTCCAAGGCCCGGGCACTCGAGAGCTTCCTCACGTAAGTGGCATCGCAGTCCTCCTTCGACATCTCGACCGGCGCCGACCTCCAGGAGGTCGATAACGCCGTCAACCAGGCCCGAAAAGAGCTGGCCCAGCGCTACGACTTCAAGGGCTCGAAGGCGTCCATCGAGTTCGACAAGGCGAAAGCCCAGCTCGTCCTGGTGGCCGACGACGATTTCAAGATGCACGCCCTCTTCGACCTCCTGCAGGGCCGCCTCATCAAGCGCGGGGTTCCGGTGAAGAACCTCGTCATCGGCGACATCACGACCGCCGGCGGGAGCACGGTGCGGCGCGAGATCAACCTCACGCAGGGCATCGCGGGCGATAAGGCCCGCGAGATCAACAAGGCGGTCAAGGAAGGCGGGTTCAAGAAGGTCTCCTCGTCCATCCAGGGCGATGAGATCCGGGTCTCGGCTCCCTCCCGGGACGAGCTTCAGAACGTCATGGCGTTCCTGCGATCGAAGGACTTCGGGATCGAGCTGAAGTTCGGCAACTACCGCGGCTAGCGCACCAGCCCCAGCCACTCCATGGCGTTGGTATTGGCGGGCGCTGGCGCTGCGAGAGTCGCATCGCCGCCTTGGTGAACTCCCACCACGAGAAGTTGTAGGTCGAGTCCTGCGCGTGCTCGCTCCAGAACCGGCGCACCTGCGCCAGGGCGGGCCCGAGCCGGCTGGAATCCGCGGCATTGAAGAGCAGCTGACCCATCGAGCGCCGCGCGCGCGGCCCCCAGTTGAGCGCGAAGAAGTTCCAGACCCTCCCCGCCATCTCCATTTCGATGGTGACCGAGTCGGAGATCGCCGTGCCCCAGAACGGCGGGCCCGGGATGCCGAAGTCCCGGCGATTGAGCGTGATCCCGGCGGCGAAGGAGACACGCTGGTTGCCGAACGGATCCTCGGCGCGGGGGTTGATGACGCGGACCGGCAGGACGACGCTCCGGGTGCTGTCCTTGATGGTGAGATCACCGGTGACGTAGAGCGTGTCTCCGGCGCGCCGCGCCGACGTGCTGCGGAAGGTCATGGCAGGCACGCGGGCGGCGTCGAAGAAGTCCGCGGTCTTGAGGTGCGTGTCGCGTTCCTCGTCGGCGGTCGTGATCGAGGCGACCTGGGCGACGAAACTGACCGATGAGCGCTCGGGCCGGTTCTCGTCGTAGGCGATGTCCGCCTCGTAGCTGGTGAAGGAGCCGCGCACGCGGTTGAACCCGATCAGCCGGACCGTGAAGTCCAGCAGGGAGTGCGCGCGGTCCACGGTCCAGACCTCGCGGCCCGGCTCGAGGCGCTGGGCGGCGGCGGGGGTGGCGATGACGGCGGCGAGGCAGGCGAGGGCGGTGACGCGCACAGGGGCTCCGGTATGGGACCCGTCCAATGTGCGCGGCCGATCATCCCCAATGGTGGCCGCTGTGTGCGGCCTGTGTCAGGAATGCGTCAGGACCGAGTCGATCCAGGCCAGGTGGGTGGATATCCGCGTGAAGACGTCGACCGCGCCATAGCTCCCCGGTCCATCCCGGCCGTCGTAACCCGCCACGCTGACCCCGGCCACCAGCGGCGTGCCCGCTACCTCGACGATGGCGGGGCCGCCGCTGTCTCCGGGGCCCGGCGCACCCTCGAGGTCGGTGCCCGAGGGCGGAGCGTCGAAGGAGAAATAGAGCCAGCTCGCGTCGGTGCTGTCGATGCGCGACGTTGCCCCCCGAGCGCGCCCGTCTTCGCTCCTCGCCCGGGACGCGCCGGTACCGGTCCCGCCATGGCCGACGAGCACCGCGGTGAGTGCTCGCTCGCCGCTCTCTCGGTACAGGCCGATCGGCGTGACCCCCTCGACGCGCTCGGTGAGCTGCACGAGGCCCACGTCGTGGGGCCCCATCTCGGTCCACTCGGGGTTGAGGACGACCCGGCCTATGGCATAGGCACGGCCGCCGACCTCGAACGGCAGGCCGCGGCGCTGTGCGGCCCGGGCGACGTGCGCCGCGGTGACGACCCAGTTGCCGGCGATGAGGGTGCCGTCACCCAGCCGGCCGAACCGGCCCACGGCGGCGTAACGCCGCCCCAGGGCCAGGTAGGCGCTGTCGGCCCGGTCGGCCCTGCGGATGATGCGTGCGGGATGGCCGCAGGTGTGCAACGCGAGCGCCACGATCAGTAACACGCCGGTCCTCCTTGGGGGCCAACCGGGAATGCTACCCGAGGGCGGCCCGCGAGTCTTGAATGGTTGAACCTACGGGGGGTATGGCGCGCCATTGAGGATGGTTTCAACGCCTTGTCACCGCTAGCTTTAGGGTGTGAAGCTCGGCGTCATCTCCCTGGGCTGTGACAAGGCGACCGTGGATTCCGAGGCGCTCATCGCGCGCTTCGTGGGCCACGGGGCCCAGCTGACGTACGCGCTCGAGGACGCCGACGTCATCCTGGTCAACACCTGCGGCTTCATCGACGCCGCCAAGCAGGAGAGCATCGACGCGATGCTCGCCGCGGCGCGGATGAAACAGGAAGGCCGTTGCCGCGCGGTGGTGGCGGTGGGCTGCCTCGTCGCCCGCTACGAGGACGAGCTCCGGAAGGAGATTCCCGAGGTCGACTACTTCTACGGTTTCGGCCAGCTGCCCGGCCTCCTCCCGCAGCTCCAGGCCGACGGTCTCCTCGACGATCCGGTCACGCTTCATCCCGGGATGCGTTTCTTCTTCGGCACCAAGCCGCACGTGCGCTACCTCAAGATCAGCGAAGGGTGCGATCATACCTGCGCCTTCTGCGCGATCCCGCTGATGCGGGGGAAGCACCGGTCTCGTCCGCTCGAGGAGCTGGTGCGGGAGGCCCGGGAGCTGGAGTCCCAGGGGGCCCAGGAGATCAACCTCGTCGCCCAGGACCTGGGTCACTACGGACGTGACCTCGACGGGAGCGTCCGGCTCCCCGACCTCATCCGCACCCTGCTGCGGGAGACGGCGGTGCGCTGGTACCGCCCGCTCTACGTCTACTCGATGGGCATCACCCGGGAGCTGGTCGAGTTGTGGGCGAGCGAGCCGCGACTCGTCCCCTACATCGACATGCCGATCCAGCACGGCAACGACCGGATGCTGAAGTTGATGCGCCGACCCGAGCGGAAGGACACCATCCGCACCAAGGTCGCCTGGCTGCGCGACGCCGTGCCCGGCATGGCGATCCGCACCACGGCGCTGGTCGGGTTTCCGACCGAGACCGACGAGGAGTTCCGCGAGCTGCTCGAGTTCGTGGACGAGATGCAGTTCGACCGGCTGGGGGTCTTCACCTATTCGCCGCAGGAAGGGACGCGCGCCGCGGCGCTCGCGGACGACGTGCCCGACGACCTCAAGCGTGATCGCATGGAGCAGGTGAGCGAGCTCCAGCGCGCCGTCTCGGCCGAGCGACTGGGCCGCCTGGTCGGCCAGGAGCTGGAGGTGCTGGTCGACGAGGGCGCCGAGGTCGGCGACCCGGGCCAGCTGATCGGCCGCACCGCCTTCCAGGCCGACGACGTGGATGGCTGCACCTACATCCGCACCGGCAGGCCGATCGGTCCGGGCGACTGGGTCCGAGCCCGCGTCGTGGACACACTCGACTACGACATCGTAGCCGAGACCGACGGGTGAAGCGGACGGCCCTCGCCGCTGGCGCCGGGCTGGCGGCCCTCGCGACGGCCGCCGGCTGCCATCATCGTCGCGCCGAGGCGCCGCGTCCCGCGCCCGCCGCCCCTCCCACCCAGCCCGGTCCATCCCAACCCGCCGTCCGCCAGCCCATCGCCATCGCGCCCGTGCAGGGCGAGCCGGTGGTGCGCGTCGGGCTCGCTGTGGATCGCGACTCCGCTCTGGTGAGCGCGACCGGCCAGTACCGCGTCGTGGACCAGGCGGGTGGTACGCTGGCCGTCCTCGACTCGGGCGCGGTGGCCACCGTCCGGCCCGCCGAGCGGGTGGGTACCGTCCTGCTGTATCGTCAGGGACGCGGCGAGCCCCTCGCGCTGGAGGGCCCCGTCTTCGCGGTCACGGAGCGGCCGGGGGACCTGGTCGTGGTGAGCGGCCGCCGCTACCGGGGCGACCTCATCATCCAGCGCGGTACGGCGGGCGTCACGGTGGTCAACCGCGCGCCCCTCGAGGCCTACCTGCTGAGTGTCGTCGCCCTCGAGCTGGGCTTCCGCAACCCCACCGATCGCGAAGCGGTGAAGGCCCAGGCCGTCGCGGCGCGCACCTTCGCGATCCGCTACCGGGGCCGCCGCGAGGCGCTGGGCTTTGACATCTTTCCGACCGACGCCGACCAGGTCTACGGCGGCGTCGAGTCCGAGCTGCCCGAAGTGGCCGAGGCGGTCCAGGCGACGACGGGCGAGATCCTGACCTGGCAGGGCCAGCCGATCCAGGCGCTCTTTCACTCCACCTGCGGCTGGTCCACCGAGGCGGCGGATCAGGTCTTCCAGAACCGCGAGCCGGTGCCGTATCTTCGCGCTGTATCGGATCGCTTCGGCGAGGGCGACCGGGACTTTTATTGCGCGATGTCGCCCAAGTTCCGGTGGCGCGAGGAGTGGGATGCGGACGGCCTCACGGCGATTCTGTCGCGCACGCTGCCCACGATCCTCGCCAACGCGCCCGCGATCGGGCGGGTGACCGACATCCGGGCCGGCCGCACCACCCCGACGGGTCGGGTCGCCGAGCTGATCGTCACGACGACGACGGGGTCGTTCACGGTGGGCCCCGGCCGGGTGCGCGACGCGCTGCGTCCGGCGGCGGACCGGCAGCTCCAGTCCAGCCTCTTCCAGCTCCACGTCGAGAAGCCTGACGGGCGGCTCACGCGGGTCGTGGCGGCGGGCGCCGGGTTCGGGCACGGTGTCGGGATGTGCCAGTTCGGGGCGGTGGGGCGGTCACGGGCGGGGCAGAGCTATCGCCAGATCCTGGCGACGTACTACCACGGAACCACGCTGGAGCGGACCTACTGATGGCCGTCACGGGCTCGAACATTCGGATCGGGATGGTGGGGGCGGGGGCGATCGCCCAGATCGCGCATCTGCCGGTGCTTCGGAAGATGAAGGGCGTCGAGGTCGTCGGGATCTGCGATTCCGACGGCGCCAAGGCGCGCGCCCTCGCGATGCGGATGGGCGTCAGCGACTCGTACACCGACATCGAGGACCTGCTCGAGTTCGGCAAGGTGGATGCCGTCGTGATCAGCACGCCCAACCACCTGCACGAGAGCCACGCCATCGCGGCCCTGGCCGCGGGGGCCCACGTCATCGTCGAGCGGCCCATCGCGCTGACCTCGGCCGGCGTCGCCAGGGTGCTCAAGGCGGCCGAGAAGGCCAAGCGCAACGCCCTGGTCGCGATGAACCACCGCTTCCGCAACGACGTCCAGGCGGTCCAGAAGTTCGTGGCGGGGGGCGAGCTGGGCGACCTCGCCACCATCCGCACCGGCTGGCACATCTTCCGCGCCGCCAAGCACCAGCTGGGCTGGCGCTCGCGCAAGTCGGAGTCGGGTGGGGGCGTGATGATGGACCTCGGTCTGCCGATGGTGGACCTGGCGTGGTGGATCGCCGGGCGCCCGAACGTGGAACGGGTCTCGGCCCACATGCGCGTGGGCGGCCAGGTGGACGAGATCGGGTCGGCGCTGCTCTACTGCGAGGGCGGGCTGTCGATCTTCTGCGACGTCTCGTGGCGCTTCGTCGGCGACGGCGAACACTTCTGGCTCGACGTGCAGGGTGCCCGGGGCAGCGCGTCGATCACCCCCTTCAAGGTGTTCAAGGAGCTGCACGGCGCGGCGGTGGATGTGACGCCGACCGGCGCGGCGGGTCGCGAGCACCAGTTCACGATGTCGTATCGCTCGGAGTGGGCCTACTTCCTGGCCGGTGTGCGGGGCGAGGTGACGCTGGTGCCGCCCGAGGACCAGATCCGCCTCCACAAGTGCCTCGAGGCCATCTACCGCTCGGCGGACGAGCAGCGCGACATCAAGTTGTGAGTCTCCGGGACTTCCTGCCGGAGCGCCGGGAGGTCCTGCCGGCCGCGCTCGTGGCGGTCCTGCTCTTCGTGGCGTATCCGCCGGCCAGCCTGGTGGTGCCGAGCTTCTGTGCGCTGGTGCCCTTCCTCTGGGTGCTGGAGCGGACGGCAAGCGAACGGCGCGCCGGCCCGCCAACCTGGCGCCTCGGCGACTTCCTTCTGGGGTACTGGTTCGGCGCCTGTGCCAACGGCGTCGTGCTCTACTGGATCGTCGTCGCCCTCTTCCATTTCACGCCGCTCTCCCTCGCCGGCTACCTTGCCGCGATTTTCATCGTCCTGGCCCCGATGTGGGGCATCGTGTCGTGGGCATACCTCAGGGTGCGCACCCGCACGACCATTCCCGTCTGGGTCGCCTTTCCGCTGATCTGGACGGCCGTCGAGTTTCTCCAGGCACACCTGGGCGATGTGCGCTTCCCCTGGCTCGGCATCGGCACGTCGCTGGTGCGCCTCCCGGTGCTGGTCCAGTGGGCCGACACGGCGGGCGCGCGGGGCGTCACGCTGTGGCTCGCCTGGGCGAATGCCATGGTCTATCTGGCGCTGAAGGACCGTGCCCGCGCCTGGCGGCCGCTCGGACTGGTCGGGGCAACGGTCGCCCTGGCGCTGGGCTACGGCCTCTGGCGGGAGCGGACGCTGGTGATGCGGCCCGTGACGACGGTCGCCGTGATCCAGCCCAACGTCGGGTTCAAGGAGAAGCGGGAGTCGCGCGAGCAGGACACCCTCGCCATCGCGCTCCTCGCCCTGGTGCGCCGCGCCGATTCCATTCCCGGCGTGCGCCTGGTGGCCTGGCCCGAGGCCGCGCTCGAAGGGTATTTCCTCAACAAGCCCGAATGGCCCGGCTGGATCGGCGCCGTGTCGCGCGGCAGCGGCATCCCGATCCTGGGCGGCGGTCTCGACGCCGAGCTTCGCCCCGAGGGCTGGTACGAACCCTTCAACGCGGCCTTTCTCTTCGACAGCGCGGGATCGTACACCGACCAGCCGTCCTATCGGAAGAAGTACCTCGTGCCGATCGTCGAGCGGGTCCCGTTCCTCAATCCCCGCTGGTTCGGCGACCTGAAGTGGTTCGGCGGGTTCGGGAAGGGCGACCGGTTCCCGGTCTACCTGATCCGGGAGGGCGGCTTCGGGGTGCTGATCTGCTACGAGTCGGCCTTCGAGGACCTGGCCCGAGGCTACCGCGGGCGCGGCGCGGATTTCCTGGTGAACATCACCAACGATGCCTGGTTCGGCCGGACCGCCGCGCCCTACCAGCACGCCTCGCACCTGGTGATGCGCGCGATCGAGACCCGCATCGGGATCGCGCGCGCCGCCAATACCGGGATCTCGCAGTTCGTGGATCCCCTCGGGTACACGCACGACAATACGCCGCTGTACGTGCCGCGCGTGGAGGCCGCGGAGGTCCTGACGACCGACGTCCGGACGCTCTACGTGCGCCTCGGCGACTGGGTCGCGCTCGTCGCCGCCGTCGGGGCGCTCGCCTGTCTCGCCGCGAGCTATCGTCCCACGTCACCGCAAGGGGAGACCGCATGACCCGCATCGCTCTCGCCGGCGCGCTCCTGCTGGGCGCCACGACGCTCGCCCGCGCCCAGCAGCCGTACGGCGCGGGGCCCTACGACCCCGCCGTGCCGGCGCCGCGCTCGGTGCTGGGTTACGAGGTCGGCGAACGGTTCACCCCGCATCACCTGCTCAGCCGGTACATCGAACGGGTCGCGGCGACCAGCCGGCGTATCCACGTGGATACCGTCGCCCGGTCCTTCGAGGGCCGCGAGGTCTTTCTCATCGTGGCGACGAGCGAGGCGAACCAGGCGCGACTCGAGCAGGTGCGCGCCGACGCCGCCCGTCTCGCCGATCCCCGCGGGACGCCGGCCTCCGAGCTGGCCGGGGTCAGCGACCGGGTGCGGCCCGCCGTGTACCTCATGTATACGGTGCACGGTGGCGAGGCCTCCGGCGTGGAGGCCGCTATCGCGCTGCTCTACCAGCTGGCCGCCGGGCAGGACGCCGAGACGCGGATGATCCTCGACAGTTGCGTCGTCCTCATCGACCCCGTCGAGAACCCCGACGGCCACGAGCGGCACGTGCAGGATGTCACCCGGATGCGCGGGGCGCTCGGCCTGCCATCGGCGCCGGGCGCCATGATCCAGCAGGGCTCCTGGCCCGGGCCGCGCACCAGCCACTACTACTTCGACCTCAACCGCGACTGGTTCATTCTGTCGCATCCCGAGAGCCGAGGCCGCGTAGCGACGATGCTCAAGTGGTGGCCGGTGACGGTCGTGGATCTGCACGAGCAGGGCTTCAACGCCACCTACTTCTTCACTCCGCCCATGGCGCCGGTGAACAAGAACGTTCCCGAGTCGGTGCAGCGCGGCTGGGACCTGTACGCCGCGGCCAACATCGCCGCGTTCGACCGGGAGGGCTGGTCGTTCTTCCGCCGCGAAGGGTACGACGAGTTCTACCCGGGGTACGGCTCGTCGTGGCCGATCTACAACGGGGCGGTGGGGATGACCTACGAGCAGGCCTCGAGCAACGGCGGCGCGATCCGGCGCAACGACGGCACCATCCTCACGCTCCACGAGGCCGCCCACCACCACTACACCACGGCCTGGGCGACGCTGCTGACGACGGCGCAGCACGCGCGGGAGCGGGTGCGCGACTACCTCGCCTTCCGTCAGGCGGCGGTCAGCGACGCCGAGGGGCGACCCCAGCGCGCCATCATCGTCGAGCGCGACGAGCTGGGCCGCGCCGATTCGCTGGCGATGCGGCTCCTGGAGAACGGCGTCGAGGTCCAGCGGCTGCGCGCCGCCGCCGACGCCCGCGATGCCGTCGAGTTCGGCGGCGGCACCGCGCCGGGCTCGCTCCCCACGGGCTCGTACGTGGTGGACCTCGCGCAGCCGCAGGGCGTGCTCGCGCGGGCGCTCCTCGAGCCGGATGCGGAGCTCGACTCCGCCTTCATCCGCGAGGAGCTGGAGCGGCGGCGCACCGGGCAGGACGACCGCTTCTACGACATCACCGGATGGACCATGCCGCTGGCGTTCCGGGTGCGGGCCTGGTGGACGCGCGCGGTTCCCGCCGGCTCGGTGCGAGTGAGCGCCGCCGACCTCGGGTCGGGGCGGCCCGGACCGGCCGCGACGGGCCGCTACGGCTACGCCTTCCGGCCCGGCAGCGAGGCGTCGCTGCGGCTCCTCGCCGCGTTGCTCGCCGACAGCGTTCGGGTGTGGTTCGCGCCGCACGCCTTCGCGCAGGGCGGGGAGCGGTTTCCCTCCGGCGCGTTCGTAGTGCGGGCCGCCGCCAATTCGTCGGGCGTGCACGACGTCGTGCGGCGCCGCGCCGCCGAAGCGGGGGCATCGGTCGTCCCGCTCGCCTCGGCGGCGGCCGATGACGGCATCGACCTCGGGAGCAACAGCGTCTTTCCGGTCAAGGCCCCACGCATCGCGCTGCTCGGCGGCGCGCCGATCGCCGGCGGCTCCTTCGGCTTCGCCTGGTACGCCTTCGATCAGCGGCTGGGCTACGCCGTGACGCCGGTCGCCGCGTCGGCGATCTCCGGGGCGCTGGACGGCTTCGACGTCCTGGTCGTGCCGTCGGTGTCGGCTGGTGCGCTCGACGGCGTGCTCGGGGAGTCGGGACGCACGCGCATCGGCGACTGGGTCCGCGCCGGTGGAACGCTGGTCACGCTCGATGCCGCGACGCAGTGGCTCGCCGCCGAGCACACCGGTCTCGCCCGGCTGCGGTTGCGCCGCGACACGACCCGGGCCGACAGCGCGGGCGGCGCGCCGCTCCCGGCCGGCATCCCCGGCGCGATCGTGCGCGCCTACGGCGACTCCCTCTCGCCGCTGCTCGCCGGGGTTCGCGGCGACGTGCCCGTCCTCGCCAACAGCGACCGGGTCTACACCGCGCCCAAAGACCTGCGGGCCGGCGAGGCGGCGGTGCGCTACGCGCCGCTGGCCCGCCTGCGGCTGGCCGGCTACCTGTGGCCCGAGATGCCGCCGCGCCTGGCGGAGTCCGTCTACCTCTGGACCGAGCGGGTGGGGCGGGGCCGCATAATCGGCTTCGCCGGGGAGCTGAACTTCCGCGACCAGTTCCGCGGCCTGCTGCCGCTCTTCGCCAACGCCGTGCTGCTCGGGCCCTCGATGTGAGGGTCGGCGTCGACGTAGGCGGCACGTTCACCGACCTCGTCGCCGTCGGTCCGCGCGGCCTCATCGTCTCCAAGGTCGCGAGCACGCCGGACGCGCCCGAGCGGGGGATCTGGGACGCCTACGAGCGCGCCGGCCTCGACATCCCGCCCGAATCGCTGATCCACGGCTCGACGGTGGCCACCAATGCGCTCCTGGAGCGGAAGGGCGCCCGGGTGGTGCTCGTGACGACGGCCGGCTTCGAGGACCTCCTCGCGCTGCGCCGCCAGGATCGCGCCTCGCTCTACGACCTCGGGCGCCACCACCCGCCGCCCCTGGTGCCCCGCGAGCGGGTCGTCGGCGTGCGGGAGCGGATGGGCTCGGCGGGCGTCGTATCGGCCCTCACCGAGGAGGCGCTCGCCGAGACGGTCGCCGCGGTCCGGGCGCTGGAGCCCGAGGCGGTCGCCCTCTCGCTGCTGTTCGCTTTCCGTCACCCCGAGCACGAGCGCCGCCTGGCGGAGGCGCTCCGGAGCGCGCTGCCCGGGATTCCGGTTGCGGCCTCCCACGAGCTGGTGCCGCGGGCCCGCGAATACGAGCGCACCAGCACGGTGAGCGCCGAGGCGTTCCTGCGTCCCACCGTGAGCCGCTACGTCGAACGGTTCGCGGCCGAGGCGGAGCGGCGCGGCGTGCAGGCGCCGCGCGTCCTCGCGTCCAACGGCGGGGCGCTGGTCCCCGCGCTGGCGGCCTCGCGTGCGGTGTGGCTCGCGCTGTCGGGTCCGGCGGGCGGCATCCAGGGCGCGGCGATGGTCGGCGCGGCGTCGGGGTTCACCGACCTGCTGACGCTGGACATGGGGGGCACCAGCGCGGACGCCGGCGTCGTGCTTGGCGGCGAGGCGACGGTGGCGGCGTACGGGATGGTGGCGGGCGTGCCGCTCGCGGTGCCGCACATCGCCATCGAGACGGTGAGCGCAGGGGGCGGGTCGGTGGGCTGGCTCGACTCCGGCGGCGCGCTGCGCGTGGGGCCGCGCAGCGCGGGCGCGGTGCCCGGGCCGGCGTGCTACGACCGGGGCGGCACCGATCCGACGGTGAGCGACGCCTACCTGGTGCTGGGATGGATTCCCGACGGTGCGCTGCTGGGCGGCAGCGTGCGGGTGCGGCGCGACCTCGCGGTGCGCGCGATGCGTGCGCTTGCCGACCGGGCGGCGCTCGACGTGCCCGCCTGCGCCCTCGGCATGATCCAGGTGGCCGAGGCCACGATGGCCCGGGCCCTCCGACGCGTGAGCGTGGAGCGGGGCCTGGACCCGGCGGCGCTCACCCTGGTGGCCTTCGGGGGCGCCGGGCCGCTTTCGGGCTGCGCCCTGGCGGACCTCATCGGCGTGCGGCGCGTGCTCATGCCGCCGCTGGCCGGCGCCCTCTCCGCGCTGGGCATGGCGGCGGCGCGCGACGTCGTGGAGCGGAGCGTGGCCGTGCATCGTCCCGCGGCCGACTTCGCCGAGGTCGCGGACCTGATCGCGGTCCCGCTGGGGGACCGGGTGGCGCAGGACCTGCCGGGCGCCGAGATCGGGTACGTGGCCGAGTGCCGCTACGCGGGCCAGGGCTACGAGCTCGACGTGCCCCTGGTGCGCGGCGCCTGGCGGCGCCTGGTCGACGATTTTCACGAGATCCACGTGCGAGCCTACGGCCACCGCGACAACGCCGCCGTCGTCGAGATCGTGGAGCTGCGCGCGGTGGCGCGACGGCCGAGCGGCCTGGGGCGGATCGGCTGGCCGCACCGCGACCGGGCCGGCGGCACGTCGCGGCTCAGGCTTTACCTGGCCGGCGGCCCCGCCGACGCGGCCGGCTACGATTGGGATCATCTCGTCGCGGGGCAGATCCTCGCGGGGCCGGCCGTCGTCGAAGGTTCGAGCGCCACCGCCTTTCTGCCGCCGGGGTGGTTCGGCCGCGTCAACGACATCGGTGGCGTCGTCGCGGAGCCGGGTGATGCTCGGCCCCGTTGAGCGCGAGGTCCTCGCCCAGCTCTTCGCCTCCGTCCCCGAGGAGATGGGTGCGGTGCTGGTGCGCAGCGCGCGCTCCCCCAACATTCGCGAGCGGCGCGACGCCTCCGCCGCGCTCTTTTCCGCCGACGGCGAGCTGGTCGCGCAGGCGGCCCACATTCCCGTGCACCTGGGGGCGATGCCCGAGGCCGTCGAAGCGGTGCGCCAGAAGGGGGCCCGCGCGGGTGACGTCTGGATTCTCAACGACCCGTACACCGGCGGCACCCACCTGCCCGACATCACCATCATCGAGGCGGTGGCCTCTACCGGTATCCAGCCGATGCGCGTCTCGTCCCCCGGGACGATGCAGCGCTCGATCGCCGACCCGCCGATCGCCTACGCGGTCGTGCGCGCGCACCACGCCGACGTCGGCGGGACGCGGCCGGGCTCGATGCCGCCGGGCGCCCGCACGCTGGCCGAGGAGGGGGTGATCATCCCCCCGACCCGCCTCGTCTCGGCCGGCCACCTCGACGCGGAGGTGCTGGAGCGCTTCGTGGGGCGCATGCGCGAACCCGAGGTGCGGCGCGCCGATCTCGCGGCGCAGATCGCGGCCGCCCAGCGCGGCGCCGAGCGGTGGCGCGAAATGACGGTGCGCCTGGGTCGGGTGGCGCTCGACAACGCGGTGGACGATCTCCTCGGCTACGCCGAGCGGCGGGCCCGGGCGGCGCTCAGCGGCCTGCGCGAGGGCGTGTACCAGGCGGAGGACGCGCTGGAGGGCGATGGCGTCACCGATCGGCCGCTACCGATCCGGGTGCGGGTCACCGTGGCGGGCGGCGGGATGGAGGTCGACTTCACCGGCACGGCGCCGGCCACGGAGGGCAACGTCAACTGCCCGATCGCGGTGGCGCGGTCGGCGGCGCTGTTCGTGGCCCGCTGCCTGATGCCGGAAGACGTGCCGACCAACGGCGGGGTGGGCCGCTGCGTCACCGTCGTCGCCCCCGAGGGCTGCCTGGTGAACGCGCGCGCGCCCCACGCGGTCGCGGCGGGGAACGTCGAGACCAGCCAGCGCATCGCCGACGTCATCATGCTCGCGCTCGCGTCGGCGGGCGCCTCGGTCCCCGCCCAGGGCCAGGGCACGATGAACAATCTCATCCTCGGCACCGACCGGTGGACCTACTACGAGACGCTGGGCGGCGGGCAGGGCGGGAACGAGTGGGGCCCGGGGCCCTCGGGCGTACACGTCGGCATGAGCAATACGCTGAACACGCCGATCGAAATGCTGGAGATGGAGCTGCCGGTGCGCGTCGAGCGCTATGCCCTCCGGCGCGGCTCCGGTGGCAAGGGGAAGTGGCCGGGGGGCGAGGGCGTCATCCGTGAGATGCGCGTGCTCGAGCCGTGCCAGCTCTCGCTGATCACCGAGCGCCGGCGCACCGCGCCTCGCGGCCTGGCCGGCGGCGGCGACGGCGCGGTGGGCGTGAACCTCGTCAACGGCAGGGACGTCGGCGCGAAAGCGGCGCTCGACCTGGCGGCCGGCGACGTGGTCTGCATCGAAACGCCGGGGGGTGGTGGCTTCGGCGCCTAGCCGGCGCGGGTAGGCGAGGCGCTGGTGGCGCGGGTCGGCGAGGCGGGGAAGGGAACATCCAGGGTGCCGCCCGGCGGCACCGCCCGCCACTGCGCGGTGAGCGCGTCGCGCAGCGTGCGAATGCCATCCAGCTCGGCATCGGCGAGAAGCCGGCACGGCGGCTGCCCCTGCTTCGCGAGCGCCTCCCCCAGCCAGGCGTTGAAGGTCTCCGCGGTACAGCGCTCCCCCGCGCCGCGCTCGCGATCGAGGAGGCCGACGATGTTCTCCGCCCACAGCGCCTCGGCGGGGAGGGCGCGCTCGGTCCCGCCGATGTCGCGGCCCGCGGCGATCAGCCCGAAGAACGCCTGCCGGAATCCGAGCACGCTTTCCACCGCGCAGTGGGTGAGGTCGTGCACCGGAAAGAAGGGGTGCAGCTTGCTCCAGGTGCGGCTGCCGTCGGCCCGCACGCAGGTGAGCGTCGAGGGCCCGTCGCGGCCCTTCTTGATCTGGATGACCATGGCCGGATCGGTGAGCGCCGGCTCAGGCCCCGGTGGGGACGATCGTGGCATTCTCGACCATCAGGATGACGGTACGCTCGGGGGCGCGGGTGCGGTGGAGGACCCCCCGGGGAACGACGAAGCCCTGCCGCGGCGCCAGCTCCTCCGTCCGGCCCTCGAGATCGATCAGCAGCCGCCCCTCGACGACATAGAAGAACTCGTCCTCGACGTCGTGCTTGTGCCAGTGGTACTCCCCCTGGATGACGCCGACCCGGACGACCGCGTCGTTTACGCGGCAGAGCGTCTGGTTGTACCAGGTGTCGGTGCACGCATCCACGAGGGCCTGCACGTCGATCCGTTCCAGGGCGCCGAAGCGAATGTCGAGATGTGTCGCGTACGGATAGGGAGAGGAATCGGCCACGAGCTGGGCTCCGCGCTGAGAGGCTTCAACCGGGTCGGCGGTCGCACCGGTGTCAGGGAGTCGCCGGTGCCGGAATACCGAACGCGTCCATGATCCTGCGGGCGACGGCGTCCGGCGCCACGTCGGTATTGTCGACTCTAAGGTAGCGCCGCGGATAGAAGAAGTCGCCTCGCGAATTGAGACGATAGGTCCGGTCCGCCTCGAGGAGCAGCTCGCGCGAACGTGGGAGGTCGCGCTTGGGATGTTTCTCGGCGAGACGCAACGGGGTCTCGTTGCGCCGGAGGCGCTCGGTCTGCGTCGCCTCCAGCTCCACGAAGCAGACGTCGGCGTCGCGCGAGGCGAAGATGGCGACCAGGCCGTCGACCGCGGCCTTGTCGCGTGGATCGTCGAGGGCCCAGACGTAGGTGAAGATGAGACCCGGCAGGTTGCTCGCGGCGACTTCCTCGAACACATCGCGGCGAATGTCGCCGACCAGCCGCCCATAGGACGGCGAGCCGAAGGGGAAGAAGCGCAGCGCCAGGTCGGCGCTCATGTGGTTGTGGAAGAGCCGCAGCCTGCTGAGGCGCTCGAGCTCGATGCCGACGGTCATCTTGCCGACCGCCGGAGGCCCGAATATGAAGACCAGCCGCATGAATCCCGCTTTCCGGCGGGTGGCCGGGCTAGGTGCGGAGCACCGCGTTCAGCACGAGGCCCGCGGAGACGCCGGTCGCCAGCAGGCATACCCCGGCGCCGACGAAGTCCATTCGCGTGAGGGCGACGATGCCGCCCGCGATTCCCAGCAGCATCGCGACCGCGGACATCGCGATCGCCAGACCGAGAATGCGGGGCGGAGCCTGGTCGAAGGGGGGCTTGGTCATGGATGAATATGCGGGGGCTTCCGGCCGGGTCGCCAGCCGTACGTCCGAAGGTCGACCCTGCCCGCGGGTCCGTACCGCACGCCCTCTCGCTCCAGCAGAATCCGCTGCGTGATCGCCGAGTCGCCCCGCACGGCCCCGCGGCACGCGCCGGACGACTGCGTAGATGCGCTGGTAGGTGGAGTGAGGTCGGGGAGAACGTGCCGGCGTTCGCACGCCCCAGGCTAGAACTCGCGCTTCTTCATCTCGGAGAAGAATGCCCGGCGCTCCGGGTCGTCCTCGACCTCGGGCTGGAGCGTCGGATCGTACTGACGCCGCTTCTGGGCCTTGGGCTTGGCGGCCTTGGCCACGTTCTTCCGGATGAGGGCGGCCAGCTTCTGCTCGTCGCTCTTGGACATCAGGACTCCGCTGGTTCCAATGGTCGGCTGGGTGTGAAGCGGGGCGCGAGTACCGCGCGGCGCGCCGGGGTCACCCGGTCAGCGCGAAGACGTGCCGGTCCAGCCACGCCACGAACAGGCCGTCCAGCTCGGCGGCGGGCTGTCCGCGCATCTGCTCCATGACCTGCCATCGCTTCCCGGCCGACATCAGGTACCACATCGGCGGTCCCTGCGACTTGGTCGCCTTGTCGACGGGCGCCTCGTACGACACGAAGTGGAAATCTCGTCCCCGGTGCGCCACGCGCCGCTGTTCCACCACGTAGGTGCTCATCGTGCCTCCGCCCGGAGGCGGCGCAGCCGCGAGAACGGCACCAGCTTGCGCTCGCGCTCGTCCCACAGCGTCAGGAAGATGCACCGGATGCTCTGCCACAGGGTCAGCTGCGTGACCCGCTGCAGCTCGGGATGCTTCTGGAATACCTCGGGCAGCCGGTAATTCGGGATCCGCGCATTGAGATGGTGGATATGGTGGAACCCGATGTTGCCGGTCAGCCAGTGCAGCGCCTTCGGCAGGCGGTAGTACGAGCTCCCCTGGAGGGCGGCCGCCTCGTACTTCCAACCTTCGTCATGCTCCCAGTAGGTCGGCTCGAACTGGTGCTGCACGTAGAAGAGCCACACCCCCATCGAGCAGGAGAGCAGCAGCAGCGGCAGGTGCACCAGCGCCAGCGCCTTGAACCCGAAGATCAGGCCCGCGACCACCACCAGCGCCAGCAGGCCGACGTCGGTCCACAGGATGCTGCGACGCTCGCGGCGCCATTCGCGCGGGACGATCGTGGGGATGCGGTGCACGATCGCGAAATGCGCCACGGCGCCGATGCCGAAGAGCACCAGCGGGTTGCGATAGACGCGATAGCGGAAGCGCTTGAACCGCGAGAGGGCGAGGTACTCGCTCACCGTCAGCGTCAGGATGTCGCCGAAGCCCCGGTGCTCGAGGTTGCCCGACGTCGCGTGGTGGATGGCGTGGGTCTTCTTCCAGTAGTGGTACGGCGTCAGCGTCAGGACGCCGAGGATCGAGCCGGTGATGTCGGCCGCGCGCGAGCTCTTGAAGAACGCCCCGTGGCCGCAGTCATGCTGGATGATGAAGAGCCGCATGAGGAAGAACGCCGCCGGAACCGCGAGGGCAAGGGTCAGCCAGTAGGATACGTCGAGACTGAAGTACATCAGGACCCAGGTGCCCACGTACATCACGGCGGCCGTGGCCAGCTGCCAGATGCTGCGGCCGGTGTCGGGCTTCCGGTAGGGCGCCAGGAGACTGCCCCAGAACGGCGTGGCTTCCACGTGCTTCGGCTCGGGCATCGGCATCGGTGCGCACCACCTGTACCAGGGGGGAACTCGGATCGAAACCGAAAGATAACCGAAACGCCGCCGGGATGCATTACAGAGGTCCTCAACCTCCCGTGCGGCCTGGGGATAGCCCGGCCCCTCGCGGAGCGGGGGCCGAGGACTTCGACGACTGCGTGACGCCGGCCTAACGCACCACCGGCGGTGCCTCGGTCCTGCCCGACAAGGTCCGCGCGGCGCGGAAGCAGCTGAGGGCGAGAATCGCCATCACGACCATCACGGCGCCGATCTTGGCCCCCGATTTCAGGGCGCCGATCCTGAACATCTGGAGGTCTTCGGGGCGCACTTCGCCGTAGAGTTGTATGGAGTCGAGCAGCAGTCCGACCACCAGCACCAGCAGGACGACCGCGGCCGCGATCGACAGCGCGGCGATCACCCGGAGCATGATGCGGCTCCCGGTGGCGGCGGCGAGGAGCGCGGCCAGCATCGCGCCGAACAGCGCAGAGACGAGGTAGTTCGAGGCGATGCCCGCAAAGCCGAAGCGCCACTGCTCGCTCCCCACGTTGATCGGCCACGCATTGGTCACGACGTCGACGATCGGCGAGAGCACGAAGAAGAGTGCCACGGCATAGGTCGCGACGACCAGGCGACGGAGGGCTTCGTTCACGCGAGGCTCACGGGTTGGGGCGGTGGGCTGGAAACCGAACGGGCTGGGCGCGAGGCCCAGCCCGTCCAAATGTGCGGTGTGGTCCCTACTCGTGCAACGTTACGCCGTCGGGCGCCGGAGCACACCCGTCATCGCGAGGGTCGCCAGAAGGCCCGTGCCGAGCAGGATCAGCGTCGCCGGCTCGGGCGTGACATTGCGGGTCAGGAATTCCTGCGAGCAGGTGTCGGCCGCCTGGAACCCCGCGCCGGCGTGCCCTTGCGTCGCCACGCACACATCGGTGACGACGGACCAGTCATTCGCGTTGACCGTCCCATCCTGCCAGTTGAGGTTGGCCTGGGCCAGCCAGTTGTTCATGCCGACGCTGGTGTAGGTCGAGCCGTGCTGCACGGCGATCGGGTCGCCCGACATCATGTACCAGATGGCCGCATGGATGTCGGCGCGATCCGCCTGATTGCTCAGCGGGGTCGCGTCCATCTTGTTGATGAGCCAGGCGGACTTGAGGTACGCCGTCAGGCTGTTGCTGCGCGTCTTGGTGAGCGGATCGGAGAGCTTGCTGAACCACACGTCGTAGGTGGACTGGGCGTGGTGCGTGAAGTCGACGCAGTAGATGTCGACCGCCGGACCGAAGCTCGTCGTACCGTGGGGTGGAAGCCAGGGAGCGGCGTTGTTGATCTTGAACTCCGCCCGGTAGCCCGCGCCGCCGTACACGGCGATCGTGCTGTTGTTGGCCCGGCGATACGCCCAGCCGAACGAGTTGCCGGTTCCGGCCCACTGGAACGTGCCCTGGACCTGGGCGCGAGCGGCCGATGGCACCAACGCCGCAGCCGCGACCAACATCAGCAGGCTTCTCGAAATCCGCATGCAGCCTCCGGGTCTATTCGCCCGATAAGGTACACTAATTCACAGGGGGGTGCAGCGTACTTGCTGACTGTGACCTTTGCAGGTAACGGGCCACGGATACAGGTCCCGAACACTGTCCCCTACCACGGGTCCAAGTGGTTGACGGAATTGTGTTTATCAGCGTTCTGAGGAGGAACTCTGGCCTGGCTTGGCGGCCGCCTGGCCGACCTGTGTTCCGGACTCTGTGGCAGCGCTCGCGTCTCTGTGGCGTTAGCGCATCGATTCCTGGAATGACGCTCGGTCCGAAAGGGCTTTGGGGACGCCGGGAATCGCTCGTCAGCGGCGATCGTGGATGGGCCCGCTGCGCTCGCGGAGCGCCCCGCCACTGCGACCCGAAAAGACCGCGCGCACTTCGGCCGCGACGGCCAGGCCGACCTCCGCCGGCGTCTCGGCTCCGAGGTCGAGGCCGACGGGCGCATGCAGGCGGAGCAGGTCGCGCGGCGTGACGTCGTGTCCCTCGGACTTCAGATCCTTCAGCAGGCGCTCGGTGCGCCCGCGCGGACCCAGCACGCCGACGTAGCGCACCCGCGACTTGAGCAGTTCGCGCAGCAGCGCGAGGTCGCGCCCGTAGTTGTGGGTCATGATCACGGCCGCGGTGCGGTCGTCCAGGCGCCCCAGCGGCTCGTCCTTGCCGACGCGCCGCACCTGCCAGCCCAGGCTCTCGCCCAGCGTCGCGAGGGGCGCGGTGTCGCCGCCCTCGCCGCACACCACCAGCGCGATGGGGCGGGAGATGAACTCGAAGAAGACCGCCGGCGCGCCCGGCGCCTGCGGATACTCGACCACGTCGGATCGCTCTTCCCGCATCACCCGGTGCGCGTCGGTGCGGACGGTGCCGCCGAAGGCGCCCTCGGCCAGCGCGCCGCTCGCGCTGGCGTCCTCGTCGATCAGCACCAGCCGCGCGCCGACCGCCGGACCGCCGTCGCCGGCTCGGAAGCAGGTGGCGATGACGGCGCCGTCACGCCGCCGCTCGGCATCCACCGCCAGCGCCAGGTGCTCGGGCACGCCGCTGCAGGGCTCGAGGAGCACTTCCAGGATCGCGTTGCAGCCCATGTTGAGGCCCCACGGCGCGTCGTCGTCGCGGGCGAGGTCGTAGCGGACGGCCCGGGCCCGTCCCTCGGCGCGCGCGCGCTCGGCGTGCGCCATGACGTCCTTCTCCAGGCACCCGCCGCTGATCGCGCCGGCGGACGTCCCGTCGGGGCGCACCACCATCCGTGCGCCGGGGCCGCGGTAGGCCGAGCCGTCGACGTGCATCAGCGTGGCCAGAATGGCGACGCCGCCCCCGGTGTTGGCGAGGGCGGCGGCGATCGTCTCCAGCTCCGTCATGGAGCGCTCATCCGCGCCGCAGCTCCTCCGGCCGGATCGGCAGCGACCGGATCCTGATGCCGGTCGCGGCGAAGATGGCGTTGCACACCGCCGGCGCGGCCGGCGGCAGACCGGGCTCCCCGGCGCCGCTGGGGCGATCCTCGCTCGGCACGATGTGCACTTCCACCCGCGGCATCTCACTCATCCGCAGCGGCGGGTAGGTGTCGAAGTTGGCCTGCACCACGCGGCCCCGCTCGATGGTGATCGCCCCGTGGAGCGCGGCCGAGAGCCCGTAGACGATCGCGCTCTGCATCTGGGCTTCGACGGTGAGCGGATTCACCACGCGGCCGCAGTCCACGGCGCACACGATGCGGTGCACCGTGGGGGTACCGTCGGTGGCGACCGATACTTCCGCGACCTCGGCGACGTAGCTGTCGAAGGAGAAGTGGACGGCGACGCCGCGTCCCCGGCCCGCCGGCAACGGCGTGCCCCACCCGGCGCGCTCGGCGGCGAGGTCGAGCACGCCCAGGAGGCGCCGCTTGCCGGCCAGCAGCCGGCGGCGCAGCGCGACGGGGTCGCTGCCCGACGCGGCGGCGATCTCGTCGAGGAACGACTCCTTGACGAACGCGGTGTGCGAGTTGCCGACCGATCGCCAGAACCCGATCGGGATGCCGGGCTCGTCCCGTACCCAGTCCACCAGCACGTTGGGGACGGCGTACTGGATATCAGCGGCGCCTTCGACCGCGGCCTCGTCGAGGCCGTCGCGAATCATCTGGGGCAGCATGTGCTGGAAGACCGATGAGCTGACGGTGCGGTGCGTCCAGGCCACCGGAGCGCCCGCGGCATCGAGCCCGGCCGCCAGGACATTGTACGTCGCCGGGCGGTAGTAGTCGTGCTGCATGTCGTCTTCGCGCGTGTACACGACCTTCACCGGCGCACCGACCGACTTCGACAGGGCGACCGCTTCGGCGACGAAGTCCTGCTCGGCGCGACGGCCGAAGCCGCCCCCCAGCATGGTGGTGTGGAGCTGAATCGCCGCATCCGGCAGGCCGGTGATCCGGGCCGCCGTGCCCTTCGCCATGGTCTGAAACTGGGTCGGCGCCCAGATCTCGCAGGCGTCGCGCCGCACGTCGGCGGTGCAGTTCATTGGCTCCATCGTGGCGTGGGCGAGGAAGGGCACCTCGTAGACCGCGTCGAGCCGGCGCGCCGCGCCGGCGAGCGCCGCCGCGGCGTCGCCCTGCCGCTTGGCCTCGACCCCCGGCCGCCGCGCGAGGTCCGCCCAGCGCCGGCGCAGCTCGGCCGACGACAGTGCGGCGTTGGCGCCCTCGTCCCAGCGGATCTGGAGTGCGTCGCGGCCCTGCTTCGCGGCCCAGTAGCCGTCGGCCACCACGGCGACGCCGGAGGGAATCTCGACCACGTGGCGCACGCCGGGCACGGCGCGTGCGCGGGTCGCCGTGAAGCTGGCCACGTTGCCGCCGAAGACGGGGCAGCGCGCGACGAGCGCGGTGAGCATCCCCGGCACCTTCACGTCCATGCCGAAGGTGGCACGCCCCGTCACTTTGTTCGGCGCGTCGAGCCGCTTCATGCGCCGCCCGAGGACCTTCCACGCCGACGACGGCTTCAGCGGCACGCCCTGCGGGACCGGGACGCGGGCGGCTGCCTCGGCGAGCTGGCCGTAGGTCAGGCGTCGGCCCGACGCCGCGTGGCTGACGGTGCCGCCGTCGATCGTCAGGGAATCGCGCGCCACGCCCAGCTGCTGGGCGGCGGCGGCGGCCAGCATCTCGCGCGCCGCCGCGCCGGCCTGGCGCATCGGCTCGAACGACGCGGCGATGGTGGTGCTGCCGCCGGTGCCCTGCATCCCAAACAGCGGGTTGTTGTAGGCCGGGTCGGCGGGCGCCTGCTCGAAGCGCACCGCCGCGGGATCCACCTCGAGCTCCTCGGCGACGAGCATCGGCAGCGAGGTCAGGATGCCCTGGCCCATTTCCGAGTACCCGACCACGACGGTCACGACGCCGTCGGTGCCGACCCGCACGAAGGCGTTGGGCGCGAATGGCGCGGGAGCCTGGGAACGCGGGAGCGGGGGAGCGCCGGTGCGGAAGCCCAGGGTCAGTCCGGCCCCTGCGACGACGCTCATCGACAGGAAGTCGCGGCGATCCATCACCGGGGCGCTCACCGGTCACCTCCGACGCCGACCGCCGCGTCGCCGGCCGCGCGATGGATTGCCGCGCGGACGCGCTGGTACGTGCCGCAGCGGCAGATGTTGCCGCTCATGGCGTCGTCGATATCGGCATCGGTGGGGTGCGGCTTGGCGGCGAGAAGGGAGGCCGCGCTCATGATCTGGCCGACCTGGCAGTAGCCGCACTGGACCACGTCTTCCTCGACCCAGGCGCGCTGGACCGGGTGCGTGCCGTCGGCCGAGAGGCCTTCGATGGTGGTGATGCGCTTGCCGGCGGCCGCGCTGACCGGCAGCTGGCAGGATCGGGCCGCCGCGCCGGCCACGTGCACGGTGCACGCGCCGCAGAAGCCGCCGCCGCAACCGAACTTCGTGCCGGTCATCCCGAGCGTGTCGCGCAGCACCCAGAGCAGCGGCGTATCGGCGGCCGCGGTGACGGTCCGGCGGGATCCGTTGACGACGAGGGAGTACTGGGGCATGGTGACTCCGGGTGCCTGGTGCGTGGCGCGCAGCGCTATCCTGTCGCGAGTTTCTCGAACACCTTGCCTTCAACAAACAGCCTGAACAGGTCGCCGTCCAGCATCCCGCCCTTCACTTCCTGGTCCATGATGTCGAGCGCCTTCTGGAGCGGCACGGCGCGCTTGTAGGGGCGGTCGGCGGCGGTGAGCGCGTCGAAGATGTCGCTGATCGTCATCATCCGCGTCTGAATCGGAATGTCGGCGGCGGCCACTTTTCGCGGATAGCCGCTGCCGTTGAGCTTCTCGTGGTGCCCGTAGGCGATGGAGGGAATGCTCGACAGCTCCTTGGTCCAGGGGATCTGGAGCAGGAAGCGATAGGTGTGCGTGACGTGGCTCTCGATCTCGAGCCGCTCGGCCTCGTCGAGCGAGCCCTTGCGGATGGTGAGATAGCGGACCTCGTCGTCCGACAGGTAGGGCTGCGCGTTGCCGTCGATATCGGCGTAGGTGCTCCCCGCGGCCTTGACCAGCTCCTCGAAGCTTCCCTCGGGGAGGAGCGACGGCTCGTTCGAGCTCAGCACCGTCTTGAGGAACTGGTCCAGGCGCTCGATCTCGCGCTTGTGGTCGGCGTCCAGGGCCGCCACGAAGGCCGCGTAGCCCTCCCCGCCGTGCTGGGCGAGGAAGTCGGCGCGCTTCTTGTGGAACTCCGATTCGGCGGACCGCTTGATGAAAGCATACCGGCTGCGGATGAGCGAGAGGTCGGGGGGATAGAGCTTCTTCGCCTTGACCAGGACCTGCTCCCGCACGCCGACCTTGCCGAAGTCGTGCAGCAGGCCGGCGTAGCGGATCTCCTTGAGCTGCTCGCGCGTGAAGTTGATGTGCTCGTAGGAGCCCGCGCCGGTCCGGTCGACGACCTCGGCGAGGCCCACCGTCATGGTGGCGACCCGGTCGGAGTGACCGAAGGTGGTCGGGTCGCGCTGCTCGATCGCGGTGACCGACGCCTTCACGAACCCCTCGAAGAGCTGCTCGATGCTCAGGTAGAGCAGGCTGTTCTCGATCGAGACGGCGGCCTGCCCGGCCAGCGCGTTGACGATCTCCACGGTGCGGCGCGAGAACGGGATGACCTGGCGCTCCACGACGTCGGGGCCGGTGAGTTTCACGCCGGGGTCGCGCTTGCGGTTGATGAGCTGGAGCGCGCCGATGACTTCGTCGTGGTGGTTCCGCATCGGCACCGTCAGCATCGACTTGGAGCGGTAGTTGTTGCGCTCGTCGAAGCTCCGGTTGAACGAGTACTCGACGTCGGGGGGCAGGAAGTAGACGTCGTCGATGATCAGCGGCTCGCCGGTCGAGCAGACGTAGCCCACCTGGCTGGCGTGGTCGAGCGGGATCGTGAACTCGACCAACCCGCTGTGCTGCATCGTCTCGCTCTGCGTCAGCTTGAAGCGGAGCCGCGGGTTGGGCGTGTCACGGCCTTCCACGAGGTAGAGCGATCCGCCGTCGGACTGCGTGATCTGCCGCGCCTGGGTCAGGATCATCTCGAGCAGGACGTCGTAGTCGCGCTCGGTGGACAGCGCGACGCCGATCCGGGTCAGCTCGGCGATCTCCTTGGAGCGCTGGGCGCTTTCGGCACGCGCCCGCGCCGACTCGATCCGGCTGGCCGCCTCGCGGAAAGCGGCGCGCAGCGCGATGAAGAGCTGCCGCTGGCCGCTGCCGTGCGGCACGAAGGCGCTCACCACGTCGGCGCCGGGGAGGTCGGCGGGGACGTCGGTCTCACCGGCGGCGCCCAGCGCCACGACCGCGGCGCCGGCATCGGCGGCGGCGCGCACCCCCGACGGACCGAGCTGGCGGCGCAGGGTCTCGTCGAGCAGGAGCACGGTGGGCCGCTCGTCCACCACGCCCGGGCCGATCTGGCTGATGACCTTGCGCTCGAGCGGCGTCAGCGCCGCGGTCAGGCTCTCGAGGGTGGCGCCGGGTTCCCAGGCGCCGCCGTGCAGCAGGACGAGCTTCACGGCTGGGGGCTCCTTGCGCTGTCGCGCGGCGGCGCGCGCTGGCCGGCGGCGCTGTCGGCGCGCAGCCGGCGGGCACGGCCCTCGGCGGTGAGGCTGTCGGGCAGCTCGACGCCGCTCATGGCGCGCATCGGGCGCCGCGAGAGCTGCTCCATGACGTACATCAGCTGCTGCGTGAGGAAGCGTGCGTCCAGCAGCATGGCGCGCAGCTCGGGGCGGTTCTCGGCGCCCATCGACACCAGCAGGTTGGTGAGCGAGTCGGCGCTCCCCATGAGCCGCCGGGACTGCTCCATCGTGGCGCGGGTCTGCTCCATCGTCAGGTTGATCTGGTGGAGCGTCGTGCCGGAGCGGACGTCGGCGGTATCGAGCAGCCGGCGCACCCGGGCGAGGTTGGCCGTCACCTCGGCCAGGGTCTGCTCGGTCCCGGGGCGGATCCCCTCGACGAAGCTGCGGGCCGTGCTGGTGGCCCGCGACAGGCTGTCGGCGAGGCGGCGGTACGCGTTCAGGGTGTTGGTGGTGGCGGCGATCGCGTTGGCGAGATCGGTCTTGAGGTCGGTGGCCAGGTTGCCGAACGCTTCCATCGCCGCCGGCCGGTGGTGCATGGGAATGGTGTCGCCCGGCGCGAGCATCGCCTTGGCGACGCAGCGCCCCCCGGGCCGGTGCGACACGTCTTCGCGGTCCAGGTGCAGCGCCAGGGTCGCGCCGCCCAGGAGGCCCGAGATCACCTCGGCGTCGATTCCGCAGGGCAGCTCGAGCGGCGTCTTGTCGCCGAACTGGGAGAGCATCGACGCGCGGATCACGAACTCGAGCTGCCCGGCCTTGCGCGAAGGATGCGGGTCGATCGACGCCACGCGCCCGACCTCGAGACCCTGGAGGTAGAGCTTGGTGTCGATGGCGACGTCGCGCACGTCGTCGCTGATGATGAAGAGATCGAAGTGACGGATGCCCCAGCCACTGGTCGCTACCAGCGCCGACACGATCAGGCCCACGGTGACGACGACGAACAGGCCGACGTAGAGGTCCGTTCTCTGGACGACCTTCACTCCAGTCCCTCCATGGCGAGCCCGTCCTCGACGTGCACCACGCGGGTGCAGAGCGGGATCACGTGGGGGCCGAGGTCCTGCGCGGTCACGAACACCGTGCGCTGGGTCCCGTCGCGGCGCCGCCGCGCCACCTCCAGCAGCTCGTGCGCGGCGCGGCCGGTGAGGCCGTCGAACGGCGCGTCGAGCACCAGCAGCTCGGGGTCGAGCGCGACGGCGCGGGCCACGGCCGCGCGGCGCCGGTCTTCCTCGTTGGCGGAGGCGGGGCGCAGGCCGGCCACGTCGCCCAGGCTGAACTGCGCCAGCAGCTCGTCGACCCGGGTGGCGACCTCCTTCACCTGGTGGTCCGAGGCGTACTGGAGCGGCAATCCGATGTTGGCTCGCAGGCTGAGGTTCTGGAGGAGGCCATCGCCGACCTGGAGGTAGCCGATCCGGCGCCGGAAGACCAGCAGCCGGTCGTAGTTGAGGCCGGCGATGACGGTGCCGAAGACCAGCACCGATCCCGACGGCGGCCGCTCCAGCCCCAGGGCGTAGTGCCCCATGTCCCCCACGCCGCTGTCTTCGTCGCCGACCACGGCGGTCACGCTGCCGGCTTCGACGACCAGGTCGAAGCGGTGATCGGGATGGTCGGGGCGCTCGCGCAGGTCCACGGTCCGGAACACCAGGGGCGCCGCACCTTCGACGCCCATGGCATAGGCCTGGGTGAGGTACGAGGCGCGCATCGTCAAGCCGCGACCAGCACGAACAGGGCCGACATGATGAAGATCGCGACGATGGTCCCCACCACGCCGCGGGTCACGGCCTGCGGGATCTCGGTGGGCCCGGCGCTCACCGCCAGGCCGTGGAAGGAGCAGAACAGCGCGACCGCGCCGCCGAAGGTGACGCCCTTGGCCACGGTGATCCACACGTCCTTGGCCGACAGCGTGGCCAGCACGATGTTGGCGTAGCCGCGCGGGCTCATCATCCGGGAGGCCGCGAGGTAGCCGCTCACCAGGGAGACCGCGTCGAACACCACCATGAGCAGCGCGACCGACACGATCGCGCCCAGGAAGCGGGGCAGGACCAGATAGATGTACGGGTCGATGCCCATGGCCTCAAGCGCGGTAATCTCCCCCATCACGCGGTTGGTCGCCATTTCGGCGGCGATGGCCGTACCGGAGCGGCTCACCACGATGAGCGCCGTCAGCAGCGGGCCGAGCTCGCGGATCACGGCGACGACCATGATGGTCCCGATGCGCGACAGGGCGCCGACCTTGCCCAGCTGCGCCGCGGACTGCGAGATCACCAGGAAGGAGAGCAGGGCGGCGAGCAGCGCGACCAGGCCGACGGCCTGGAGCGCGGTGAACCGGATCTGGTTGACGAGCACGCGTAGCGTCACGAGGCGTCCGGCGCGCGAGAGGCGACCGGCCGTTCTCAGGACCCGCAACGTGAAGCGCGCCAGCCCTCCGATGACGGAAAGCTGGCGCGCCCCCGAATGCCCGATTGCCGCGACGACCGCCGTCACGGCTTCACGTTATCACGTACAGGCGCCTGCCTGCAACCGGTTACAGTCGTTCTTGGCCTGGGTGTAGGCGGGGAACACCTGGAGCGCGCGGCGATACTGCTCCACGGCCCGCTGCGTCTCCCCGCGATCGGCGTAGAGCACGGCCCGCGAGAAGGCCATCACCGCCTGGGTGGGCGGCGCCGGATTCTGCTGCCGGAAGTCCTCCGACGCGCGGCGCTCGAGGGGCGGCACGTTGGCGTCGTGCATCAGCTGCTGGGCCAGGCGCGGCACCAGGTCGAAGAGGTCGTTCATGCGACCCCGGACGCTCTGGGTACGTAGGATTTCGCTGGTCTCGACGTCGAAGATGCGCGTGTCCACGCGCACGTCGCCGCGGTTGTCGAACAGGGTGCCGGTGACCATGTAGCGGGCGCCGATGAGCCGGCCGAGCCGCGCCAGGGTCGCCGGGTCCACCCGGCCCTCGCGCCCCAGGTTCTGCTCCTGGAGGATCTGCTGGAGCTGGGTCCGCTCGACCACCCGGACCGCCGGGTTGCTGGTCAGCTCGGTGATGGTGAGCGACGCCAGGCCACGACGCAGGGCGTCGTAGTCGTCGCGGTCCTGCCCGAAGACCATCCCGATGTCGAAGTCGAGCACCGCGATGCCCGGCCGGGCGTCCTGCTGGCCGGCGGCGGGCGGGCGCGGGGGCTGCTGCGCCGGCGCGCCCTTCAGGGCGAGCGCCGTCAGCGCGAGCGTCAGAGTTGCCGTGGTCAAGCGCCTCATGGGACTTCGACCTCCGCAATGGGTGCCTACAGTTTCAGGGTCTGCCCTTCTGCTGCCGCGAAGACTTCCACCTTGCCTCGGGCCGCGTCGCGGGCCCGCGCGAACACGTCATCCATCGCCTCGTCGCTGTGCTCCGGCTCGTGGTGAAAGAGCGCGAGCCGCCTGGCCCCCGACTCGACCGCCAGCTCGACCGCTTCGACGTAGGTCGAATGCCCCCAGCCCGCGTGGGCGCGATACTCGTCGGGCGTGTACATCGCGTCGTGGATCAACAGGTCGCATCCGCCGACGAACTCCACGAACCGCTTGCGCCAGTTCGCGCCGACGTCGTACTCGCCGGCGGGCCCCAGCTCGTCGTCCGTCACGTAGACGATGGACGGACCGCCCTTGCGCTCCAGCCGGTACCCCATGGTCACCGCCGGGTGGCGCACCCGCATCGCCTGCACCCGGAAGCCGGGCGTGATGATCGGCGTCTCGACCTTCACGTGCTCGACCTCGATCGTCGCGGCCAGCGCATCCAGCGGCACGGGGAAGACGGCCGGGTGCATCATCTGCCGCAGGATCGTCTCCATCTCGACGTCGCCCTGCTGCGGTCCCCACACCTTCAGCAGGTTGCCCTTCATGAACAGCGGGGCGAAGTAGGGCAGCCCCTGGATGTGGTCCCAGTGCGCGTGCGAGATGATCAGGTCGGCCCGCACGCCCTTCTGCCCGTTCTCTCCCGCCAGCCGCTTGCCGAGGCCGCGGATCCCGGTCCCGGCGTCCAGGATCACGAGATTGCCGCTGCCGTCGGTGACCTCGATGCACGCCGTGTTGCCGCCATACCGGGCGGTCTGGGCGCCGGGCGTCGGGATCGTCCCGCGCGTACCCCAGAACGTGAGGACGACACCCTTGGCGCTCACCGAGCCTGGCACCGTATGAAGGGTAGCCGGAAAGCGGGTCGAAAGGCGAGAGGCGGGGTCACCCGGGTCATGTGACCGGCCTCACGACGGCCTGGCGCCGGTCATGGTGCGCAGGGCGTCGGGCTGGCGGATGGTGATCTCGCGGCGGGTGACCTCGATGGCGCCGCGCTCCACCAGCTCCCGCATCGCGCGGCTCACCGTCTCGCGCGAGGACCCGATCATCTGCGCGATGGTGTGGTGCGTCAGCCGGCGCGTGATCCGCGGGCCGCCGCTCTCTTCGGCGAGGTCGAGGAGCAGCTGCGCCACGCGGCCGTTCACGTCCAGCAGGACCAGGCCGCCGATCTTCTCGTCGGCGCGCCGCAGGCGCTGCACCAGGACGCGCAGCAGCTTGAGGGCGATCTTGGGCTGCTCCTCGAGCCGGGCCTGGAAATCGTCCCGCCGCAGGACCAGGAGCTGCGAGTCCTTCATCGCGATGACGTGGGCGCTGCGCGGCTCGTCGTCGATGAGCGACATCTCGCCGAAGAAGTCGCCGTCCCCCAGCACCGAGAGGATCACCTCGCGCCCGTCCTCGCCGATCAGCACTACCTTCACCTGTCCGGTGGACACGATGTAGAGGGCGTCGCCGGGGTCGTCCTCGAAGAGAATGACGGAATTCTTGGGGTATTCGCGCTCGCGGGTCACCTCCGCAAACCGCGCCAGTTCGGCCTCGGCGAGGTCGCTGAAGAGAGGCACCCGCTTGAGGACATCGGTGGGAGACATGAGCCGGGCAAGTTTACCGTCCGGCCTTGGGGCTTGTCAAATGGCGCGGGGCCGGGCGGCTTGTCGGGAAGTCGCTGGCCCGGTTACATTTACGCTCTGTCACCGACAATCTTGCGCGAGGAGCAGGGCAGTGAAAGCCGGCATTCATCCCGAGTATCACCCGATCACCGTGGTCTGCACCTGCGGCAATAGCTGGGTTACGCGGTCTACGGCGAAGTCGATTCACCTGGAAATCTGCGCCAAGTGCCACCCCTACTTCACCGGCAAGCTGCGCCTGGTGGATACGGCGGGCCGCGTCGAGCGCTTCCGGGCCAAGTACCGGAGCCCCGACGAAGTGAAGGCCGAGGCCAGGGCCGCGGCGGACGCGAAGGCCGGAGAGCCCGCCAATAGCTGATCTTCGCACCAGGGTCACGGCTGCGTTGACGCGCGCCGCCCAGGTGGACGCCGAGCTGGCGGACCCCAAGGCGGCGCGCGATGCGTCTAGCCGCCAGAAACTCGGCAGGGAGCGCGCCCGGCTGGATCCGATCGTGCGGGCGGGGCAGCGCTGGCTCAAGCTGGTGGCTGAGCTGGCGGCCGCGCGCGAGCTGGCGGCCGGCACCGACGCGGACATGGCGGCCCTGGCGAAGCAGGAAGTCGCCGCGATCGAGCCCGAGGTGAAGCACCTCGAGGCCGAGCTCGACGAGCTGCTGACCCCGCGCGATCCCCTGGACGACCGCGACGCCATCGTCGAGATCCGCGCCGGCACCGGCGGTGACGAAGCGGCGCTCTTCGCCGCCGACCTGTTCCGGATGTACACCCGCTTCGCCGAGCGCCACGGGTACCAGGTCGAGAACATCTCCCTCAGCTACGGCACCCTGAACGGTCTCAAGGAAGCGGTGTTCGCGGTGCGCGGCAGCGACGCCTTCGGCGCGCTGCGCAGCGAGGCCGGGGTCCACCGGGTGCAGCGCGTGCCGGCGACCGAGACGGCGGGGCGCATCCACACCTCGGCGGCGACGGTCGCGGTGCTCCCCGAGGCCGAGGAGATCGACGTGAAGATCGAGCCCAACGATCTGCGCATCGACGTATTCCGCTCGGGGGGGCCGGGCGGGCAAAGCGTCAACACCACCGACTCGGCGGTGCGCATCACGCACCTGCCGTCGGGGCTGGTGGTGCAGCAGCAGGACCAGAAGAGCCAGCTCCAGAACAAGATCAAGGCGATGGAGGTGCTGCGCTCCCGCCTGCTCGACAAGATGGTCTCGGAGCAGGAGGCGGCGCGCGCCCGGGAGCGCCGCACCATGGTCGGCACCGGCGACCGCTCGGCCAAGATCCGCACCTACAACTTTCCTCAGAGCCGCGTCACCGATCACCGCATCGGTCTCAGCGTCCACAATCTCCAGGCCGTGCTCGACGGTGACCTCGACGACGTGGTGACGGCATTGCGCACCGCACGCCGCGAGGAGCGGATGCAGGGCGACCAGGCCGACGGCGACGCGGCGTGACGGTCCGATGGCTGATGGCTCATGGCTGATAGCGGACGTGATTGAAACCGTAGGATCCGTTCTCCGGGACCTCCGATCCGCGTTGGGATCGGAGGTGGATGAGCTGTACGCCGCGGTCGTTTCCGGAAACCTCAGCGATGCCTACAGGGATCGGGACCGGCCGATCTCTGGCGCGGTGCGCGAGCGACTGCTGCTGGCCGCCGAGCGGCGGCGGGCCGGGTGGCCGCAGCAGTACGCCACTGGGCGCGCGAACTTTCGGGGTCACTGGCTCTCCGTCGATCAGCGGGTCCTGATCCCCAGGCCGGAGACCGAGGGGCTGGTGGAGTTGGTGATCGAGGCCGTGGGACGGTGGGACCGTGGGACGGTGGGACCGGTGGCCGACATCGGCACCGGCTCCGGAGCGATCGCGATCGCGATTGCCCTGGAAGCGGCCGTCGCGGGCGTCATCGCGACCGACATTTCCGCCGACGCGCTGAATCTCGCCATCGAGAACGCCACGTCGCTCGGCGCGAAGGAGCGGATCAGCTTCCGGCGCGGCGACCTGCTCGCGCCGCTGCTCGGCGACCGCGTGGACATCGTGGTCAGCAACCCGCCCTACGTCGCGACTGGGGAGTGGGAGGCGCTCGAGGCGTCGGTGAAGGACTTCGAACCCCGCCTCGCGCTCGACGCCGGCGCCGACGGACTGGACCCCTACCGCGCGCTCGTGGTGCAGACGCGCGAGGCGCTCCATCCGGGCGGTCTGCTGGCGCTCGAAGTGGACGCCCACCGGGCCCGGGACGTCGCGGCGCTGGCCTCGGCGGGCGGGTTCGGGAGCGTGGACGTGCGGAGCGATCTCGCCGGGCGGGAACGCTACGTGCTGGCCCGCCTCGCCTAACCCCGCGCCGCGCGGGGTCGCAGCTCGGTGCGCCGGATGTGCATCAGCCACCCCGCCGCCACGACCAGCGGAAGCCCCATGAGCGCGCCGATGATCGCGAACACCACGGCACGCATGGTGACCTGCCCCTGGGTCTCGAGCCACCGGAAACCGCCGATCGTGATGCCGCACGCGACGCCGTAGACGAGCGCCGGGATCGCCCCGGCGAGCGCGCCATCCCAGGCGCGCGCCGCTCCCTCCCAGCGCGTCGTCGCCCGCGTCCCGCTCGGCGTGCCCATGGCGTCCAGCAGATCGAGCACCTCGGTCGCGGTCTGGGGGCGCGCCGTCTTTTCCTTCTCCAGGCAGCGCATCACCAGCGCCGCCAGCGCCGGGGGCACCTCGGGCCGGCGCCCGGCCAGCGGCGGCGGCGTCTCGATCAGGTGCGCCCGCAGCAGTTGCGCCGCGTCGCGCCCGCCGAAGGGCGTGCTCGCCGTCAGCAGTTCGTACGCGAGGATGCCGAAGGCGTAGAGGTCGGCGCGGGCGTCCACCTCGGGGTCGCCGGCGGCCTGCTCCGGCGCCATGTAGGCGGGCGTCCCGACCGCGATCCCCGGGTGCGTGACGCCCTCTTGCGGCGCCAGCGTCGAGGCGGCGAGCGCCTTCGACACCCCGAAATCGAGCACCACCGCGACGCCGCCCGAGACGATCACGTTGTCGGGCTTGATGTCGCGGTGCACGATGCCGCGTTCGTGGGCGTAGGCCAGGGCGGCGCCGACGTTGCGCAGCAGCCGGACCGCCTCGGCGATGGGCAGGGCGCCGTCCTGGCGCAGGCGGGCGCGCAGCGAGGCCCCCTCGACGTACGGCATGACGAAGTACGGGACGCCGTCCACCTCGCCCGCCGTCAGGACGGGGACGATGTGCGGGTGCTGGAGCCGCGCCGAGAGCAGGATCTCGCGGCGGAACCGCTCGGCGTTCACCGCCGGCCCCGAGGCAGCCAGCACCTTGATCACGACCCGGCGCCCGAGGGCCGACTCCTCGGCGACGAAGACGCGGCTCATGCCTCCCCCGCTCAGCTCGCGCTCGACGGGGTACCCCGGCAGGGTGGCGCGCAGCTGCTCAGCGAGCCGGTCGCTCATTCGGTGCGGATCGCCACCATCGGGTCCACGCGGGTGCCGCGGCGCGCCGGAATCCAGCTCGCCAGCCACCCCGCCGCGCCGAGCACCACGATCGCGGCGGCGAAGGTCCCGGGGTCGGTGGGGCTGACCTCGTAGAGCTGCGAGCGCATGACGCGCGTCAGCGCCAGCGCGCCGGCGATTCCCAGGACGATGCCGACGCCGACCATCAACATGGCGCGGCCCTGGACCATGCGCGCCACGGTCCGGGGCCGGGCTCCGAGGGCGATGCGAATGCCGATTTCGCGGGTGCGCTGGGCGACGGCGTACGACACCACACCGTAGATGCCCACGGCGGCGAGGAGCAGCGCCGCGCCCGCGAAGGCGCCGAGCACCGCCATGGTGAAGCGCCGGTCGGCGATCGAGGTCGCGAGCCGCTCCTCCATCGTCCGGAACTCCGCCGGAACCGCCGGGTCGATCTCGCGCAGCGCCGCGCGCACCTGCGGCGCGATGCTCAGCGGCGGCACCCTGGTACGGATCACCGCGGTCATCCAGCGCGCGCGGTACGGGAGCTGGCGGTAGGAGTAGTAGTACGTCGGCCGGGCCGGCGACGTGACGGCGGAGCCCGGGACATTCCGCACCACGCCCACGACCGTCGCCCAGGGCTCGGCGCCCGGTCCGTCCATCCCGCCGATGCGCAGCCGCTTGCCGATCGGGTCCTGGCCGGGCCATCCGTCGGCCGCCAGCGCTTCGTTGACCACGATCGCGGGGGCCGCGCCGGCGACGTCCCCTTCGCTGAGACCGCGCCCCCGCACGATCCGCATCCCCATCGCCTCGAAGTAGCCAGTGCTCGCCAGCCGATAGACGGCGAAGCCGGTAATTGGATGGCCCACGGGGAGGAGCGCCTTGCCTTCAACCTGGATCCCCCCGCTCGGGTTGTCGCCGCCCAGTGGCAGGACGTTCGACACCCCCGCGGCTTCGACGCCCGGGATGCGGCGCAGCGCCTCCAGCGCGCGGTCGTGGAAGGCCACGGCGCGCACCACGTCGGGGTACTCGCGCTCCGGGAGATCGAGCTCGACGGTGAGCACGCTGTCGGCCCGGAAACCCGGGTCGATGCCGAGCACCGTGGCGAAGCTGCGCAGCATCAGTCCCGAGCCGGCCAGCAGGACCAGCGCGAGCGCGACCTCGACCGAGACCAGCAGGGACCAGAGGCGCTGGCGCCGCGGGCCGCCGCCGGCGCGGGCGCCCTCGCGCATCGCGGCGCCGCTGTCCACGTCCGAGATGCGCAGCGCGGGGAAGAGCCCGAAGAGCACGGCGGTCGTCAGGCCGACCGCCACGGTGAAGCCCAGCACCCAGGGGTCGAGGCGCGCATCGCCCAGCCGCATGAGGCCCACCGGCGCGAGGGCGAGCAGCGCGCGAAGCAGCAGCGACGCGACGAGGAGGCCGGCGGCGCACCCGAGGACGGCGATCACCAGGCTCTCGGTGAAGACCTGGCGCACGATGCGCAGGCGGCCGGCGCCGAGCGCGGTGCGAATCGCCAGCTCGCTGGCGCGCGCCGTGCCCCGCGCGAGCAGGGTGCTCGCCAGGTTGGTGCACGCCGCGAGGAGCAGGAGCGCCGAGGCGCCGAGGAGGAGGAAGAGCGGCCTGCGGACCGAGCCGGTGAGCAGCTCCTGGAGCGGCGTGACCCGCGCGCCCACCGCGTCGAAGTCGGGGCCGGCGGACTCGCCGATGCGCCGGAAGATGCTCCGCAGCTCCTCCTCGGCCTGCCGCGGGCTCACGCCCGGCTTCAGGCGACCGATGGCCGGCCAGTTGTGCGCGGTCCGTGACGTCGGCTGCCGGTTCAGCTCGAGGGGATGCCAGATGTCGGTGCCGCCGGGGAAGTCGAAGCCGGGCGGCAACACGCCGATGACGTCGAATCCGAATTCACCCCGGAGGCGCTTGCCGGAGAGATCCCGGTCACCGCCGAGGTGCGAGCGCCAGAACCGGTAGCTCACCACCGCGACGGGCGCGGCCCCCTCGGCATGGTCGCCGGGGCCGGGGAGGCGGCCAATCCACGCGCGGGTCCGCATGACCCGGAAGAAGTCGCGGGACACCGGCGCGACAGCCGCGCGCACCGGCTCGTCGGCGCCCTGGATGGTGCCGCGGCCGCCGCCGTACTCGGCGAGCGCCTCGAACGAGCGCGACTGGGCCTGGAGATCGAGAAAACTCGTCCACGGCACCGAGGCGTAGCCCCGCTCATGCAGCTCGACCAGGTCCACCAGGCGCTCGGGCCGCTCGTAGGGCAGCGGCCGCAGCAGGACGCCGTTTACCACGGAGAAGATGGCGGTGTTGGCGCCGATCCCGAGGGCCAGCGTGAGAATGGCGGCGGCGGCGAAGCCCGGCGCGCCGCGCAGGACGCGCCCGGCGTAGACCAGGTCCTGCCAGAAAGCGTCGAGCAGCTCGGCACGCCGCTGGGCCCGGCGCGCGCGCGTCGTGATCTCGCGGCACTCCGACTCGATCGCGCCCACCTCGCCGAAGGCCCGGCGGGACTCGGCGCGCGCCGCCTCGGGCTCCCACCCCTGCGCGATCAGCTCCTCGGCGCGCAGCTCCAGGTGCGCCTCCACCTCGCGGCGCACGTCCTCCGCGACCGGCTTCTGGCGCGAGAGCGGGAGCGCCTCGTCGGGCCGGCGGCGGAAGAGGCTCATCCGCCGATCGCTCCCGCGGGACGCGCCTCGAGCACCCGCGTCATCGCCGTGACGTACCGCGTCCAGCCGCTCACTTCGGCCTGGAGCTGGCGCCGGCCGGCCACGGTGAGCTTGTAGACTTTCGCTTCGCGCCCGGTCTCCGTTCGCTTCCACGCCGACTCGACCCAGCCGTGCTCTTCGACCCGGCGCAACGCCGGGTAGAGCGCACCCTCCTCGATCGAAAGCTCGTCCCTCGTCGTCTGGCGGATCCAGCGCGAGATGGCGTAGCCGTGCGCGGGTCCCCAGCTCAGCGTCTTGAGGATGAGGACGTCGAGGGTGCCCTTGAGCAGGGTCATCGGGGTGCGGTCCATGGGCCTCGTCCGGCAGGGTTGGAAGAACGATCGCGCCGTATACCTAAGACAACAAGGGGTGCCTCCCGGTTGCCACCGGCGGCGCACCTTTCGCCGCGGCCCCCGCGGGGTGATTCTTCTCCGGACTCACACCGGAGCATCAATGATCGCCGATCGTGCGGCCGACCTTGGCCGCCTCGTGGGACAGAGCGACGAGTACCAGGCCCTCAAGCGGTCCAACGACCGTCTCATGGAGGAGACCGACCTGCGGACCGCCCTGGAGCGGCTCCGCACGCTCCAGCTCAGCGTCGCCGAGCAGCTCGATCGCGGCGTCGAGCCGACGCCCGTCCAGCAACAGGAGATCGATCAGCTGGTCGGCAAGGTGCAGGGCCACTCCGCCTACCAGTCGGTGGTCGCCGCCCAGTCGAACTTCGACAAGCTGATGATGAAAGTGAACGAGTGGATCCTCGACGGAATCAAGCAGGGGTCCGCCAGCCGGATCATCACGCTGGGGTGAGCGGCGGCCTCTTCATCGCGCTCGAAGGCATCGAAGGCTCCGGTAAGAGCAGCCAAGTCGGGCTGCTCGCCGATCGCCTCAGGGCGGGCGGGCACGACCCCCTGGTGGTGCGGGAGCCGGGCGGCACGGCGTTGGCCGAGGCCGCGCGCCAGCTGGTCCTCCACGGCAAGGACGAGCTCACTGCTGCCGCCGAGCTCTTCCTTTATCTGGTGGCCCGCGCGGACCTGGTGGCGCGGGTCATCCGGCCCGCGCTCGCCGCGGGACGCCTCGTCCTCGCCGACCGCTACGAGCTGTCGACGCGCGCCTACCAGGTCGCGGGGCGGGGGCTGCCGCTGGACGCGGTGACGGCCGCGATCGGCCTCGCGACCGGCGGCCTGGTACCCGACCTCTACGTGGTGCTCGATCTGCCGGTCGGGGCGGGCCGCGCGCGCCAGGCCGCGCAGGGGAAGGCGCCCGACCGCCTGGAGCGGGCCGACGACGCCTTCCACGAGCGCGTGGCGGCGGCGTTTCGCGCGGCGGCGGGCCCGGGCCCGGTGGTGCACATCGCCGCCGACGCGCCGGCGGCCGCCGTCCACGAGGCGGTGTGGCGGGCCGTGCTGCCGCTGCTCCCGCGCGCCGGCTGAGCGTTCCGATCGCGGCGGACTTTCGCGCCGGGGCCGCCCCGTGCACCTTTCCCGGAGATCCGCACCGCGTAAACCTTTGTTCCCGCGCGGGGTAATCAGGGCATTCCCCGCAGGAAGGGTTTTCATGTCGCGCCAGCGCATCGTCGTCACCTCGCTCGTCGCCGCCGTGGCGTTCTTCTCGGGCGGGTGGCTGCTCCAGCAGGGCGGCCAGCCCCAGCAGAACGTCTACCAGCAGGCCCGGATGTTCGACGACGTGCTCTCGCACGTATCGGACTACTACGTCGATTCTCTCGACGAGCGCCAGCTGTACCGGATGGCGATCGACGGCATGCTGCGTGAGCTGCGCGACCCGTACACCGCGTTCCTCGACGGGCGCGAGCTGCGCTCCCTCTCCGAGCAGACCAGCGGCAACTACGGCGGCGTCGGCCTCCAGATCGAGTATCGCGACGGCGCGATCGTCGTCGTCTCGCCCCTCCCCGACAGCCCGGCCGAGCGCGCGGGCATCATGACCGGAGACCGCATCGTGGGGGTGGGTGACTCCTCCACGGCGCGCTGGAACCAGGAGCGCGCGGTGAGCTCGCTGCGCGGACCGTCGGGCAGCGAAGTGGTCCTGAAGATCGATCGCCCCGGCATCAGCGAGCAGCTCACCTATCGCCTGACGCGGGCCCAGATTCACGCCCGCTCGGTGCGGCTGGCCGCCGACCTGGGCGACGGCGTGGGGTACATCGAGCTGTACTCGTTCAGCGAGTCCACCGCGCGCGAGCTGACGCAGGCGATCGACTCGTTGAAGGCCGCCGGCATGAAGGCGCTGATCCTCGACCTGCGCTTCAACCCGGGCGGCCTGCTCGACGAAGGCGTGCAGGTAGCCGACCTCTTCCTCGATCCCGGCCAGTCGATCGTCTCGACCCGCGGCCGCGCCCCCGGCTCGACGCGGGAGTTCGCCGACCGCACGGCGCAGAAGTACCCCACGCTGCCGCTGGTGGCGCTCGTCAACGGCGCGACGGCGTCGGCCGCCGAGATCGTGGCCGGTGCGCTCCAGGACCACGACCGCGCGGTGATCGTCGGCACCACGTCGTACGGCAAGGGCCTGGTGCAGTCGGTCTTCCCGCTGTCCAACACGGCGTCGCTCAAGATGACGACGTCGAAGTGGTACACGCCGAGCGGGCGGAGCATCCAGCGCGCCTTCCGGATGCAGCAGGAACGTGACCCCGACGAGGACGTGACCCGCAGTGATTCGGCGGCCGCGGCCGACACCGTCTACCACACCGATCGCGGGCGCGCGGTGCGGGGCGGCGGCGGCGTCGCGCCCGACCTCGTGGTCAGGACCGACAGCGCCGAGATCATCGCGCGCAATCGGCTCCAGCAGGCCCTGGGCCGCAACGTGGTCAAGTACACCGACGCCCTCGCGGCTTTCGCCCTCGACGCCCGCGCCCATCAGACCGTCGCGGCGCCGACCTTCACCGTCACGCCGGCCCTGCGCGGCCAGTTCATGAGCCTGCTGGGCCAGCGGGGCGTGACCCTCGACCAGGCCACGCTCGACGCCACCTGGGAGTTCATCGCGAAGCAGCTGGGAGACCAGACGGCCCGCTTCGCCTTCGGCCGCGCCGGTGAAGTGATCCGCCTCTCGGCGGGCGATGACCCGGTGCTCACCACGGCCAAGCGGCTCGCCGGCCGCGCCCATTCGCCCGTCGAGCTCCTGACGCTGGTGGCCCAGGCGACCCCGCCCGAGTCCGCCCGGCGCTAGTGCTGGTCGTCGCCGCCGCGCTCGCGGTCGGCGCCCTGGTCGGCCTGGTCTCCGGGCTGACCGGCATTGGAGGAGGGGTGCTCATGGTGCCCTTCCTCTATGTGCTGTATGACCGGCTCGGCGTGCCGCGCAATGACGCCACGCCGATGGCGCACGCCACCAGCCTCGCCGTCATCGTCCCCACCGCGATCCGCGGCCTGATCGGTTACCGCGGCACCGGGCTTGTGCAGTGGCGGGCGGCACTCCCCCTCGCCGCCACGGGGGCGCTCTCGGCCGCGGTGACGGCGCAGTTCGCCGCGCGGCTCCCCGCCCAGGCGCTGCGCGTGGGCTTCGGGATCTTCCTGGCGCTGGTCTCGCTCGACCTGCTCTTTCGCACCACCAGCCGCGACGACATGCCCGACCGCAGCGCCGGCCACCTGGTCTGGTCGGCATTGCTGGGGATTCCGGTGGGCGCGCTGTCCGCGGCGCTGGGCGTCGGCGGCGGCGTGCCGGCGACGATGGGGATGCACTACCTGCTCGAGATGCCCTTCCGGGTGATCGTGCCGACGTCGCTGGCGGTCATCACGGTGACCGGGACGGCGGGGAGTGCGAGCTACCTCTTCGAGCCGGTGCGGGGCCTGCCGTTCACGGGGGTGGTCGGGCACGTCGACTTCCGGCACGGCCTGCCGCTGGCCATCGGCGCGGTACTCCTCTCGCCCCTCGGTGTCCGGATCAACCGGCGGATGCCGGTGCTGGTCCTGCGGCGGGTGTTCGGCGTGCTGCTGCTGGCGATCGGGGCGAACCTGATCGTCGCCAATGTCTGAGGCCTTGCCCACGGTCGGCATCATCGGCCCCGGCCGGGCCGGCCTGGGCCTCGCGCTCGCGCTGCGGCGCGCCGGCGTGAAGGTGCTGGGCGTGCATGGCCGGCGCCGCAAGAAGGTGCCCCGTGGCCTGCCGCTTTCGGTCGGCGGGGCGCCGCCCTGGATGCGCGAGGCGCGCGTGGTGCTCCTCGCGGTGCGGGACGATTCCGTGGCCCCGCTGGTCGCCGAGCTGGTGCGGGAGCGCGCCGTGCGGCGGGGCCAGGTGGTGCTTCATCTCTCGGGGGCGCTGACGGCGGACGTGTTGCGGCCGCTGCGCCGGCGCGGCGCGCACATCGGCTCGATGCATCCCCTGATGACGGTGAGCGCCGATCCGGCGCGCGCGGCGCGGCATTTCCACGGCGCGGCCTTCGCGCTCGAGGGGGACGCGGCGGCAGTGGCCGCGGCGCGCAGGCTCGCCCGCGCGCTGGGCGGCGAGCCGGTGGTGATCCGTGGGCGCGACAAGGCGCGCTATCACGCCGGCGCGGTCTTCGCGTCCAACTACGTGGTGGCGATCCTCGATGCGGCGCAGCGGCTGCTGGTCGCCGCCGGGTTCGGCGAGCGGGCAGCGCGTCGCGCCCTGGCGCCGCTCACCGCGGCCTCGGTCGCGAACGAGGCGGTGCACGGCCCCGAGGCGTCGCTCACCGGCCCGATCATGCGCGGCGACGCCGCCACGATCCGCCGCCATCTCGCGGCGCTCGATCTGCCGACGCGCGAGCTGTACGCCACGCTGGGCCGCGCGACGCTGGCGCTGGCGCGGCGAGCGGGTCTCGGTAGCGCGAAGGCGCGGGAGGTCGCGGCCATTCTGAAACGCTGATCCTTCGGCTTCTCTTCGCTGGGGCTCCCCACAGTGTCCAAAGCTGGTCAGGCGAGTTCACTTGTTCCCGGATTGTCCTGTCGGCACCGCACGCACTCCGGGGATCGTCGTGCTGGCACCCGAATCGCTATTCGTCGGCAGCAGTGCGTTCAGCTGCGGCGTCCGCTGCGCCATCGAGGTGATCGGCCCGGACGATTGCAACGTCGTTCTCCAAGGCCCGACCGGGAGCGGCAAGCGCATCGTGCTCCAGGCGCTGTACGTGGCGTATGGGCGTGGGGATCTGGTCCGGGTGCCGGCGGTGCAGCTCGACGGCGAGACGCTGCGCAGCGAGCTGGTGGGGTATCGCGGCAAGTCGTTCACGGGCGCCGATGAGAAGGACCGTGCGGGTCTCCTGGTGCAGGAGCACGGCGGCATCCTGGGCGTCGAGGAGGCGGACGAGATCCCGGCGCGCGGGCAGGCCTGGCTGGTGGACATCGCCGAACGGGAGGAGCTGTGGCCGTTGGGCGGTGGCCGCCCGATCCGGCCCGACATGCGGGTGGTGATGTGCGTGCACGAGTCTCCGGAGGCCCTGGTCGCCAGAGGGTGGTGGCGCAGAGATCTGCTCTATCGGGTGGCGGAAGAGACGATCGTCCTGTTGGGGCTGATCGAGCACATGGAGGATGTGCCCGAGCTGACCGACCACCTGGTGGGCCGGATCTCGCGGGCTCGTGGAGACTGCGCTATCGCGCTGGCCCGGGGGGTGGTCGGCCGGCTGATGGCGCATGCGTGGCCGGGCAACGTGCGCGAGTTGGACAGCGTGCTCAAGGGTGCCTGCCGGCGGGCGTGGCGCGAGGCGGGGAAGGGGCAGCGCATCGTGGTGGAGGCGCGTCATCTGGTGATCGTGCCGCCGCTGGGCCTGATCGGCGGCCGCGGCCGGCGGGTCGTGCTGGCGGTGGATCAAGTTCACGAGGCGTTGCGCAAGGCCGATGGGCGGGTGACGATCGCCGCGGGAATCCTGGGTGTCAC
>JBGOSS010000034.1:0-41256 GCA_041476105.1 Gemmatimonadota bacterium
GTAGCTGCCTAGACCACAGCGCCCATCTCATGGATCGCGTCGATGGTGAAGTCCGCCTGCACGCCGCTCTCGAGAAAGACTTCCTCCCGGTACTTCCCGGTGCGCACCAGGCAGGCCCTGAGGCCCGCATCCTGGGCGCCCTGGATGTCGCCCCAGATGTCGTCACCGACCATCAGCACCTGGTCCGGCCGCTCGATCGCCCAGTCGCCCAGAGACGCCAGCGCCGCGCGGTAGAACTCGCGCGAAGGCTTGCCGCAGACCGTGGCGGTCTTGCCCGATGCGTATTCCAGCGCCTTCACGAAGGGGCCGCAGTCGAGCACCAGGCCCTCGGGCTTCTGCCAGTAGCGGTCGGCCGAGAAGGCGACCAACTCGGCGCCGTCCATGAGCTGCCGGAATGCGGTGTTGAGGATCTCGAAGGTCCAGCGGTCGTCGAGGTCGCCGACGACCACCGCTTGCGGCTTCTCCATCACGATCGCGAATTCGGCGAGGTCCTCGAGGGCGCGCTCGGGCACCAGCGGGGCGACGCGCGTGAATCCCTCGGCCTTGAGATGCGCGGCGCCGGCGCGCAGCGCGGTGAGGATCTGCCCGGGCTCCGCCGGAATGTCCATGGTGCGGAGCCGCTCGGTGAGGTGACGGCGCGAGCGGCTGGTCGTGTTGGTGACGAACCCGACCTGGATGTCGCGCTGGCGGAGCGCCGCCACTGCGTCCGCGGCCCCCGGCAGGGCAACACCGTCCTCGTAGATCGTGCCATCGAGATCGAAGAGGACCGCGCGAGTGGCCGCCTTCGCCTTGCTCACCGACCCCCCGTTCGAACCCCCAGCAGCAGCCCGCCCAGCCGCTGGTCGAGCGCGCCGCGAAAGTCGATCGTCTTGAGCAGATAGGAAAAGCGGACCTCGAGCGGCGCCCAGCTGGGCTGATAGCCGGGCCCCACTTCCGCCCACCAGGGGGTGCCGAGCGGTTGTGATGCCACGACGCTCGTCAGCGGGGATACGGTGACCTCGGCCCAGCCCCGCACCCGCGGCGTCCCGAGCGCCGTACTGACGCTCGCGCCGAGGCCGTACATGCGCCACACTGAATTGGCGAGGCTGGTCGAGACCTTGAGCGCCTCGCCGCGCGCGCTCAGGCTCAGCCACGGTCGGGCGCGCCAGGCAAGGGACACATCGGTCTCCCGCGCGTCACGGTCTTCCCGTGTGGGATCGCCCCCCAGCGCGTGGTGCCGCCCGTCACCGAGTTATTGCGCGCATCCTGGGCCTGCGGGGTCAGGACTTGGGCCCGGCCAAGGGCGCGGAACACCACCGCACCGGCGGGCAGCACCTTGGTTGCTCGCTGCCGCACGCGAATTGTCCGCTGCAAGGTCGCGCTGTCACTCGCTGCCATGATCACGGCGTCACCGTTCGCCTCGCCGCGGAACTGGCCGGTGGACGCATTCAGCAGGGTGACGATGCCCGAGCCGCTCACCAGGCTCCACGCCACCGGGGCGCCGGCAATCGCCACGCCACCATTGGTGCGCGGCGTGGCCGCCAGCGTCACCGTGTCCTTGATGCTGTAGATGGCGTCGGGTCCGGTGCTCGTCAGCTTCGGCACCGCGGCGTGCAGGGCGAAGTCCTGGTGCAGGGTATCGGTGGGGAGCGCGGCGCTGATCGGGTGGACGCGCACGACCCCATCGCCGGGGCCCAGCACGATCAGCCGACCCAGGCTGTCCACTTTGAGGACAGTCGCCCCAGTGACCACGGAAGCGCCAAGCCCGACCACGACGACGCGGCCGTCGACGGTGAGCTGGGCCTGCGGAATGGCGATGGTGTCGCCGATGTTGACGGTGTTGGGTACCGGCAACACCGGGTCAAAAGTGTAGACCGATTGCGACGGTGCGACGAGAAGATCAGAGACGCATTGGACACCCGAGACGGCGACGCCCACGCATACAGCCACGGCCAGAATCCGCCGAGCCCATGGGCGGGCCCCGCCCGGGGGCAACGCGGGGTCTGCAGAACCAGCGCGCAACGGCAGGCTCCGACACTCTGAGGAAAGCGAACGATCGGATACGGGACCCCGACAGGCACCGGGGCGCTCGATAATGCGGCAAGAAAAACGCCAGCGTAAGGGCAAGCCCTGACGCCGGGCAACCGATGACGGTAGGCAGCGAAGGGCGAGCTAGACCGGAGGCGCGTCGATGGACGGCTGGGTGCGGCGGAGCGCGGTGGCTTCTGGACACTTGGTGTCCCTGCGCCGATGGAAGTTATTTGGTTACAACGGTTTAGTACGTACCGAGATAGCGCTTGACCTCCCACTCGGACACCTGCGTGATGTACTCCTGCCACTCCGCCCGCTTGGCCTCGATGAACCGGGCGCCGATGTGCTCGCCCAGGGCGCCCAGCACCACCGGGTCTTTCTCCAGCTCGTCGAGCGCCTCGTGGAGGTCGCGCGGCAGATCGTCGATCTTATGGTGCCGCCGCTCGCGGTAGGTCATGGTGAAAATGTTCTTGTTCACGGGGTCCGGCGGCACCAGGTCGTGCGCGATACCGTCGAGGCCCGCGGCGAGCTGCACCGCGAGCGCCAGGTAGGGGTTCGACGAGGGGTCGGGCATCCGCAGCTCGCACCGCGTGCCCGCGCCGCGCCGGTCGGGAATGCGGATCATCGGCGACCGGTTGCGGATCGACCAGGCGACGTTGACCGGCGCCTCGTAGCCCGGCACCAGCCGCTTGTAGCTGTTGACCAGCGGGTTGGTGACGGCGCAGAATCCGCGCGCGTGGACGATGAGCCCGGCGATGTAGGCCAGCGCCGTCCGCGACAGCTCCCACGGCGCCTTCGGGTCCCAGAAGGCGTTGGTCTCGCCGGCGAAAAGGCTCTGGTGGGTATGCATGCCGGAGCCGTTCATCCCGAAGATCGGCTTGGGCATGAACGTCGCCACCAGGTCGTAGCGCTCCGCCGCGCTGCGGACCACCTGGCGGAAGGTCACCAGGTCGTCCGCCGTCTTCAGCGCCTCGGCGTACTTGAAGTCCACCTCGTGCTGCCCGGGCGCGACCTCGTGGTGTGCGGCTTCGACCTCGAAGCCCATCTCCTCCAGATCAGCGACGATCAAGCGCCGCGCGCGCTCGCCCCGGTCCACCGGCCCCAGGTCGAAGTAACCGGCCGCGTCGTGTGTCTCGGTGGTGGGCGCGCCCGCGGCGTTCTTGAGGAAGAGAAAGAACTCCGCCTCGCAGCCGGCCATCATCTCGTAGCCCATCTCGGCGGCGCGCCGGAGCTGGCGCTTGAGCGCCGAGCGCGGGCAACCGGCGAACGGCGTGCCGTCGGTATTCCGGATGTCGCAGATGAGCCGGGCGACGAGCCCGTCCTCCACCCCCCACGGATAGACGCGGAAGGTGGAGAGGTCGGGCGCGAGGAGCATGTCCGACTCCTCGATGCGGACGAATCCCTCGATGGAGGAGCCGTCGAACATGAGCTGCCCGTCGAGCGCCTTCGCGATCTGGCTGCGGGGCAGCTCGACGTTCTTGGCGATACCCATGATGTCGGTGAACGTGAGCTGCAAGTACCGCACGTTCAACGACTCCACCAGCGCGAGGATCTCCTTCTTCGTGGCCTGCTTCATCCCCAGCAACGCCCGGTAGGCGGGCTGCTTCAGGACATCAGGCGTCATAGTAGAGGAAGAACTCGTACGGATGCGGCCGCAGCGCCATCGGCTTCACGTCCTTGGTGCGCTTCATGTCGAGCCAGGTGTCGATCAGGTCCTGCGTGAAGACGCCACCCTCTAGCAGGAACTGGTGGTCCTTCTCGAGCGCGTCGAGCACCTCGCCCAGCGACCCGGGGGTGTTCTTGATTTTCGCCTTCTCCGCACCCTCGAGCTCGTAGAGGTCCTTGTCGAGCGGCTTCGGCGGTTCGGTCTTGTTCTTGACGCCGTCGAGTCCGGCCATCAGCAGCGCCGGGAAGGCGAGATACGGGTTGGCCGTCGGGTCGGGCGCACGGAACTCGAGGCGCTTGGCCTTCGGGGAGTTGGAGTACATCGGGATGCGGACGATCGCCGAGCGGTTGCGGGCCGAGTACATGAGGTTGATCGGCGCCTCGTAGCCCGGCACCAGCCGGCGGTAGCTGTTGGTGGTCGGCGCGCAGAAGGCCAGCAGCGCGGGGGCGTGCTTGATCAAGCCGCCGATATACCACCGCGCCATGTCTGAGAGTCCGGCGTAACCCTTCCCGAAGAAGAGGTTCGTGCCGCCCTTCCAGAGGCTCTGGTGGACGTGCATCCCCGAGCCGTTGTCGCCGAAGAGGGGCTTCGGCATAAAGGTCGCCGTATAGCCGTGGTCGTTGCAGACGTTGCGGACGACGTACTTGTACTTCATGACGTTGTCGGCCATGCGCACCATCGTGTCGAAGTGCATATCGATCTCGGCCTGGCCGGCCGTCCCCACCTCATGGTGCTGCACCTCAACGGTGATCCCCGACGCCTCGAGCCCGAGCAGGATGCGCGAGCGCAGGTCCTGGAGCCGGTCCACCGGCGGCACGGGGAAATAGCCTTCCTTGTGGCGCGGGCGGTAGCCGGTATTGGGACCTTCCTTCCCCGAGTTCCAGATGCCTTCCTCGGAGTCGATGTGGTAGTAGCCTTCGTGCGCGTTCTGGTCGAAGCGCACCGAGTTGAAGATGAAGAACTCCGCCTCGGGGCCCCAGTACGACGTGTCCGCCACTCCGCTCTTCTTCAGGTATGCCTCGGCCTTCTGCGCGATGTAGCGCGGATCGCGCGAATAGCGCTGGCCGGTGATCGGGTCGCTGATGTCGCAGGTGATCGCCAGCGTCGGCACCTTGAGGCAGGGGTCCACGAACGCCGTGCTCGGGTCGGGAAAGAGCAGCATGTCGGACTCGTTGATCGCCTGAAAGCCGCGAATGCTGGAGCCGTCGAATCCGAGACCGTCCTCGAATGCGTCCTCACGGAATTCCTTCATCGACACGGTGAAATGCTGCCAGGTCCCGGGCAGGTCGGTGAAGCGAACGTCCACGACCTGGCACCCGGCGTCCCTCCCCAGCTTCAACACGTCGGCGGGACTCATGGTGCGCTTCTTCTTCGCTGTTGCCTTGGCGGCCATTGATCGGTTCCATGCGGAGGGTTGGAAAAGCGGAAGAAACGGATGACTAAGATTACAGCGCGATGCGCAACTGGTCAAGCTCGGCGTGTGCAGAGAGCACTATTGTTAACAAGTAAGGCATCGTTGTTGATAGATACATGCAATTTGCACAGAAAAATAGGTGCGCAATGCATATTACTGTCGCGATGGTGACTGTATAGTGACAAGAAGGGCGGTGCCTGCGGCACCGCCCCCTTCTTTCTCTAGTCTGTTCCCTGTCCCTTCTCCTGGGCCTAGGGCCCCAGCGACTCCAAGAGGCTCCACAGTTCGACTGCCGAGAACTCGCTGAAGCGCTCGAGGACATCCCGGTCGGTGTACTCGAGGAAGATCCAGGCGGACTCGCGGTGCCGCTCGCCGGCCACGAAATGGACCCGCCCCCGCCGCAAGCGCTTGTCGGCGACATCACCCAGCAGCTCGAGATAGACCTCCCAGGGCGCATCCCCACGGGCGATCTGTCCCATGTGGGTCGCGTGCTGGCTCCAGGCGAAGGCGGGACGCGAGTCCACTCAGGGGCCCGCGTCGCTGATGCGCGGCGCCGCGCCTCCACTCTGCCGGGGCACATCGCCCGAGACGCGCCCTTCCTCCCCGCTCATTCGGTCGTGCATCTCGAAGAACCCACGAAGGCTCGCGCCAATCACCTCGTCGAGGTACTGGTCGATCGCCAGCATCACTTCGAACGCATCGCCGCGGCCCCAGTCGAGCTCCTGCCGGAGCAGGCGCCAGATCGCATGGCGCAGGTGCTTGAATTCCCGGTAGAGCTCGGCCGCGTCGTATCGCGCCAGGCCGCGCAGCTTGCCGAACCGCAGGCCCCGGCGTCGCCGGCCGATCGAGAGATCCGACGCCGACGACTCGTCGCCGGTGAGGGCGGCGGCGATGTCGGCCACCAGCGCCGGCACCTGGTTGGTGAGCAGCAGGTCGGGGAGGTTCTCGTCGCCGGCAATCGCCTTGTCGGCGCGCACCGCATCGCGCCACGCTTCGGCAATGGCGGCGGCGTGTTGCGCGATGGTTTCACCCGCCTGGCGACGGGCCTGGGAGACGAGCGACATGGTTGGCAACAGTTTAGCTTTCGCGCATGAGCGACGCTACCCAGAAGTGCCCGGTTTGCGGTGCCATCCTCCCCGCGCGGGCCCGGTTCTGCGGTGACTGCGGCACGGCCATTCGTCCCGCCGCCGCAGCGCCGACGCCTCACCCAGGCGCCGCGGCCAGCCAGGTGCTGCCCTGGTTCGTCGCCGGCTGCTGCGTCCTCGCGATCCACGCGACGGTGATCATCGTGGCCCTGCGCGGCGGCCGCTCCGCAACGGAGACGGCGCCGACTGCGGCCCCCGGAGCACCCTTCGCCTCGGCTTCCCCCGGCACCGGGCGGCCGACCGACATCTCCGGCATGACGCCCCGCGAAGCAGCTGACCGCCTCTACGAGCGGATCGCGCGCGCCAGCGAGTCGGGCGACACGTCGCAGGTCCAGTTCTTCGCCCCGATGGCGCTCAATGCCTATGCCAACGTGACCCCGCTCGACGCTGATGCCCGGCTGCACATCGGCCTCATCGACCTCGCGACCGGCGACGCCCCGGCGGCCGCGGCACAGGCCGACTCCATCACCCGACTCGCGGGCCTGCACCTCTTCGGGCCACTCCTCAAGGCCCGCGCGGCTGAGGCGCAGGGCAACCGCGCGGTGGCCCGCGAAGCCTACCGGGCCTTTCTCGCGAACTACAACACCGAAAAACGCCGCAATCTCCCCGAGTATCAGCAGCACGACGCTTTGCTGACGGAAACGCGCACCGCCGCCCAGCGTGCCACCGGGCGGTAGCCGATGCCGACGATCCGCGTCGCGCACAGCCCCGATTCCGACGACGCGTTCATGTTCTACGCGCTGGCCGCCGGCAAGATCGACACCGGCGACCGCTCCTACGTCCACGAGCTCCAGGACATCGAATCCCTGAATCGCCGGGCCCTCGATGCGGAGCTCGAGGTGACGGCGGTTTCGTTTCACGCCTACGCCTACCTGCACCAGCGTTACGCGCTGCTGCCCCATGGCTGCTCGATGGGGGACGGCTATGGGCCGCGCCTCGTCTCGCGGGATCCCCGACCCGCGGACGTCGCGGCGGCACTGGCCGGGAAGCTCGTCGCTATCCCGGGGGAGCGCACGACCGCCAACCTGGCCCTCCGGCTGCTGCGCAAGGACGTGCGCACGCTGCTGGTGCCGTTCGACGAGATCGAGGATCACGTGCTCGCGGGCAAGTCTGACCTCGGCCTGCTGATTCACGAAGGCCAGCTCACCTTCGCCGATCGCGGGCTGCAATTATGGCTCGATTTCGGCGCCTGGTGGAAAGACAAGACGGGCCTGCCGCTCCCGCTGGGCGGCAACGTGGTGCGCAAGGATCTGGGCGAGGCGACCGTCAAGGCCGTGTCGCGCGATCTTCGGAAGAGCATTCAGTACGGGCTCGAGCATCGGACGCCCGCCCTGGCGCACGCCCAGCAGTACGCCCGCGGTCTCGATCCGGCGCGCACCGACACCTTCGTCGGGATGTACGTGAATTCCTTCACCCTGGACTACGGGCCGGCGGGCCGGGCCGCCGTGCAGCGACTGCTCGACGAAGGGTGCGCGGCAGGCCTCATTCCAGGGGTGCGGGCCGAGTTCGTGGAGGATGGCTGAGCCGCGAATGCTGAAGTTTGAAACATCCGGGGCTGATCGACATAACTGATTGCCATCAAATGACTTGACTCAGCAACCACGCACCGATCCGGCCTCCCTGGACGGCTCCGCAGGCGTTTCCCTGTTTCGCGTTGACCCGCCGCTTCCAATATTGCCCTCATGATCGTCGCCGTTACCGGAGGCACCGGATACGTTGGCCGCCAGGTCGTCGAGCACCTGCTGCGACGCGAGCATCGGGTGCGCGCGCTGGTGCGGGAGCCGGCTCAGCACGGCTGGCTGAACGACCGGGACGCGATCACCGTCGTGGCGGGTGACCTCGAGAACACCGAGGCGCTGCGTGCCCTGGTCGAGGGCGCGGACGCGGTGGTGCACCTGGTCGGGATCATCAGCGAGATCGGCCGCCAGACCTACGAACGGGTGCACGTACAGGGGACGCGGCAGGTGCTGGCGGCCGCGCGCAGTGAAGGCGTCGGGAAGTTCGTCCACATGAGCGCGCTCGGCGCCCGGCCCGATGCGGAGGCAACGCCCTACCACCGTACCAAGGCCTCCGGCGAGGAGCTGGTGCGGACCAGCGGCATGGTGCACGCCATCCTGCGGCCCTCGCTCATCGCGGGCCCGGGGAATGAAGTGCTGAAGATGCTGGTGAACATGCTGCGGATGTCGCCGATCGTGCCGGTGATCGGCAACGGCCTGTACCAGCTCCAGCCGATCGCGGTCACCGATCTTGCCGAGGCGTTCGCCCTCGCCGCCGAGGAGCCGGGGATCGCGGGGACCTTCGACGTCGCGGGACCGGCACCGCTCACCTACCACCAGCTCCTCGACGATCTCGAGGAGGCGCTCGGCGTGCGCCGGCGCCGGGTCGCCGTCCCGGTCAGCATCGTCCGGTTCTCCGCCTATGCGGGCATGGTGCTGCCGAACCTCAATCCAATCTCCCCCGACCAGCTCCAGATGCTGCTCGAGGGCAACACGACAACCCACAACGCCATCACCACGACGTTCGGCCTGACGCCCCGGCCCTTTGCCGACGTCGCCCGCGAGATCTGCGCGCCGTGGGCCGCCGGGCCCGCCGCGCTGCCCGATCCCGCGAGCGGTCAGCCCGCGACTTCCCAAAAAGCCTGAGGCTCTGCCTGTCACCTCTCAGCGCCCGGTTGCTGTTGCCGGGCCTCGCCCTGGCCGCGCTGCCCGCCCGGCTCCCGGCCCAGGGGGTCATGGTTGCGCCGTTTCGCAGCGGCGAGATCACCTTCGCCATGCGCGCGACCACGGTGAACGACTTCGTGGGCCACACCACGGTCGCCCGGGCCGAGTTTCACGGCGACCAGCTCGCCGCCGTGACCGGCTTCGTCGAGGTGAGCCTGGTGGACATGCACACCGGGATCGGCCTGCGCGATAGGCACATGCGCAACGCCATGAGGGTCGACAGTTTCCCGGTCATTCGGTTCGACCTGGCCGGCGTCGAGCCGGGCACCGCTCACGACGACACCATCCCGGCCGTCTTTCATGGCCAGATGACGATCCACGGCGTGACGCGGCCCGTCCGCGCCAACGGCATGGTCATCATGCGTAGCGGCGTCATCGACGTCCTGGCCACCTTCCCGCTCGACATGCGGGAATACGGCATCGACCCGCCGCAGCGCTTTTTCGGGGTTGTGAAGGTGAATCCCGTGACGACGATCGGGGTGAGCCTGAGTTTCGGGAATTGAACGAAACGACCCGGGAGCTTGCGCCCCCGGGCCGAGTAGCCGGGCAAAGCCGCCGTCAGACTTTGCGCGCGACCACATCCTCGTGGGTCAGATCACCACCCCGGCGCACCGGCACGAACACCGTCGGATTCAGCATCGGGTGATCCGCTCCGGGGCGGTTCAACGCCGCCGACAGGCGCGTGACCAGAGCGTTCAGGATGAGACTGGCCGTTTCCCTCCGGGCCCCGCTGCCGACGAGTTCGTCGTTTGTCGTTACCATGGCCCGTCCTCCCCTTCAGCTACTTGGATGTCCGAGGAGGAGGGAAGGTTGCAATCGAGCCGGGTGTTGCGCTCAGTAACGCTTCAACCGCCCCGTCCTCGAGACCGTCACCGTTTCCGCGGCGACCCCGGCCGAGAAGACGATGCTGGTGTTGCTGGCACCGAAGCCGACGCCGAGGGGACTGAACGTCATGATGACGCGGGAGGCGCTGAAGCTCGAGCGGCCCAGCGGACGCGCATCCACGGTGTCCCACTGGGTGGGAGTTCTGCGGAGCGCGATGACCGCCTGGTGGCGGGCCGAATCGAGCTCGACGCGCGCATGCCGGCCGCGCGCGATGGCCAGAGCACGCGCCGTCTCGTGCAGTGTGCTGTAACGATCGGCGCCTTCGCCGACCGCGGCGCGATCCAGCGCCCGGCCGAGGGGTGGGGTGACGATGGATGCGGCGATGCCGACCAGGACCAGGACAATCAGCAGCTCGGGAAGCGTGACGCCGCGCATGCCACGATGATAGCGCAATGGCGTGGACGTCCATCATCGTGACGACGCGTCGTGGTCCCGAACTACGCGGGCCCGCGACGCGTCCGTTGGTCTCCAGCCATCAGCTATCAGCCATCCGGCTACGGCCTCGGCGCCGGCCTGGGCCGATTGCGCCAGCGCTCATATTCCCGGGTGTGCACATCGTCGAAGGGCATGCTCTGGCCGCGGATGAAGACGTACTTCATCGTCGTCCGCACGTCGAGCGGATCGCCGGTGGTGACGATGAGATTGGCCACCTTCCCCGCCTCGATGCTGCCCAGGCGGTCCTGCACGCCGAAGATCCGCGCTGGGTTGATCGTCAGGGCGCGGAGCGCTTCCTCGGGATCGAGCCCGTAGGCCGTGGCCAGTGCAGCGTTGTAGGCGACGTTGCGGGAGTCGGAGGCCGAGTTGGTCCGGAAGGCGATCTGCACGCCGGCGCGGGCCAGGACGCCGGGGTTGGCGTAGATCATGTCGTAGGGGTCGCCCGGCGCGGGCAGTTGCGTGGTCGGCCCCACGATGACGGGGATGTGGCGCGCGGCCAGCGTATCGGCCAGCTCCCAGGCGTACGAGGCGCCCCGCAGGATCACCTTGAGCCCGAAGGAATCGGCGAGTGACAGCACGCCGCGGATCTGATCCGCGGTTTCGACGTCGAAGATGGCCGGCGACTCGCCGCGCATCACCGGAATCATCGCTTCCATCGCGAGATTGACCGGCGGACGGCTGGCGCTGTCGGTGGTGCGGCTGCGCACTTCGGCGTACGCCCTGGCATTAGCGAGGTAGTCCCGCAGCGCCCGGGCTTCGCGTTGCACGCGTTCCCGCTGTTGTTCGGGCGTCTGCTGCTGGCCGCCCCCGCCACCACCCCCGCCAAACCCGCCGCCCCCTCCCGCGCGGGGATAGGTGAAGATCATGCCGGCCCGCGGCAGCTCCGCCATCTCGCGCGCGGTCCAGCCGTTGAGGTCGATGAGCGCCGACTGCCCGCTGATCTGGTTCCCCTGCGGCGAGGTGAGCACGGTGGTAATGCCGTTCACCCGCACCGTCGGAATGATCTCCGAGAAGGGATTGACCGCGGTAAGCGCGTCGTCATGCGGGTTGAAGTCACCCAGCTCCCGCAGGTCGGTCGGACCGTCGGCGCCATTCCCGATCTCGGTCAGCCCCAGCTGGGTGCCACCATCCATCAGTCCCGGATACACGAAGAGGCCGTTGGCGTCGATGACTTCGGCGCCGGCCGGCACCGGCACGTTGGCGCCCACGGCCGCGATCCGGCCGTCCTGGATCACGACGGTGCCGCGCGGGATTCGTGCCCCCACCACCGGCACCACGGTCGCGTTGGTGATCGCCGTGGCGCGGCCCGGAACCGGAGCCTGGGCGGCTAGGCGGCTGGACGGCTGGACGGCTGGCAACACCGCCACCGCCGCAACGCCGACCAGCGCCGCCCGCATCGCCTTGGCCGTCAAACCGTCAAGCCGTCCAGCGTTGTTCATTCGACACCTCCACTCGCCGCACGCGCCGGAGGACGACGCGGCTGGCGCTGCTGCATCCGGGCCTCCAGGGTGGGTGCCGTCGTGCGGTCGAAGAAGACGCGTCCATCGATCAGCGTCATGTCCACGCGCGAGCCCGGTGCGAAGGGGTGGCCCGTAAAGATCGCGATGTCGGCGTCCTTCCCCACGTCGATCGAGCCGACGCGGTCGGACACGCCAAGCTGGCGCGCCGGGTTCAGCGTGATCATTCGCAGCGCCTCGTCCTCGGGCGTGCCGCCATAGTGCATCGCCTTGGCGGCCTCCTGGTAGAGCCGCCGCGCCCGCTCGTCGGAATCGGAGTTGACCGACACCACGACGCCCCGCTCGGCCATCAGGGCCGCGTTGTGCGGGATCGCGTAGTACGCTTCCATCTTGTAGGCCCACATGTCCGCGAAGGTCGAGCCGGTGCTGCCGGCCGCCACCATTTCGTCGGCGACGCGGTACCCCTCGAGCACGTGGGTGAAGTCGTTCACGTGGAACCCGAAGTCGCGCGCCACGTTGATCAGCATCAGGATCTCGTCGGCGCGGTAGCTGTGGGCGTGCACCTGGCGCCGTCCTTCCATCACCTCGACCAGCGGATCGAGCTCGAGATCGCGGGCGGGCGGCAGCGGCTCGGCGCCGCGGGTGCGCGAGCGGTTGCGCGTCCAGGCGGTGCTGTCGGCGCGGTATGCCTGCCAGCGGGTCCGGTACTCGGAGGCCCGCGTGAACGCGTCACGCAGCGTCTCCTCGACGCCCATGCGCGTGAACGGGTAGCGGCGCGGCTGGCCGGGCTGGATGTTGACGTTGGTCTGCCGGACGTTCTCGCCCAGGGCGAACTTGATCCCGGGAGGCGCGCCCTGGAAGATGAGGCTGTCCACCGGCAGGCCGTAGCGCAGCTTGATGGTGATGCTCTGGCCGCCGATCGTGTTGGCCGATCCGTGCAGGACCAGCGCGCTGGTCACTCCGCCCGCGAGTTCGCGGTAGAGCGAGACCGGGTCCTGCCGCAGCGCGTCTTCGATCCGTACTTCGGCGGTCACCGACTGCGTCCCCTCGTTGACCGCTTCGAGGGCGGTGTGCGAGTGCGCGTCGATGATGCCGGGCGTCACGTACTTGCCCGTCGCATCAATCACCTGCGCGCCGGCCGGCACCTGGACGTCGGCGCCCACCGCCGCGATCCGCCCGTCGCGGATCAGAATGGTGCCGTGCGGAATCGTCCCATGGCTCGCGGTCATGATGGTCGCGTTGGTGATCGCCACCAGTCGCCCCACGGGGGGAACGGGCATGGCGAAGGGCGAGGGGGGGGCGGGCGGCTCTTGCGCGGCCACACGGCTTGACGGCTGGACGGCTGGAAGCACCGTCAGAGCCGCGATACTCCACGCGCACGCCCAAGCCGATCGTGCCGTCACGCCGTCAAGCCGTTTTGCGTTGTTCATGGTCTCTTCTCTCCAGTGAACGGGAACGTCCCCATCTCACCGGCCGTGACGTTGCCGGTGATGCGGTTGCCAGTGACGTCGGCGCTGTAGCTGAGCGCGGTCTCCTGGCCCTGGATCTGAATCTGGGCGGTCCAGATAAGATGCCGGCCCTCAATGCTGCCGCCGTTGATCGCGGTGCTGCCCATCTCCGTCGACATCGTCCCGCCGAAGGTCGAGCCATTCTGCGTCAGCACCAGCGTGGAAGGGTACGAGGTATTGGGCGTTGTCACCGTGATGTCCCATGTTCCGGCGACCTGCGCGGCCTCGCCCGGCTGACCCTGGCCATTGCCGCCGCGTCCGAAACGCCGTCCACCCGGACCGGCCGCGGGGGCCGGCGGCGGATCCACGGGGTAGCGGATCCCGTCGACGAAGACCATCCGCACTTTCCCGCTGTCGCCGAGGAGATCGCCTTCCGAGACCACGAGGTTGGCGGCCTTGCCGGCCTCGATGCTGCCGAGCTGTTCGGCAACGCCGGCGATCTCGGCGGCCCGAATGGTCATGGCGGCGAGTGCCGAATCCCGAGGCAGACCGGCGGCGATCGCCTTGCGCACGTTGGCGAGAAAGTCCGGCGCCCGACCGCCGGAGGCCAGGGCGAACCGGACGCCGGCGCGCATCAAGGCGGCGGGATTGCCCTGGAGCACCCGCTGACCCGCACTGTCGGCCGCCGCGCTGTCGTTGGACGGATGCCGCTGCGCGTTACGGTACTGCCAGCCGGTGACGTCGGTCGAACGCGGATAGTCCACCGACACGATGACGGGCCGGTGTTCAGCCTGCAGCACGTCGAGCGCGCGGAAGCCCTCCGCCGCGCCGACGATCGTCAGCTTGAGATTGAACTCGTGCGCGATGTCGATGGCCCGGCGGATTTCATTCTCGTTGCTCGCGGCGAAGAAGACCGGCAACTCCCCCTTCACGACAGGGATCAGCGCATCGAGCGCTTCGTCGTTGGGCGGCCGGGGCGTGCCCCGGGGATTGGTGCGGTACCGGTCGAGCAGCATCGATTGCCGGCGCGCGTCGTAGAACTTCTGGCGCTCGTAGGCGATCACCCCCAGTAGCGTGGCCGGATAGCGCGAGCCTCCCCCGAACCCGCCGCCGATGCCCTGGTAGCCCAGGTGAAGGGCCACCGGTGAGCGGACAACCTCGCGGGTGGTGACGCTGTCGCGGAGCGGCACCAGCGCCGACCGGCCGCGGAAGGCGCCCCGCGCCGGGGCGCTGAGCACCACCGTAAAGCCAAGGTCGCGGGCGGCCTTGATGTCCGCCGCGGTGGGCCGCAGCTCGTCGGCCACGAGCCGTTCCGGCTCCAGGCCGACGTAGGCCCGCTGCCCCGGCTGGTTGGCGGCCGCCGCGGCTGCCGCGGCCCCACCTCCACCGCCTCCGCCTCCCGGACCTCCCGCAGGGGTGGGCGGCGCCGGGAGACCCAGCGACGACGTCAGGTCGATCAGACCCGGAAACACCGTACGCCCGCTCAGGTCCAGCACCCGCGCATCGGCCGGAGCCGTCACGTCGGCCCCGACGGCGACGATGAGTCCATCCCGGATGACGATCGTACCGCGCTCGATGACGCCGTGCGTGACGGTTTCGATGCGCACGTTGGTCAGCGCCCAGGTCCCCTCCTGCGCGGCGGCGGGCGGGGCGAGAAACGCGGTGAGCGCGGCGCACATCCATGCCGCGCGTTTCGATGCTCGACGCATGCGAGAGCTCCGACTGGGTTGAGATCCGGAATCTGCTGTGAGATTGCGATTATCCGTCATGAAACGCGGCGCGTCAAGCTGCCGCACTAGGCGTACGCTCGCGGCGGACCGAACGTTGATTTGCGACACTGTCGCTTCACCGGTACGTTATTCCGTTCCCATGGCCGATCCGCTGCTCGCGCTTCGTGACTACGCCAAGCTGGCTCCCTGGAACATCCGGGATCTCTCGACGATTGCGGGCGGGATTCTCGATGGTGCGGGGGTCACCCCGATCAACGCGGCGGCCCAGAGCCGGCCCTCGGACCGCACCATCCGCTTCTACGTCACCCGTCATCTGATGAGCGCGCCCGATGGGCGCGGCACGGCGGCGACCTACGGCTATCGGCACCTCCTCCAGCTTCTTGCCATCAAGCTGCGGCAGATGGAGGGGGGAACCCTCGTGGCCATCGAGCGCGAGCTGGCCGAATCCCCGGGCGATGTCCTCGAGAAGCGTGTCGCCGCGACGCTCGGCTCGGTGCCGCCGCCCGACGAGCTGATGACCGATTCGCGGAGTGCGCCGCGCGGACGCGTGGCGCGAATGCTCGCCAACCGCGTCCGGGACAGCATGCCGGCGATCGCACCCAACCGGCCGGCTCCGCTGCACGCCATGCCGAGCGTGCCTGTGGATTCGGGCGCCTGGTACCGGATCGGGATCGGAGACGGCCTCGAGGTTGCCGTGCGCGCGGATCACGCCGCTGCGCGGCGCCCCGAGCTGCGCGCACGAGTCGCGGCGGCCGTCGCCCGCGTGCTCGCCGAATCGGCGGAGGAAGAGGCCAGCTAGCCAGGCATGCGCAGGTGGCGCCTTCCGCTCGCCCTCAGCGCCATCCTCGTCCTGGCGCAGCTCCTGCATACCGCGCCGCTCGCCGATGTCGTATCGGGCAGCGCACCTTCCCAGGTGCGGCTCTCGTACCCCGCCTTCCACGTCGTCTTCGCCCCGCTCACCCTGCTTGCCGATTACCTGAACGGCGGCAGCGTGGCCGATCTCAAGGGTTTCGGGGTCTGGACGCTGCTGGTGTATCTGCTGCTGAGGCTCGCCTTGCCCGGCCGGCCTCTCGCCCGGTTGCCCAGCCGCGCGGCTCGAGAAGCCGGCGCCGGCCTCTGGCTTCTGGTGGCCGCCGGTCTCTTTCTCTGGTGGGGAGCCCGGTGGAGCCGGCCGATCCCCCGGCTCGTCGCCTCCGACAGCGCACTGGTCATCTTCGACATTCACTCCCACACCTCGGCCTCGCACGATGGCCGGAGCCGGTTCGGGGCGGCGGCGAATGCGTCATGGCACCTTCGCGCCGGATTCGACGTTGCCTTCGTCACCGACCACAACGTCTTCGGCGCGGCGCGGCAGTGGCAGCGGGATCGCGCGGGCCGGCCACCACGGTTGCTTGACGGCGAGGAGCTCTCGCTCGCCGGGCTGCACCTGGTCGTCCTCGGGAACAGTGCGCCACTCGACAACATGCCGTGGAATGCCACGTTCGATTCCACGCTCGCGCTGATCGCCCAGCTCGCGCGCGACACCCTGCACGGCGCGCGCGGCCAGCCCCCCTACCTCGTCGCCAGCCTCCCCGAGTACTGGCGCAACCACTGGGGCGCCGACTTGGGACGCCTGGTTTCGGCCGGCGTGCAGGGCATGGAGATCTGGACCACGTCGCCCAGGGCCATGAGCTTCCCGTCCGCGTTGCGCAGCCAGGTGATCGCCCGCGGCCGGGTGGACGCGATCGGGCTCTTCGGGGCGACCGACATGCACGGGCTGGGCTACGCGGCGACGGTCTGGAACGTGACGAGGCTGGAGGGTTGGCGTGCCCTGACCGATTCGGCGCTCACCGGCGCGCTGCTCGCCCGCTTCCGGGAGCGGCCCGGGAACGCTGTCCAGGTCGTCGCCCTGCGGCGGGCCCAGCCCGAAGGCGCGGCCGGGCGGGCGTTCGCGTTCCCGCTCGGGCTCTGGACCGTCCTGCGCGGCGCTTCGCCGGCGCACGCGCTTGCGGTGGGGGGCTGGGTCTGGGTCGTGGCCCTGCTCAGGAGCCGCCGCAGGACTCCGCCAGCACCCTGATCTCGGCGGGATCGAAGGTCGCGCGCACGTCCACGTAGAACGAGCCGTCGGCCTGCTGGACGAGCGGCAGCCGTTCGCCTTCAGCGCCGCGCCGCGCCGTGACGCAGGAGGTCGCCGCGAGCCACGGGAAGCGGAGCACCAGGCGGCGGCGCTGCGCCGCGGTCAGCCGGATCACCGCGGACCGGTCGGCGGGGCGATAGCTGATCCCGAGCGTGTCGCCGCCATTGAGCAGCCAGCCGTCGAGCTGCCACAGCTGGTCGTCGGCGATGCCGGCGAGCTGCGGTGCGACCTCCAGACGGTCGAGATACTCGGTCACACCGAAGACTTCGCCCGCCATCAGTGCAACGAAGGTCCCCGCCGCGGCGAGCGACGCACCGCCCGGACCTCCGCTCTCCGAGAGCCGGCCATAGTCGCGTCCGATGCCCCGCTGGGCCTCGGCGAAAACCAGGCGCCACAGTGACCCCGGAAGCGGCGAGGAGGCGCGGCCCGCCAGGCGCGCGGCCTCGGCGCGCAACGAGTCGCCGCTGGAGCGGCGACCGTCGCCCGCGAGCCGGGCGAGCTCGTCGTCCAGCTCCGCGAGTCGCTCCACCGCCTCCGGGGCCAGCTCTTCCGCATCTCCCTGCACCGCGCGCGCCACCGCCGCGGCGAGCCGCGGAAAATCGGCGCGCAGCAACGAGGCGTCCCGGGTGGCGGCGTAGCAGGCGTAGCCCAGCAGGACCAGGGCGGCGTCGGCCTCGGTGGTGGCCGTATCGGTGACGGCCAGGTAGCGGCCCCGCGGCCCGAGCCTGATCGCGACCTCGCTCCGTGCGGACCGTGCCGTGGGCGGGCCGCGGAGCAAGCGATACGATCCGCAGACCGCGGCCGTGTCGCCGCGCTGGAGGACGATGGGTGTGCCCAGCCACGCGTCGGCGGCGCGCAGGACCGGGCGCACCGACGACGAGGGAATGGAGCGCTCACCGTCCAGAAGGTCCCAGTCGAGCATCCAGCCGGCGGCAGCGAAGAGGTGGCGGACCAGCAGGTCGGCGTCGGTGGACGGCGTATGCCAGCGCAGCGCCGGCGTCCGCGGCGTGAGGGGCGGCTCGTCCGACGCCGCATGCGCCGCACGGGTTGCGTCGGTCTCCGTGTCACCCACGCCAAAGAGGATTTCCACGTGTGCCGTGCCGTCGTCGCCGCGGGCCGGATCGATGATCATGGTGAGGGCCCCGACGGTGCGCCGCTCGCGCCCCGTCTCGCCGCCGAAATCGCGCGCCACGACGACCTGGCCCAGGTCGGACTGGATGCGACCGCGGGTGGCACGCCCGAAGCCGATCGCGACGGTTGTCGGCCCCGCGCTCGAGTCGGTCAGGAACGCGAAGCCGGTGCGGTCGTCCACGCGAATCCGGTCGCGCACGCCGAATCCGGCGCCGCGATAGGCGAGCTCGTAGAGGTCGGCCGGTGCGATGGTGACGAGCATCGCACGGCCGAGGGGCCACCGGGGGGCGGTGATCGCTATCCGGCCAGCCGCGGCACCGCGGGCGCCGACGACCTCGACCGCCATGGGCGGCCGCCCGGCGGCATCGGCGAGCAGGAGCTGCACCCGGCCGTCGGCATCGAAACGGACGGTGTCGGCGAAGGGTCGCCTCTCCGGTGCGCGGGCTCCCGGCTGGACGCCCTCTATCCGCACGCTGCCCGCGAACGCGACCGGCGGCACGGCCAGCTCCTGGAGCAGCGCCGTGCCGTCGGCGCTGTCGGCCCCGACGATGTACCGGACGTGCGGCTGGAGCGCGGCGGTCGGCCGGAAGTTGGGATTCACCACCACGGCGATCGACTGGGCATGCAGGCGGGCGGACGGACCGGCGCACAGCACACCCAGCAGGAGCGTCCCGATGCGGATGCCGCGCACCGACCTACCGGGCACCACCGGGGGTCCCGGCGTCCGCGCACCACCGCTCACTGCCATCCCAGTAAACTGGATGAAAACACGCCCGAATCCTAGTGATTTCCCTCACACTTGCCCCGCTCCGCGGTGTTCCGCACGTTTGTCCTGACCTCAGCCCCGGAACCGTCATGTTCATCCTGCCCGTGATTGTCGCTGTCGTCCTGGTGCTCTGGCTGGTCGGCGCGTACAACGGACTCGTCGCGTTGAAGAACCAGACCATGAACGCCTGGAAGCAGATCGACGTGCAGCTCAAGCGCCGACACGACCTGATTCCGAACCTGGTCAATACCGTCAAGGGCTCGATGGAGTTCGAGAAAGACACGCTCGACGCCGTGATCAATGCGCGGTCGAAGGCGATGCAGGGCGGCAGCGTCGGCCAGACGGCTGCGGCCGAGGCCCAGCTGACCGCCGCGACGGGCAAACTCTTCGCCGTCATGGAGGCCTATCCGGACCTCAAGTCGTCGGCGAACGTGCGATCGCTCCAGGAAGAGCTGGCGTCGACCGAGAACAAGATTTCCTTCGCCCGCCAGGCGTACAACGACATGGCGACGAACTACAACACCAGGCAGATGCAGTTCCCGACCAACATGGTGGCCGGCATCGCCAAGGCATCGCCGGCCGAGCTGTGGGAGATCACCGACGACAAGGAGCGCGAGGTGGTGAACGTCGACCTCTCGCTGGGCAAGAAGCCCCCGGCGTGAAGATGCCGCGGCAGCCAGTGCGCGTCGCATGAGCGACGCCCCCGTCAACCTCTTCGAGCAGCAGGCGCGGAACCGCCGCCAGACCACCCTCTGGATGGCGGCCTTCATCGGCTTCTTCGCCTGGCTCGGCTTCGGCGGCGACCTCGCGATGTACTTCGCGACGCTCGACAAAGCGGGCGTATCGCACCATCCGGTGCCGTGGCTCGGCATCGCCGTCACACTGGTCGGCGCGGTCGTAACGTGGCACGCGTTCCGGAAGGGGCCGCAGAGCGTACTGTGGGCTTCCGGGGCGAAGGAGATCGTCACGCCGCAGACGGCCGAGGAACGCCAGCTCGTCAACGTCGTCGAAGAGATGGCGATCGCCGCCTCGCTGCCCCGCCCCAAGGTGTATGTCATCGACGACCCCGACCCCAACGCCTTCGCGACCGGTCACGGTCCCGCCGACGCCTGCATCGCCGCGACGAGCGGGCTCATCGCGACGCTGAATCGCGAGGAGCTCCAGGCGGTGGTGGGCCACGAGATGGGCCACGTGCGGAACCTCGACGTCCGCCTGATGACCACCATCGCGGCCCTGGTGGGCTTCGTCGTGCTGATGTCCGACGGCCTGGGCCGCACCTTCCGCTCCGGCATCCTCGGCGGGCGCTCGCGGTCCCGAAGCGGCGGTGCGGGCGGCGCCATCGCGATCGTGATCCTGGTGCTGTGGATGATCTCGCTGATCCTGGCGCCGCTGATCGTCCGGCTGATGGCGATGGCGGTCTCGCGCAACCGCGAGTACCTGGCCGACGCCACCGGCGCGGAGCTGACGCGCAATCCGGGCGCCTTGGCCTCGGCCCTGCAGAAGATCGACGCCGCGCCCGCGGCGACCAAGGCGATCAAGCGCAGCGCCGCGCACCTGTGTATCACCGACCCGCTCGGCCGCGCCGTGAACGCGAAGGAGGGCGGCCTCGCCAACTTCTTCGGCACTCACCCGCCCATGACGATGCGCATCACGCGCCTCAAGGGCATGGCCTTCCAGGCCGCCAAGGCGGGGGCCGTCACGCCGGCCTGATGCTCTCCGACAAGCGCACGCTCGTCCTGGCCGGCGCGCTCTGTTTCGGGTCGGCGCAGCTGCGCGCGCAGTGCCCCGACGGCTCGCCGCCGCCCTGCGTGCGCGCCGCGCGCCGCGATCTTCCGTCGGCGGCGGAGCGGGGGCGCCGGTTCCTCATCCTCCCCTTCCGGAACGTGACCCGCGCGCCGGACCAGGACTGGATGGTCGAAGGGGCGACCACCATGCTCGGCGACGCTCTGGGCCGGTGGCGCGAGATCACCGTGGTGTCCGACGAGCAGCTCTACCCGGCGCTGCGGCGCCACGCCCTGGTGCCCGGTACCATCATGGACCCCGCGCGGGTCCGGGCGGCGGCCACGGAAACCGGTGGCTGGACCGTGGTGAGCGGTGAGGTCATCGCGACCGGCGGCAGCCTCAGGGTGAGTGCGCGAGCGGTCGACGTGGTGACGGGCCGCGAGGTCGCGCGCGCGAGCCACGCCGTGCCAACCGGCACCGATGTGCGCGTCGCCTTCGAGCGCGTCAGCTCCGGACTGCTGCGTCCGGCGGGGCTCGATTCGGCCACCATCGACCTCGGCGCCGGAACGACGAGCTCGTTGGACTCCTTCCGCGCGTACCTGCGCGGCGTGGCGCTCGCGAACCGCGCGCAGTTCCGGCAGGCCCGCGATGCCCTGCTCGAATCGATCCACCTCGACAGCACCTTCGCCAGGCCCTACTACGCCATCGCACTGGCATCGCTGTTCGTCGACCCGATGGGCTCACTCTCCACGGGAAGCATCGCGCAGCACTATGCCGCCCGCGCGGTGCAGCTCGGCACGCAACTTCCTCCCACGAGCCGAGAGGTGGCGGGTGCGCTCAACGCGATCCTCGACTTGCGCTTCACCGCCGCGCGCACCGCGCTCGAGCGCCTGGTGGCGGCTGATTCCAACGATCTCTCCGCGCTGGGGCTGCTGTCGCTGGTGGAGTATTCCGATCCGCTCCTGGTGCCCTCGGGCAACGGAGAGCGGCCGCGCGGCTCGCTCAACCGCAACAACCGGCTCGCTCGCCGTATTCTGGACCTCGACCCCACGGGCCACGGCGCGTTCATTCCGCTCATCTACTCGCACTTGCTCGCGGCCGGCGACCTCCCGGGCATGGTCGTCGGCGTGCGGCGGGAGGCAGGCTCGTTCGGAGCGATGTTCTTCCAGGGGTCGACCCGGGTTTTCGTGCCGATCCTACGCGACAGCTTCGAGTTGATCCCCGCCGAGTCGCTGGCAACCGTCCCTGCCGACGAATGGGCGGCCTCCCGCCGGCGTGCGCTCGACGGGGCACGCGGGTGGGTCAACCGCTGGCTGGCGATCGGGCCCGGCGACGGTGAGGCGCACCTCGCCGCGGCCCGGGTCATCGAGCTGGAGGGGGACTACAACCGGGCATTCCGGGAGCTGGCGATCGCCGACTCGCTGGGCATCGGGGCGGGTCTGACCAACGCCGGCGCCCGCCGGCTGGCACTGCTCGCCAAGTTGGGCCGATACCGGGACGGGCTACTGGTCGCCGATGACCTGTGGGCACGTGGCATGTTCGCCAGCGTCAGCCCGCTTCCGTTCGACCCGACCGAAGCCCTGGCCTGGGCCTTCAACCTCTTCCTCATGCGCGGCGATTTCCTTCGCGCTGACTCGGCTCTGGCGCGCATGACGGCTGCACTGCAGAGCATCGTCTCGGATTCCGGCCTCGCCGCCTCCGCGGCGGTCAGGATGCTGTCGGGGTCGCCCGCGGGCACGCTCTGGCAGCTCGAGCTGCCGGCCGGGTTTCGCGCCGACGTCATGGATTCGCTCTGGACCAGGCGCGCGACCCTCCCGCCTGACGGCCGCATCGCGACAGCCGTTCCCACACTTCAGCGCCTCGCGGCCGCCGCCGCGTTACGCGATTCCGCGCTCGCGGCCCGGGTGCGCGCCGCCCCGTGGTTCCGTCCGTGATGACCCGCGACTGGATCCTGTTCGCGCTGCTGGTGCGGCCCGCAGCGGCCCAATGCCCCGACGGCGCACCGCCGCCGTGCGCCGGCCGGGCCTCGCGCGGCGCCGTCCAGCCGACCAGCGTCGCGGTGCTCTTTTTCGAGAACCTCTCGCGCGACACCGCCGACAGTTATCTCGCCGACGGCCTCACCGAGGAGCTGACCAGCCGGCTGGGCGCGGTGAACCGGCTGCGCGTGACCGGTCGCAGCGTGGTACGGCGGGCGCAGCAGGCAGCGGGCGGCGACGCGCTGGCGGTCGGACGCACGCTCAACGTGCGATATCTCGTGGAGGGCAGCCTCCGGCGCGCCGGGCCGCGGGTGCGCGTGTCCGCCCGCCTGCTGCGGGCGTCGGACGGCGTCCGGGTCTGGGGCGACGACTACGACCGCACCATGGACGACCTCCTGGCCCTCCAGGAGGACATCGCCCGCGAAGTGGCCGGGAACGTCGCGGGGCAGCTTCTCCCCGGCGAACAGCGCGTCCTGGCGCGCCGGCCGACGGCCAGCGCAGAAGCGTACGATCACTATCTGCGTGGCCGGTACCTCGTCACGCGGCGCACCGATGCGGCCATCACCCAGGCCGCCGCCGAGTTCGAGCAGGCCCTGCGCTTCGATCCCCGGTTTGCCGCCGCTGAGGCCGGGCGCGCCCAGACGTTCGTGACCGCCTTCGGATACGGTGTCCCGCTCGCCACACCCGAGAGCCTCGCCGCGCGCGCGCAGCGCTCCGCCGATCGCGCCGTGCAGCTCGACCCCGAAGCATCCGACACCTGGGTCGCCGTGGGCCTGGTGCGATTCTGGTTTCCGCCCCAGGACCTGGACCAGGCCAGGGCGGCGCTCGAACGGGCGACCGCACTCGATCCCCGCGATGCGAACGCGCTGCACACGCTCGGCGTCGTCCTCACCAGCGTGCCGGACTACCCCGCCGCGATCGCCGCCCTGACGAGAGCCCTGGCGCTGGAGCCCGGCCGCGGCGTCTCGCTGCTGGATCTCGCGCAGATCGAGTACACGGCTCGACGGTTCCCCGCCGCGCGGCGCTTCGTCGACAGCGCCATCGCGGTCGAGCCGCAGCTGGGCCGCAGCTACACCGTGCGCGCCCTGCTCCGGCTTCACAGCGGCGACACCAGCGGCGCGCACGCTGACGCGGAAACCGGTGTGAGGCTCAGCACCGGCAACGTCCGGTCGTTCGCCCTGGCGGTGCTGGTCGCCACCGACGCGGCCCGCGCAGACCCGGCTGCGTCACACGAGCACCTGGCCGAGCTCGAGCGCGCAGTAGTCATGCCGGTGGCGACCGCCCTGGCATGGGTGGCACTTGGCCAGTCGGAGCGCGCCCTGGCCGCGCTGGAACGGGGACCGCTGCTGCCCGTCAACCGGCTCTGGTTCTGGTGGCCGGAGTTCGATCCGGTGCGCGCTTCGCCGCGGTTCGCGCGGGCGATCGAGGCCTGGGCCCCGCCGGGAGCCCGCCGTCCGTGACGCTCTGGCAATGGCTCGGCCTCGCGGGCACGGCCGTCGCCTTCCTCGCCGTCGCGGGGATCGTGCTCTGGTTCAAGCGCGCCACGACCTCCGTCCTGCGCAACCGGATGCGCGCCTGGGGCCGTCGCACCGTCCGCCAGTTCCAGTCGCGCATCGCGCGCTACAAGCTGGTTTCGCGCCGGGCCATCCACGACGAGCTGATCCTCGACCCCGTGGTCGTCGCGGCGATGCGCGCCTACATGAAGGAGAAGCGCATCTCGGAGTTCGAGACCCGCGTGCGCGTCGAGCTCTACATCAACGAGATCCTCCCCTTCTTCAACGTGCTCTCGTACTACAAGGTGGGTTACAACCTCTCGAAACTGCTGCTCAACATGCTGTTCAAGGTCTCGGTCGAGTACCAGGACGAGGCCGCCCTGGAGCGCATCCCGCGGCGGGACGTGGTGGTCTACCTGGTAAACCACCGCTCCAACGCCGACTACGTCGTCCTCGCCTACGTGCTCGCCCACGGCGTCGCGGTGAGCTACGCGGTGGGCGAGTGGGCGCGCGTCTGGCCGCTGGAGACAGTCTTCAAGAGTTTCGGCTCCTACTTCATCCGCCGCCGTTTTCGCGAGCCGCTCTACCACGCCGTGCTGGAGCGCTACATCCAGCTCATCACCCTGCACGGCGTGACCCAGGGGATCTTCCTGGAAGGCGGGCTCTCGCGCGACGGCCGGTTCCGGCCGGCCAAGATCGGGCTGCTCGACTACATCGTCGGGACGGCGCGCGCGGAGGGATTCGACCGCGACATCTGGTTCGTCCCCGTGGCGATCAACTACGACCGCACCCTCGAAGACCGCTCATTGATCCGCGAGTGCCTGCACGAGGAGCTGCGTGAGGGCCGGGGCAGGCAGCTCGCGACCGTGGTGCAGTACATCGGCTTCAATATCGGGCGGTTCCTCACCGGCCGGCTCAAGCGCTACGGCCGCGCGGCGGTCAACTTCGGCACGCCGGTGTCGCTGCGGGACTGGCTGGCCGGACAGCAGGGCGACGTCCTCGAGCTGCCCCGGGAGCATCGGCTGCCGCAGATCCAGCGCCTCGCCGATCACGTGCTGGAGCGCATCAAGGCCGTGATCCCGGTGACGCCAGTGGCCCTGGCCTCGGCCGCCCTCCTCTCATTCGAGCGGGAGTCCATCCCGTTGCCCGCCGTGCTGGAGCGGATGAGCGACTACCGCGACCACCTGCTCGAGACCAACGCGAAGCTGATCCGGGCCGATCGCGCCATCGCCGAAACGTGGGACAAGGCGATGATGATGTTCCGCATGCGGCGCACCGTGCACCTGGAAGGCGACCGGGTGATCGTCATCTCGCGCGAACGCCCGCTGCTGGAGTACTACGCCAATTCGATCCGGCACCTGCTGCCCGCCAGCGCGCTGCCCGATGGGCAGCTGCTCTCACCGGCCCACAGCACCGACGATATCGCGGCGAAGTACCGGCTCCAGCCGCCGAAGGCCGCTACATTTCCGCCATGACCGCGAGCCCCGTTCCGCGCGCCACGCGCCTCTTCAACGAGCGCAGCGAAGCCATGGCGGAATTCGTGCGCGCCGCCGGCGCCGCGCCCCGCCTGTTGCCGGCCGAAGACGGCGCCGGCTGTCCGCTCTTCAACGCCTTGGCCGCCCTGCAATGGACCGGCGAGACCGGGCTCTTCCAGCCCACCGACCGGCTGCACGGCGTGTGGTTTCTCGGTGAGACCGCCGCGGCCGTCATCGAGCGCGAGATCGACGGCAAGCCGACCTTCCGCTACCTCGGCCCGCGCGTCGAGACCCACCAGGTCACCCCGTCCGACGGCGCCCGCTCGATCGACGAGCCCTTCGTGAAGGGCTTCGACTTCAGCGAGCGCTGGAGCGCGCTCGCCCACTTCTTCGTCACGACGCAGGGCAAGGGGGCGCTCGCCAGCATCCTCTCGAGCCGGGGCGTCGAGGTCGAGCAGGTTCGCCGCTGGCTCACCGAGCTGTTCCACGGGCCGCTCCCCGATGGGGCGGACCACCTGGCCGGCGTCTGGGCCAGCGCGATCGGCGCGGGATTTCTCTTTCCGCCGGCGGCGTATGCCGACGGGCGGCAGCGGGGCTGGGCCTACGTGGAACTCGGCGCCTCGCGCGAGGACTAGGCCGCACACACAACGGCCCGCCTGGTTTCCCAGACGGGCCGTCGCCGGAGCAGCTACCCGGAGTCGAAGAATTGCTCCTTCGTTTTTCTAGAACGAGCCACCGGTTGTCTTGACAGGTTCCCGGTTGGGCCGGCTCCAGCTCCGGCTTTGATCCCCTCGCAGCCTGCCAGCCACGGGTTCACTGCGCCGAGCGCTTCGGGTCGAACCGGATCGCGGACCGGTCTCCCGCATTGCATCCCGCTGCGCCAAGGCGGGATGGACGAAGCACGCGATTGGCTTCGCCTGCCCGAGTCGAAGGGTTACCCTGGGATCGACGGGCGCCTGAGCCCTTGATTGCACCGGCGCTCTCCCCCAAGCTCTCGCTCGAGCCCGTCTGCAGGCGTGGATCAGGACTGGCCTGGTCCCTTCCCCGCTGACGACGGCGATCAATATAGGCCCCCGAAAAACGCGTACAAGTGCCGGATTTGCTTCGGGTTAGCGCACTGTCTGTGGGCAACTCTGTGGAGTGGAAGAAGCGCCTGTCAAAGAGCTTGACCACCCTTTCCCCATCATGTCGAGATGTGGACTGGATAACTTTGTGGATCTGTGTCTTCTTGCACCTTGTCACTGTCGCTACGCTTCGCCGACTCTGCCAACCCACATGCGGGAATCCCATGATGAACCGACCGTTGTTCGCCGTTCTCTTGCTCACTGCCACTCTTGCCGCGCCCCTCACCGCGCAGCGCCGCCCGGCGTCCGATGCCGCGGCGGCCGTGACGCGCGCCATCCGCGCCGAGGACATCTGGGCGCCGCTCCGATTTCTCTCCAGCGATCTGCTCGAGGGACGCGGGACCGGCGCGCGCGGCGGCGACCTGGCGGCACAGTATCTCGCGTCGCAGTTCATGGCCCTCGGCCTCGAGCCCGCGGGCGACAGCGGCACCTACTTCCATCATGTCCCCATCGTCACGCTGGTCCCCAACGCGCAGCTGGACGTGGTGGGTGCCGCGTCGCCCCTGCGCTTTCGCGATGACTTCGTCATGTGGTCGGAACAGGCGCCGCCGCAGCCTTCGGGCCGGCAGCCAGCCCCGACGCAGACCCAGGATGTCACCGGCGAGCTGGTCTTCGTCGGTTTCGGCATCGCCGCCCCGGAATGGCAATGGGACGACTACAAGGGGCTGGATGTCCGCGGGAAGATCCTGCTGATGCTCGTGAACGACCCCGGTCTGCGGAACCCCGACATCTTCCGCGGCCGGATCCTCACCTACTACGGCCGCTGGACCTACAAGCTCGAAGAGGCGGCGCGGCGCGGCGCGGCCGGCGTGCTGCTGGTGCACAACGACACCATGGCGACCTACGGCTGGAACACGGTGCGCAATTCCTGGACCGGCGACCAGGTGCGCCTGGTGACGCCGCCGACCGCGCTCGTCTTCGGCGGATGGATCACCCAGCCGGCGCTCACGGCGATGCTGGCCTCACGTGGGCTCGGCTTCGACACCTTGATGGCCGCCGCCGCCCGGCGGGACTTCCGCCCCGTTGCCACCGGTATCACCCTGCGTGCCCAGGTGCGTTCCGCGGTGCGCTTCAGCAGCGCCGACAACGTCGTCGGCCGGCTCGCGGGCAGCGATCCCGCGCTGCGCGACGAGGCGGTGCTTATCAGCGCGCATTACGATCACCTCGGCATCGGCGATCCCGTCAACGGCGACTCGATCATGAACGGCGCGCTCGACAACGCCTCCGGCACCGCGGGGATCCTCGCCGTCGCCGAGGCCTTCGCGCGCTCGGGCGTGCGGCCGCGGCGCTCGCTGATGTTCGTTTCCTTCACCGGCGAGGAGAAGGGGCTCCTGGGCTCGGCGGCACTCGCCCAGCGGCCCCCGATTCCGCTGTCGCGCGTCGCGGCGATCCTCAACCTCGACGTGGCGAACCTCTACAGCCCGACGCGCGACATCTCGGTGCTCGGCGGCGACCAGTCGAGCCTGGGCGCCGTCTTCGAGCGCGCGGCGCGCGCCGAGGGGTTGCGGGTGACGCCCGACGAGAGCGCCCTGGTTCGCGGCGCCTTCTTCCGGTCGGACCACTTCCCGCTGGCCCGCGCGGGCGTGCCGGGCCTCTCCTTCGAGATCGGCGACGATGCCGTGGGCCACCCGGCTGGATGGATGGAGGAACAGAAGACCATCTACAACCGCGAGCGATACCACCAGCCCGCCGACGAGATCCTGCCCTGGTACACCGCCGGGGGCGCGCTGCAGCAGGTCCGCGTGCTCGCGCGCGCGGCGATCCTGATCGCCGATGCCCCGGCGCAGCCTGCATGGAATGCGACGTCGGAATTTCGCCAGGCCGGAGAGACCCGGGTTCGGTAGGCCGCCGTCAGGTCCCGCGTCTCGGCCCTGGAGGGTCGGGGGGCGCCCACCCCAGGGCGACGCGCACCAGGTGCAGCCGGGCTTCGTAGACGCTCAGGCCGTCGACGAGGCGGGCACCCGCGGCACCCACGTCGCGGCGCAGGGCGGCGCCCTGGAGACCGGCGTCGCCCGGCGCCGTCAGCTGTCGCATCCGGTTGGCGCAGCTCGCGGCGAGGCGCTGGAGCGTCGGCAGATACGCCCGGTACTGATCGACAGCCGGCTGGATGTGGCGGGGCAGGCATCCGCGGCAGATCGAGCGCCGGCCCTGCTGCGCCGCGCTGTCCAGGGCGCGACAGCTCGCGCCGTACCGGGTGCCACGCTCCAGCACCACGCTGTTGGACTCGTTGAAGCTCGCCCGCCGGTACAGATCGTACACGCTGCGGACCTCGCCGACTTTGCGGGCAATGTCCAGGATCGCGGCGACCGTCGAGTCCTCCGGCGTCACCGGCGCCGGGGGCACGGGCTGGGACGCGACCGACTGCCCGGGCGCGGGCGGCGCGGCGGGCGCGGACCGTGGCTGCTGCAGGGCCGCGGCCCAGAGAACGAGCAGGAGCATCATGGCCGGCCCGCTCGGCTAGCGGGGAGCCGCCCCCGCGTAGGGAGGCGTGCGCGGCAGCGCAGGCGGCACGGGAATCCGGGCAGCGGCCGGTCTGGCTGCGTTCCACGCGATGACCAGGGCCCGGTTCTTGTCCGCCACGTCGCGAACCTGCCCGTACCAGTCGTGGTAGAACGACCGCGCGCTGGAGACATACTGCGCGCCCCAGGGAACCCAACGGTCGGGCGCGGAGATCATGCTGGTGATGTTGTCGCATTCGGCCGTCGCCTGCAGGGCCGCGAGCGACGAATCCAGCGCATGGCCCGCGCGCTGGACCGGCACCTCCTCCGGCAGCTCATCCACCAGATCGTGAATCGCCGGGGCAAAGGTCTGCAGGTCGAAATGCAGGTCACGGCAGCGCCCCCACCGCTCCCGCTCGCGCGAGGAGAGGGCGCCCGGGCCATCGGCAACGGCCAGTGCCTGGCCCGAGGCATTGCGGAAGACCGCGACGAGGGTGGCCGTCGCCGAATCGAGCTGGGTGACGAACTGCCGCACGTAACGGTCCCGATCCTCGTCCGACTCTCCGCTGTAGGAAGCGATCGCGAGCCCGGCGGTGAAGGCGGGCGCCGGGGCCGCCGCGGGGTGCGCGGCCTGCGGCGAAACCGCCTGCTGGGCCGCCGCGTTGCGCGCCGTGGTGCGCGAGGAGTCCACGGTGACGCCGGGCCTGGCGACCAGGGTCGGCGGGGGACGGCGGGCCTTGCCGCCCGCGCTGTCGGACGGTGCGCGGCTGGGAGGCGCCGCCGTCGTCGGGGCGCTGGGGTTGGTCACCAGCACCGGGGGCGTGCGGTGCGGCTTCTGGGCCTGGAGCGGGAGGGCTGAGCCGCACAGCGCCAGCGCGCTGCCGGCCAGCATCGTGAACGGTCGCATGCAAGACTCCGATTGGGCGGCTGTCGTACGAATAACCGCGCCGGGGCGTGAATGCCAGCGCGGCGGGACCCGGGCTCCAACTCCACCGCGGCGCTTGCGGGCGTCGCGCCTCGCTCCTACTGTTAGCCAACTTCTCAACTTCTTCCCGGATCGGCACTTGGCGCGTCATCTGCCGTCGTCGTTGTCGGCCTGGCGGTTCTGCGGCGCGGCGGCGTTCATTGCGGCGAGCGGCATGGCGAGCCTGGGCTGCCGCAAGGCGAACGAGCCGATCCTCATCGGCATCGCCGGCCCCTTCAACGAAGCGCGGGGCAGGTCGATGCTGCTCGCGGCGCGTCTGGCCGTACAGGAAATCAACGCGAGCAATCTCCTGGGCGGCCGGCAGCTCGCCCTGGATTCGCTCGATGATTCGGCGTCGTCGGCGCGGGCCATCAACGTCGCCCTCCAGTTGCGCGAAAACCCGCGCGTGGCGGCGGTGGTCGGCCACCTCACCTCCGGCACGACCATCGCCGCCGCGGACATCTACAACGGGGGCCGCCATCCGGTCGTCGCGTTGTCGCCTTCCGCCTCGAACCCCGACCTCTCCGGCATCGGGCCCTACACCTTCCGGATCTGCGCCACCGATCTCGTCCACGGCAACGTCCTGGCCCGGTTTGCCGTCCAGGAGCTTCACGCGCGCTTCGCCGCCATCGTCTATCTGAACGACGACTATGGCCGTGGCATCCTCGGCACGTTCCGCGAGGAATTCGTCAAGATGGGCGGCACGATCGTGAGCGCCGATCCGGTGCTGCCGTCGACCACCGATCTCGGGCCCTACCTCGAGCGCATGCAGCGCGACGGCCGTGCCCAGGTTCTGATGATCGCCGGTGACCGGGTCACCGGCGTGGCCGTGCTGCGGCAGGCCCGCGCGCGCGGCATCGCGCTGCCGATCATCGGCGGGGACGGGCTCGCCGGCATCCAGACGGAGGGCGCCATCGCCGAGGGCGTGCATATCACGAACAACTACCTGCCCGACCGCCCCGGCGAGGCCAACGATCGCTTTCTTCGCGCCTACGCGGCCATCAGCGGCGGTCTGCAGCCCGATCATCGCGGCGCCGGCGCCTACGACGCGGTGCACCTCATCGCCGAAGCGATCCGCGATGCCGGCACCAATCGGACCGCCATCCGCGACGCGCTCGCCCGCGTGGGGCGTGACCGGCCCGCGTACGACGGTGTGACGGGCCGCATCACCTTCGACGAGCATGGTGACGTTCCGAACAAGACTGTCCTGGTGGGCGTGGTGCGAGCGGGCAAGATCGTGCTGGCGGCGGAGCAGTGACGGCGCCCCGCCTCTGGGCCGCCACGCGCACCTCGTTGCGCACCATACGGGTGCGCCTCATCATCGGCCTGTCGCTGCTGCTGGCCGGCGTGGTGACCGGGGTGCTCTTCGGCGTGATCGCCCTGCGGCTGATGACCACCGACATCAACGCGCGCCTTTCCGAAATCCGGATGTCGGCCCGGACCAATTCCCTCCTGCAGAGCGGAGTCCTCAACGAGATCGCCGCCGCCGAGGCATACCTCTCGGCGCCCAGCCGCGACCTGGCCGACCGGCTCCAACGCACCGCCATCGAGACCCACACCATCCGCAAACAGTACCGCAGGCTCGCCGGCCTCACCACCGAGGAGCGGGTGATGGTCGACAGCATCGGCCGGCTCCAGGCCCAGCTCGAGGTGGACTACTCGATGGCGCACGCACTGCTCGACCTGGGCCGTGTCGAGGAGGCTCGCGCGCAGGCGAGCCGTGCGCGCGAGCCGGCGAAGGCCATCACCGAGGCAATCCGGTTGCTCGGCGAGAAGGAGTCCGAGACCGCCAGCGCCGCCAACCAGGCCCTCGCGAAGTCGGCGGCGCGCCGGCAGATCATCCTGCTGGCGGTGCTGGCCGTTAGCACCCTCGGCGGCATCATCCTCGCGGTCGTCACGTTGCGCGCAGTCGAGAGTCCGCTGGCCAAGCTGGTGCGGGCCGCCGAGCGGCTCGGCGAGGGCGACCTGCGGCCGGTGGATCCGGGGCAGATGGCGACGGAGTTCGCCGTGCTGGGGCGCGCCTTCGCCGCGACCGGCGCCCGACTCCGCGCGATCGTGAAGGAGGTCGTGGACGAGTCCGAGCGGATCGCGGCCTCGGCCGGCGACCTGTCCGCTATCTCGCAGGAACTGGCGGCGTCGTCGGGCGAAATCTCGACGTCGATGATGGGCATCTCGGGTGGCGCCGATCAGCAGGCCAGGCGCCTGGCCGACGCCGGGGCGTCGGCGGGACGGTTGCGTACCGCCGCGGGCGAGAACGCCGCCGCCGCCGAACGCGTCGCGACCCTCGGCGAGGAGATTCGCGCGGTCGCCGCCCGGCATCGCGCGGACGTGCAGGGAGCGCTGGCCACACTCCTCGACGTCCGCTCCGTGGTTCGGACCTCGGCGGCCGAGGTGGCGCAGCTCGCGCGCAGCAGCGAGTCCATCGACGCGTTCGTGGTGCTGGTGAAGCGGATCGCGAGCCAGACCAACCTCCTGGCCCTCAATGCGGCCATCGAGGCCGCCCGCGCGGGCGAGCATGGCCGCGGCTTCGCTGTGGTGGCCGAGGAAGTGCGCAAGCTCGCCGACGAATCGGCGGCCGCCGCCGAGGAAGTGACCGACACCCTCCAGCACCTGCGCGAGCAGGTCGAGCGTGTCGCGCGCACCATGGAGGAAGGCGTCGTGAAGGTGCAGGGGATCGAGACCGTGTCGCAGGGCGCGGCGACCGGCCTGGAGGAGATCGTCACGGCGGTCGTGGGTGTGGAGGATGCCGCGCGCCGCCTGGCCGACGCGGCCGGCGTCAACCGTGAGGCCGCCGGGCAGATTCAGGACGTCGCGGAAAGCGTGAACGCGCAGGCCAGCAAGCATGCATCGGCCGCCGAATCGGTCACGGCGGCAGCCGAGGAGCAGAGTGCGTCGACGGAAGAGATGGCGGCGGCGGCTGGCGAGATGCTCGCCGCGGCAGAGCGGCTGAGAAAGGTGGTGGCGGGCTTCCGGCTCTAGCTACTTCTTTCGCTTGGCGGCGGGCTTGTGCCTGGCAGCAGCCTTCGGGGCCGCCTTCTTCTTGTGCACCGCCTTCTTCGGGGCCGCCTTCTTCGGCGCGGCGGCCCTCGTGACTGTCGCTTTCGCAACCTCGCGCGCCGTGTTCCGGCTCGCCTTCCCCGCCATCTCGATCTCGGCCGTGACCCGATCCCCCTCGTCGCTGCGGATGAGGCCGCGCCGCACCGCGTAGCGGATCAGCTCATGCGCGTCCTTGGGATCGAAGGGGATGATACCGGCCCCGGCGCGCGAGAGATTGACGATCGCGTCGGCAATCGGGCTCCGCAGCACCGTGGCAATGCCGGGTACCGCCTCGAGAATGCTGGAAATCGCCCCGCTGCTCAGCTCCGTGGCCACTACGGTCTCCGCTGGAATCCGTTCATGAGGTACCGATTGGAGCGGCAACGTAGCAGGTGGTACTGCAAAGGTCAAGAATCACTGACGCGACACCATCGATACATGATCGCTTGTTAATTCCATGTGCTGCAATGAATTAACTCAATCGATGGAGAAGATGCTGTACTGCGGGAAAGCGCTATCGGGAGAGAGCGGATGCCGCGTCCGGCGGCTCAGGGCCGCCGAACGCGACGTCGTCAGATCACAGCGAGGTGCGGATGGTCAGACTGCCGCTGAGGCCCGTGAACGTGATGGTGCCGGTGCCGTGTTGCAGGCTGCCGGTGTCGAAGCGCACCCCCGGCACGAACGTCAGGCGCGTGCCGGCCGCGATCGAGTAGTGCGCGCCCAGGCCGAGGAGCGTGCCGGCGGAGCCCGACGACCAGTTCCAGGCATGGCGGAACTCGACTTGTGGCCGCAGCGTGTTGCGACCCATCCGGAGCGCGAGCACCGCGCCGCCGGCGAGGGTGTTCCGGGCGATCGACGTGTCCGCCACGCTCGCACTCACGTTGCGATAGATGTCCCAGGCGTAGAAGGCCAGGTTGTTGTTCCCGACCGGCAGGCTCCACGACGCCTGCGGGATGATGCGGGAGCCGGCGCTGCGCGCGCTGCTGCCGAACTCGTCGTTCGAGAAACTGCTGAACGTCAGGCCCAGCGAAACGCGCCCCTGCCCGACGATGCGATCGGCGCCCACCCGGAAGCGAACTTCGCCGCCGGGCTTCAGGCTCACCGGGTTGTTCTCGAACGGCTCGTAGGAGCCGTTGTAACGGTAGCTCCCTGCCAGCCCCAGCGCCCAGGGGCCGACCGGTGCGGCGAAGGCAAGCCCGGTCGTCACGTTCACGCCGGTCCCGAAATTCGTCACCGGGAACGGGATCAGGTCGGTCGCGACGGCGCGGGCGACCGAGTCCTGGCTGGAGCTGAGGGTCCCCTGGCCCGATGGGACGCTGACGGCCACCGTCAGCACCGCGACGTCGGGCTTCAGCTGAAAGGCGCCCCGCAGCACGACGTCGGCGAGGCCGCTGACCGAGGTGCTGGCGCCGGAGGAGTCCTTCCGCTCGGCATGGAAGAAGTAGGTGCCCACATCGAGGGTGATGCGCCGCGAAATCGGCAGCGTCACGCCGAGCGGTGCGGCGAGCTCGCTGGCACTCTTCGAGGCGTAGCCGGTGCCGTAGGTGACGGTACGGAACTCGACCCCGGCGAGTGCTCCGGCGCGGGGGCTCTCACCCTGCGCCCGGAGGCTTGCCGGCAGTGACGCCAGCACCAGCAGAACCGGACCAACATGGCGGGCTCGCATCATGGCCTCGTGATGACGATACGGATCGTGGCGACCGGCTTCGGTGTCTCGGTCGGCTTGCGGTCCGAGGGCGGCTGCGTGGCGGTCGTGCCCGGATCGGCTGCCCCCGTCGGAGCGGTGGCCGGGTTGACGCCGTTGGTGGCATTGGTGAGCGCCTCGTGGACGTCCGCCGGCGGAGTCCCGCCACCCGCCTCCTGCTCGGCACTCTGGGCCACGGAGACTTCCACCTGGGCCACCGACTGCGTGGTGGCCTGCTGGAGGTCGGACGCCTGCTGCGACGACTGGGCCGCGGCGCCGAACGACGGGTCGATGCGCACCGCCTGATCGTAGAATTCCTGCGCCCCGGCGAAGTCGCCCCGATCCTCGGCGCCCAAACCGCGACTCCACGCCAGGAACGCCGCCAGGCTCTGCGTCGGCCGCTGGCTGATCTGCGCGCGCTCGGCATCGGTCAGCTGGATGTTCATGCTCTGGAAGAGCTGAATGACGAGCGCCTTCTCGATGTCGAAGACCCGACTCAGCTGGTCCGCGGCGCTGGGTGGCTGCGGCCCGATGGCCGCGGTCCCAACGTCCACCACCGCCGCATCCACGCGCAGGATGCTGCCCTGCTCGACCAGCGCGCCCTGCACCACGCGCCCGGCGCTCAACAGCCGGCCGCTGCGCGCCGCGGTCTGCGGATCGGTGCGGCTCTGCTCGCCGAGACGCATCTCGTCGAGCATCGTCTGCATGCGCTCACGCTCCAGCACGCGGATCTGCCGCGACTTGGCCAGATCGGTCACCAGGAGCTGCGCGAAGCCGCGCGAAAGCGGCTGGATTTCCGTGTTGTTCCCCTCATAGGCGAAGGGCATCACCGCGACGGTATTGGCCTCGGGCGGCGTCTGGCTCAGCTGCGCTTCCTGCGCGAGCGCCTGCCGCGCCTGGAACTCGAGCTCGCGGCGCCCGACCAGCGAGAGCCGCTGGCGCGCCGTGCTCTGGAGATCGCGGCTGCGCGCCACGCTGATGAACTGCTCGTAGGAAGCCCGCGCCGCCGGGAAATCGCCCTGCGACTCCGCCGTCATGCCGCGGTAGATCGCGGCGACGCCGTTCTGCGGGTTCTTCACGACGACGGTGTCAAGCACCTCACGCGCCTGGGGGAGCTGGTTGGCGCGGAAGTATGCGACCCCCAGCCGTGTGGCGACCCCCTCATCCTGGGGTCTCTGCGCGCGTTCGGCTTCCAGCGCCGGAACGGATGCCGGCGTGACGTCGGCAAGGCGCAACGTGGTGCCGCCGGCGCACGCGGACCCGGCAACAGGCAGAACTGCGGCGAGCACGCGATACCAACGCTGCGTTGCGCTCATGGTCGGTCCAGCCTCGATCCGGGACACAGGGGACGGAAGTGGGAATATGGAGGCGGGAGCGAGGGGCCTGCAAGCTGACACGCCCGCCTCGTACCAGACTACCCTGCCAGCCGGCAACACGCCGTGACCGTTGTCACCCATGGTCGACGTTACAAGTCGCATGGGGCCGCCATTTTCGGAGGTCCGGGCCCAAAACGACCCCGCCGGGACGCAGTGCGCCCCGGCGGGTTTCCTGGTCTCCCCCAACGACCGTTCTAGCGACGGGCGGGAGCCGCTCCGGCGGCCTGCACCGTAATCACGCCCTTCATCCCGAGCGCCTTGTGCGGGAGGCAGAAGTACTCGTAGGTGCCGACTGGCGCCCCGGCGAAGCTGACGCGGTAGGTCTGGTTGGCCTGCGTCATCATCGGACCGAGCAGGCTCTGCATGCGGCTCGTCATATTCCGGTTGAGGACATCCGCGGCGCCCGTCGGAATCTTGGTGGCCTCGAAACCGACGTTATGCGGGAAGCCGGAAACGTTCACGAACTCCACGACGTCGCCCACTTTCACCGTGAAGTTGGCCGGCTCGAACATGTAGTGCGTGCCGGTCTGCGTCATGCGCACCCGAATGGTGGTGCCGGCAGCGGGCCGAGCCGCGGGCGGGGCGGCGGGACGCGCCGCCTGAGCCGAGAGGGACGCGGCGCCAAGCGCCAGGATGGAGACACCGAGAAGAGCGGTACGCTTCATACGACGCCAACTCCGGGATAGGGGGGTCGCTGCAAGAAACCTTCGCGGACCCCGGCGCCTGCGTCAACCTGCCGGCACGGCCGCGCTTGTGAAATGTTTCACATATGACCAAGTGGCGCAAGGCCGGGAAAGTTGGCCATTTGCGCGGCCTTTCCGGGGTGGGTACGTTTGGAAGCGCCGATTCGGCGCGCGGGCGGCGCAATCGGGCGTGTTTTCCTTCTCAGGGAGTCGGGACCGGACGTGGCAGGCGACGCAATTCAGATGATGGGCACGATCACCGAAGTGCTCCCCAATACAACGTTCCGCGTGGAGCTCGAGAACAATCACGAGATCCTCGCGTATGTATCCGGCAAGATGCGCAAGAACTACATCCGCATTCTCCAGGGCGACCGGGTCGCCGTTGAGCTCTCGCCCTACGACCTGACGCGGGGACGGATCACCTACCGGTACAAGTAGCTCCCGCCCCGCGGTGCGGCGCGCATCGAGCGCTCATGGGGAGCGGCACGCGAAAGGGGTCGCCTCGAATCCGAGGGACCCCTTGAGTTTGTCCAGCTCCGGCCATCGGTGACCGGCCATCCACCTCAGCCTACCGGGGCGCCGTCCCGATTCGTCCCCAGCGGATCGCGGTGAGGAACGGCAGCGCGCGCCACGAGTCGTGATCGAACGAGTAGTAGACGAAGAGCGGCCGTCCCCGGATGAAGCGTCGGTCCACGAAACCCCAGTAGCGCGAATCGTACGAATTGTCGCGGTTGTCGCCCATCACGAAGTACTGCCCCGAGGGCACCACCAGCGGGCCCCAGTTGTCGCGCGAGGGGTGGTAGTCCTCGCGATCCACCGCCGGCAGCAGGTAGTCCATCTGCCACGCCTTCATCTCCGGCTCGATCGGATCCGACAGCGAGTCGACGTGCTGGATGTAGGGCTCCGGCTGCTCGACGCCGTTGCGGTACAGCACGGCGTGCCGCATCTCGAGGGTATCGCCGGGCATCCCGATCAGCCGCTTGACCACCTTCACGCCCGCCTGGTTCTTCGAGTCGAAGACGACGATGTCGAGCCGCTTGGGCTCGCGGAACGCCGGCAGGCGGGTGTGGACGAGGGGCACCTCCGCGCCGTAGAGCGCCTTGTTCACGAACAGGAAATCGCCCACCAGCAGGGTGTGTTCCATGCTGCTCGACGGGATGCGAAAGGCCTCGATGAGCAGCGCGCGCAGCACGAACCAGATGAGCAGCGCGACGACAATGGACTTGATCCACTCCCACAGCCAGCGCCCGAATGTCTTCGGCGGGGCGGGCGCGGCAGCGACAGTAGCGGCGTTGGTGTCGCTCATGATCAAGGCCTCCAGTCAGCGATGAAAATGTTGGTCTCGCCGCTCACCCTGCCGTTACGGTTCGACGCCCAGACGAGTTTCCTTCCGTCCGGCGAAAAGACCGGGAAGCCGTCGAAATCCGGGTCGGTCGTGACCTGCTCGAGGCCGCTTCCGTCGGGGTTCACGAGGAAGAGATCGAAATTGCGGCCCCGGGGATTGGTGTAATTCGACGCGAAGATGATCCGCCGGTCGTCGGGCGTGAAATATGGCGCGAAGTTCGCGCCGCCCAGGTTGGTGATCTGATGGCGATCGGTGCCGTCGGCGTTCATCACCCACAGCTCCATGCGGGTCGGACGCACCAGGTGCTGCGCCAGCAGCGAGCGGAACGAGGCCAACTCTTCGGGCGTGGTCGGATGATACGCCCGATACACGATCTTGCGGCCGTCGTGCGAGAAGAACGGCCCTCCGTCGTACCCGGGCTCCGTGGTCAAGCGGTGCAGGTTCGATCCGTCGGTGTTCATCGTGTAAATGTCGAGGTCTCCGTCCCGCTGCGACGTGAACACGATCGTGCGGCCATCCGGCGACAGCGTGCCTTCGGCATCATAGCCCGGTGAATCGGTCAGGCGCTGCAGGTCCGAGCCGTCCGGCCTGGTGCTGTAGATGTCGTAGTCGTCGAGGCGCCAGACATAGCCCTGCGAATAGTCGGGCCGGGGAGGACAGGCCGCCGACGCGGCGTGCGACGACGCGAAGAACACCCGCCGGTCGCCGTCGTAGAAGTACCCGCACGTCGTCTTCCCGCCACCGGTCGAGATGCGGTGCACACTGGAGCCGTCGGTCCGCATGACGAACTGCTGATCGCACTCCGCACCTTCAGGGCTCGACTGGAAGGTGAGCCAGCGTCCGTCGCGCGAGAAGTACGCCTCGGCGTTCTGGCCGCCGAAGGTCAGCTGGCGGATGTTGGCGAAATGCCCTTCCCCGCTTCCCGGCGGGACCGTACCCGTCCCCCCGCCGGAAGACCGGCAGGCGGCGACCGCGGCCACCGCGGTGAGCGTCGCGGCAAAGCGTCTCATCTTCATCCTTGGATTCTAAGGCCGCGCGGGCGCGGGCTGAAGCCCCGGCCCGTTCCCCGCTGGACCACAGACCGGCGGCGCCGCCGATGGCGGTGCCAGACGGCCATCGGGTTGCAGGGACAGCCACCGCCAGCCGGCGGCGCCTCCCTCGGTCAGCGGCTCCTCGGCCCACAGTTGCAGGGCGCAGGGGGGCGTGCCGTAGGCCCGCGGCAGATGTTCGTCATCGGTCGCAAACCGCCAGCCTGAGGCGGCCAGGGCAATCTCCTCGGTCATGCCCGGACGACTGCCTGGAAAGAAGACCGGGTAGCTGACGCCGGCCGAGTCGGCGACGTAGCCGAAGAGGTCCGGCACCCCGTCGCCGGTAAGGTCGTCGAAGGCATAGGCACCGATCTCCGCCGCCGAGGGCAGGACCTCGGAGCGTCCATAGACCGCGGCCTCGCGCTCGTTCGCCATCCACAGTTCGGCGCGGGCCTGGACCATTCCCTGGACCGCGGACTGGGCATCCACGAAGACGTAGCTGACGCTATCACGCCCGGTCCACACCCACGCCCCCGCCGCCTCGATGTCGCTCGCCCGGTATTGGGCGCGCACCAGGGCCGCGATGCGCGCATCCGGCGTGTCCCCGAGGGAGGGTTGACCGGCGCCGGTATCGCGGCGGCAGGCGCTCGCTGCGCTCAGGGCTGCGGCGCAGAGAGCAGCTCGGCGGGCGGCGGCACAAGCGGCTGGCCATAGGCGTGTCGGTACCATACGTAGCTCGCGTAGACGGTTCGAACGTAGTCACGCGTCTCGGTGATGGAGACGCGCTCGGCGAAGAGATCGGGATCGCGGTATTCGGGCCACGTTCGCCAGCGTCCGACCCGGCTCGGCCCCGCGTTGTACGAGGCCAGCAGCGCGTACACCGGAAACGAATCCTGACGCATCCGGTCGCGCACGTAGCGCGCGCCGAGGTGCAGGTTGAAGTCGGGGACGAAGAGCAGGCCCACATCCCAGGGACCGATACCGGTGCGGGTCGTCATCTCCTGGCCGGTGGGCGGCATGATCTGCGAGAGGCCGCGCGCGCCGACGCGGGAGACGGCGCGCGGATCGAATCGCGACTCCTGCCGGACAATTGCGGCGAGCAGCAGCGGGTCCACGCACAGCTCGGCCGCCTCCGATTCGATCACGCCGCGGTACGCGTAGGGAAACAGTGCGCGGGTCACGCCGAGCACCATCCCGGCGCGGGCGCGGGCCGCGTCGCCCAGTGCGATGGACTCCCGGGCGTAGCCCGCCTCCGCCGCCGCCGCCGCCGCGGCGAGCAGGACCCACGGCGAAGTGGTCGAATCCAGTGTCCAGCCCAGGACCTCCGCGCGCGCCTCGAGGTCGAACCCGAGGTTGGTGAGCAGGCGGATGCGTTCGCGCGCACGCGCCGGCGGGAAGGAGCCCAGCCGCGGGAGCGGCGGCGCACTGTCCGAGATGAACGTCGAGTCGCCCAGCAGCTCGCGGGCACGCACGCCGTAGAATGCGATGGGCGCGCGCGCGGCGATGCCGCGGAGCGTGGCGACGGCCGCGGAGTCCCCGCGCTCGAAACGCATGCGGGCTTCCCAGTACCGTGGCCCGAGGCCGAGCGCTCCCAGGCTGTCGCGCCGGGCGGCGCCGGCGACGAGCGCCAGCGCGGTGTCGCGCTCCCCCGTCATGTAGGCCACGAGGCCGAGGCGGAACCGCGCGGCCGCGGTGGCGGGCGCCTCGGGAAACCCTCGCAGGAGGGCTTCGTACCGTGGACGCTCCCGCGCGACGTCGCCGCTGGCGCGATCACGGTCGGCGAGCTGGAGCACGGCCCGCGCGATGCTGGTGTCGTTCACGTACGCGCGCAGCAGGTGGCCCATCAGGGTGTCGGCCAGATCGCGGCGGTCGGCGGCGAGGTAGGCTTGCACGCGGGCGGCCGCGATGATCCCCGGCGTGCGCCGGCCGGCGCGGGCGCCCCCGCGGTCCACGGCGCGCCGCGCGGCGGGCCGGCGGCGCCAGGCCGCA
>JBGOSS010000035.1:0-40709 GCA_041476105.1 Gemmatimonadota bacterium
CCCTCGGCCCGCAGCGGCTTGCCGTCCAGGCAATCGAGCAGGTACCCCTGCGAGTCCATGGGCAGGTCCTGGATGTCGTCCAGGAAAACGTCGATCGGCCAGTCGGTCACCAGCAAACCGTCCCGATCCTTGTTGGCGCTGGTGAATGCGCCCTGCACCACGCCGGCCAGCTTGCCCTGGATCAGCTCCGACTTCAATTCCGCGGCGGGAATCCGGACCAGGGGATGCGTGCTACGCGCTGACAGGCAATGCAGCTCGACCGCGACCACGCTCTTGCCGGTGCCCGTCTCGCCCACGGTGACCACCGTGATGCCCCGCGGGCCGAATAGCCCGCAGAACCCGCGCACATTGATGATGTGCCGGCTCGAGCCGATCAGGTAGGAGTCCTCGTTCACGTCTTGCAATCCAGTGAGTCGTGCGACCACTGTGCGCCCCGACAACGGCTGACCCCTGTCGGCCGAAGCGCTATCGCGAACATGAATCCAGATATGGGGGTTGGTAACTGTGGCTAACCCTGGTTTCGGCGGCGCTACAACATCTTATAGTCCAGCCTTCGAGCTGGTCTACGCTCTCTTCTTGAGAATCTCCACGAAGCTCCTTCCCCGCAGCTCCTCACGAGTCAGGCCCGTCATCGTCAGCGTTTCTTCTTCACTGACCGCCCCACAGTTGATTCCGCGCAGGAAGTAGTTCAGCAGCCCCTGTCCCGTCGCCGCGTCGTCGAAATCGGAACCCACCAGCGTCGCCTGCGCCGCCTTCTGCACGAAGTTCTTGAGCCGCGCGCCCGCGGCATCCACGCCGGAGAGGAAGAAGGCGAACACCGCGGCGTAGCGGGTGACGAGCTGGGCGGGGTGGAGGTCCCATCCCTGGTAGAAGCCGCCGGCGAGGGAGTGCATGCAGTCGTCGAAGTGCAGCTTCCAGGCGGCATGCACGGCGTGCATGTCGCCGACCGGCAGGATCGACGTCGAGCCGTCGGACAGCCAGACGCCCGTCCCCGCCAGCGAGACCTGCATCGCGTGCTTCGCGAAGTCGCACGCTGGATGCCGCATGCGCTGGTGCGAGGCGGTGATGCCGAGGCCCGCGGTGTAATCGTAGGTGCCGAAGTGCGCCGCGCTGACGCGCCCCCGGCCCGCGGCGACCAGCGCCGGCAGCGCGCACCGGCCGTCCTGCGCGATGATGATCTGGGGCGTCTCGACCATCAGCTCGAAGCGCAGCGTGCCCGCGTCCAGCCGCAGGGCGCGTTCCAGCCGCTCCACGACGCCGACAAAGAACGTCACCTGCTCGGGGATCGTCACCTTGGGCACCGTGACGACGAAGTTGGGCGGCAAGGCGCCGCCGGTCCGCGCCAGCAGCGCCGTCAGGAAGAGATCGAGGGTGCGCACGCTGCGCTCCCGCAGCTCCTCGTTCAGCGGTTTCACCCGGATGCCGATGAAGGGCGGCAGCGTGCCCTTGTCGAGCCCCGCCGCCACCTCGGCGGCGACCGATACGGCGTGGCCGTCCTCCTCGGCGTCAGGGCGATTCCCGTAGCCGTCCTCGAAATCGATCCGGAAATCCTCCACCGGCTCGCGGCGCAGCTTGAGGGCGACCCGCTCGCGCACTCGCGCGGCGAGGGGATCGCGCGGTTCCCAGCCCAGCGCCGCGGCGAATGCGGCGGCGTCAGCGGCGTGCTGCTCGAGGGCGCGCAGCGCGACGGCGCCGATCTTGGGGGCGGTGTCGGCCGCGAAAAGCTGCGCACCCCCGTAGACCACGTGCACCGGCTGCCGGTGCTCCGACTCGCCGGGATGCGCGGCGGCAAAGGCGAGGTTCGCCGGCCGCAGCCCTGAGGCGAGGGGCGCGAGGGCGGCGGCGTCGAGCGAGCGATCCGGCGGGTTCATGCGGAGAGACTACCGCGCGATTCCGACCGGGGCCAGACCCGCCGTGCCGGCCCCGCTTGTCTCCAGGGGCCGGCCGCCACACAATTGGACGATGGAACCCGCCCCGCAGCCCAAGCCACCCGACAAACGCTCGCGCCTTGTCTTCTGGCTCGGCTGCACGGGGTGCCTCTTTTTCCTGCTGCTCGTCGGGGTCGGCGGGACGATGGCGTGGCTCTTCTACCACGGCGGGCCGCAGAATCCACGGACGCAACTGCCCGCCGGCTGGCGCGACTCGGTGCGCGCCGCCTCGCGTCTCCCCGACGTTCTCGCGCGCCTGGCCCCCGAGCCCGCCGATGGCCCCGCGATCGCGGACATCCGCGACCTGCCATCCACGGATACGACGCAGCGCGGGCGTTCCCTCATCGTGGCGCGGCTCTCGCGGGGGCTGGCGTTGCTGCCCGGCGATGAGGCCGCCATCGAGGCGACGCGCCATGACACGACCCTCGATCGGGTGGCCGCGGCGGCGCGCGCCCGGAGCTACGACATCCTGCCGCGATTCGCCGACTCGGCGGGACGGCCCCCCCTGCTGCGCCCCTTCGGCCCCGGCCTGCCGACCGGAGGGTTCCGTGTCGCGCGCGCTCCGACCGGCCTGGTGCTCCGGGGCGAAGCGGCGCTGCGTCGCGGCGACCTGGCGCGCGCCCGTGCCGACTTCACGGCGGCGGCGGCCCTCGGGCGGACGATCGTGCGGACCGAGGCGAGCCTCTTCGACCGTCAGCTCGGGTTGCGGGCGATCGACGACGGTGCGCAGGGCCTGAAGCGCCTGGCAGTGCGGTCGCGTGACACACTGCTGGCCCGGAACGCGCAGGCGGTCCACGAATGGAGCCGGGGAGGATCGCGCTACTTCTTCCTTTACCTCTCTCCCGAAAGCCTGGTGACCGAGGCCGCCGACACCTCGCTCCCGCGCGCGGTGCGCGTCCAGGCGCTGAGCGACGCCACGCTAATGTCTATCGTGACGCCGATGACCCGGATCGTCCTGGGCCCGAAGGGCTCCGTGATACGGGCCACGCGCGCGTTGACGCACGGCGCCGACCCCGTGGTCGCGCGGGTCGCCGTCATCGCCGAAAGCACGCTGGTCCGGCTCGACGCGCTGGGGCCCGTCGGGCGCTATCGGCTGGTCCTGGGCAAGCCGAGGCGCTGAGCGCCGGCAGACGCTACTTTTCGCAGATGGGTGATCCGAAAGCCTCCGACATCTACCGCACCATGAACGCCGGCTTCGCGCAGGAGATGTACGAGCAATACCTGCGCGATCCCGCTTCGGTCGATCCCGAGTGGCGGGCGCTGTTCGAGAATGGCGGGAAAGGGCTGGAGCCGATCCCGGCGGCGCTTGCGCCCGGGCCGGCTGTCGACAGTCGACTGTCGACAGTCGACAGCACCCCCGCGAGTCCGGTTCCGGCCGGCGCCATGCAGCCCATGCGCGGCGCGGCGGCCCGGCTGGTCACCAACATGACCGCCAGTCTCACGGTGCCGACCGCCACCAGCTTCCGCGACATCCCGGTCGCAATGCTCGATGCCCGACGGAAGGCGCTCAATGCCGCGCTGGCGCCGAAGAAGGTCTCCTACACGCACCTGATCGCCTGGGCGCTCGTCCAGGCGGTGAAGCCGTTTCCCGTGATGACCCACGCCTTCGCCGAGGCCGACGGGACGCCGAACCGCGTGGTGCCCGACGGCATCCACCTCGGCCTCGCGGTGGACGTCGAGAAGAAGGACGGCTCGCGGGCGCTGGTCGTGCCGGTGATCAAGCACGCCGAGGCGATGGACTTCCCGGCGTTCCACGCCGCCTACGAGTCGCTGGTGGCGCGCGCGCGGACCAACGCGCTTCTTCCCGACGACTACAAGGGCGCGACGATGACGCTCACCAACCCCGGCACCATCGGGACGGTCGCGTCGGTGCCGAGGCTGATGGCGGGGCAGGGCTCGATCATCGCGACCGGCGCGATCCGCGACGTCGGCGGCACGCGCGTCATGACGATCACCAGCACCTACGATCACCGCGTCATCCAGGGCGCCGAGTCGGGGATGTTCCTGAGGATGGTCGACTCCCTGCTGCAGGGCGAGGACGGCTTCTACGAAGCGCTCATGGCTGATGGCTCATGGCAAATGGCAACAGCCGCAGGCCATCAGCCATCAGCCATCAGCCATCAGCCGCCGGCCACCGCTGGTGCAGCCCCCGATCTCAAGTCCGTTGCCGCCGCGATGTCGCTGGTCCGCGCCCACCGCCTGCACGGACACGCCCTCGCCCACCTTGACCCGCTCGGCGCCGAGCCCCCGGGCGACCCGGCGTGCGACCCGGTGCGCCTCGGTCTGACGCCGGAATCGATGACGCGCATCCCGGCCGACATCCTGCGCGTCTTCACCCCCGGCGCCACGATGGCGGAGGTGCTGCCGGCGCTGCGCGCGGTCTACTGCGGCACCATCGCCTACGAGTTCGAGCACATCGCCAGCCACGGGGAACGGGTCTGGCTGCGGCAGATGGTCGAGGAGCGACGCAACCGTCCCGGGCTTGGTGCCGACGAGCAGAAGAAGCTGCTGAATCGCCTCACCGCGGTGGACGCGCTGGAGCGCTTCCTGCACAAGACCTACCTCGGGCAGAAACGGTTCTCGATCGAGGGACTCGACGCCACGGTGCCGATGCTCGATCTCATCGTCGAGCTGGCGGGAGAGCACGGTGCGCGCGATGTCGTCATCGGCATGGCCCACCGCGGCCGGCTCAACGTGCTGGCCCACGTGGTCAACCTGCCCTACGAGACCATCCTCGCCGAGTTCGAGGGCCACGGTGCCGGCGGCGAGATGAAGCCGGAGGGCGGTACCGGCGACGTGAAGTACCACCACGGAGCGGTCGGCTCGTTCGAGTCGCCGTCGGGCCGCCGCGTCACGGTAACGCTGGTGCCCAACCCGAGCCATCTCGAGGCCGTGAACCCGGTCGTGGAAGGCCGGGCGCGCGCCGAGCAGACGACGCGCCGGGCGGAGCCAGGCCACGACGTGGAGGTCGCGGTGCCGGTGCTGCTCCACGGCGACGCGGCCTTTTCGGGGCAGGGGATCGTCGCCGAGACCTTCAACCTGGCCCGGCTCAAGGGCTACGCGACCGGCGGAACGATCCACATCATCACCAACAACCAGGTCGGGTTCACCACCGATCCGCGCGACGCACGCTCCACCGACTACGCCAGCGATCTCACCAAGGGCTTCGACGCGCCCATCGTGCACGTGAACGCCGACGACCCCGAGGCCTGCCTCGCGGCGGTGCGGCTCGCGATGGACTACCGCGAGCAGTACCACAACGACGTCGTCATCGACCTGGTCGGATACCGGCGCTGGGGCCACAACGAGGGCGACGAGCCCTCGTACACCCAGCCCGTCATGTACGAGAAGATCCGCCAGCATCCGCCGGTGCGGCAGCGCTACGCGCAGCAGCTCGCGGCCGAGATGGTGGTCGACGCCGCGCAGGCGGAGGCGCTGTCCGAGGCGGCGTACCAGCGCCTCGCCGACGCCCAGGCCACCGTGAAGCGGCGGCTCGCCGGCCAGGACCTGCTCGACGAGCCGACGCGCGTGCCGAGCCGCGCCGCCGGCGAGCCCGATACCGCGGTGGCGGTCCTGCGGCTGCTGACGCTGAACGACCAGCTCCTCGCGGTGCCGGAAGATTTCCAGGTCAATCCCAAGCTCCGCAAGCAGCTCGAGCGCCGGCGCGAGACGGTGGGAAGCGCGGGTGGCATCGAGTGGGCGCACGCCGAGGCCCTGGCCCTGGCCTCGCTGGTCACGCAGGGCGTGCCGGTGCGGCTCACCGGGCAGGACGTCGAACGCGGCACCTTCAGCCAGCGCCACCTGGTGCTGCACGACGCCGCCGACGGGCGGCCCTGGGCGCCGATCCAGCACCTCACCGACGCCGCGGCGAGCTTCGAGCTGCACAACAGCCCGCTCAGCGAGTACGCGTGCGTGGGCTTCGAGTATGGCTACGCCTGCGCGGCGCACGAGACGCTGGTGCTCTGGGAGGCGCAGTTCGGCGACTTCGCCAACGGCGCCGAGATCATCGTGGACCAGTTCATCTTCGCCGGGCTGGCGAAGTGGGGGATGACGTCGCGGCTCACGCTGCTGCTGCCGCACGGCTACGAGGGGCAGGGGCCCGAGCATTCGAGCGCGCGGGTCGAACGGTTCGTCGCCCTGGGCGCCGAGGGCAACATCCGGGTGGCCAACTGCACCACGCCCGCGAACTACTTCCACCTCCTCCGGCGCCAGGCGCTGCACCCGGAGATGCGCCCGCTGGTGCTGATGACTCCCAAGAGCCTGCTGCGCCTGCCGGCGGCCACCAGCCGGCTCGAGGATCTGTCGGGCGGCAAGTTCCGGCCGGTGCTCGATGATGCGCAGGCCGCGGCCCGCGCGGACCGGATCACGCGGCTCCTGCTGTGCAGTGGCAAGGTGTACTACGATCTCATCGCGTCGCCCGCGAGGGCGGCGGCGGGCGCGGTGGCGATCGGCCGCGTCGAGCTGCTCTACCCCTTCCCGCTCCAGGAGATCAAGGCGCTGATCGCGCGCTACCCGAATCTCCATGAGATCGTCTGGGTCCAGGAGGAGCCATTCAACATGGGCGCGCGGAAGTTCCTGGTGCCGCAGCTGCGCAAGCTGGTGCCGCCGGGAGTGAAGGTGATCGAGGTGTCTCGGCCGGAGCGCGCCAGCCCCGCGGAGGGCTACCCGGCGGCGCACGCTGCCGAGCAGGCGCGCATCGTAAAGGCGGCACTGGAGGTTCGGGACTAGAGGTTCGGGACTAGGGGACCGTGACCGCCGGCACGATGCGGAACACCGCGCCCGGCGTGTACTGGACGACGTACAGCTCGCCCCGCGCGTCTTCGCCGAAGGAGCTGATGTTCCCCCCGGGGGCGAGCGACGGCCAGTCCCGGTGATCGCTCGCTGTCCCGTTCAGCCACGCGAAGCTCCTCACCCACCCGCTGCAATAGTCCGAGTAGAGATACAGACCCGCCAGCGCCGGCACCCTGGTGCCCCGGTAGACGTATCCCCCCGTCACCGAGCACCCGTCAGAGTGGGTGTAGTCGTGCACCGGCAGCGTCAGGCCGGCGGTGGAGCAGCCGGCGACGTAACAGATCATCCCCTCCATCGTACTCCAGCCGTAGTTGCGGCCGCCGGCTCCGGCCGCCTCGACGTCGATCTCCTCGCGCGCACTCTGGCCCACGTCCGCGATGTACAGGGCGCCGGTGAGGCGGTCGAAGCTGAAGCGCCATGGGTTGCGCAGCCCCACAGCCCAGATCTCGGGGCGCACCCCCGCCTGGCCGACGAAGGGATTGGTCGCGGGAACGGTGTACGGCATGCTGCTCACGTCGATGCGCAGCAGCTTGCCGAGCAGCGTCGCCGTGTTCTGCCCATTGCCCAGCGGGTCCCCGCCCGAGCCGCCGTCCCCCAGCCCGAAGTAGAGGTACCCGTCGGGTCCGAAGGCCAGGTTGCCGCCGTTGTGATTCGAGAAGGGCTGCGCCTGGCTGAGCACCGTGTCGGCGGCGGTCGCGGTGGCGCGTTCGGGGTCCGCCGAAACGTGGTAGCGCAGCACTCGCGTGTCGCCGGCGGGGTTGGTGTAACTCACGAAGAAGAAGCCGTTGGTCGCGTACTGCGAATGGAAGGCGAGGCCGAGCAGCCCCCGCTCGCCACAACAGCTGATGGCCGTCGAGAGGTCGAGGAAGGGTACGCCCACCAGGGTGTCGTGCCGCACCACGCGGATCCGGCCGGACTGTTCGACGACGAAGAGTCGTGCGCTGTCCGACGGCGGAGCCGTCACGAGCAACGGCAGGTCCAGGCCCGACGTGACCAACTGGAGCGCCGGCGACGCGTTGGCCACGACCTCGACCGGAGCGTCCTGCTTGCCGCACGCGGCCAGTCCCACGGCGAGCCAGAGCGCGGGCGCCGCATGTCGGCTGACAGCAACCCGGAATCGGGCTATCATTGCGAGTCCCCGGCCACGAGTCATGTTGGGCATCATGTCCATCCCAGTCAACCGCTTCGCCGTCCGGGCCGCCGTGATCGGGGTCACGACGTTGACAGTTGGTGCGTGCGCGCGCCACGCCGCCGGTGCCGCCGCTCCCTCGGGCGGGCAATCGGTGGTGATCGTGTCGATCGACGGCTTCCGCGCCGACTACCTCGACACGATGGACCCGCCGCACCTGCGGGCGCTGGCCGCGGCGGGCGTGCGGGCGCGCTGGCTCCAGCCCGCGATGCCCACGCTCACCTTCCCGAATCACTACACCATCGTGACGGGTCTCTATCCCGCGCACCACGGCATCGTCAACAACCACATCGCGGACCCTGACGGGGCCTGGTTTCACTACAACGACTCGCTGGAGGTGCGGGAGTCGCGCTGGTGGGAGGGAGAGCCCATCTGGGTCACCGCCGAGCGGCAGGGGCTGCGCACCGGCGCGTTCTTCTGGGTGGGCTCGGAGGCCGCCATCGAAGGCGTGCGGCCCACCTTCTACAAGCACTACGACGAGCGCGTGCCCGGGGCGGCGCGCGTGGACACGGTGCTGGCCTGGCTCGCGCGGGCCGATACGCTGCGGGTCCGTCTGGCGCTGCTCTACTTCAGCGCCGTGGACCACGCGGCCCACGACAGCGGACCCGGATCGCCCGATGCGCGCGGCGCAGTCATGGGGGTCGACAGCGCGATCGGACGGCTGGTCGGCGGGATCGCGGCGCTGGGCCTTGCCGATCGTGTCAACGTCATCGTGGTTTCGGACCACGGCATGGCCCCGACGAACGCCCAGCGCGTGGTGGTGCTGGACGACTACCTGGATCCGTCGGCGTTCGAGGTCGCGAGCATCAGTCCCTTCCTGGCCCTTCGCCCGAAGAACGGTAACGTGCCGGCCGCGCTCGCGGCCCTGCGCCGGGTTCCGCATCTCGCCGTCTTTCCGCGCGACAGCACGCCCGAGCGCTGGCACTACCGGGGCAATCCGAGGATCGCCGACATCGTCGGGGTCCTGGACGAAGGCTGGGTGGCTGGTACCCGCGAGTACTTCGCGCGCCGCCCGCCGCGGGCGCACGGCGGCGAGCACGGCTACGACGAGAACGCTCCCTCCATGCGCGCCCTGTTCGTCGCGGCCGGCCCGGCGTTTCGCCGTGGTGCGCTCGCCGCGCCCTTTGGCAACGTCCACCTCTACGACCTGGTCTGCGCGATCCTGGGCTTGACTCCCGCCCCCAACGACGGCTCCCTCGATTCGGTCCGCACCCTGCTGCGTTAGGCCTCGCCTTGACGAACGCCCTTCGGGGCGCCATTCTCGCCGCACCCCCGAACCGAGGTCTGCGTGAACAACTTCATCGCCCAGCTGTGGCAGCCCATCCTGCTCGCCACCGCCCTGTGCTTCATCATGTCGGCGCTCATCTGGATGATCGCGCCCCACCACAAGGGTGAATGGAAGGAGCCGCCCAACGTCGGAGGCCTGCGCGACCTGCTGCGGCAGGGCGGCATCCAGCCCGGCGGGTACACCTTCCCGCACATGTCGGACGCCGACCGGAAGGACAAGACCAAAGCCGCCGAAAAAATGCAGCAGTGGGCCGAAGGGCCGTCGGGCGTGCTCTACATCGTGCCCAAGGGACCGATGAGCATGGGGAAGATGATGGGCCAGCAGGTGGCGTACTTTCTGCTGGTGAACATCTTCCTGGGGTGGTTCACCAGCTACTTCATCGTCGTCGGTACGACGTACGTGCACGTCTTCAAGATCATCGGCCTCGCGGCGTTCATGTCCTACTTCCTCGGCAGCATTCCCGAGTCGATCTGGTTCGGGCGGCCCTGGAAGAGCGTGGTGCTCCAAGGCATCGACGCGGCGCTCTATGCCGGCATGACGGCAGGGACGTTCGGATGGCTGTGGCCGCGCTGAAGGCCTGAGGCACGGCGGGATGGCGGTTGACGCCTCAGCGGCAGGCAGCGCGCCGCTGAGGCGGGTGAGGCGTTCGGGTCCTACGGCAGGCTGGTGACCGCCCGCCCGACGGGCAGGGCGAGCCAGGTCTTCCGGTGCAGCATGCTTCCCTCGTCCCCGATCAGCACGATCTCGGGAAACTTCAGCGCCGCCCCCTGGTCGACCAGCAGTCGCGGCCGGCGAGCCTCGGGCGGCACGTCGAAGACCACGCGCACGGTATACGAGCCCCCCGGCGGGATCTCCTGCTCCAGCTGCTGTGCGCCGACCAGGGCCGCCTCGGCCGCGGCGTCGCGCTCGTAGCGCACGCCATCCGCTCCCTCGAGCTGCATCTGCACCCGCCACGGGGTCTGGTTGGCGCGAACCGCCGTGCTCGAGAACCGCAGCGTCAGAACGTGGAAGGCGCCGGAGGCGCGGCGGCCGCCGATGGCCTGGGCCACGGAATCGCCGAGCACCGCCACGCCGACGTGACAGTCGAGGTAGAAGCCGCAGAAGTACTTGGTCTGGCCCGGCGCCAGCAGGTCGTCGTGGCTTCGGAGGGAGACCGCCAGCACCGCCGCGCCGTAGAGCACCGCCCAGCCGCCGGCGATGATCCCCAGGACCGCCGCGCGCAGCGGCGCCGCCATGAGGAGACAGACCAGGGCGCCGAGGGCCAGCGTCCCCACGCCGAGCACCGTTCCCGCCAGTATCAGGACATTCATGTCGCACTCCTTCTAGGATGCGGCGGCTGCGTCGGGCAGCGCACCGAAACGGCGTTCACGCATGCGGAAATCGGCGACCGCCGCGGCCAGGTCGGCCGCGGTCCACTCCGGCCACATCTTCCGGCTGAACATCAGCTCCGCGTAGGCGCACTCCCACAGCAGGAAATCGGAGAGACGCTGCTCGCCCCCGGTGCGGACCAGGAGGTCGACGTCGGGCACCGCGTGCCCGGCATGGGTCGCCTCACCCAGCAGCCAGGCGAAACGGTCGCGGTCGAGCGGCATCGTGGGCTGCTGGCGCGCCTTGTGGGCCGCGAGGACGATCGCGTCGCGCGCGCTGTAGTCGATCGCGATGCGCAGCTGCAGGGCGGTACCGGCCCGCGTCGCCGCCTCGGCGGTGTCGACGGCGCGCCGCGCGTCGGCGGGGAGACGGTCGCGGCGTCCGACGATGGTCAGGCGGATCCCCTTCTCGACGAAGGTGGCCGTCTCACGGCGCAGGTAGTTGCTGAACAGCTTCATGAGCCCGGCCGTCTCGGTGATCGGCCGCTGCCAGTTGTCGCTCGAGAAGGCGTAGAGCGTCAGCACGTCGATCCCCAGAGGCGGCGCGCCGATCACGATTCGCCGCACCGCCTCGGCGCCGGCGCGGTGCCCGATCTGGCGCGGCCGGCCGCGGGCCGTCGCCCAGCGCCCGTTGCCGTCCATGATGATGGCGACGTGAAAAGAGCTTTGCATCACAAAGTTACTCCCCCCAAAAAAAGGCCGGACGGCCCGCTGCCAGCTGCCAGCTGCCAACTGTCAGCCGTCTCGTGTGGCGCGAATCAGCGCTTCCATATGGTCGAGATAGCGCTCCAGCGCTTTCCGCCCCGCGGCGGTCAGCCGGTACTCGGTCTTGGGCAGCCGGCCGTCGAAGGACTTGGTGCACTGGACGTACTGCGCCTCCTCGAGCTTGCGGGCGTGCACGCTGAGGTTCCCGTCGGTGGTTTTCATCAGGCGCTTGAGGTCGTTGAAGGCGAGCGACTCATTGACCGCGAGCGCGCTCAGGATGCCCAGGCGAATGCGCTCGTGGATCAGCCGGTCGAGGGCGAGGCTCGCGACCGACGCGGCCTTCGACTTCTCGGCCTTGAGAGGACGGCCCTCGGCGGCGCCGCGCGGGCCGCGGCCTTCGGGCATGGCATTGCTCCTAGCCACCGTGCCTCCGCGCGATCAGGACACCGAAGGCGATGTGCAGCCCGCCGAAACCGAGGGCGAGCAGGGGATCCTGCCAGGCGGCCGGGGCCCAGAGCGCCACGGCGCCGGTCAGCAGGAAGCAGAGACCCATCACCGGGACCACCGATACCGACAATGCCCCGCCGGTGAGCACCGCCGCGCCGTAGCAGAGCAGCCAGAGCGCCGGCAGAAGGTGGAAGGACGGCGTGTGGAACAGGGCGAGCGTCAGCAGTGCGCCCACGACCACTGGCGGCGCGTAGGCGAGCGCGAACTTGCGGCCCGGCGCGGAAAGCAGAGAGGTCTGGCCGCGCTGGGACTTGCGCCACATGGTGAAGCCGCCGATCGCGGCGCCCAGCACCGCCTCGCCCAGCCAGACGCGCAGCCACAGGCCCTCGGTCGGCTGGATCGCGGCCAGCGCCGCCGCCGCCAGGGCCGAGACCCCCATCGCCACGCCGCCCCATCCCGGCACCGCCGTGAACGACCCGGCGTGCTCCATCGTTTCGCGGATGAAGCGCAGGTTGTCCATCGCCCGGACCGAGAGGTCGGGCGCGTCGTCGGCGCTCTGTCGCAGCGGGGCTGTGGCCACACCCGGAAAATACCCCGGATCGGAGGTCCGTCAAGTACTTTACAAGACAAAGTATTGACGGGAGCGCGTAAGTCCTTACCGTAGGCCCTGTTCCCATGACGATCTCGACGTCCCTTCTCTCCGTGGCCCTCACGGCCGCGCTGGCCGGCTGCGCTATGCTGGCGGTCCGGCTACGTGGCTATCGGAGCCTCGGCCGGAGCCTCGAGCGCGAGCGGATGCACCTCGACCAGCTGGTCGAGCACAGCCCGGAGGCGATCGTCCTGGTGGACCCGTCCGACCGGGTCCAGCGCATCAACCAGGAGTTCACCCGCCTCTACGGCTACACGGCGGAGGAGGCCGTCGGGCGCTTCGTCAACGATCTCATCGCCCCCGACGATCTGCGCGACGAGGCGGCCGGGATCACGCGCCGGGTGACGCAGGGCGACAAGGTCAGTCACGAAACGGTGCGCCGCCGCAAGGACCGCTCCCTGGTGCACGTCTCCATTCTCGCGACGCCGGTGATGGGGCCCGAGGGCCAGATCGCCGCCTACGGCATCTACCGCGACATCAGCGACCGCAAGGCCGCCGAGGACCAGCTCCTCCACCTCGCCATCCGCGACGAGTTGACCGGGCTCGCCAACCGCGCGCTGTTCCGCGACCTGGTATCGCGGTCCATCGGCCGCGGGAAGCGCCGCGACGACTACCACTGCGCCGTGCTGGTGCTCGACATCGACCGTTTCAAGGTCGCCAACGAAAGCCTCGGCCACAGCCTGGGCGACCAGCTCCTTCGCGCCATCGCGCGGCGCCTCGAGCGCTGCGTGCGGCCCGGCGACTCGGTCGCCCGCCTGGGGGGCGACGAGTTCGCCCTCTTTCTCGACGACACCCGCGACGTCGGCGACGCGGTGCGCGTCGCCGACCGCATCCTGACCGAGCTGAAGCAGCCCTTCATCCTCGGTCACCAGGAGGTGTACGCCGGCGCCAGCATCGGCATCGCGATCTCGACCTCGGGCTACGACCGGCCCGAAGACTTCCTGCGTGACGCCGATCTGGCCATGTACCGCGCGAAAGAGATGGGCGGCGCCCGCCACGAGGTGTTCGAGGCCCACATGCACACGCATGCCGTGGCCATGCTCCAGCTCGAGACCGACCTCCGCCACGCGATCGAGCGCGGCGAGCTGGTGGTCCACTACCAGCCCATCGTGCTGGTGGCGACGGGCCGGACCTGCGGCTTCGAGGCCCTGGTCCGCTGGCAGCATCCGGAGCGCGGGATGGTCTACCCGGCCGATTTCATCGAGCTGGCCGAGGACACCGGCCTGATCGTGCCCATCGGGCGCTGGGTGATGGAGCAGGCCTGCCGCCAGATCGTGGCGTGGCAGGCGCGGGGCGGGGAATGGGCCGACCTCAGCATCAGCGTCAACCTCTCGGGCCGCCAGCTGCGGCCCGATCTCCCCAACGAGGTCGCCACCATCCTGGCCGACACGGGGCTCGATCCGCACAAGCTCCGGCTCGAGATCACCGAGACGGTGATCGTGGAAAACGCGGTGCGCGCCGTCGAGATGTTCGCGCGCCTGCGGGCCCTCAATGTGCAGCTCCACATGGACGACTTCGGCACCGGGTACTCGTCGCTGAGCTACCTGCACCGGTTCCAGATCGACACCCTGAAGATCGACCGCTACTTCGTCAGCGCGATGGGGGACCGGGGCGAGAACTCGGAGATCGTCCGGACCATCGTCACCCTGGCGCGGAACCTCGGCATCGACGTCATCGCCGAGGGGGTCGAGACGCGCGGCCAGCTGGCGCAGCTCCGGGCGCTGGGCTGTGCCCACGTGCAGGGCTTCCTGTTCTCGCGTCCCGTGTCCCACGACACCATCGACTCGCTGTGCCTGAACGCCGGAGCGGGATAGCGGCTGTCCGTCGGCACGGCGTATCTTCCGGGCCCCATGACCCAGACCATTGCCATTCCGTTGGAGAGCGCCCCCGGCGAGCGACGCGTGGCGCTGGTGCCGGAGTCGTGCCGGAAGCTGATCCAGGCCGGCTACGCCGTCACGATCCAGGCCGGCGCGGGCGCGCCGGCCGGCTTTGCCGACGACGCGTACCGGCAGTCCGGCGCGGGGGTGTCAGGCGACCCCGCGGCGCTGCTCGGCGGGGCGGACCTCGTCCTGCGGGTGAACGCGCCGCCCGTCCCCGACGTCGAGCGCATGCGCGCCGGCGCCATCCTGCTGGGCTCGCTCGTGCCGCCGCGCCACCTGGACGTGGTGCGCGCCCTCGTGGCCCGGGGCGTGACGGCCTTCTCGACCGACGCCATTCCCCGCACCACGCGCGCGCAGGCGATGGACACCCTATCGTCCCAGGCGAACATCGCCGGGTACCGCGGCGTGCTGCTCGCCGCCGCCCAGCTCCCCAAGTACTTCCCGATGCTGATGACCGCGGCCGGGATGGTGCCCGCGGCGAAGGTCTTCGTGATCGGCGCCGGCGTGGCGGGCCTTCAGGCGATCGCCACCGCCCGCCGGCTCGGCGCCGTCGTCACGGCCACCGACGTGCGCCCCGAGGTCAAGGAGCAGATCGAGAGCGTGGGCGCGAAGTACGTGGGCGTGGAGCTGAAGCAGGACGCCGCCGCGGGCGGCGGGTACGCGAGGGATCTGTCGCCCGAGGACCAGGAGCAGCAGCGGCGGCTGCTGGCCGAGCAGTGCGCGGCGGTGGACGTCGTCATCACCACGGCGTTGATCGGCGGCGTGTTCGCACCCCGTCTCATCACCCGCGATACTGTCGCGCGCATGGCGCCCGGCTCGGTCATCGTGGACCTGGCGGCCGACGGCGGCGGAAACTGCGAGCTCTCGCAGCCCGGCGAGACCGTCACGGTGAACGGGGTCACGATCCTGGCGCCGCTCAACGTGCCGGCGGCGATGCCGACCCATGCCAGCACCCTGTTCTCGCGCAATCTCACGGCCTTCGTGCTGGCCTTCACCCGGGACAAGGCGTTCGTCCTGGACCCCACCGACGACATCCAGCAGGGAGCGCTGATCACGCACGCGGGCCAGGTGGTGCACGCCCGCACCCGTGACGCGCTCGCCGGCACGGAGCGGACATGATTCAGGAGACGCAGGCGTCGCAGCCGCTGGACTACTGGTCCATGGCTTTCGTGTTCCTGCTGTCCACCTTCATCGGCATCGGCGTGATCCGGCGGGTCTCGCGGCTCCTGCACACGCCGCTCATGTCCATCACCAACGCCATTTCCGCGATCGCCGTGGTCGGCTCGCTCATGGTGACCGGGTCCGACTATCCGCCCGCGATCCGGGTGATGGGCGCCGTGGCGCTGTTCGCGTCCATGACGAACATCGTCAGCGGATTCCTGATCACGCAGCGCATGCTGAAGATGTTCAAGACGCCCCGCGACGGAGAGCCGCGATGATCGGCGCGATCGTCCAGCTGTCGTACCTCGTCGCCGCGGCGCTCTTTGTCTTTTCGCTGCACTGGATGAACGATCCCAAGACCGCGCGGCACGCCGTCGCCGCCGGTGTGGCGGCGATGGCGCTCGCCGTGGGGGCGACCTGGATCCAGCCGGTGGTGGTGCATCACGGCTGGATTATCATCGCCATCGTCGCCGGGTTCGTCGTGGGCGTGCCCCTCTCGAGGGTGCCGCTCACCGCCGTGCCGCAGCGGACCGCGCTGTCCCACGCCTTTGGTGGCCTGGCCGCCGGGCTCGTCGGGGCGGCCGAGTTCTACCTGTGGTACGGCCATCACCCCGAGAACCTGACCCCGTTCCGCGTGACGGCGCTGGTCATCGAGATCATCCTGGGCTTCCTCACGTTCACCGGCAGCCTCATGGCCGCCGGCAAGCTCCAGGAGATGAAGTGGATCCCGCAGCGGCCGGTGACATTCCGGGGGCAGAACTTCCTGAACATCGGCCTGCTGGTCGTCGCGGCCGCCATCGGCATCGCGCTGGTCGCGCACCCGACCGCGGAGTGGGCGCCACGCCTCTTCCCGGTGATCATCGGCCTCTCGCTGCTGTTCGGCGTGATGCTGATCATCCCCATCGGCGGGGCGGACATGCCGACCGTGATCTCGATCCTCAACGCCTACGCCGGCCTCTCGGCCGTCGCCATGGGGTTCGTGCTCGACAACAAACTGCTGATCACGGCGGGCGCGCTCGACGGCTCCAGCGGCCTGATCCTGTCCGTCATCATGTGCCGGGCGATGAACCGGTCGTTCGCCAATGTGCTGTTCGGGGCCTTCGGCCAGGTGCAGGCCGCGAAGCGGCTGGGCGAAGGGAAGGAATACAAATCGGAAACCATCGAGGGCGCGGCCCAGGTGCTCGAGCAGGCCGCTCTGGTGGTGATCGTGCCGGGGTACGGCATGGCGGTGGCGCAGGCCCAGCACAAGGTGCGCGAGCTGTACGACCAGCTCCGCAAGCGCGGCATCACCGTGAAATTCGCCATCCACCCCGTGGCCGGGCGGATGCCGGGACACATGAACGTCCTGCTGGCGGAGGCCGACATTCCCTACACCGACCTCACCGAGATGGGCGATATCAACCCCGACATGCCCCAGTGCGACGTCGCGCTCGTGGTGGGCGCGAATGACGTGGTCAACCCGGTCGCGCGCTACGACAAGAGCAGCCCGATCTACGGTATGCCCATCATCGACGTGGACAAGGCGAAGACGGTGTTCGCGATCAAGCGCAGCAAGAACCCCGGCTTCGCCGGCATCGACAACGAGCTGTACTTCCAGGACAAGACGTGGATGCTGTTCGGCGACGCGAAGAAAGTGATCGGCGACCTGGTGAAACAGCTGGGCGACCAGGGCGGCGGGCACTAGCCGCCCCGCCAGCCCTCGCGGTATCCTCCATGATGCTCCGACCGATCCGTTGCGCCGCGCTCGCGGTGATCCTGGCGTTCCCCCTGGCGGCCCAGCAGGCCCCGCCGGCCGATTCGGGCCTCCTCAGCGTGCAGCGCATCTACGGCGGCGGCGAGTTCGGCTCCGCGCCGTTCGGGCCGGCGCGCTGGATGGCCGAGGGCCGCGCCTATACCACGCTCGAGCGGCCGGAGGCCGATGGCCGGCGTGGTCGCTGGCGCGACATCGTGAAGTACGACGCCGAGTCGGGAGCGCGGCAGGTCATCGTGCCCGGGTCGCGGCTCGTCGCCCCGGGTGACACCTCGCCGATGACGATCGAGAACTACGCCTGGGCGCCAGACCTGTCGAAGGTGCTCATCTTCACCAACGCCCGGCGGGTCTGGCGGACCAACGACCGCGGCGACTACTGGGTCCTCGACCTCGCGAGCGGGCGCCTGAAAAAGCTCGGCGGCGCCGGGGCGGGGCCCAGCACCCTGATGTTCGCGAAGTTCTCCCCCGACGGCGGCCGCGTGGGTTACGTGCGCGGGCACAACCTCTATGTCGAGGATCTCGCCAGCGGACGCATCGTCCAGCTCACCCGGGACGGCGCGCGCACCCGGACCAACGGCTCCTTCGACTGGGTGTACGAGGAGGAGCTCGGGCTCCACGACGGCTGGCGCTGGAGTCCCGACGGGCGCTGGATCGCCTACTGGCAGCTCGACATCACCGGCGTCCGGGACTTCCCGCTGATCAACACCACCGACTCGCTGTATGCCTACGTCAACCCGGTGCAGTACCCCAAGGCGGGGGAGCCCAACAGCGCCGGCCGCGTCGGCGTGGTCGGCGCGGCGGGCGGCATCACCCGCTGGATGGCGGTGCCGGGCGATCCGCGCAACAACTACATCGCGCGCATGGCGTGGACCGCCGCCGGCGCGGGAGCGGCGTCGGGGAAGCTCCTGATCCAGCACCTCAACCGGCTCCAGGACACCCTCCACGTCCTGCTCGCCGACCCGCGTACCGGCGCGGTGCGAACCCTCTTTACCGAGGAGGATCCGCGTGCCTGGGTCGAGCAGTTCGACGACCTCCAGCTGCTGAACGGCGGCCGCGACCTGCTGTGGGAGAGCGACCGCAGCGGCTACCGGCACCTGTGGCTGATGAGCGCCGACGGCGGTGCGGCGCGGCCGCTCACCCAGGGCAACTGGGACGTCCTGGGTGGCGTCGAGGTCGATGCGGCCGGGGGATGGGTGTACTTCGTCGCATCGCCCGACAATCCCACCCAGCGCTACCTCTATCGCACGCGTCTCGACGGCACCGGCGCGGCGGAGCGGGTCTCACCCGAGTCGCAGGCCGGCACGCACGGCTATACCATGGCACCGGGGAATCACTTCGCGTTCCACACCTACTCCAGCTTCGGCAGGCCGACGGTCACCGAGCTGGTGAGCCTGCCCGACCACCGCGTGGTGCGTACCCTGGTGGACAACGCGCAGCTGCGTCAGCGGGTCGCCGCTCTGCGGCTCGGCTCGGCGGAGTTCTTCCAGGTGGACGGGGGCGGCAGCACCCGTCTCAACGGATGGATGATCAAGCCGCCCGACTTCGATCCCGGCCGCCGCTATCCGGTGCTGTTCTTCGTCTACGGCGGCCCCGGCTCGCAGACGGTGCTCGACAGCTGGGGGGGCACCACCTGGCTCTGGCACGAGATGCTGGCGCAGAAGGGCTACATCGTCGCCAGCGTGGACAACCGCGGCACCGGCGCCCGCGGCCGGGACTTCCTCAAGGTGATCTACGGGCAGCTCGGCGTGATCGAGACGCAGGATCAGATCGCCGCGGCGCGCGCCGTCGGCCGCTGGTCGTTCGTGGACTCGACGCGTCTCGGGATCTGGGGCTGGAGCTACGGCGGTTTCATGTCGCTCAACGGCATCACCCAGGGCGCCGATGTGTATCGCACGGCGATCGCCGTCGCGCCGGTGACGCATTGGCGGTACTACGACAACATCTACACCGAGCGCTACAACGGGCTCCCGCAGCAGAACGCCGCCGGGTACGACCGGGGCTCGCCGCTCACCTACGCCGGCAGCCTGCGCGGCAACCTGCTCATCGTCCACGGCACCGGTGACGACAACGTGCACGTGCAGAACACCGAGGCGATGATCAACGCCCTGGTGGCGGCGAACCGGCCCTTCCAGCTGATGGAGTACCCCAACCGGACCCACAGCATCTCGGGCGGCAACACCACGGTGCACCTGCGCTCGCTGCTGACCCAGTACCTCCAGGAACACCTGCCGCCGGGACCCGCGCCGGGTGGGAGGGCCGTGCCGGCGTCGCAGTAGGCGCGTGGCGGGGCGTCGCTGACACCAATTCCAGCGCTCCTGCGTAGAGAGGGCGTCCGTCACACTCCAGCAGGGGGCTGATTGCAATGTTGAAGCCGATCGGGATGTTCGCCGGGGCCGCGTTCCTCGGTGTCGTGATCACCAAGCTGTTGTGGATGCTGATGTTGCCGCTGGTCGGCATGTTCATCGGCTTCCTCGCGCTGGTGCTCAAGTTCGCGCTCATCGCCGCGCTCATCTGGCTGGGGTACAGCCTTTTCAGGAAGCTGACCGACCGGCCCTCCGAAGCCTGACGAGGCCGTGGGAGACGTTGGCGTGTGGGAGCGTCGAGGCATTCGCTCCCACGCTCCCACGTTCCCACGTTCCCACGCTCCCACCTTCGCACTAGTTTCAATCCATGAAGGAAAAGGGCATCGCCTACATCCTGTGGGCCGGGATGTTTCTCGGCGTATGCGGTCTGCAGCGGCTTTACAGCGGGAAGATCGGCACCGGCCTGCTCTATCTCTTCACCTTCGGGCTCTTCGGTATCGGCCAGATCGTGGACCTCTTTCTCATCCCCGGCATGGTGGAAGACGCCAATAACCGCCTCGCCCTGACCGGCGTCGATCCCGCGCTGCTGGGTCGCGGCGGGGCGATCGCGCTGGTGGCCGGCCGGCGCGCGCCGCGCACCACGGAGGAATTCCAGGTCGCGCTGGTGCAGGCCGCCGAGAAACACGGGGGCAAGCTCACCCCCTCCGAGGCGGTGTCGGAAACGGGTCGCGGGTTTGCCGAAGTGAAGCGCCAGCTCGACCAGATGGCCGTCAACGGGTTCATCGAGATGGATTCAGACGACGAGGGGAACGAGTTCTACCACTTCCCGGGGCTCTGAATCCAGTCAACAGTCGACAGTCAGCAGTCGACTGTCGACTGTCGACTGTTCTAGATGTCCCGCAGCACCTCCATCGCGGTCCGCCGGAACACCTCGCGGCTCGCGGTCAAGCCGACCACCGCGACCAGCGCCGCGGTGCCCACGAACACCGCCCCGATCGACAGGACCGGCAGGGTAAAGTCCAGCGTCAGCACCCAGTGCACGAAGGCCCAGGCTCCCAGCGTCGCGAGGCCGACGCCCACCAGCGCCGACAGCGCGCCGAGGGCGAGATACTCGGTGAGCAGGATCCGTGACAGCTGCCGGCGGGTGGCGCCGAGGGCCTTGAGCAGCGCACCCTCGCGGATCCGCTGGAGCCGGCCCGCGGCCACCGCGCCCAGCAACACCAGTCCCCCGGTGATCAGGCTGAAGCTGGCCATGAAACGCACGGCGATGGCGACTTTCTTGAAGATCCGCTCGACGGTTTGCTGGATGAGCGCCACGTCGTAGGCGATGACGTTCGAGAACCGTTCGGCGATCGCGCGTTGCAGGAGCGCTCGTCGCCCCGCGTCGTCGACGCGGGTGAGCACCACCCACATGCAGGGCGCATGCTCGAGTGCCGCGGTGGAGAAGACGGCGAAGAAGTTGGGCTCGAAGCGCCGCCAGTCCACTTCCCGCAGGACCACCACGCGCGTCACCACCGGCTGGCCCTGGACGTCCCAGGTGATCCGGTCGCCGATCCCGACGTGGAGGTCGCTGGCCACGTCGGTCGAAAGCGAGAGGGGAAACACCATCGTGCCGGCGCTGTCGCGCACGCCCTCGCCGCGGCCATGCCACCAGGCTCCCTGGACCAGCGTCTCGGAGCCGACCATCGTGTCGCGCCAGGTGGAGCGGTACTCGCGGCGCAGCGTCCAGGACGCCGGACGGCGCGCCGCGGAATCGGTCCGGAGCCGCTGGACGCCGCGGCCGTTCACCTCCGTGATCCGCATGGGCACCATCGGCACCGCCTGGAGCACCGGGTCCCCCGCTTCGCGGATGGTGCGCTGGACCCCGTCGGCTTGGTCGGGCTGGATGTCGATGAAGACGAGGTTGGGGCGCCCCGCCGTGCGCGCGGTCGTGAAGCTGACCTGGCGCAGCAGGTTGGCCTGCACCAGGTAGAGCGCGGCGAGCAGCCCGACGCCGAAACCGAGCGCGGTGACCACGGCGCGCGTCTGGTTGCGGGGGCGATGCAGGTTGGCCAATCCCTGGCGCAGCACGTAGGGCCAGCGCTCGCGCACCCGGCGGCGCGTGGTCGCGCGCCGCGCCGCGCCGACGGCGAGCCGCGCCGTGCCGGTCAGGATCAGCACGCTGGCCGCGATCGAGGCGGCGAAGCTCAGCCCGACGCGCGGATCCTCGTTGCGTCCCATGCACAGGGCCAGGACCCCGGCCGCCAGCAAGCCGAGCGCGGCGAGGCGCCAGGGATCGCGCGGCAACGCCTGGTCGGTCTCGTACGCCTTGCGGATCGCCTGGAGCGGCGAGACCAGGCGCACCTCGAGCAGCGGGCGCAGGGCGAACAATACCGAGACGCCGACGCCGATCCCCACGCCGGCCAGCAGGATCATCGGCTCCAGGGTCACCCGGACGTCGAGCGGCAGGAGGCCCTTGAGGAGGTGCGGCAGCACCAGCTGGACGCCGGCGCCGAGGGCCGAGCCGAAGGCCGCGGCGATCAGGCCCAGCACCACCGCCTGGGTGAGGTAGATCGCGAAGATCAGCGGCCGTCGCGCGCCGAGGCAGCGCAGCACCGCGATCGTCTCGAGCTTCCCGGCGAGGAATGCGGTCACGCCGCTCGCCACGCCGATGCCGCCGAGCAGGAGGGCGATGAGCCCGACGAACTGGAGAAAACTCTCCATGTTGTCGAGCGCGGAGGTGATGTCGGATTCGGTCTCTTCGGCGGTCTGGACCCGGACCCGCTCGGTCCGGAGCTGCCGCCCGTGGCGGTCGGCGAAGCGCCGGGCGTCGCTCGGCCGGTCGAACTTGAGCAGGGCGCTGTAGCTCACGCGGCTGCCGAAGACGATCAGGCCCGTCTCCCGCGCGTAGCGCTCGGGGATGTAGACCTGGGAGCCGAAGCTGTTGACGCCGCCGGCGAGCCGGCCGGGGACCTCGACCACGGTGGCGGCGATCAGGAAGCGGCTGTTGCCGAGGACGAGCGAGTCGCCGATGCGGGCACCCAGGCTGACCAGCAGGCTGGTGTCCACGATCGCGACCCGGCCGGTGTCGAGCATCCGCCAACGGTCCGCGGGCTTGGTGACGACGTCGCCGTAGAAGGGGAAGCCGCGCCCCACGGCGCGCACGTCGGCGAGGCGGCTCCGGTCCGGGATCCGCGGCACGTAGGCCATGGAGCTGAAGGTGATACGGCCCGTCACCGCGATGCCCGCCTGCCCGGCGGAGTCGATGAGTCGTTGCACCGGCGGTGTGAACGGACGGCTGGAGGCGAGCGCGAGATCGGCGCCTAGCAATGCGCGGGCTTCGCGCCGCACGGCGGTCTCGAGATTCGCGGTGAAGGAGCTGATCGCCACCAGCGCCGCGACGCCGATCGAGATGGCGGACGCGAACAGCAACAGGCGGCGGCGCGCGGCGCGGCTCTCGCGCCACGCCATCGCGAGCACGAAGCGGACTCGCGTCACGACGCGGCCGGGCGCGGGGCCGAAGGTGTCACCGCCGCCCCGTCGTGGAGGTAGAGCACCTTCGCGGCGCGCTGGGCGAGGGCCGGATCGTGGGTGACGAGGACCAGCGTGGTGCCGAGCTCGCGATTCAGCTGGGTGAGCAGCTCGATGACCCGCGCGCCCGTGGCGGCGTCGAGGTTGCCCGTCGGCTCGTCGGCAAAGAGAATGCGCGGCTCGTTGGCGAAGGCCCGGGCAATCGCCACGCGCTGCTGCTCGCCACCGGAGAGCTGGGCCGGATAGTGGTGCTCGCGGCCCTGGAGTCCGACCCGCGCCAGCAGCTCGCGGGCCCGGTCGGCGGCGGACTCCCCGTCTTTCCCGGTCCTGGCGGCGTGGCGATGGCCCCGCAGCTCGATCGGCACCTGGACATTCTCCTGGGCCGTCAGCGTGGGAATGAGCTGGAACGACTGGAAGACGAAGCCGACCTTCTCGGCGCGCAGTTGCGCGCGCGCGTCCTCCCCCAGCGCCCCCAGATCCTGGCCATCGAGCTGGACCCGGCCGCTGGTCGGCACGTCGAGGCCGGCCAGCAGACCCAGCAGCGTCGTCTTGCCGCAGCCCGACGGTCCCACGACCGCGAGGAATCCTCCCGGCTCGACCTCCAGGCTAACTTCCTTCAGCACCGTGAGCGGCTGGCCGCCGCTGAGATAGGACTTCGTGAGGTTGGTGGCGACGAGCATGACACCAAACATACAACGGCGCGCAGGGGTTCTGGCGTGCGTGCTCCTGACCGCCTGCGGGAAAACCGGGGGCGGCAGCGTGCAGACGCCGAAGGCGCCGGCGGGCGCGCGCACCGACGGTGCGCAGGCGCCCCCGCTGCCGCCCGGTGATGGGCGGCCCGTCATTCTCTTCGTGGGCACCAGCCTGACCGCGGGGCTCGGGGTCGACCCCGACTCAGCCTTTCCCGCCCTCATTCAACGCCGGCTGGACAGCACCGGGCTGCGCTGGCACGCGATCAACGCGGGGGTCAGCGGCGAGACCTCGGCGGGCGCGCTGCGGCGGCTGCCCTGGCTGCTGCGGGGCAGCGTGGCCGTCGTCGTCCTGGAGACGGGAGCCAACGACGGTCTGCGCGGCCTCGACGCGGACTCGACCCGGGCCAACATCGAAGCGATCATCGCGCGGGTCCGCGCAAGCGACTCCACGATCCCCCTCGTGCTGGTGGGCATGGAGGCTCCGCCGAACATGGGCGCCACGTTCACGGCGCGGTTCCGGGAGCTGTTTCCCGACCTGGCACGCCGACACCGGCTGCCGCTGGTGCCGTTTCTCCTCGCCGGTGTGGGTGGCGTGGACTCGCTCAACCAGGGGGACGGCATCCACCCCACGCCCCGCGGCCACCGGATCGTGGCCGACAACGTCTGGCGCGTGCTGTGGCCGGTCCTCGCTCGCGCGGCCGGGACGTCGCGCGGGCCGGGCGCGGCCCGTTCCCGGTCATGACGCCCGCCATCCCGCTGCCGGTGATGATCCGGCGCGTTGACGACGGCCGGGCGCTCGAAATACAGTGGGACACGCAGGGACACATCGCGCGCTTCGCCGCGCGTGACCTGCGCCTGGCCTGCGCCTGCGCCGGCTGCGTCGAAGAGATGAGTGGCCGGCCGATGCTCGATCCGGCCGGCGTGCCGGCCGGCGTGCGCGCCGAGGCGGTGCGGCTGGTCGGCGCCTACGCGGTGCACTTTGCGTGGAGCGACGGGCACTCCACGGGGATCTACCCCTGGGAGCGGCTCTACGCGCGCTGCCCCTGCGACGCCTGCGCGGCCCGCCGCGCGGCCCCCGGTCCCGACCCCTCCCCCGCCGCGGAGCGATGACGTGCTGAACTGGATCTCCGACCCCCAGGCCTGGATCGCGCTGGTGACCCTGACGGTCCTCGAGATCGTCCTGGGCATCGACAACATCATCTTCATCAGCATCCTGGCCGGGAAGGTCCCGCCGGAGCGCCGGGTCCGGGCCCGCCGCCTTGGCCTGACCGGCGCGATGCTCACCCGCATCGGCCTGCTCCTGTCCATCACCACCTTGACGCGTCTCACCGCGCCGCTCTTCACCCTTCCGGTGATGGGTCGCCCCATGTCGGGTCGTGACCTGGTGCTCCTGGTCGGGGGTCTCTTCCTGATCGCCAAGAGCGTGCACGAGATCCACGACAAGCTCGAGGGGGAGGAGGGGCGGGTCTCAGCTCGGGCGGTGACCTCGTTCGCGGGCGTCATCGTGCAGATCATGATCCTCGACATCGTCTTCTCGCTCGACTCAGTGATCACCGCGGTCGGCATGGCCCAGCACGTCGAGGTGATGATCGCGGCGGTGGTCATCTCGGTACTGTTCATGCTCTGGTTCTCGGGGCCCGTCGCGGTCTTTGTCGAGCAGCACCCCACCATCAAGATGCTGGCGCTGAGCTTCCTGATCCTCATCGGCGTGAACCTCGTCGCCGACGGGATGGGCCAGCACATCCCCAAGGGGTACGTCTACTTCGCGATGGCCTTCTCGGTGATGGTGGAGATGTTGAACATCAAGCTGCGCGCCCGGGCGCAGCCGGTGCACCTCCACGAATCGGTCGTCGAGGGCCAGCCGCGCTGATGCCGGGCGTGCTGCACGTGACCAACGGCGACTCCGCCGCCGAGCGGATCCGGGCGGCCGGCATCCTGGGCGATGTGCTGCCCTGGCGCGACGTGCTGCACGAGGGTCCGGTGCCGGGCCGCCTGGGATTCGCCCAGCTGCGCGAAGTGCGAGCCGGGTTCATCGCGGAGCGCGGGTGGGCCAGCGAGGCCGACGCGCGCGCCGATTTCGCCGCGCGCGACGCCTTGCTGGCCGCCTGCGGCGACCGCGCCGAAGTGGTGCTCTGGTTCGAGCACGACCTCTACGACCAGCTCCAACTGCTCCAGGTCCTCCACCGCTTCGCGACCCAGGGCCCCGATCCCACCCGGCTCACGCTGGCCTGCGAGAACGAATACCTCGGCATGCTCAGCATCGACCGGATCCGCGCGCTCCATGCCCGCCGGACCGGCCTCAACCACGCGCAGGTCCGGCTCGCCGTCGAGGCCTGGACGGCCTTCACGGCGCCGGAAGCGGCCGGCATCGCACGCGTGATCGGAGAAGACACCTCGGCCCTCCCGTACCTGGCGGCCGCGCTGCGCCGCCACCTGGAGGAGTTTCCGTCGACGCGGACCGGCCTCTCGCGCTCGGAGCAGCAAGCGCTGGAAGCGGTCGCCGCGGGCGCCGACACCCTCGGCGAGAGCTTCCTCGCGTCGCACCACGAGCGCGAGGATGCCGTGTTCCTGGCCGACACCGTCTTCGCCTGGTACCTGGAGCGCATGAGCCGGGTGCGCGAGCCACTCGTCACCTTCGATGACGGTTCCCTCATCGGACCGCTCCATGCCGGCGACGACCACGCCGCCTACTGGAAGCGCCGTGTCCGGGTGACCGAAGCGGGCCAGGCGGTGGTCGCCGGCGAGGAGAACGCCGTCGCCCTCAACGGCATCGACCGCTGGCTCGGCGGCGTACACCTCGAGGCGCAGGCCGGCCGCCCGCTCCTCCCGCCGCCGTGACGGCCAAGCGCTACGACCGGGCGTACTTCGATCGCTGGTATCGCGATCCGCGCCACCGGCAGTGGGCCATCGCCGATGTCGCGCGCAAGGTGCGCATGGTGCTGGGTCTCGCCGAGTACCTGCTGGAGCGGCCGGTGCGCTCGGTCCTCGACGTGGGCTGCGGGGAAGCCTCCTGGCAGCCGATCCTCACCCGCCTGCGTCCGCGCCTTCAGTACCTCGGCGTGGACGCCAGCGGCTACGCGGTGGAGACGTACGGGCGGGCGCGGAACATCCGGCCCGGGACGCTGGCCGGCCTGGGCGCACTGGGTCTGCGGCGGCGCTTCGACCTGGTGGTGTGCTGCGACGTGCTCCACTATGTGCCCACACCCGAGGTGCGCCGCGGACTTGCCGCGATCGCCGCGTTGGCGCGGGGCCCCGCCTACCTGGAAGCCTATACCTCGGCCGACGACGTCTCGGGGGATCACGTGGACTTTCAGCGCCGGTCGCCCGCCACGTACCGGACGCTGTTCCGTGAGGCGGGATTCACGCCGGTGGGGCCGCACACCTACGTGGGCCGCGACATGCGGCGAGGATTGGTGGAGCTGGAGAAGCGCTGATAGGTCCGCGGACCAGGAATCAGCTCATGACTCTGGCCGCGGGCTGAGAGCCCGCTCTCGGCAACGGCGTCCTGAAGGACAACCCAAGCCGACTGCCGGCGACGGCCCTTCAGGGCCTGGTCGGCCGAGAGCGGACTGTCAGTCCGCGGAGGCGAGCGCCACAGCCGAGCAGCGGCTCTCAGCCGCTGGCGCGCCAATCAGGGCCCTCTGGGCCAGCGGTTGTTGCCGCGATCCACGTCGGGGTAGGCGTGCCGCGGATCCAGCTCGATCGCCCTGACCCGCTTGCCCCCGGTCCCCATCCGCAGCGTGAAGCGGCGTCCGTAGTTCCACATCTCGATCGGTATGCGCCGCGTCTCGCTCGTCCCGTCGAAGAAGGTCACCTTGAGCTCGGCAGGCATCACCATCTCGCGACGATTCTCGAGGGTGATGCGCACCGAGTCGTGCGGCAGGAGGGTGAATCCCACCGCCACCTGGTCGAGGCGCGACGTGGTGTAGACCCACTGCCGCCAGTACCAGTCCAGCGCCCGCCCGCTCACGTTCTCCATCGTCCGGAAGAAGTCGGCCGGCTGCGGATGCCGGAACGCCCAGCGCCGCGCGTACTCGCGAAACGCCGCGTCGAAGGCCTCGGGGCCCAGCACCTCCTCGCGCAGGAGCCGGAGCATCAGCGCCGGCTTCTGGTACGCGGTCCAGTACAGGTCGTGCACTTCGGCCGGAATGGTGATGAGCGGCTGCTCGCGGCCGGGGACAGCGTTGGCGGCGTACGAGGTGAGCGGCCCATTCAACACCGAGTCGGCGTGGGGATCGCGCTGCCACCAGTCGGCGACGGTGTACAGATCGATGAACGAGTTGAAGCCCTCGTCCATCCATGGATACCGGCGCTCGTCGCTGCCGACCATCATCGGGAACCACTCGTGGCCGAGCTCGTGCATCATCACCCAGCTCAGCGAGTGGCGGCTGGTGTCGGGCGGGACGAAGACGATCATCGGGTATTCCATCCCCTGGATCGGACCTTCGACCGCGCTCGCCTGCGGGTAGGCGTATGGAAGCCAGCGGCTATGGCCGCGGATGGCGTGGCGCGCCATGGCGATGCCTTCGGACCAGTTGGCCGCGCCCGGCCGGTAGAATGTCTGGACCAGGACCGGTCTGCCGGTCCCGACGTCGGCGCGCACCGCATCCCACTGGAAGTTGGGCGCGGCCGCGAAAGCGAAGTCCCGCACGTTGCGGGCGGCGAAGCGCCACGTCGCCGTCTCGCGCGGGGAGGACGTGGCGCGTTCGGTGGCGGCCTCGGCGGCCGTGATCACGGCCACCGGATCGTCGCCCTGCATCGCGCGCTGGAGGCGGGCGCGCTGGTCGGGCGTCAGCACCTCGTCGGGATTCTGGAGCTCGCCGGTCGCGGCCACGATGTAGCCCGCCGGCACGGTCAGCCGCGCGTGGATGTCACCGTACTCGAGGTAGAACTCGCCGGGCCCGATGTAGGGCAGGGTGTTCCAGCCGTGCACGTCGTCGTAGACTGCGAGGCGGGGATACCACTGCGCGATCTCGTAGAGCCGGCCGTCGCGCCCCATGCGCGCGGCGCCGTTCTCCGGCACGGTGAAATGCCACGCCACCGTGAGCTCGATCGTTTCGCTCGGCGCGACGGGGCGCTGGAGGTCGAGCCGCAGCATCGTGTCCCAGAGATACGTCGAGAAGGTCGTGCCTTCGACGCGCAGGGTGTCGATCGTGAAGCCGCGGGCCGGGCCGGTCACGGCCATCTCGAACGGCACGCCCGCGAAGAGCAGGGGCGGCGGCGGGGCCGACCGGTTGATCGAGTTGGCCGCGAAGATATCCTGGTCGAGCTGGAGCCAGAGGTAGGGGAGGGAATCGGGCGAGTCGTTCGAGTAGCGGATCGTGCCGCGGCCGCGGATCTCGTGGGTCGCCGTATCCAGCACGGCCTCGAGGTCGTAGTCCACGCGATTCTGCCAGTAGTGCGCTCCCGGGGCTCCGGAAGCGGCGCGGGTTTCGTTGGGTGTGGGGAGCTCGAGCCGGCGGAACGGCGAGCTGTCGGCGACTTGCGCGACGAGGCGCGAGGCGGTGGCGACCGCGAGGGCGGCGGCGATAGCGAGTGGGCGCATGCCCTATCGTATCAGCCCGTCTCCCACCATGCCACCTCGCCGCGATGGCCGCACTCGCCGCACAGCGCCATCGGCGGTTCGCCGAAGAGACGGATCCGCGAGCCGCACGCCGGGCAGACGCCGTACACCCGGCCCAGGTCCCAGGCCTTGCCGGCCGCGGGGCTGGGCTCGTTGCCGCCGCGATACACCACGGTGATGCGGTCCGGCCGCTCGGCGCGGATCTCGAGCAGCCTCCTCAGAACGGCGACGCGCCGTCCCCGGATCTCGAGCACCACGCGCTGATCGGCCGTTTCGGCGACGATGGGATACCAGGCGCCGGCCCGCGGTGTCGGCCGGGTGAACGGACGGGCCAGAGCCCACGGGCGGGCCCATCCCAGAGTGTCAGTTGTCATGGCTTCACATACGGAAAAAGGGATGGTGAAGCATGGGGTCCTCGCGTCCGGCCCGCCGTGACGTAGATTACGCTCATTCATCACAAACGGGGTAAACGATGCGCAGGCTGCTCCTGTCCACCGCCGTTCTCGCAGTCCTCGCGACCCGCTTGGCCGCACAGACCGCCGCTCCGGCTGCCACGCCGGCGGGAGGGGCCGCGCCTGCCGCGCCCGCCGCGCCGAGGCCGGTGCCGACGGCGGCGCAGCAGATCGCCGCGGCGGTGCTCCCGCTGCCGGACTCGCTGCGCGCCGGTGCGCGCGTCTGGGGCTACGGGCCCGACGGCGCGTTCACGGAGCTGCGCCCCGGATCCGGCGTGATGACCTGCATCGCCGACGACCCGAAGGACCAGCGGTTCCACGTCGCCTGCTACCACAACTCGATGGAAGCGTTCATGGCACGCGGCCGGGAGCTGCGCGCCCACGGCGCGAACCAGACTACCGTGGACAGCGTGCGCGAGGCCGAGTCCCGCTCGGGCCGCATCCGGATGCCGGCCAGCGCGATGCTGTATTCGCTCAACGGGCCGGCAACCAGCTACGACGCCGCAACCAACCAGGTGCACGGTGCCCGGCCGCTGTTCGTCGTCTATGTGCCCTTCGCGACCGCCGAATCCCTGGGGCTCTCGGCCATCGCGAAGCCCGGGGTGCCCTGGATGATGCACGCCGGCATGGCGAATGCGCACATCATGTTCGTGCCGGAGATGTAGCGGGTGGCGGGTAGCGGGTGGCTGAGGCTGATGGCTGATGGCTGATGGCTAATGGCTGATGGCTAATGGCAAGCAAGAGCCCCGGATTCCGGGGCTCTCGTGCTTGCTACCCGCTACCTGCCATCAGACTCTTGGCCGCATCAGCTCGGTGTTGATCGTGATCTTCACCGTATCGCCAACCGCCACGCCACCCGTCTCGAGCAGCTGGTTCCAGGTGAGGCCGAAGTCCTTCCGCTCGAGCTTGCCGCTCGCGCTGTAACCCACGCGCTCGTTGCCCCAGGGATCGGGGCCATGACCCTCGGTGGTGACGTCGAGCGCGATTTCGCGCGTCACACCCCGGATCGTGAGATCGCCGATCAGGCGGAATCCTTCACGCGGGTCGCCCACCACCCGGCGGCCGCTGAAGGTGATCGCCGGATGATGCTCGGCGTCGAAGAAGTCCGCCGAACGCAGGTGCGCGTCCCGCTGCTCCGAGCGCGTGTCGATCGTCGCGACGGGGATCGTCACGTCGACCACCAGCGCCGACGGATTCGCCTCGTCGATCTCGACCTTGCCGGTCACGTTGCCGAACCGGCCCTTCACGTTCGAGATCATCAGGTGCCGCACCGAGAACTCCACCTCGGTATGCGCCGGGTCGATCTGCCACGGCGCGCTGGATGCGGTGCGGGCTTCGGGCTTCAGTGTCGTCGTCATCGCGGTCTCCTCATGGTGTTGTTACACTACTGCATCGTACGGTAGCGAAAAGTGCATTACTGAAGTATCTGCCGAAAAAAAGGTCACTTGACCGAGGTCAGAACCCGCGCCAACGTCGCGCGGTCAGTGGCCGACAGCATGGTGGAAAAGTCGCTCTGCACCGATGCGACCTGCACCGCGCCGGCGGCCTGGCGCTCCTTGCCGAGCGGCGTGAGATCGGCCCGAACGATGCGCCGGTCTGCCGGGTCGGCGATCCGCCGCACCAGCCCGTCGCTCTCCAGCCGATCCACCAGCTGCGTCATGTTGGAGCGCACGCACGCCAGGCCGGCCGCCAGGTCGCTCAGCGTCATCGCCTCACCAGCATTGACCAGCTGGGTGAGCACGCTCAGCTTGGGCCGCGACAGGCCGACCGAATCCAGCGCCCCGTCCAGGCGATCCTCGAGCAGCCGCGCCGCGTGCAGCAGGGAGAACATCACCGGGTCGGCGGCCTGGGGCTGGGCCTTCGGGGTCTTGGTCTGCATGTTGTTCACGTATGCATTATACAGTATGTGACTAATGTCGTCAAGGGGGTCAGGCGCGGACCAACTTGCGGTACTTGAGGCGGTGCGGCTGGTCGGCTTCGGCGCCTTTCCGCTTCTTGAGGTCGGCGTGGTAGTCCTGGAAGTTGCCCTCGAACCAGCGCACGTCGCCGTCGTCCTCGAAGGCCAGGATGTGGGTCGCGATGCGGTCGAGGAACCAGCGGTCGTGGCTGATGACGACGACGCAGCCGGAGAAGCGCAGCAGCGCGTCCTCGAGGGCGCGCAGGGTGTCGACGTCGAGGTCGTTGGTCGGCTCGTCGAGCAGCAGCACGTTCCCGCCGCTCTTCAGGAGCTTGGCGAGGTGGAGCCGGTTGCGCTCTCCCCCCGAGAGGGTGCCGACGCTCTTCTGCTGGTCGGCGCCGCGGAACCCGAAGCTGGCGCAGTAGGCCCGCGCGTTGACCTCGCGCTTGCCGAACATCAGCGTATCGAGGCCGCCCGAAACCTCGTCATAGACCGAGTGCTTCGCGTCCAGCGCTTCGCGGGACTGGTCCACGTAGGCGAACTGCACCGTCTTGCCGACGGTCAGCGTCCCCGCGTCGGGTTTCTCCTGGCCGACCATCATGCGGAAGAGGGTGGTCTTGCCGGCGCCGTTGGGCCCGATGACGCCGACGATGCCGCCTCGGGGCAGGCGCAGGCTCAGCTTCTCGAAGATCAGCCGGTCACCGAAGCTCTTGGCGAGGTTGTCGGCGATCACCACGTCGTCGCCGAGGCGGGGCGGGGCGGGGATGAGGATTTCCGCCGTCTCGGCGCGGGCCTCCGCTTCGGCCTTCACCAGGTCCTCGTAGGCGCTGATGCGCGCCTTGCTCTTGGCCTGCCGGGCGCGCGGCGCCATGCGGATCCACTCCAGCTCGCGCTCCAGGGTCTTCTGGCGGGCGCTGGCCGCCTTCTCCTCGTTGGCGAGCCGTTTCGCCTTTTGCTCCAGCCACGAGGAGTAGTTGCCCTGGTAGGGGATCCCCTCACCGCGGTCCAGCTCGAGTATCCATCCCGCCACGTTGTCGAGGAAGTAGCGGTCGTGGGTCACGGCGATGACGCACCCCGGAAACTCGGCGAGGTGGCGCTCGAGCCAGGCCACCGACTCGGCGTCGAGGTGGTTGGTGGGTTCGTCGAGCAGCAGCATGTCGGGCTGCGAGAGGAGCAGCCGGCACAGCGCGACGCGCCGCTTCTCGCCCCCCGAGAGCGTCGCCACGTCGGCCTCGCCCGGCGGGAGCCGCAAGGCGTCCATGGCGATGTCGACCGTGTGGTCGAGCTCCCAGGCGCCGGCGTGGTCTATTCGTTCCTGGAGCGTGCCTTGTTTCTCGAGGAGCTTGTTCATCACCTCGTCGTCCATCGGCTCGGCGAACTTCGCGCTGATGGCGTTGAACTCATCGAGCATGGCGCGGATGTGGGCCAGGCCTTCCTCGGCGTTGCCCCGCACGTCCTTCTTCGGGTCGAGCAGCGGCTCCTGGGCGAGGTAGCCGATCTTCACGTAGTCGGCCGGCCGCGCCTCGCCCACGTAGTCCTTGTCCACGCCCGCCATGATCTTGAGCAGGGTGCTCTTGCCCGCGCCGTTGCTGCCGAGCACGCCGATCTTGGCGTCACGGTAGAAGGAGAGGTAGATGTCCTTGAGGATATAGCGGCTGGGCGGAACGACCTTACCGCAGCCGACCATGGAGTAGATGTATTCGTTGGCCATGGTGAAAGATAACCGGAGGTGACAGACGTGACGGAGGTAACAAGGGGAACGTCGCGGAGGGGAGGGAGGGAGGTGGCGGAGGGGTTAAGCAATCGAATGTGCCGAAACGCGTAGACAGGATGATGCTGCCGCCGCGCCCTCCTGCAACCTTGGGGCATGTCTGGATTCGCGGACCTGATCGTCTGGAGGGAAGCTGCGGCGCTGGCAGCGAACATGACCAACGCGTCGGCCCTTGTTGCGGGGCCATCCGCGGAATCGGTGGCGGATCAGATGGTGCGCGCGGCGAGTTCGATACCAGCCAATATCGCGGAGGGATATGGCAGGGGCGTGACCCGTGACTGCATTCGATTCCTGAGGATCGCCCGGGCGTCCGCCGACGAGCTCGAGAGCCACCTACGCGTCGCCATGCTGGGACACCGCCTAGCCAGCGACACCGCCGAGGCGCTCATTGATCAAACCCGCCGCGTCGGGTACCTGATCCACCGCTTCGCGCAGTCGGTAGAACGCCGCCGAAAATAGGCCGCCTCTGTCCCTCCCTCAATCCCCTCCGCCACCTTCCCTCTGTTACCCTTGTTACGTCTGTCACCTCAGGCTCTCATCAACCGAACTCAAGAACGCAGGCGGGCGCCTGGCCTTCGTCTCCTGCTCGAAGGCGTAGGCATACTTGAGCAGCGCGGCTTCGCTCCACGCCCTTCCGAAGAACGACAGCCCCACCGGCAATCCGAAAACCTGTCCCATCGGCACGGTGATGTGCGGGTAGCCCGCGACGGCGGCGGGGGTGGTGCAATTGCCGCCGAAGGCGTCGCCGTTGACCGGGTCGATCGGCCAGGTAGGCGCCTGCGTGGGGCAGACAATCGCGTCCAGCCGGTGGCGGGTCATGGTGGCGTCGATGCCCATGGTCCGCGACCACCGCCGGCAGGTGGCCAGGGCGGTCCGGTAGGCGGGGGCGGTGAGGGGACCCTTGGCCTGCGCGCGGACGAACAGCTCCTGCGCGAAGAACGGCATCTCGCGGTTCTTCTCCCGCTCGTTGAAGGCGATGAGGTCGGCGAGCGACGTGACCGGCGCGGAGGGTCCGAGGGTCGTGAGGTACTTGTTGAGATCGGCCTTGAACTCGTAGAGGAGGACGGTCAGCTCCTCCCCGTGCAGGTGATCCTCGGTCACGACGTCGGCGGGATCCACGATCACGGCGCCCGCACCGCGGAGCGCGGCGAGCGCGGTGTCGAAGAGACTGTCCACGTGCCCGTTGTACCCGGTGTAGTGGCTGCGCGCGATGCCGAGCCGCGCGCCGCGCAGTCCCGCGGGGTCGAGCGCGGCGGCGTAGTCGCTCACCCGCCGTGCCGCGCCCGCCGTGGCCGCATCGCGCGGGTCCGCACCGGCGATCGCGGCGAGGATCGCCACGGCGTCGGCGACGCTGCGCGCCATCGGCCCGGCGGTATCCTGGGTGTGGGCGATGGGGATGATGCCGGCGCGGCTCACCAGGCCGACGGTCGGCTTGAGCCCGACCAGGCCGCACGCGGCGGCGGGCGACGTGATCGAGCCGTCGGTCTCGGTGCCGATGCCGGCGGTGGCGAGGCTGGCGGCGACCGCGGCGCCCGTGCCGCTCGAGCTTCCCGATGCCGAGCGGTCGAGGACGTACGGATTGCGGCACTGGCCCCCGCGCCCGCTCCAGCCGCTCGACGATTTCGTGGACCGGAAGGTCGCCCACTCGCTCATGTTGGTCTTGCCCAGCAGGATCGCGCCGGCCTCGCGCAGCCGCTCGGCGACGCCGGCGTCCCGCGCGGCCACCGAGCCCTCCAGCGCCAGCGACCCCGCGCTGGTGTGCATGCGGTCAGCGGTGTCGATGTTGTCCTTGATGACGACCGGAATCCCATGCAGGCTCCCCCGCACCCGGCCGCCGCGCCGCTCGGCATCCAGCGCGTCGGCCAACCGAACGGCGTCGGGGTTCGTCTCGAGGATGGCGCGCAGCGTGGGGCCCTGGCGGTCGTTCGCCGCGATGCGCGTCAGGTAGGCCTCGACCAGTGCGCGCGCGGTGGTGCGGCCCGAGCGCAGAGAGTCTTGAAGCTGGGCGATGGTGGCTTCGACCAGGTCGACGTCCTGGTCGGCAGCTGGCGGCTGGCGGCTGGCAGCCTGCCTGCCTGAGGCGGCGTCGGGAGATCGCCTGCTGTCACCTGTCGACTGCCGACTGCCGACTATCCCGGCCGCGGCCCCGCCCGTCGTCGCGATGAAGGCGCGTCTGTCCATGGTGAGAAAAAGACGGCCCGGCGCCCGGGATCGCAACCGGCGCGTTACCCGATGCGTAATCCAGGCGTAGATTTCCCCCGACAGTCAGGCAGCCGATCCGCCATCGACCACGCACCTCAGGAGTCGTCCATGCGACTTACCCGCGTTCTTTCCGCGGCCGCGCTGACCCTCGCGTCGGCCGGCGCGCTGGCGGCTCAGCAGGCCACGGTCCAGGAGCGGCTCGACATGACAGCCCTCCAGCGCATCCGTGAGGAAGGCCTCAACCACTCCCGCGTTGATTCGATCGCGGGGTACCTGACCGACGTCATCGGCCCGCGGCTGACAGGCTCCTCGAATCTCCGGCGGGCGCAGCAGTGGGCGTCGCAGATGTTCATGAGCTGGAGTCTGACCAATGTCGCGCTCGAGCCCTGGGATTCACTGTTCGGCCGGGGCTGGGAACGGGTCTCGTTCGCGGGGAGGATGCTCGATCCCTATGTGCAGCCGCTCAACGCCGTGCCCCAGGCCTGGAGTGGCAGCACCCGGGGAACCGTCACCTGTCCGGTGATGGTCGTGACCATCGCGGCCGACTCCGACATGGCCCAGTACGCCGGTCGCCTCCGCGGAGCCTGCATCATGCGTACGGCCCCCCCGGTCGTTGCCGATGAATTCACCGCTCCCGCCCGCCGCTGGGGCGCGGATTCACTCATCGCCCTGGCGGTGCTGACGCAAGCCGGGCGGCCCGCCACGCCGGCGCCCGCCGGCGGACAACAGGGGGCCGCGCAGTTCAACATCGGGCTCTACGCGTGGCTGCAGCAGCAGGGAGTGGTCGCGGTCCTCAGCAGCTCGAACTGGGGCTTCGGGATGCTGCTCACCGGCGCCGCGCCGCAATCGCGCCAGGCGCGTGACAGCGTGGGCTTCGAGCCGCTTCCGGCGCTCACCGTCTCGGTCGAGCACTACGGGCAGATGTGGCGGGACATCGGGCGGGGCGTGCCGGTGCGTCTCGAGCTGAACATTCAGAACCGCTTCACCAACCCTGACCGGCGCGAATTCAACGTCGTCGCCGAGATCCCCGGCACGGACCTGCGAAACCAGCTGGTGATGCTCGGGGCACACTACGATAGCTGGCACGCCGGGACCGGGGCGACCGACAACGGGGCCGGATCCGTCGTGGTGATGGAAGCAATGCGCATCCTGCGGACCCTGAATCTGCCGATGCGCCGGACCGTGCGCGTCGCCCTATGGAGTGGGGAAGAGCAGGGGCTGCTCGGCTCCCGGGACTATGTGCGCAAGCACGCCGCGGAGCTCGCGGCGGTCTCGGCCTACCTCAACATGGACAACGGCAGCGGCCGGGTCCGCGGGGTATACGCCCAGTGGAACACCGCCGTCATCCCGATCTGGGAGCAGATCCTGGCACCGTTCCGCGACCTGGGCGTGGTGACGATGATCGCCGCGGACCGCATGCCGGGCAGCCGTGGCGGGACGGACCATCAATCGTTCGACGCGGCGGGCGTGCCCGGATTCCAGTACATCCAGGACGAGCTTGACTACCCGACGCGAACCCACCACTCCAACCTCGATACCTACGAGCGGCTGGTAATGGACGATCTCAAGCAGGCCGCAACCATCATGGCGTGGTCGGTCTACACCATCGCGAACCGCGACGAGATGATGCCGCGCAAGCCCGTCGCGCCGAGGGCGACGAACTGACGCTGAGGGCTGAAGGCAGCCTTCAGCATCAAGGTCGTCCGGGTTCCCGGCCGCCGGACTGCTCGGGCCGGCCGCGGCGCATGATGACCGCCTGTCTGGCTTCGACGGAGTCCGCCTTCGTCCGCTGGGCGTCGGTGAGCCAGGCCCAGGCGGTGTCCTTCGCCGCGGCGGTCTGGGTGTGGATCAGCGCCCGCAGCGGCTCGGCGGCCTCGCGCACCTCGGTCGGGATCGCCGCCGAGTCGGGGCGCTGCGAGCGGGCATCGAAGTGCACGTTGCGCATCATCGAGTCGATCTGGTTCTGGAGCGCCTGGTTGCGGCGGAAGAGCCGGAGGTTGAGCTGCACCAGCCGCTGCACCACGCTGTCGGGCAGGCCAATGCTGTCCCGGTTGAGGACCAGGAACCCCACGGGGTCACGATCGGTCGGGCTGAAGCGCGCCATCCGTCCGCCGGGCTGCCCCGAGGGCATGCCGATCGCGCAGGCGACCAGCACCAGGAGGGAGGCGAGAAGGAGAAAGCGGGAAGGATTCAACGTCGCGGGCATCCGGAGGTCTCGTCGCATGACTCGGTGTCGTACGCCTTTCCGTTTGGGCCGTTTCCATGAAGACCAGGGGCTGGTACAAACGTAACGTCGGGTATCCCTGATTCCAGCCCGTGGCTGTTACATTCCCGCCACACGTGGCTCTGCCGCCCATGGAACGCCTCTCGGCGGATACCTTCCGCCTCGTCCTCGACACCATGGTCGAGGGCGTGGTGCTGCACGACGCCGCGGGCGACGTCGTCTGGTGCAACCCCAGCGCCGCGCGCATCCTGGGCCCCTCGGTGATGCTCTCGGTGCGGACCTCCGGGCCCCAGGCGCGGGCGGTGCGCGCCATCCGCGAAGACGGCAGCGAGCTGCGGTGGGACGACCACCCCGCCATGACGGTCCTGCGCACCGGCACTCCGCAGCGCGACGTGGTGCTCGGCCTGGAGCGCGCCGACGGGACGCGGCTCTGGGTCTCGGTCAACGCCGAGCCGATCCTGCACAGCCGGGAGGGCGGCTCCACGGCGGTGGTGGTGTCGTATGCCGACATCACCGTGATCCGCGAGGGGGCGCTCAAGCTGAGCACCCTGGAGTCCCAGCTTCGCCAGGCGCAGAAGATGGAGGCGATCGGCCAGCTCACCGGCGGCATCGCGCACGACTTCAACAACCTGCTCACCGCCATTCTCACCAACGCCGATCTCCTGACCGACGCCGTCGCCGACGGTCCGCCCGAGCCGCGCGAAGAGCTCAACGACCTGCGGCGCGCCGCGCGCCGCGGCGCCGAGCTGGTACGCAAGCTGATGGTGTTCGCGCGCCGCGACAACCCGGGGCTGGTGCGGGTCGACGTGGCCGACCTGCTCTGGGACACCACGCGACTGCTGCGGCGCGTGGTGCCCGAGTCCATCGAGCTGCAGACCCACGTCGAGAAGAAGCTGCCCCCCATCCTGGCCGACCCGGCCGGCCTCGAGCAGGTGCTGCTCAACCTCGCCACCAATGCGCGCGACGCGATGCCCGAGGGCGGCGTGCTGCGCATCCAGGCCGAGCTGCGGACCATGGACCAGGCCGAGTGCGACCGCCTGCACTGGGGCCGCCCCGGGCCCTACCTCTGCACCACGGTGAGCGACGACGGCGAGGGGATGGACGCCAAGACGCTGGAGAAGATCTACGATCCGTTCTTCACGACCAAGCCGGTGGGCAGCGGCACCGGACTCGGCATGTCCATCGTCTACGGGGTGATCCAGCAGCACGGGGCGCACATCCGCGTCGACAGCGCGCCGGGACGCGGCACCCGTGTCGAGATGCGGTTCGTGCCGGCGGCGGCCGACGCGCCGATGGACGACGCCGACGACGCGGCCGACGTGGCCGGCGGGTCCGAGACGATCCTGCTGGTCGAGGACGACGAGGGCGTGCGTTCTGCGGCGCGGCGCATCCTGGAGCGGTGCGGCTACCGTGTCCTCTCCGCGACGACGGGGGCCGATGCCCTCCAGCTCTTCCAGGTGCACGGCCACGAAGTCGCCCTGGTGCTCGCCGATGTCGTGATGCCGCACATGGGCGGCATCGAGCTGGTCGCCGCCCTGCGCCGCCAGGGCGCCACGGTCCGGATCCTGCTCACCAGCGGCTACACCCAGCGCGCGGCCGACGTCGCCGCCATGGAAGTGCCCCTGCTGGCCAAGCCCTGGACCCCCGTGCAGCTGGCGCGGCGGGTGCGGGAAACGCTGGACGAAGCGCGAACCTTCTGAGTCAGGACGGAGGGCCGATGATCCCGACCGAACGCGAGGCGCTCATCCAGCGCTATGAAGCCGGCCCGACCCTGCTGCGCGCGGCATTCGCCCGGGCGCCGCAGGACGCCAAGCAGTGGCGCCCCGCGCCCAACAAGTGGTCGGTGCACGAGGTGGTCGTCCACTGCGCCGACAGCGAGACCAACTCGGCGATGCGCATCCGGTATCTGGTCGGCGAGCCGTCACCGGCGATCATGGGCTACGACCAGGATCGGTGGGCCCGGACCTTCGACTATCATCGCCTCTCGGCGGAGCTGGCGCTCACCCTGGTCGACGCGGTGCGCGCCTCGACGAACGAATTCATTCGCAACCTCCCCGACTCGGCCTGGGCCCGCGTCGGGAGCCACAGCGAGTACGCCGAGCCCTACACCGCGGAGCAGTGGCTGCGGATCTACGCCGAGCATCTCGAGATTCACGCGCGCCAGATCGCGCGCAACCTCGACGCGTGGCGGGCGTCGCGGGCCTAGCGGGGCCGCAGCCCCGTCCGCTGGAGGACGCCGCCGAGGCCGCCGAGTGCGCGCGGCTGATGGCGCGGTCCGAGCCGTGGCTGACGCTGCGTCGCACCGAGGAGGACTCCCTCGCGATCCTGATCGATCCGGCCCGGGAGGTCTACGTGCTCAGGGAGGGCGCGGTCCTGGCGGCCTTCCTCATCGTCGACATGCGTGGTCCGCTGCGGGGTTACATCCAGACGATCTGCGTGGCGGATGGTTGCCGCGGGCGCGGCCTCGGAACGTCGCTGCTGCGGTGGGCCGAGGAACGCATCGGGCGCGAGAGCCCGAACGTCTTCCTCTGCGTCTCGTCGTTCAATGACGGCGCCCGCCGGCTCTACGAGCGGCTGGGGTACGCCACCGTCGGTCGCCTCACCGACTTCATGGTCGCGGGCCACGACGAGATCCTGATGCGCAAGACCACGGCCCCCTGGTCGGAGTTTCGCCGGTAGGCGGAGCGAGCAGGCGACCTCAGCGCACGAGCCTCCCCCACACGTAGCCCACGATTCAATCCACGCCCGCGAGCGAGCGGGCGACTTCACCGCGCCAATCAACACCTACTTCGAGTTTCAATCCACGCCCGCGAGCACATCGGGACTGATCCGCGCGTGGTTGTTTCAATCCACGCCCGCGAGCGAGCGGTCGAATTATCAAACGTGTCGCCAAACTCCAGCAGGTTACATACCACGCCCGCGAGCGAGCGTGCGAAATAG
>JBGOSS010000036.1:0-39583 GCA_041476105.1 Gemmatimonadota bacterium
GCGCCGAGCGCCAGCGGGCCGTAGACGACGTAGGAATGACCGGTCACCCAGCCCACGTCGGCGGTGCACCAGAACACGTCCTCGTCCTTCAAGTCGAACACCAGCTTCATCGTCGCGGTGACGTGCGTCAGGTAACCGCCGGTGGTGTGGACGATCCCCTTCGGCTTGCCGGTGGTCCCGCTGGTATAGAGGATGTAGAGCAGGTCCTCCGCCTCCATGCGCGCCGGCTCGCACCAGGCGGCGGCGTCCTCCATCAGCCGGTGCCACCAGTGGTCGCGGCCCTCTTGCATGTGCGCGAACGACTCGTCGCCCTGGCCACCGGCGAGCCGCCGCGCGACCACGACGTGGCGGATGGTGGGACAGGTCTTGAGAGCTTCGTCGGCATTGCGCTTGAGCGGTACCAGCTGGCCCCGGCGATACCCCGCATCCGCCGTGATGAGCGCCACCGCACCGGCATCGTTGATGCGGTCGGAGAGGCTCTCGGCGGAAAACCCGCCGAACACGACGGAATGCGCGGCGCCGATCCGCGCGCAGGCGAGCATCGCGATCGCCACCTCGGGAATCAGCGGCAGGTAGATCGCCACCCGGTCGCCCCGCCGCACGCCGAGCTGCGTGAGGACGTTGGCGAACTGGTTCACCTCACGGTGCAGTTCGTGGTAGGTGAGCGTCCGGCGGTCGCCCGGCTCGCCCTCCCAGATGAGCGCCGCCTTGTTGCGTCGCGCCGACCCCAGGTGCCGGTCGAGGCAGTTGACCGAGGCGTTCAGCGTACCGCCGGTGAACCACTTCGCGTGCGGCGGGGTCCACTCGAGCACCGTGGTCCAGCGCTGGTACCAGTCCAGCTCGCCGGCCCATTTCGCCCAGAATGCCTGGGGATCTTTCGCCGCTTCCAGGTAGATCGCCTCGGAAGCCACGTGGGCCGCCTTGCGAAAGGCATCGGCGGGCGGAAAGGAGCGCGATTCATCGAGCAGCGTGTCGATACGCATCGAGTCGGTCATGCCGGGGGCTTTCGGGAATCAGGGGTGGACGGCCGAAGTTGCCGCGCCTCTTGCGCTTAGACAGGGCGTTTCTTATTTCTGTGTCGCTCGTAGCACGGATCTCGGAGAGCCGCTTCGCGGGTCGCACGGGATCGACTGTGCCAGTGCCACCTGCAAGAGGAGTTAGGTATGTCTCGCATCACCGGCCGGGTCAAGTGGTTCAACGACGCGAAGGGCTTCGGGTTCATCGAGCGCGAGGGTGGGCCGGACGTATTCGTCCACTACAGCGCGATCCAATCCGACGGCTTCAAGTCGCTGAAGGAGAACGACAAGGTGGAGTTCGAGGTGCGCGAAGGGCCGAAAGGGCTGCAGGCCGCGAACGTCACGAAGGTCTGAGTCTCCCGCTGACTTGGACGGGAAGGGCCCGGGGAAACCCGGGCCCTTTGCGTCGTATTCCCTGCTTGCATGTTGGGCCTCCAGTTGCGAAGCGCAATGGCGGCGTGGTGTAAGATGCATCACCGTCAGGCGCGCAATTCATTGATTACCAACGCGTTAGCACGATGTCCCCCGCCGGGCATCATTCCCGCCTCTCTGCTCGGGCGTGAACGAGTCCCGCATCGTCGCCCCGGTGCATCTGGGGGCCCAGAATCGCGCCTCCTTTCGCGAGGAGGCCCTCGCCGCCCTGGCGCGTCTCGATGACGCCATGCCCGGCGGCCGGCTGGTCATCGACATGTCCCAGACCCAGCGGGTCGACAGCACCGGACTCGGCGTGTTGATCATGGTCCAGCAGCGCGCCGCCGAGTCCCGGCACAGCGTGGCGCTGCGCGGGGTTTCGGAGGAGATCCGCTTCCTGATGCTGTTGACGAGGCTCGAGGATCGATTCGTGTTCGAGGATCCGGGCTAGGCCGCGGCGCGGCGCTATATATTTGCCGCCGCGTGACAGACACGACGGCGGACCTCAAGGTCGAGGACCTCGCGCGCAGCTTCGGACACGTGCGCGCGCTGCGGGGCGTTTCCTTCACGGTGGCGCCGGGCGAGGTGCTGGCCATCTTCGGGCCCAATGGGGCCGGAAAGACCACCCTGCTGCGGCTGCTGGCCGGGGTCCTGCGGGCCGACCGCGGCTCGGTCCGGATCGCCGGGTCGGCGCTGCTGCGCGGGGATCCGGCGCAGCGCCGCCGCATCGGTCTCATTTCCCACGCCTCGCTCTGCTACGACGGCCTCACCGCCGCGGAGAACCTCGAATTCTACGCCCGGCTGTACGGCCTGGCGGCCCCGCGCGAAGCGGCGGCCCGGGCACTCGATTCGGTCGGTCTCGCCGACCGCGCCTCCAGCCCGGCCGGCACCATGAGCCGCGGCATGCAGCAGCGCCTCGCCATCGCCCGCGCCCTGCTGCACGAACCGGAGATCGTTCTTCTCGATGAGCCCTTCACCGGTCTCGATCAGCGGGCCGCCGGCGCCCTGCGGGAGCAGCTGGGCCGGCTCCGCGCCGAGCGCCGGACGGTGGTCATCGTGACCCATAACCTCGACGAGGGGCTGGAGCTGGCGACCCACGTCGCCATCCAGGTCGCCGGCCGCTTCGTGGAGTGCGCGCCGCGCGCCGGGGATCCAGCCTGGTATCGCGCGCGCTACGCCGAGGCGACGGCGCATGCCTAGCGCCGTGCGCGGAGCCCTGATCATCGCGAGCAAGGACCTGCTGCTGGAATTCCGGAGCCGGACGGCGTTTCTCTCGTCCCTGGCTTTCACCGCGCTGGTTCTCGCGATCTTCAATTTCGCGCGCGACCCCACGGTGACGTCGGCCGCCGACCTGGCGCCCGGGATTCTCTGGATCACTTTCTGCTTCGCCGGGCTGCTCGGCCTCAATCGCGCCTTCGCGCTCGAGCGGGAGAATCGCACGCTCGAGGGGCTCCTCCTCTCGCCGGTGAGCCGGTCGTCGATCTATCTCGGCAAGGCGTTCGCCAACCTCGTCTTCGTGGGCCTGGTGGAGGCGGTGGCGCTGCCGCTCTTCGCACTCTTCTTCGCCGTGCCGGTCACGCCGGTGCTGGGGCCGCTGCTGGGCGTCATGGCGCTCGCCACGGTGGGGTTCGTCGCGGTCGGAACGCTGCTCAGCGCGATCGCGGTCAGTACCCGCTTCGCCGAGCTCATGCTGCCGGTGCTGATGCTTCCCTTCCTGGTGCCGCCCATCACGTCGGCGGTGCAGGTCACGTCGCGGCTCTTCGCGGGGCGCCCGTTTTCCGAACTGGCACCCTGGCTTAAGTTGCTCGGGGGGTACGACATCGTGGTGGTGGTGACGGCGCTGCTGATCTTCGAGTTCACCCTGGACGAATGACATGACGGCAATCGATGTCGCTCAGAGGTCGGTACGCCGCAGCGGGGCATTCGCGCTCGGGTCGCTGGCGCTCATGGCGGCGGTGTACGTGCGGGCCCTGGCGTTCACGCCGCCGGAGGCGACGCAGGGCCAGGCGCAGAAGATCTTCTACATCCATGCCCCGAGTGCCTGGGTCGCGTTCCTGGCCTTTGGCATCGTCGGCATCTGTTCGATCCTCTACCTGGCGCTGAAGGAGCCGCGACTGGACCGGCTGGCCGCGAGCGCCGCCGAGGTTGGTGTGGTCTTCACCACCGGCGTCCTGATCACCGGCCCCATCTGGGCCAGGCCGATCTGGGGCTGGTGGTGGACCTGGGATGCCCGGCTGACCTCGACGCTCTTCCTCTGGTTCATCTACTTCGGCTACCTGGTGCTGCGCGGCGCGGTGCAGGAGCCGGGCCAGCGCGCGCGGTTCGCGGCGGTGCTGGGAATCCTCGGCGCGCTCCTGGTGCCGTTCATTCACGTGACGGTCTATCTCTTCCGCACCCTGCACCCGATGCCCGTGGTCCTGAACGTCAACGGCCCGCAGCTGCCGCCGGCGATGCTCACCACGCTGCTCTTCTCGTTCTCGGCGTTCACGCTCTTCTTCGCCACGCTCCTGTGGCAGCGATACGCCCAGGCGACGCTCACCGAAGCGCGGGCCGCCGCCCAGGCCGAGGCGGACGACCGTGCCTGAGAACGGCGGATACATGATCGCCGCCTACCTTGCGGTGGCGGTGCTGTACGGGGGATACGCGCTCTGGCTATGGAAGCGGGGACGGCCCTAGCCCCCTACTCCTTCTGCAGCAACAGCCTTTCGTAGACCTGCATGGCCACGACGGCCCCGAGCACCGGGCCGATCCAGTAGATCGCCACGCCGTTGAATTCCATCCCCACCAGCATCGGCGCGAAGGCGCGCGCGGGATTCATGGCCGCGCCCGTCATCTGGCCGCCGGCCAGGATGTCCACCAGCACGATCAAGCCGACACCGAAGCCGCCGATCCGCGGCGCCCGCGGGTCCACGATCGTGCCCATCACGGTGAACGCCAGCAGGAAGGTCATGATCGCCTCGATCACGATGCCCTGCACGGCCGTGACGTCGTTCGCGAGCCTTGGCGTGCCGTAGACCGCGATCAGGCCGGCCTGCTCGGGATACAGGCCCTTGATGGCGATCACGGCGATGAGTGCGCCGGCCAGTTGCGCGGCGATGTACTGGAGTGCCTTGGGCGCGCTGATGCGGCCGACCGACAGCAGGCCCAGCGTCACCGCCGGGTTGAGGTGGCCACCCGAGACGGCGATGGTGGCCGTGATGCCGATGCCGAGCGCCAGGCCGTGGGCGATGGCGATGCCCACGAATCCGACGGTGCCCGAGCGGTACAGCTCGCTGACGATCGCGCCGACGCCGCAAAAGACGAGGAAGAAGGTGCCGATCGCTTCCGCGACGAGCGGACGCAGGGTGGTGCGCATGCGGATGTGCCTCGTTCTCGGTGAGTGATGGTCGCCGACAGGCCGCGGCAATTTGGCCGCGGTCCGGAGGCGGCGCAAGCTGTCAGGCGCCGCGCCGCATCACCACCGCCGCGTTGATCCCGCCGAAGCCGAAGGAGTTGGAGAGGGCCGTCTCGACGCGCCGCGCCGAGCCGGGGCCGGGCAGGTAGTCCAGGTCGCAGGCGGGGTCGGGTACGCGCAGGTTGATGGTGGGCGGCAGCCACTGCGCCGACAGGGCCAGGGCGGTGATCGCCGCCTCGATCGCCCCCGAGGCGCCGAGCGGGTGGCCGTAATAGCCCTTGGTGCCGCTGATCGCGAGGCGGCGCGCATGCTCGCCGAAGACCTGCTTGAAGGCCGTCGTTTCGGTCGAGTCGTTGAGCGGCGTCGAGGAACCGTGCGCGTTCACGTACTCGATTTCGTGCGGCCGGACGTCGCCGTCGGCGAGCGCCAGGCGCAGGCAGTTGGCCGCCTGCGACGCATCGGGCCGCGGCGCCGTCATGTGCCAGGCGTCATTGGTGGATGCCGCGCCCAGCACTTCGGCGAGCACCGGCGCGCCCCGCGCCAGCGCGCGCGAGCGCTCCTCGAGCACCAGCACCGCGGCCCCCTCCCCCATCACGAAGCCGTCGCGGTCGGCGTCGAACGGGCGCGACGCGCTGAACGGGTCGTCGTTCCGCGTGGACATCGCCCGGATGATCGAGAACGCCCCGAAGCAGAGCGGCGCCAGGGGCGCCTCGGCGCCGCCGGCGAGCATGACGTCGGCCCGGCCTTCACGGATCGCGTGGAACCCGTCGCCCACCGCGATCGTGCCCGACGCGCAGCTCATCGAGTTGGTGGAGTTCGGTCCCTGCACGCCGAGCTCGATCGCGATGTTGCAGCTCGCCGCGCCGCCGAACACCTTCAGCGCGAGCGCGGCGTCCACCGCCTTCAGCCCCTGGGCCAGGTAGACGCCCATCTGGCTCTCGGCGAGCGCGACGCCGCCCAGGGCCGAGCCCATCATCACGCCGACGCGCTCCCGGTTCTCGCGCGCCAGATCCAGGCGGGAGTGTTCCAGGGCCTGCCGCGCCGCGACCACCGTCAGCTGAGCAAAGCGGTCGAAGCGCTTCGCGTTCTTGCCCTCGAGAAAGTCCTGCGGGCGGAAATCCGGGATCTCCGCCGCCATGTGGCTGCGGAACGGCGAGGGGTCGAACCGCGTGATGGTACGCACCGCCGAACGGCCGGCTCGCAGGCCGTCGAGCAGCCCGTCGGCGCCGATGCCGATCGGCGTCACGCACCCGACTCCCGTCACGACGACCCGCCGACGGCCATTGCTGTTGTTCACCGGTCTATCCTCATTTTCCGTTCCGTTTGCGCCGCGATGCCGGCCAGCGTCCTGCTCGCGATCCCATGGACGAACACCGGGCCAATCACCGCTGTGGCGGCCAGGCCGCCCACCAGCGGCCACGCCGGCCCTTTCCACTGATGGGTGATGGTGACCCGCACCCCGCCGTCCTCCGGCGCGAAATCCCAGGCCACGTCCATGCCGGTCGTAATACCCCGCACGTGCCGGTATCGGATGCGCGGCGCGGCGGGCTCGCACGTCATCTCGGATACCCACCAGGTCGGCCAGCGCGGGAGCCATGAGCGGAAGGGCCGCCACGCGGCCATCTCGACCAGGCCGCCGTCGGCGCGCTTCTCGTGAAAGCGCACCCAGCGGTAGTGCGGCAGCCATTCGGGCCAGCACTCCACGTTCCGCGCCGCGGCGTAGACCGCCTCGAGCGGCGCCCGCACCGTGAGGGTATCCACGGTCTTCACGCCGGCGCCGACCCGGGCCGCCAGGCGGCGGTGAGACACCAGCCGGCGTGCCGCTTCACGCGGGCCGCGACGCCCGCCGCGGCGCACACGCCGCGCAGCTCCCCGCTCGAAAAGCCGCGGAAGACGGAGATCACGCTGTCGCGCCTCGTCACCGGGTGCAGGCGCAACGGAAAGGACGCCAGCCAGATGCCCGCCGCCGCGAGGGCGCTACGCCGGATGTCGGCGACGACGACGCCGAGCCGCGCGACCCGGTCCATCTCGCGCAGCAGCCGGCGACCCGCTTCCCCCGGAAGGTGGTGCAGCAGCTTCGCGCAGAGCACCAGGTCCACCGACCGGTCGCGCAGCGGCAGGCTGCCGCCGTCGGCGATCAGGACCTCGGCGCCCCCGCCGCGGGCCGCCTCCCGGGCCGCGGCGGGAATGCGCTCCAGGCCGACGACGCGCAGCGCGATGCCTTGCCGCGCGGCGCACCGGGCCACGGCGCGCGGGATGTCGCCGGCGCCGGTGCCCACGTCGAGCAGTGACACCGTCCGGCCAGCGGGCAGGACCGCCAGGAACTCGTCGAGCCGGGTCGCCGCGGCCGCGGCGCCGCCGAAGACCCGGTTGATGCGCGCGATGTCGCGCAGCGACGCCACCACATCTCCCTCGTCGGCGCGCGGGTCGTCGAGGAGCTCGACGGCTTGCGCCGCCCAGGCGCGAATCGGGTGCCTCACCGCGCCAGCCCGGTGTACCGGGAGCGGAAGTAGCAGAGCGGCGCGCCATCCCGGGTCTCGGCCCACTCGACCGTTCCCGTGAGTATGGAATGGTCGCCGCCGTCGTAGACCGTGCCGCGGCGGATGTCCAGGTGCGCCAGGGCACCGGTCACGAGGGGCAGGCCCGCCGGGCTCGCCGCGGCCGGGTCGTCCCAGGCATGGCGATCGCGATCGGCGAACCGGACCGCGAGCGCCTCCTGATCGTGCGCCAGGATGTTGATGCCGAAAACCGGTGAGGCCACGGCGAGGCTGTGGATCGCGGCATGCCGGTCCACGCACACCAGCAGCATCGGCGGCTCGAGCGACAGTGATGTCACGGCGCTCGCCGTCATGCCGTGGGCGCGCCCCGCGTCGTCCCGGATCACCAGGACGGTGACGCCCGCGGCCAAGTGCCCCAGGGTGTGACGGAAGGCATCGGGGGAGATCGCCACGCTTCAGAGCACGAACGCCATCAGGTGCCGCGGCGCGAAGAGCGTGCGCACCGGCACGGTATCCCCCGCGGCGCCGACCCACAGATCGGCCACGTGCGTGCGGCGGGCCAGTTGCCGGGTGAAGCGCCGCATCAGGGCGGGCCGCGTGGCCCCAAGCCCGACGACCCGCTCGAGGATCCACTTGCCGAGAAAGGCGCGCCGCCGCATGGCGACGTATGGATGAAGCGAGCGCCGCGTCGCCTCACCCCGGGCCAGCGCGGGCGCCAGCACGTCCACCGCGAGCCGCGCGCCCCGCAGCGCGGCGAAGATGCCCTCGCCCGTAAACGGGTCGTAGAAATCGGCGGCGTCTCCCACCAGCAGCGCGCCATCGGCAACCGGCGAGGAGACGCGCCGCGCGAACGGTCCGGTCACCATCACCTCGCGCGCCACCCTCGCGCCACGAATGCGCCGTGCCAGCTCGGGCACACTCCGCAGCTTCGCGAGGAAGAACGCCTCGGGGTCGTGCTCGATGCCGGCTGCCTCGGCCTGCGGGACCACCATCGCGAAGTTGACCCGGCCGCCACCGACCGGGGCGAGCCCGACGTACCAGCCGTCCGAGGCGAACATCTCGCCAACGTCGCTCATCGCCTCGACCCCGGTCAGGTGCGCGACCAGGGCGAGCCGCGCCAGACCGCCGCGGCGGGCGACGCCCAGGCCGCGTGCCACCCGCGAATGCAGTCCGTCCGCGCCCACGACGATGCGCGAGCGGATCTCGCAGGCGTCCGGCCCCTCGCGCACCAATGCCCCGCGCACCACCCCGCCTTCCACGATGAGGTGGTCGAAGGCGGTGCCCTCCCGTACCTCCACGCCGGCATCGCGGGCGGCGTCGAGGAGGATGGCATCGAACGCCAGCCGGGGGAGCGCGTAGCCGAAGGGGCGGTAGGGAGTGAAGGGGGTGTTGGCGAATCGGCCGCAGACCGCCGCTCCGTCGTCGGAAACCAGGCGGAAGCCGTGAAGGCGCGCCGCACCCGCTGCCTCGATCCGGCCGAGGACCCCGAGGGCGTCGAGGTCGCGCGCCGCCTCCGGACTGAGGTACTCGGCGCAGGCTTTGTCGCGCGGGAAACGCGCCCGGTCCACCAGGATAACGCTCAGCCCGGCGCGCGCGGCGAGCGTCGCCGTGGCGGCGCCCGCGGGCCCACCGCCGATTACGGCGACGTCCCAGGAGGTCACGATCTCAAGGTAGAAGGGCCGTGGGTAGAAAGGCAGGGAGGGCGCCGGCCGTCGCGCCCGCCAGAGTGGCGGCGACGTTCACGGCGTCGTTGGTCATCCAGATGATCCCGCTGCGGTGTATGCCGGTGCCGCCACAGCCGCACGTTGGCGCCTCCACCACCCGGCCACAGCGGTCGCATTGCCATCGGGCCTGGAGCGTGGCGCCCAGGATCGAGTCGACCAGGCCTCCCGCCGTGCCCGCGAGCAGGACCGGCACGGCCGCGCTGCCGGCGGCGAGGCCGACCGCCGCGGCGATGAGCGCCACCAAGCCCGCGCCAAGCACACCGCCCACGGTGCCCAGCAGCGTGATGCCCCCCGAGACTCCGCGCGCCACCGGCGCCCCGGTGGTGATGAGACGCGGCGGCCGGGTGCTTCGGCCGCCGATCTCGGTGGACCAGGTATCGGCGGCCGCGGCGGCGATCGCTCCCGCGAAGCCGAGCGTGAACGCGGGATGCCAGCGCGCCAGCAGCGCGCACGCCGCGGCGATCCCTCCGTTCGAGAACACCTGCGCGGGACGGCGGCGGCCACCGCCCGGCGTGAGGAGCGACGACGTCACGAAGAAGGCGAACAGCACCGTGAGGCCTCGCCAACCGGCGCCCGCGCCGACCGCGCCGCCGATGACCAGAGCGCTGAGGAGTCCGGCGGGGGAGAGCCAGGTGCGCATGGCGGGTACGGTGTGGCGCGTCGCGTGGCGGCGCAACCGCGGCGCGGCTAGTATTCGCGCGCACGCCGTGACCCGACCCGCACCAGCCGACGCCCACAGCCTCCTGCCGCTCGCCCTTCTCGAGGCGATGCGCAGCCTGGATTCGCCGAGCGACGAGGAAGTCGCCGAGTACGTGGACGAGCTGCTCAAGAAGCGGCTCGGCCTGTCCGACACCGTCGCCGCACAGATCGGCCGCTACGGCGCGCTGGTGCGCGGCGACGAGCCGGTGCGCGCCGAGGAACTCGAGCAGATCCTGCGGCTCGTCAGCCGGCGCACCGACGCCGCGCTGGTCTTCGCCGACGGCGGGCGCCGCGCGGCTCGCCGCTCCCTCGGCCGTATCTCCGCCGCGGGACGCTGGGCCGCGCGCTACCTGCCGCGCGCGCTGCGCCGCCGGATCGGGTTCCGGCTCGCGCGGGGCGCCGCCGCCGACGTGTTCGCCGCCACGCTCGCCCGCGAGGGCCGGGACGGCGTCGCCGTGCTGGAGCTGCCGGTCTCGGTCCAGGCCACGCCCGACGGCGCCGCCTGCGCCTTCTTCGCGGCGGCATTCGCCGAGCTGCTGCGGCAGCTCATGGACTTCGAGGGCTCGATGAACCACAGCCGCTGCCGTTCGCGGGGTGACGAGCGCTGTGAGTGGCGGACCACCCCCAGCCTGGAGCGGGCGAAATGAGCGTCGCCGAAGCGTTGAGTGCGGATGCGATCGCGAAAATCCGCGGCATGCTGAAGGAGCTGCGCTGCGACGGGTGGCTGCTGTTCGACTTCCACGGTCTGAATCCGGTCGCGACGCGGGTCCTCGGCATCGGCGGTCTCGCCACGCGGCGTCTGTTCGTGATGGTCCCCGCGGTCGGCCAGCCGGTGGCGATTGCGCACAAGATCGAGCTGGGCCGCATCGAGGGGTTCCCCGGCGAAGTCCGGCCCTACGCGGCATGGCGCGAACTCGAGCAGCACCTGCGCGAGGTGCTCTCCGGCCGGCGCGTCGCGATGGAATACTCCGCCAAGGACGCGGTGCCCTACCTCGACCGGATTCCGGCCGGCGTGATCGAGCTGGTGCGTGCCTCGGGCGCCGAGGTCGTCAGTTCCTCCGAGCTGGTCACGGCGATCGCGGCCCGCTGGTCGCCGGCGGAGCTCGCCGGGCACCGCCGCGCCGCGGAACAACTGCGCGAGATCGCGCTCGCGGCCTTCGAGCAGGTCCGCACCTGGCGCGGCGCCGGCCAGCGCGCGACCGAGCAGGGGCTCCAGAAGTGGGTGCTGGAGGCCTTCGAGCGCGCGGGGCTCCAGACCACCTCGCCGCCCATCGTGGGCGTCGACGAGCATGCGGCCAACCCGCACTACGAGCCGCACACGGCGGGGTCGGAGACCGAGATCCTGCCGGGCCAGGTGCTGCTCCTCGACCTGTGGGCCGGTGTCGAGCGAGACACCGTCTATGCCGACCAGACGTGGATGTGCTGGACCGGTGGCGCGGTGCCCGCCGAAGTCGGGAAGGTCTGGGCTATCGTGCGCGACGCGCGCGACCAGGCGGTCAGCGTATTGCGCGACAAGTGGCGCGAGGGCTGGTCGGTCACCGGCGCCGACCTCGACGACGCGTCGCGCGGCGTGATCCGGCAGGCGGGCTACGGCGACTTCTTCGTGCATCGCACCGGCCATTCGATCGACCGCGACCTGCACGGCTCGGGGCCGCACCTCGACAACTACGAGACCCACGACGACCGCCGGCTGCTGCCGGGGGTCGGTTTCTCGGTCGAGCCGGGGATCTACCTGCCCGGCCGCTTCGGGGTGCGCAGCGAAATCAACGTCACGCTGCACGAGGACGGTCCCGAAGTCACGCCAGCCGAGCCGCAGCGCGATCTGGTCGTCCTTGGCCTCACCCGCTGAGTGCCCTAGCGGCTCCGCGGCACGCGCGATAACATTGGGCCACTTTTCCCACCTGGGGCACGACGCACGTGACGCAGCCGCCTTCGCCGTCCGATCTCGACACGCTCCGCCAGATCCTGTTCGGCGCCGACCTCGGTCGCCTGGAGCGCGCGCTGGCCGCCGACCGGGAGTCCAGCGTCGCGCGCGCCACGGAATTCGAGCAAAAAGTGGATCGCGCCTTCACGGCGCTGGAGCAGCGCGTCGAGCAGAAGCTCGCCGAGATGAGCCAGCGCGTGTCGGCCCAGCTCGACGATATCTCGCGGCGCCAGCAGGCCCACGCCGACCGCGTGACGCAGCTGCTCGACCAGGTGATGGCCGAGTTGACGCGGCGCACCGACGCGCTGACCGGCGAAGCGCGCGCCGGTTTCGAGGAATTGCGGGCCCGATCGACCGAGTTGGAGAAGCGGAAGCTCAACGTGGCGGAGTTCGGAGCATCCTTGGCGGCGTTGGGGCAGAAGTTCGCGAATACGACGGGCGAAGAGGGTGCGCGCGGATGATGTCCTCACTTGAGGACACCGCACGAATCGGGTTGCAACACCTTGCTTGACACCGGTTGAAGGCGCCGGTCATATTGGCTGCTCCCCGACATCGCGCGGGGGTGTCCACTTCAGTTGACGCCGCTGCTGACGGCGCCGGCCTGTCAAGAAAAAATGGAGAAGGGTTCGCAGTGATGACCTCCCCGCGGAAGGAGGTGGCGTGTCGCTGCTTGGTTCGTCTTTTGTCGCTCTCGCGTGTCCACGCATTTGGAGGCTGTCCATGAGTCAACCTAGTCGCTGGGGCTTCGCTCGCGTTGTTCGCGTGGCGGCGACCTTCGGTGCCGTCGCGCTGTTCGGCGCTGGCCGCTTGGCCGCGCAGGGTACCGCGGGCAAGATCGAAGGAACCGTCCGGGACCAGTCCGGCGCACCGATTGCCGGCGCGCAGGTACTGATCGTGGGTTCGGCGTTCGCGTCGACCACGAACGAACAGGGCTACTACTTCCTCAACAACGTTCCCGCCGGCGTCATGACCGTGCGGGCCCAGTTCATCGGCTATGCGCCGAACGAGACGCGGAACGTGCGCGTCTTCTCCGGCCAGACGATGACCGTCAACCTGGTGCTCGAGCAGCGGGCGATCGAGGTGGGCGGCGTCACGGTAACGGTCGAGCAGAACCCGCTGGTGCCTCGCGACCAGGTGACGTCCAAGCCGATCGTCGCGGGCGACCTGATCGACGAGTTGCCGGCCGACAACATCAACCAGGTGCTGCGTCTCCAGCCGGGCGTGGTGGAGTCGGAGCGCGGCCTGGTGATCCGCGGCGGCCGGCCTGGTGAGGCGGCGGTGTACGTCGACGGCGTACAGGTCCGCAACCTGAGCGCCGAATTCGGCCGGGGTATCGGTACCAGCGGCACCGTCAACGTCGGCACCAACGCCATCGAAGAGGCGTCGGTCACGACGGGCGCTATGGGCGTGGAGTTCGGCGACGCCCAGTCGGGCGTGATCTCGCTGGTGACGCGCTCCGGCGGCTCGGCCTTCCGCGGTACCCTGAGCTACTCGACCGACCAGCTGTCGGGCGATACCTACGGCCAGGGCCTGAATCGCATCGAAGGCAGCTTCAGCGGCCCGGTTGCGCGCAACCTGACCTTCTTCCTTGGCACCACCCTCTCCGGCCAGCAGAACGGCCGGCAGGCCAAGGGCGCCGAGGACGTGCCGATCTACGTGCAGAACGGGCTCGACACCTCCAACCCCGAGGCCCCGAACGGGACCGTCGTGGCGCCCAACAGCCCGGGCGTTGCGACGTCCGATTCGAGCGTGGTGCAGATTCCGGCATTCACGCGGTACTCGCAGGGATCGCGGCGGCCCGACGCCTGGTCGAACACCGTGACCATGAACGGGAAGCTCCAGTACTCGTTCGGCTCGGGCTCGCGGGCGTCCATCACCGTGCTCCAGAGCCGCGACCAGAGCGTCGTCCAGCCGTTCTTCGGCCTGTACAACCCCCAGGCCCGCACCGGCCAGCGGCAGACCTCGCGGGCGCTGATCTTCAACTACACTCAGAACCTCGCGCGCTCCAGCGAGCGGGCGCTGTTCCTCGAGGCCAACGCCAGCTGGCAGCGGGATGACTTCATCAACGGCGGCCTGGATCCGTCGTGGTTCGAGGATCACCGCACGCCGTTCGGGTGGTTCTCCGCGTCGTCGATGCAGTTCATCGTCAACCGGGACAACTTCCCGATCGACGACAACCTCATCACCAACATCCGGCTGGGTGGCGCCGTCTGCCAGGGCACGCGGCAGAGCAGCGCCGGGGTCGTCGGCGCCTGCGTCCCCTACGTGGGGCGGCAGGACCTGATCGCGACCAGTTCGCGCTACCGGCAGAACCCGTACGGCGTCAACTCGAGCGTCGGCTTCAGCGATCACGGCTACGCCGACTTCAACCCGGTCTTCGGGACGGAAAAGCGCCTGACCGCCCGGGTGAACCTCGACTGGCAGGCGGACCGCTACAACCGGGTTCGCTTCGGTGGCGACTGGCTGAAGGCCACCGACGACAACTGGACCAGCGACCTGAACGAGTTCTTCGGGCTCGACGCCTACCGGAGCTCGCCCAGCCGCATCGGCTTTTTCGCCAACGACCGACTCGACCTCGGCGACGTCGTGATCGAGCTCGGCCTGCGCTACGACCGGTTCAGTCCCGACCTGCTCTTCCCGCGGGCCTTCGCCCGCACCTTCAACGATCCGCTGCGCCAGGGTGACCTGTCGGTCGCCTACACCGCCGCCGATACGGCGATGGGCCTCCGCTGCGGCGCGTTGTTCGGCCTGCTCACCGGCGGGACGGCGACGGCCGCCGATTCGATCTCGCTCTCGACCTGCAACATGGTCGCGGCGCCCTCGCGCTCGCGGTTGTCCCCCTCGCTGCGCGTCTCCTTCCCGGTGACCGACAAGACGGGCTTCCGCCTGTCGTACTCGCACCAGGTGCAGCAGCCGGACTTCAACCGGATGGCGCAGCGCTCCAACGGCGACGCCTCCTACTACAACACCAACGCCACCTACGGCGGCCCGCTGAACTACGGGCGCTCGATTCTCTTCGAGTTCGGTGTGCGGCATGCCTTCAGCAACGACCTGGTCCTCGACATCTCGGCCTACAACAAGGACAAGGTGTCGGACCTGGCCGCGCGCATCGTCGGCTACAACGACGTGTTCGTGAACCGCATCATCAACTACAACGTGATGACGAACGAGGACTTCGGGAACTCGCGCGGCGTGGACATCAAGCTCGACGCCCGCTCCGGCTCGCTCTTCGCCGGCTCGCTGGCCTACACCTTCCAGCGCGCGGGCAGCACCGGCTCGGATCCCTTCGAGTACCTGAACACCACGTCACGGCAGATCAGCACCGTGACCCAGGACCGGACGCCGCCGGCGCAGGCGCTGCTGCCGACCCGCGACGACCGGACCCACACCATCGCGGGCACGGCGACGATGAGCTTCCCGCACGCCTGGCAGGCCGGCAGCTGGTACGGCTCGGTGCTCGAGAATGTCGGCCTCTTCGCGACCTTCCGGTTCGCGAGCGGCCTGCCGTACACCAGGATGATCAACGACGGCAACGGCCAGGTCGGTCCTGGCAACAACTTCGGCCTCGGTGGTACCCAGGGCGAGCCGCTGAACACCTCGCGCACGCCGTGGATCAAGAACGTCGATCTGCGTGTGACCCGCGGGTTCCGCGTCGGCGCCAGCCGTGACCTCACGGCCTTCGCCGACTTCCGCAACATCTTCAACTGGACCAACATCACCGGCCTGTTCGCGGAAACGGGCGACGTCAAGAACGCGCGGTTCGAGCTGGAGCAGCTGACCGACATCTTCGCGACGCTCGCGAACGACGCCGGGACGCTGGTGGTGAGCCGCACCGTCACCCGGCCGGACGGTTCGTCGGCGACCCTCACGGGCGTCGATCTGTCGGACTGCAGCCGCTACGCCTACGGTCCGGGCGGATCGCGCGGCATGCCCGACTGCCTGCTGCTGCGCGGCGCCGAGCGGCGCTTCGCCACGGGCACCGCGGACGGCTTCTTCGATTCCGAAGAGCAGCTCCGGGCCTTCGACACGTACTACAACGGGTTCTCCGGGCCGCAGACCTTCAAGGCCCCGGGCTTCAACATGCGACTCGGGTTCGAGCTGCACTTCTAGCGGATGTGGGGTAGAAGACGGATGGTGGATGGTAGAGGGCACGCGATGCCCTCTACCATCTACCTTCCCCCGCTGGGAGGCCCATGCCACGCAGCCTTGTCGTTGCCGCCGTTGTCCTTGCCGCGCTGGGCAGCTCGTGCCGCAGCACCTCCGCGCCAGATCCCATCGCCGCCCGGCTCCAGAATACGCACATCGGCGCGCGATTGACCGTCGGCGCCTCCGTCGGCAGTGACAGCGCCGGCGTACCCGTCATCCGGCTCGACTTCCACAACGCCTCGGCGGAGCCCGACACCGTCACGCACGGCGCCTGCTCCTTCGGAGTCCGCCTCTACGCCGGCACCATCGCCGGGGCGCCGGTGTGGGAGAATCCCGATCAGCCTCGCGCGTGCATCGAGATGCTCTTCGTCCGCGAGGTGCCGCCGGGCCAGACCGTCTCGGTCCTGGCGGGCCGCCTGGCGGGCGTGCCACCCGATGTCGCCGAGCCGCCGGGCGGCGCCCTGCACGCCGCGGCCGTCCTGGTGGTGGACGGGCAGCTCAGAATCATCTCCGCCGGCCCCATCACACTCTTCAACCGCTGACCGCGGGCTCCGGACACGAATGGCCATTCAGAGTCATGTCGCCCGAACCGTGCTCGCCGCGGCCCTGCTGGCGGCCTGCGCCGATCCCTTCCCCCGCGATGCGTTGCTGCTGGGCGGATGGGGTTCACCCAGCGTGGCGCTCCTGGCTGACTCAGCCTCCGTCCAACTCGAGTACGCGTGCTGGCACGTGAACATCCCGGGGCCGGTGCTCCTCGATGACCGCGGCGCGTTCAACGGGCCAGGCACCCGGAGCTTCAGCGGCGGCGCCGCCGGTGGGCCGCCGGCCACCCCCGAGCCGGTCATCGCCAGCGGCCGCGTCACGTCCGCCTCCAAACCTCGCGTGCTCCAGCTCCTCATCCAGCGCCTCGGCAACGGGCCACTCCCCGGAGTCACCGACACGCTGTTGCTCCAGGAAGGGTTTCCGGCGGTGTACATGGCGTGCCCTGACGACGCGAGCGGCCGGGCCGGCGGAGCGCGCGGCCGGTAGGCCGCGCGCCCGTCCCGGCGGGTTGTTACTGCTGACAGGCGGCGTGCGGGTCCGGCTTGGGCTTGTCGACCACCACCCGGTGATCCAGGTTGGCTACCCGCTCGGCGAGGCTCGAAACGAGGGTAGCGACGCGCTCCATGCGCGCGTAGTCGATGTACTGCGGCTCGTCGGTCAGCTGGTGATAGTCGGCATGCCCGCCGGTCGTGAAGAAGACCACCGGGATGCCCCAGCGCGCGTACATCGCGTGGTCGCTGCGGCAGTAGATGTTCTGCGGATGCCCGTTGGCGTCGAGGGCGTAGTCGAACTGGAGCCCGATGTGCCGCTCGGTGTTCACCCGCTCGACCAGGTCGCCCAGCTCCGTCGACAGGCGCCTTGACCCGATGAGCTGGAGGTAGCCGGGGCCGCCGTGGATCAGCGCGCCTTCCTTCGTCACGCCGGTGATGTCGCGATCGCCGCCGCGGCCGATCATGTCGATGTTCAGCTCGGCGACGATCGAATCCCGCGGGACGGTGGGGTGATCGGTGAAGTACCGCGAGCCCAGCATGCCGTACTCCTCGCCCACATGCCAGATGAAGAGCAGCGAGCGCCTGGGGCGGGTGCGCGCCCGCGCGAAGGACTCCGCGATCTCGAGCACGCTCACCGAGCCTGAGCCGTCGTCGTCGGCGCCGTTGAACACCGAGTCGGTGCGCGCCCCGCCGTGCAGCGCGCGGAGACTGTCGGTCATGGCGCGGATGCGACGCGCCTCCTCGGCGGTCGGCTGATGGGGCGCGTTGTCGGCGCCCTGCGGCGCGGCGACGAGGTGGAAGGCGCGCACCGAGTCGTGATCCGCCGCGGTGGCCCGGTTGAACCCGATGTGGTCGTTGTGCGCGCCGATGGCGACGTACTCGTTCCGCAGCGCCGGATCCGAGCCGCGGAGAACGGCGACCACGTTGCGGCCCGGCAGGCGCGAATCGGCGAACCGGATAATGCCGTGCACCGTGCGCCCCGTGGTTCCGGGCGCCGCCCCCTCGGGCTCGGCGCCGAGGAGCGCGCGTGACACCGCGCTGCTGATGTAGAAGTAGCTCGGCAGAGGCCCGGTGGTGCCCTCGCCCCGGACGGCCACTTGCGGCTGCGCGAGGACCTGCGCGACGAATCCCGGCGGCGCATAGTCGAGCTGCGTGACCGCGATCGCGGCCGCGTCGTCGAACCGCGCCGTGATCTGGCCGCGGTTCACGTTCCATTGGCGGTTCCCGGCGCTGTCCCGGGCGAGCGTCAGCAGCACGATGCGGCCGGCCGCCGCCTCACGCGGGATGAGGTGCGCGGTGTCGCCGAGCGAGCCCGCGTACACCACCTGGATGCCGTCGAAGGGCCTGGCGCCCAGTCCCTGGTCGCGGGGCGCGAAGTCGCGCCAGAGGTGGAAGGCATTGCCGTCGACGGCGAGGGTGCTCAGGGTCGAGTCGGTGGCCCGCAGCACCAGCGGATACTGGAAGTAGCCGTCCTCCCCGGCGGGCTCGAGGCCCAGACGGGCCACCTCGCTCGCGATGTAGGCGGTGCCTTTCCCGTTGAACTCCGACGCGGCATCACGCCCCATCATCGAGTCGTCGGCGAAGATGTACAGCCGGGTCATCAGGTCGGCGGCCGAGATCGCCGGCTGGGTCGGTCCACCGACGTAGTGCCGCGGCAGCTCGCCTCCGGCGGCGGGAATCCGGCCGGCGCCGCGGCTGCTTGCGGCCTGCGCCTGGATGGTGGCTGGAGGGAAAGCGAGGGCGCTCACCGCGACAAGCGGCAACAGCCGCGCTACGACGTTCGAAGCTGGCATGGAGATGTTCCACTCTGGAGTGATAGGGAGGCGCGCCTCAGCGAGCCGGGATGCTTCTTAGACAGCACGGACGTGAAAAAAGTGTGTTTCAGTGCAGGGCATCCACCTCGAGTGCCGCGTCCTGGAGCAAGCGCGCCGTCGGGCCGTCGAGGCTGATGGTGATGCCGTCGCCCGGTCCCGTCAGGCTGGTGGCAAAGCCGCGCGGCGAGCGGCCGGTGAGTCGGTGCACGATCACCATCGCGGCGAGGTAGGTCCCCATCGGCCCGGGGTGAAAGCCGTCCGCTCCGTACAGGGGCAGCGAGGGATCGCGGCGCCACGCCGCGCGCCACGCCTCACCGCACGGCAAGAACAGGCCGTGCACCGAATCGGCGGCGATGCGGTAGGAATCCCGGACGTCATCGAAGAAGGCCATCCGCGTGGTGTCGGGCCAGACCATGTAGAGGGCTGGAACCGCGCCGGCGCGGCGGATCAGCGGGGCGAACCGGTTGACGTACTCGACCAGGTTGTCGCGCGAGGCGGGCAGCGAGGAGGGGCCCTGCTGAAGCACCACGACGTCCCAGGACTGGTTGTTCAGCTCCCAGGCCGCGACGCCGTCGTTCCAGTGGTCTTCGAGGCTGTATCCACCCTGGACCACGGACTCGGTCGTGATGCTCGCGCCGGCCGAGGACGCCAACGCCCGCACCACGGCGGGAAGGTCGTTCACATACGTCAGGCTGTTGCCGATGAAGAGCACGCGCCGCACCGGCCCGGGCAGGCCGGGCGTGGCGCCGGCCGTTTCGTGACAGGCGCTCGAGATGGCGATGCCGCCGCCGACGATGAGGGCGCCGGCGGCCAGTCTTCCGAATCTCCGCATTCAGCGACGGTACCTCGACCTGGGGCGTCCAGCGATGGTTCTGCGACGAAACCGCCGCCCGGCGCGACGAGCCGTCACGTTCACCAGCCGGCCGCACCGTCCCTGACGTGCGGAGCCTACTCGTGCCGGATAGCCTCGATCGGCGAGAGGCCCGCGGCGCGGCTCGCCGGGTAGGTGCCGAAGGTGATGCCGACCGCCAGCGCCGCAACCACCGCGACGACCGGCGTGCTCCATGTGAAAGCCGCCCAGATCGGGGCCTTGGCGAGGGCGCGGACCGCTGCCGTGATGCCGAACGCCCCACTCAGCCCCAGCAGGACCCCCACGCAGCTGCCGACGCCGGCGATCGCCACCGACTCGGCCAGGAACTGCACCCGGATGTCCGCGCGCCGTGCGCCCACCGCCTTGCGGATGCCGATCTCGCGCGTCCGCTCGGCGACCGAGGCCAGCAGCACGTTCATGATGCCGATGCCGCCGACCAGGATCGCGATGCCGGTGATCGAGCCCATGATGAGCTTGAACACCAGGATGCCCTGCTTCGCCTGCGCGACGCGCCGCTGCGACGAGCCGACCGTGAAACGCCCGCCGGCCGGGCCGTAGCGCCTGGTGAGCCAGCGCTCCGCGTCGGCGCGCACGCGCTCGACATCCTCCACGCGGCGCGCCTTGAGCATGGCGGTGGGCGCCTCGCGTCCGTTCTCGCCGAGGCGTGCCAGCGCGGCCGGGTCGAGCGGCACGTAGACACGGCCGGCGCCCGCGGCTGCGCCGGCGAGCACGCCGACGACGGTGTAACGCGCCCCATCCACGGTGATGGCGCGGCCCACCATGGCCGACGCCTCGGCCGATGGCGCGAGCAGCTTCGCCAGGGACGGACTGATGATCGCCACGCCGCCGGCCGCAAGGTCGGCCACCGTGAACAGCCGGCCGTGCGCGAGCGCGAGGGGCAGGATCTTCTCGGCACCCGGCAGCGTGCCGGTCACCAGGGCGGCGCGGCGCGCGGTGTCGCCCGGTATCGCGACGTACGACGACCCGGTCAGGGCGAGCGTCACGTCGGCGCGGCCACCCGTCGCGGCGGACAGGCTGTCCGCCTCCGCCGCACCCAGGATCGGGACGTCGGTGCGCCGGACGAAGACGCCGTCGGCCGTCCGCTCGACCATCAGGGGCTGGACGGTGATGACCTGGAGGTCCGTGGTGTTCTCGACCTGCTGGCGGGTGAAGCGCTCGAGGCCGTCGCCCAGGGCCAGGATCGCCACCAGCGACGCCACGCCGATGACGACGCCGAGCGTGGACAGGGCGGTCCGAAGAGGATTGGCGCGAAGGGCTTCAAGTCCGATGATCGCGGACGCGGCGGAACGGTGCACGGGCGACCTCCCAGGGGCTGCCGGCCATACGCACCTGCCCGGCGTACGTTTCGATCTGCCGAGGTTCAGCCCGCGGGATTGCTTGACACGGCGGTCCGGGCCGGCCATCGTCCGCCGCCGGCAGGCCCGCTGTCGATTTCGGGCTCCTCCGAACGACTACTTACCGACCACGATGCTCTTCCAGACCAATTCCGGGAGGAACCATGAAGTACCTGTGCCTGATCTACGACGAAGAGAAGAAGATGGCTTCGATGGCCAAGAGCGAGTCGGATGCGTTCATGGGCGAGTACTTCGGATTCACCGAGGGCATCAAGAAGAGCGGCCACTTCCTGGGCGGCGAGGCCCTCCAGCCGATCCACACCGCCACCACGGTGCGGGTCCGCAACGGCAAGATGTCGACCACCGACGGGCCGTTCGCCGAGACCAAGGAGCAGCTGGGCGGCTTCTACTTCATCGAGGCCAAGGACTTGAACGACGCCCTCCAGGTCGCGGCGAAGATCCCCTCGGCACGGCTCGGCAGCATCGAGGTGCGCCCGGTCGTGGACTTCTCGAAGCAGTAGGCCCGGCGCCCTGCCCGAGGATGATGACGATGCGGCGCGGGTCCGCGCAACGGTGGACGCCGTGTATCGTTCCGACTCGCGCCGCGTCCTCGCGACGCTGATCCGCCTCCTCGGCGATTTCGATCTCGCCGAGGAGGCGCTGCACGACGCCTTCGCCGCCGCGGTCGAGCGCTGGCCCGCCGACGGCGTGCCGGACAACCCCCGCGCCTGGCTGGTGTCGGCGGGCCGCTTCCAGGCGATCGACGGGCTGCGCCGGCGCGCCCGGTTCGACGCGTCGCTCGCCGCGATCGCCGACCGCCTGGGTGAAGCCGTCTCTCCCGCCGACGACGTCGACGACGAGCGCGTCGAGGACGACCGCCTGCGGCTCATCTTCACCTGCTGCCACCCCGCCCTGCAGCCCGATGCGCAGGTCGCGCTCACCCTGCGCGAAGTGTGCGACCTCACCACCGAAGAGATCGCGCGCGCCTTTCTCACCCAGCCACCCACCCTCGCGCAGCGCATCGTGCGCGCCAAGGGCAAGATCCGGGATGCGCGTATCCCATACGAGGTGCCGGTAGGGGCCGATCTCCCCGAACGGCTGGCCAGCGTGCTGCGCGTCGTCTACCTCGTCTTCAACGAAGGCTACGCCGCCTCCTCCGGCGCGTCGCTCACCCGGCACGACCTCTCGGCCGAGGCCATCCGGCTGGGGCGGCTGCTGGTCGACCTGCTGCCGGAACCGGAGGCCCTCGGGCTGCTCGCGCTCATGCTGCTGCACGAGTCCCGCCGGGCGGCGCGCACCTCGGCGGCCGGGGAGCTGGTGCTGCTGGAGGCACAGGATCGCTCGCGGTGGAACGGCGCTCAGATCGTGGAGGGACTGTCGCTGGTCGAGCGCGCGCTCGGCTCGCGCGGCTTCGGGCCCTACACGCTCCAGGCGGCGATCTCGGCGGTGCATGCCGAAGCGCGCACCGCCGCGGCCACCGACTGGGCGCAGATCGTCGGTCTCTACGACGTGCTGCTCCGCGCCGAACCGTCGCCGGTGGTGGAGCTGAATCGGGCGGTGGCGGTGGCGATGCGGGACGGGCCCCAGGCCGGGCTCGGCCTGATCGAAGCGATCCTCGAGCGCGGCGAACTCCAGGACTACCATCTCGCGCACTCGGCCCGGGCGGATCTGTGCCGGCGCCTGGGAAGAAAAACGGAGGCGATTGCGGCCTACCGAAAGGCGCTCGGGATGACGCGACTGGAACCGGAGAGGCGGTTCATCGAACGGAGGCTCGCGGAGCTCCGCTAGGGCCCGCCGTACCCCGCGTTCTCACAGCGCAGTCCCCTGACGGTCGCCGGCTCGAGCCGCCCGGTCGTAGTGTTGGCCATCCAGGCCCACCGCACATCCGCATACCACGGTGCATCGGCGTTCTCCACGACGGCGAAGAGCCGCGAGTCCGCGCGATCACCGTAGCCGCAACTGGTCGCGAAGAGCTGCGAGCGCGACAGCCGCGGCAACCAGGCCGCGTCGGTGGTCAGCCAGACGGGAAGCGCGCCATCCCGACCCACCTCCCTTTTCAGGATGATGATGTCGCGCCGGCCGCGCGCGAGGTGCTCCACGGCATAGGAAGCGCCCGAATCCGGCGCGGGAACGAGCCACCCCGCCTGGAAGCGCGCGCCCGCCACCGACAGGCTGTCGCCTCGCACGCGTCGCCCGACGATCGTGTCAAGGCCGTGGCGATCGAGGGCGCGAACCGCCGGCGAGGGGTTCGACGGTTGCGGCGAGCGTGAGCAGGCAGCGCTCAGGACCAGCAGCAACGGCGCGACGACGCGAGCATGGCGCACCGCGGCGACGATGAGCAAGGGCGGATGCGCGGCGAGTGCCATCCGGGGCATGCCCCCTACGCGGGTGGCTTCCAGAGCGGATCCCACGGCCGGGGCGGCTCGGGGATGAAACGGCGAAGATCCCGCATCAGGGCCCTGATCAGGAAGAAGGGGCTCTTGATCAGGTAGTACCCGAATGGCCGCCGGCTCGCCGGCGTCGTTTCCCGCGGCGGTTGCCCGGGCTCAGGAGCGCAACCACTGCCAAGCGCCGTCCGGGGCCGGCGGGGCGGAGGCGTCAGACTTCCGGAGGGCTGCGGGTCGGGAGGCCACATGCGGTTCACGATGACGCTCGCCGGAGCGTTGTGTCAAGGTTGTCGAGCAGCGCGCGCGTGCCATGCTCGCGTTCGGCCGCCGTATCGGCGACATCGAGGAACACCGCCTGGCCCACCTTGACGCGCCACCGTCGGGAGTGACGGGGGTGACGGGGTCCGGGCGGCGGGATTCAGGGTACGCCGCAACGGCCTATCGGCGCAATGCGGCTGTAGGCCAACCCTGACACGCCCGGACGCCCGTTTCCTACGGCCTGCGTCCTGCCCGGAAGAGACATTTCGAGGCATACGGAACTCTGGACTGGAGCGATCATCTTCAAACGGTTGATCCGAAATCGGACGTCCTCGTGGGTTCGATGCCCACGCGCTGCGATCGCGGCCGTTTCGCTGGCCGTGGCGGTTGACGCATGCCATCCGGTGCCGCGCGCCGTCGTGATCGGCCTCGGGTATCGTTCACAGCAGCGCGTGGGGGTCGTCGCGGGACTGGTCGTGGACTCACTGGCCGGCGCCGAGGGCTTCGCGATCCGGATCACCTCCGAGACGCTGGTGTTGGCAGCGCAGCCGGGCTCGAACGGCGCCGCGGAGGTGGACCACGCGGCTCGGCTCGCCGCGCTGCCCGGTATCATCGGCGTCGTCGGGCACGGCGGAAGCCGCGAAGCGTTGATGACGGCGCCGATCTACAACGAGGCGCACATCCCGCAGATCGTGCCCACGGGCACCAGTCGGAGACTCCGTAAGGCCGGCGAGTGGACCTTCATGCTGGCGCCCGACGATTCGGCGGAGGGCGAGTTCCTCGGTGGCTTCGTCGCCGGGCGGCTGCACGCCCGCACGGCAACGGTGTTCTACGTCCTGGACGAGTACGGTGCCGGACTCCGGGACGGCGCGGTCACCGCACTGACCAGGCGCGGCGTCCGGGTGCTCGACGTCGTCCCGGTGGACGCGATGGGCGAGTGTCTACCAGTCGCGCCCGGCAACAGTTATGCGGCTGCCGTGGATGCCGCACTGCTGCGCGGGCGGCCGGACGTCGTCGTACTGGCGACGCGGCAACGCGAATCCGGCTGCATCGTTGCGCGCGTGCACCGGCGGTATCCCGGCGTGCTCTTCGCGGCGGGGGACGGACTCACCGTGAACCGCGACTTTTCCCTGCGTGCCGGGGCCGCCGGGGACTCCACATACGTGGTCGCCTTCTGGCACCGGACGCGCCCGGACAGCATCTCCCGCGCATTCGTGCGCCGCTACGAATGCCTCTTCGGCGCGACGCCGAAGCACGATGAGGCCATGGTCTACGACGCGTTGTACGCACTGGCCGAGGCGGTACGGACGGTTGGCCCGGACGGCGAGCACATCCGGCGCTATCTCATGTCGCTCGGCCGGACGCGGCCGCCGCTGGCCGGCGTCACCGGGCCGATCATGTTCCCGGGCAGCGCGTCGCGACTGCTGATGACTCGCGTTCATGGCGAAGCGGTCGCCGTGGTCGCGCCATGAAGGCCGCCCCGGTGGACGGGCGGCGGCATCGCGGCCTGACCCTCCGCCGCTTCCTGCTGCTCCTCGTCGCGGCGGGCGCGGCCTACGTCGCCGCTATCGCCCTGGTCATCACCGCGCGCATCGCGCCGATCGCGAGCGCATTGCAGCATCACTCCACGCAGGTGCTTGCCGCGCACGACGCCATTCATACCCGGATCGACGTGCTCGGTGAGTCGATCGACCGCGTGCATGCCCTGATCATGGCCTCGCGTCACGAGCGCGAGCCGGACAGCTCGATCCGCGAGCTGGTCCTCCCCATTCGTGCCCGCCTCGACAGTGTGGCCGCCCTGCGCTATGCGCAGTCGCTGGAGGGAGCACCCGCCAGCATGCGGCTCGACCTCGCGAGCGCCACGCAATCCGAGGGAGAGCTGGGGATCGCGCTCCTCAACGCGGTCGCGGAGGTGCAACTCGGACGGCTCGACAGCGCGCTCGTCCGGCTTCGCCAGGCGGACCGGCGGCGGCAGGAAACCGCAGAGCTGCTCCAATCCGCTCAGCGGTCCGCGCTCGCCGACATGGTCGAGCGTGAGCATCGGCTTGGCGCCGCCGCCGCGTTCGCGGGGCATGCCGTCGTCTGGTGGCTGGCGATCGGTGCGGGGCTGCTGCCCGTCCTGGTGCTCTTCGTGCGGACCAGGGTCCATGCGCCGCTGCTGGAGCTCGAAAACGCGCTGGCGGGAATCGCGCAGGGCGATCTGAACGTGTCGATCGAGGCGCGCCGTGACGACGAGATCGGCCGCCTGGCGCGCCACCTCAACGCCATGACCGCGGTGCTGCGCCTTCGCGCCGACGACGAGCGCCGCCGTCGCGAGAACCTCGCCGAGCGGCTGGGCCATCTGCTCGACGAGAGTGCGAACGAGATCCTCGTGTTCGCGAGCGAATCGGGCCGGATGATCCAGGCGAGCCGCGGCGCGCGCGACCAGCTCGGATACGGCGCCGAGGACTTCCGGAAGCTGACCGTGCTGGACCTGGTTCCGCCGTCCGACGCGGGGGCTGTCAACCGCCTGCTGGACGCGCTGCGCGAGCGCCGGCAGACGCACCTCACCATCGAGACCCGGCTGCGGCGCCAGGACGGGCGGTCGTACCCGGCGACGGTGGACGTGCAATTGTCCTTCGCGGAGCAGCCCCCGGTCTTCGTGGCGGTCTCCCGCGACATCACCGGACAGCGCGAGGCCGAACGTCTCCGGGAAGCCTTGCGGGAGTTCTCGCTGTCCCGCGGTCCGTTGCTGGCGACCGGCGATCTGGAACGCGTGCTGGAGGAGATCACCACCGTGACGTCGCAGGCGCTCCAGGCCGAACGAGCGAGCGTGTGGCGGCTCGACGGTGGCATACTTCGGTGCGGAGACCTGTACGAGCGTAGCCGGGCCCGCCACGTCAGCGGAATCGAGATGGCGGCCTCGGGGTGCCCGCAGTACTGTGGCGCGCTTGCCAGCGATCGCGTACTCGCGACCGACGACGCGCGCCTGGATCCCTGTACCCGGGAGCTGGCCGCGGGCGGTTTCGCGCGACACGGCATCGGATCGACCCTCGACGCCCCGGTACGGCTCAGCGGTCGCCTTGCGGGCGCGCTGCGCGTGGAGCACGTCGGGCAGCCGCGGCGCTGGACGCCCGAGGAACAGAGCTTCGTCGCCTCGATGGCCGACTTCGCCGCCATCGCCTTCGAGGGCGCCGAGCGCCGGAGCCTTCAGGCGCAGCTGGCCGAGTCGCAGCGACTGGAGTCGGTCGGGCGGCTGGCCGGCGGCGTGGCGCACGACTTCAACAATCTCCTCACGGCCGTGCTGAGCCACGCCGATCTCGCGCAGGAGCTGCTCGACCCCGCTCATCCGGTCATCGCCGATCTCCAGGGGATCCAGCACGCGGCCCTCCGCGCCGCAGACCTGACTCGACAGCTGCTCACGTTCGCGCGCCGCCAGGTGGTAACGCCGAAGGTCGTCGATCTGAACCGCCTGACTCAGCAGATGGACAAACTGCTGCGCCGCGTGATCGGCACCGACGTCGAGCTGGTGACGATCCTGGATCCCCGGCTGGGGGCGACATGCGTGGATCCGACGCAGTTCGAGCAGGTGATTGTCAACCTCGCGGTGAACGCCCGCGACGCGATGCCGCGCGGTGGCAAGCTGACGATCGAAACATCCAACGTCGAGCTCGACCGGGAGTATGCTCGGCAGCATCCCGAGGCAGCGGCGGGCCACTACGTCATGCTCGCCGCCTCCGACAACGGCACCGGTATGGACGAGGCAACCCGGGCGAGGGTCTTTGAGCCCTTCTATTCGACCAAGGATCGCAGCCGCGGCACCGGTCTGGGTCTGTCCACGGTCCACGGGATCGTCTGTCAGGCCGGGGGCCACGTCGCTGTGGTGAGCGAGCTCGGGCGGGGTACGGCGTTCCGGGTATATCTGCCCCTGGTCCACGAGCAGGCTGACGTGTCCGCATTGCGGTCGCCCGGTGTGCCGACGCCGCGCGGCACCGAGACCATTCTCCTGGCGGAGGACGAGCCGCAGGTGCGCGAACTGCTGACGCGCGGTCTCGAGGCGCTTGGCTATCGGTTGCTGGTGGCTTGCAACGGCGCCGAGGGCCTGGAGATCGCCCGCACCTACCGCGGCCCGATCCACCTGCTCGTGACCGACGTGGTCATGCCGCTGGTCAACGGCCGTGATCTTGCCGATGGGCTCGCGGCCGAGCGGCCGGAGACCGGGGTACTGTTCATGTCGGGATACGCGGAAGAGACTGTGGTGCACCGCGGCGTGGTGGATCCGGGAATCGCCTTCCTATCGAAACCGTTCACGGCGGCCGAGCTTGCGCGGCACGTCCGGGAAGCGCTCGATTGCGTGCACGCCGCGCCCGAATCGAATGCACGGGCGACCGGGCCTCGCTCGCCAACCGCCCAGCCCGAACGGCTGACACCGGCCGCCGTCTGACCGGCTTCCCTCGCCGGCACACCGCCTTGGCATCGGGGCTATTGGGCGCGGAGCGCCACGCCCGGATCGATGCGCGCCGCCCGGGCGGCGGGAATCCAGCAGGCGGCGATGCCGACCGCCGCCATCAGCACCGCAACCACGCCCAGCGTCGCCGGGTCGTGCGGCGCCACGCCGAAAAGCAGGCCCTGGAGCAGCCGGGAGAGCGACAGTGCTCCGACCACGCCGAGCACGAGCCCCAGGGCCACCAGGACGCCGCCTTCCGAGAGCACCATCCGCTGAACCATCGCGGCGTCGGCGCCGAGACTCATGCGGATGCCGATCTCGTTGGTGCGGGCGCTGACCGAGAAGGCGAGCACCGCGGCGATCCCGATGGAGGCGATGATGAGGGCCAGCACCCCGAACGAGCCGACCAGCAGCGCATTGAGGCGGCGCGGCGCGACACTCTCGTCCCGGATCTGGTCCATCGTCATCACCTTCTCGATGGGCTGCTGCGGAGCGATCGCCCGCACGATGCGCGTGGCGGCCGGGGCCAGGGCGGCCGCGTCACCGCGGGCACGAATCACCAGCCCTCCGGTCGGGAAGTCTCCCTGCGCGAAGGGAATGAAGAGCGCCGGCAGCGTCGCGGCGTCGAGTCCGCCGTCCTTGGTGTTTCCCACCACGCCGACCACCGTCCGCCAGTCTCCCGACACGCCGATGAACTTGAGCACGTCGCCGGTCCACGCCACGCGCTTGCCGATCGGATCCTGGCCGGGAAAGAGCAGGTCCGCGAGCGTCTTGTTGATGACGACCACCCGCGGCGCGTCCGCCCGGTCGGTGGCGGAGAAGTCGTTGCCGCGCAGCATCGGGATGCCCGAGGCGCGGAAATACCCCGGGCTCGAGAGGCGATACTCGGACTGGGGAGCGGGCTCACCCGGATTCACCGGGCGGCCTTCGGCCTTGATGTCGAGGAGGAAGCCGGCGGTCCGCAGCGGCACCACGGAACCGAGGCCGACCTCGCTCACCCCCGGCAGGGCGGCGAGCCGGCTCTGCATCTGCTCGTACCGGGCGACCACGGCCGCATTCTGCTCCCCGGTGCCGAAGTCGCGCGGGACCTCCATCGTCAGCACGTTCTCGGTGTTCATCCCGGTATCCACCACCGCGAGCCGCTGCATGGTGCGGGTCAGGAGGCCGGCGCCGGTGAGGAGCACCACCGAGACGGCGATCTGCGCAACCACCAGCGTTTGTTGCAGCCGCTGGCGCCGGACCCCGCCGGTGGCCCGCCGTCCCCCCGCCGCCAGCATGGTGCCGAGGGTGCGTTCACCGGCGAGCTGGGGCGCGAAGGAAAGCAGCACCGCGACGACCACGGCGAGCGTCATGGTGAAGGCGAGCACCAGTCCATCGACGCGGATCTCGCCGGCGCGGGGACTGTAGCGCTCCGCGAAGGTCTTCAGCATGCCCACGCCACCGAAGGCGAGGCCCAGGCCGAGCGCGCCGCCCGTCAGCGCCAGCACCAGGTTCTCGGCCAGCAGCAGCCGCCGGAGCCGGCCGGTTCCGGCGCCCAGCGCGGCGCGCACCACCAGCTCGTGTTCCCGGCGCACCCCGCGCATGAGCGTCAAGTTGGTGACGTTGGCGCACGCGATCACCAGGACGAACGCCGCCGCGCCCATCAGGAGCCAGAGGGTGAGCCTGGCCTTCTGGCCGAGCACTTCCTGAAATGGCGTCAGGGTCACGCGATAGCCCGACGCCGCGTCGTAGGCCTCGGGATACTCGGCGTGCACCCGGCCGGTAACGGCCGCCACTTCGGCGCGGGCCTGATCCACCGTGGCGCCGGGTGCGAGACGGGCGATCATCTCGGTCATCCGGTGGGTGCGTCCGGTGATCATCATCGCGCTCAGGTGGTGCGCGCTGTTCACCATGTTCATGAGCGCGTCCATGCGCTGCGGGAAGTACGGCGCGGGCTGCAAAACGCCCACCACCGTGACGGGCTTCCCGCCGGCGTTGACCGTTTTCCCGACGATCGCGCTGTCGCCGCCGAAGCGCTTCAGCCAGTACTCGTGAGTCAGGATCATCACGGGAGCCGCGCCGGGGCCGTCGTCGCCTTCGTTGAAGGGGCGGCCGAGCACCGGGGAGAGACCCATCACCGAGAGGTAGTTCCCGGTGACCAGCCCGACGTCGATGCGCACCGCATCGTCCACGCCCACGAGACTGAAGGTCATCGGTGAGTACTCGGCGATGCCCTGGAGCGTTCTCGCGGCATTCCGGAAGTCGTTGATCTCCGGGACGGAGAACGCCACGTCCTCCCGGCCCGGGCCGCTCGCGGACTGGCGCAGGTACATCAGGCGCTCGCCGTCCCGGTGGGGCAGCGGCCGGAGCAGCACGCCGCGCACCACGCTGAAGATGGCGGTGTTGGCGCCGATGCCGAGCCCCAGGGTCAGCACCACCGCGAAGGCGAAGCCCCGGGCATTGGAGAGGCTTCGCAGGGCGTAGCGGAGTTCGTTGATGATCATGGTCCCCTAACCCTTCGCGACGAGCGCTTGCAGGCGCTCCAGGCTTTCCGACCAACCCTCGTTCATGCCCATCTTCACCATCGCGTCGCGCACCGCGGCCGTGTCGAAGCGCGTCCTGATGGTGAGCAATGTCTTGTTCCCCCGCTCCTCGAAGGTGACGGTATTGAGCGCCTCGGTGGCGGGGCTGTCCGCCCCGTGCTTGCGGAGCAGCTCCAGGAATTCCGGCGGATGATCTTCCCAGTTGTCGGTGAGGACGAGGCGCTCGGGCGCCGCGATCTCGCGATAGACGCCCTTGATCGGATACTCGGCGCCCTCGGGAGAACGCATGACAATGCGCCAAGCGCCACCCGCCCGCAAATCCACGTCGCAGATCGGGTTGGTGAATCCCTTCGGACCCCACCACTTGGCGAGGTGTTCCGGGTCGGTCCACGCCTTGAAGACGAGCGCGCGCGGCGCGTCGATGAGACGCGTGATGACGAACTCGCGCGCGTCCGCCGCGCTACGGCTTTTTTCTGCGGTCACGGTTCTTCTCCTGTGCTTGCAGTTCGCGGAGGTAGTCTTCCAGGCGGTCGAGGCGCTGGTCCCACAGGCGGCGGTAGGTCTCCACCCAGGCGGCGACGTCCTTCAGCGGCTTGGGGTCGAGCCGGCAGGGACGCCACTGCGCCTCGCGGCCGCGCGTGATCAGGCCGGCGTGCGCCAGCACCTTGAGGTGCCGGGAGACGGCGGGGAGGCTGATAGCGAAGGGCTCGGCCAGCTCGGTGACGGTCGCCTCCCCCGCGGCGAGGCGCGCCAGGATGGCCCGGCGCGTCGGGTCGGCGAGGGCGGCAAGGGTGGTGCTCAAGCGGTCCGGCGACATCGTATTTAACACACTGGTTAAATACAGGCGGGTACCTGCCCTGTCAAGTATCGGAGCCGATGGGTCCGATTGAGACCCCGGGTTGGAGCGTTCGGCGCGACTACGGGCTCAGTCGGGAGCGCAGCTGCCGGATGACCTCCCGCCATTCCGCGGGGTCGGTACCCTCCTCCCACAACTCCCTGAGCTCCGAGGCGGTCGTCACGCGCTCCAGGGCCTGCACCGCCTGCCGCGCCAGGTCCGCGGAATACAGCGACGCGTGGCCGCGCGCCCAATCGCGCACTTCGTCGGGGAGGTCCTCTCCCGGCGCGCCCTTGAGGGCCGCGACCACCTCGGCCGCGGCGACCGCCACCGCCGCCTCGGGGGCCTCCAGGTAGACCTCCTGCCCCGTGGCGGCGCGCAGGGCCGCCTGCACGAGGGAGAGATCGGTGGCCGACTCGAGCTCGTAGATCCAGTTGCTCGCGTCGTCGTTTTCGAAGGACTTCGCACCCCAGGTGCCCACGGCCTAGTGCCGTCCCTCGCGCGCCTGTACGCCCCGCACCGCGCCCGCGATCATCCGGTTGAGGGCCGCGAGCCCGAGCCCGCCCTCGTCGGTCGCCGGAATGGTCGCGAAGCCGATGGCGGAGGCCGTGGGGTAGCGGCGGAAGATCGTCTCGAAGAGCGCCGCCAGCTGCTCGCTGGTCGGCCCGCCGGGGACCTTGTTCTGGTGCCCCATCACCTCGCGCGGATCGAGCACGTCCATGTCGATGTGCACGTAGATCTTGTCGGTGATCCGGCTGAGCCGGTCGAGCTGCGCGAAGACGGCTGCCGTCTGCCCGGCGAGGTCGGCGACGCTGACGCGCTGGATGCGCGAGCTATCGAGCAATTCCTGCTCCAGCGGATCGACGAGTCGCACGCCGCCCATCACGATGTTCTCGTCGGCGAGGGGCGGATCGAGGTGGGCGTCGAGCCGCAGGCGCTGGAGCGCACGGCCGGTGGCGACCGCGACGGGCATCCCGCCGAGGGAGCCGCTGCGCGTCGTCTCGGGAGTATTGAAATCGGGGTGGGCGTCGAGCCAGAGCATGCCGATGCGGAGCGGCGCGCCGGTCGGGCCGCTGTGCTGGAGTCCGGCCACCAGCCCCGGCATCGAGGGGTAGGTCGCGAGGAGGCCGACGGTGAACCAGCCCTCGCGCTCGTTGCGCGCCACGATGTCGGCATAGTGACCCAGGGCCATGCCGAGCCGTTTCCACTCGCCGTACTCGGAGTCCTCGACGGCGGTGAGGGCGGCTTCGTCCACCCGCACCGTCGCCCCCATGCCGGCGAGGATCGGCTGGATCCCGCCCTCGGCCATGGTCGCAGGGCCGCGGGAGAGGCCGGTCGGGGAGAACGGCTGGCGGGCGAGCGCGACGCGCAAGCGGCCGTCGGGTGCGGTGTAGCGCTGCGCCTGCGCGACCGACGCGACGAGCAGGAGGGCAAGCAGGAGCGGCGTGATCCGGCCGGGCAACGCCGTCAGGAGCGCACTTCCTCCACGGTCCGCAGCACGTCGTCGCGCGAGAGCGGCAGCCGGATGGTGCGCACGGCGCCGTGTCCCTGCATGATCGCGGCGGGGTCGAAGGCCCCGGTGTAGGAGGGTCGGGCGGCCATGGCCACGACCCGGGCATCGGGGTAGGCCCTCCGCAGCCGTCGCAGGAACTCCTGCGCCTCCATCCGGCCGGGGGCGAGCACATCGATGAAGACGATGTCGGCCGGGGCCGCCGAGTAGGCGAGCAGGGCGACGGCGGCGTCGGCCGTCTCGATCACTTCGTGGCCGGCGCTCGAGAGAATGGCCTGGAGGGCGTCGCGCCGATTCCGGACGTTGTCGATCACGAGGACGCGCGCGGCGCGGGTGTTCTCCACCACCGCCGCCCGGCTGCACCCGAGGCACATGACCCGGCGCGCGATCTCGGTGCCACGGCGGCGGCCCGGCCCGAGGGTGAACCCGCTCCCGCAGGCGGGACAGCTGACGGGGCCGGGCGCGGCGAATCGCGTTCGCAGCTCGGTGATCTGCTCGGAGGTGTAGGGACTGGGGGTCTCGCGACGCCGCCGTCCCCGCCGGCGGGCCGACACGGCGCGCCGGTCGGACGCAGCGCGACGGTCGGCCTGTCGGCGGTCCGCGCCGGCGCGGCGCTCGGCAGGAGACTGGAGCGCCGAGCTCCGGCGCTCGGCGCTGCGCCGGTTGTCGCTGGTGCGGCGGGCACCCGGTGCCCGTCGTTCCCAGAGCCGGCGGCGTTCCGCCTGGCGGCGTTGCACCGATGGTCGTTCCAAGCGGCCCTCGTCCTGGTTCATGGTGTAGCCATCAACTTATCACCCGCGCGGGGAACAGTGAAGCGTTCGGCGTCACCCGGAGGGGAAGGACCGATTGATATCGGCAAACGGAATCGCGCCTGCCAGGTTCGTGAACGTCCCCTGCTCAGCGATTTCCCTCGACGCGTGAAGAAACGCACCCCAGGCCACACGGGCGAGCGCGCCGCCGACGCTGATCCGTCGCACACCCACGTCTGCGAGCTCGGCGACGGTCGCGAAGTCGCTGCCGACCAGCACGTTCACCGGCCTGGGCGCGAGCGCCCGGACCACAGCGGTGATGTCAGCCGTGGTGCGCAGACCCGGGGCGTAGAGGCACTCGGCTCCAGCCTCGGCGTAGGCCGTGAGCCGCCGGATGGTGTCCGCGAGATCGGGACGCCCCACGATGAAGCCCTCGGATCGGCCGGTGAGAAGAATCCCGGTCCGGCTGTCGTCGATCGCTTGTCGCGCGGCCTGGATCCGTTCAACCGCGAGCGTGAAGTCCAGGAGGGGCTTCGACGGATCGCCAGTGGAATCCTCAATCGACAGCCCGGCGATCCCGGTGGCCGCAGCCGCGGCGACGTTGACGCCGACCTCGGCCGGCATGGTCGCGAAGCCACCTTCGAAGTCGGCGTTGACCGGTACCTCAACGGCCTCCGCGATCGACCGGAGGTGCGACAGGGTTTCCTCCAACGATACGTGATTATCCGGCCGTCCCCGAGACCAGGCGAATCCTGAGCTGGTGGTCGCGAGTGCCCGAAAGCCGAGTCCGGCGAGCAGGCGCGCACCGCCCCGGTCCCATGGGTTGGGCATCACGAAGCAGCCAGACTGATGGAGCTGCTGAAATACTCGGCATCGAGGAGAGAGTCGGACCATCGGTGGCATGCCTCCTTGGCGCCCGGTGTCAGGTTGGTCCAGCAGGTTGGCCAGAGGAGCCCTTGCCAGCACTGTTGCGCTGGGTGCTCCTGACAGGTTCCAGGAAGGCCCGCACGTCGGGACCGATGACCGCTCCGGATCAGCAGCTTCTGCGCCGGCGTCCGCAGCGAAGACGGAAGAGCGCGCCGGAGCGACGCCCGGGCGGTCTTCATCCTCCGTCACGTCTTTCCCTTCGTTACGTCCGGCTACTCCTCAATGGCGTGCGGGCGCGCGCCATCTGCCGGCGCGCCTCGCCGGTCCGGGCTCCCAGCGAGACCGGGAGGCATGCGAGAAGCGCCAGACGACCTGTCCAGCTTGCTCTCATCCGCGTCCGTCTCGCAGCTCGCGCTGCAGCACGCTGTGCGACCGGCCGTAGGTGAAGTAGATGCTGAACCCGATGACTAGCCAGACGACTAGCCGGATCCAGGTGTCGGCGGGGAGCGTGAGCATGAGGCCGGCGCAACAGACGATGCCCATGATCGGCACGAATGGAACCCACGGCGTCCGGAACGGCCGCTCGAGGTCCGGCCTGGTGCGCCGGAGGATCAAGACCCCCCCACAGACCAGCACGAAAGCCAGCAGGGTCCCGATGTTGACGAGCTGGCCCAGCAGCTGGAGCGGCAGGATGCCGGTCGCCAGCCCCACCGCGATGCCGGTGAAGATCGTGGACGGCCAGGGCGTGCGGTACTTCGGGTGTACCGCGCCGGCCCACTTCCCCAGCAGTCCGTCGCGCGACATCGAGTAGAACACCCGCGACTGGCCCAGCATCATGACAAGGATGACCGACCCCAGGCCGAGCACGGCGCCGACGTCCACCGAGATCCGCACCCAGCGCGGCGCGCCGATGCGCTCCATCGCCAGCGCCATCGGCGCCGCAACGTTGAGCTCCTTGTAGCTCACCATGCCGGTCAGCAGCGCGGACACCGTCACGTACAGCAAGGTGCAGACGAAGAGCGAGCCGAGGATTCCGATCGGCATGTCCCGCTGGGGGTTCCTGGCTTCCTGCGCGGCTGTCGAGACGGTATCGAACCCGATGTAGGCGAAGAACACCAGGCCGGCGCCACGCAGGACGCCCGACCAGCCGTAGGTTCCCCAGTCACCGGTGTTGGGCGCGATTAGCGGCGTCCAGTTCGCCGGGTTGATGTGCCCGAGCCCGACGGCGACGATCAGCAGGATGATCGTGAGTTTGAGCATGACGATCAGGCTGTTCACGCGCGCCGATTCCCTGATGCCGATCACCAGGACCGTGGACATCAGCGCGACGATGAATACCGCGGGCAGGTTGATCAGCGCGCCCGTGAAAACCAGACCGCTGTGGGCACAGCCCGGCACCATGCCCTGCACGCTGGCATCCGTGCACCACTGGGTGGGCGGGCTGGTAAGGCTGGCGGGCAGCCTCCAGCCGAAGTTGCCGAGCAGGCTGACGAAGTGGCCCGACCACCCGACCCCCACGCCCGCGGCGGCGGCGGCGTACTCGAGCACCAGGTCCCAGCCGACGATCCACGCCACCAGCTCGCCCATCGTCGCGTAGGTATACGTGTAGGCACTCCCGGCGACCGGCACCGCGCTCGCCATTTCGGCGTAGCACAGGCCGGCGAACGCGCAGGCGATCCCGACAAGGATCATCGAGATCCACACCGCGGGGCCGGCGTACAGCGCCGCGGCCTGGCCGGTGATCACGAAGATCCCGGCGCCGATGACTGCGCCGATGCCCAAGGCGACCAGATTCACGGGACCCAGCACGCGCGTCAGGGCGTGCTCGCCGGCCGCATCGGCCTCGGCGCGCAGCCTCGTGATGGACTTGGTCGCCATCAAGCTCATCGGCTCTCCAGACGGGGATGCAGCGCGGCGTCATCCGGCGACGCCCAGAAGAACATGAACGCGGCCGGCGGCATGCCGTGCATTCGGGAATTCGCGACAGCGTGCCTTGCGGCAACGGGGGGCACTCTGTGGTAGACATTCTACCCGAATGCTAGGGCGTCTTGGGTAGACTGTCAACAGGAGAGCGAGGGCCAGCTTGGTGTTCCGGTGGTGATCGCCGTGTCCGCCGCCTTGACGTGACCGGTGAAGACCATCCTTATTCGTCGGTTCGAAACCGGAGGAGGCCATCGATGCGTCTGACGAAGCTGGGAATGGTGATCTTCGCGGTAAGCGCTGCGGGATTCGGGGTGTTGTGCCTCGTCTCCGGTGATTCCGAGCTGCTCTGGAGGCTCTTTCCGGCATGGGCTCCCTGGCGGGGGGCCATCGCCTATGCCACGGGCCTCATGCTGCTCGCGGGCGGGCTTGGCATGCTGCTGCCGCGCACGGAAAGACTCGCCACGCTCGTCGTCACGGTCAACGCCTCGCTATGGTTGCTGCTGCTTGGCCTCCCTCGCGCCGTGGCGCAGCCCACGAACGAGCTCTTGTGGTTGGGCTTCGGCCAGAACCTGATGCTGGTGACCGGCGGATGGACCTTGCTGGGCTCGCTCGCGGGGCCGCGCGGCAGTCCCGTGGTGAGCTCTGCCACCAGCGCCCGGGGTCTGCGCCTGGCACTGGTCCTGTACGCCATCGCACTCCCCATGGTCGGGCTCTCACACTTCGTCTATCTCCGGGAGGCGGTAGCGGCGGTGCCGGCGTGGCTTCCCTTTCGCGTGGGCTTCGCCTTCCTGACGGGCGCAGCGCACATCGCCGCCGGGCTCGGCATTCTCTTCGGGGTCTTGCGGCGCCAGGCAGCGACAGCCGAGGCGATGATGCTCAGCATCTTCGCGCTCCTGGTCTCCGTCCCCGGCATCGTGGCCCGGCCCGCGGCCCGCGACTCCTGGAATGCGTTCTTCATCACGGCGATGGCTGCCGGCGCCGCATGGATCATCGCCGGCTCGTTGCAGGGCGCGGCGGGAGCGAAGGAGATCCGCGACCCTGCCTGACGAACCAGCGTCGAAAGTCAAAGAAGCGCCCGGAGCAAATGCCCCGGGCGCCCTTGATCCCTTCGTCCCCTTCAGCCCTTCGTCCCCTACTCTTCCATTGCGTGCACCAGCTCCACCGGGGGCGCCGGAGCCATGAGCGGCTCCTGCGGCGGCGGCGGCGGCTCGAAGCCTTCGGGCGGCGTCACGTCGATCTCGTGGTACCGCTAGACGCCGGTGCCGCCGGGATCAGGTGCCCGATGATGATGTTCTCCTTCAGCCCGAGCAGGTCGGCGCGCGCCCCCCGGATCGCCGCGTCGGTCAGCACCGTTCTGCCTTGGAAGCTCGACGCGCGGATGAAACTACTGAATAGAGCACGGCGACGCCGAGGAGCTAACCCCCACACCTAGGGCATTAGCGCCAGCGACATTGTTGGCGTCACGCGCGTTGAGAGTTATCGTAAAGTCCCAGTCAGACGACCAGGAAAAGTACTCGCCGCCCTGCTGTTCCAGATGCCCGTTCACAAGCCATTCGAGGGAGTAGGGTGGAGTTCCACCGGCAGCTGAACCAAACCAAGAGCACGATGTGTTGGGTAGAACCTCGGTCGGGCCGCTGATTGAGACGCTGAGACTCGGAGGAGGCGGCGGCGGCACGTACAGGGCATTGTAGGCCGACACGCGACCGTGCCCGAAGTAAGGATCGAATCCCGGTGACCCGAGATCCGCCGCCGATGCTTCAAGGAGACTCCGAACTTGCGCGGCGGTCATGGATAGATTCCGGGACCAGATCATGGCAGCAACAGCTGTCACAACCGGCGCTGCCATAGAGGTGCCGCAAAAAATGGCCCAGTTTCCGCCGCTGACCATGCTCTTGGCCCAGAATGGGGCTGACACGTCCACCTCGGGCCCGAATCTCGATCCCATCGAGCAGGTTCCCTCCGGGTGGGCTGCGCCCGGCATTGCAAACGCGTCGTCTGGCAGTGTGCCACTCACGGTCAGGACTTGCGGGTAACGGCCAGGGTATGTGACTCCGTTGGCGCCGATCTCGGGAACACCAGAGCAGTCGAAGTCGGTATTGCCGGCAATCGAAACAAGGAGATTGCCTGCACTAGCCGACTGCGCGACAAGTGAGGCGACCGTGGGATTGTTGAGACATGCCTGAATGCTAATATTCACAATTTGTCGACTGTATCCGTTGGAAATGGTCCAGTCGAGGCCGCCCGCCAGAGCCGCGAACGGGCACACGCCGTCATCGCGACAAATGCGCACAGTCGCGAGATTCCCGGGGTTCCATGCGATGCCAATAATGCCGAATGCGTTGTTACGAGCCGCGGCAATGCCGGCTACATGACTTCCGTGAACGTAGTTCCCTTGATAGCAGGTATTGGCGGCACTGGGCACATAGAGGCAGTCGACAAAGACGCTCTGGGGTCCATCCAATTGGTCATTCGTGCGATGGACTGAATCGATTCCTGAATCTAGAATCGTGATGGTCGTCCATTGCCCTGCATCCCCGAGGTTATACCACACCCAGTCAGCCCCAACTTTTCTTGCCTGCCAGCCTGTATCCTGAGGAGGAGGACCTTGGCCGCCGCTGCCACTTCCCTCAGGTGCCACATAGTTCACGTACGGCAGTCTGCGAAGCGCTCGCGCCAGCGAAGGGCTCACTCGCCCAACAATCGCTGTGCTATTTCGGAATGTCTGAGTTATCTCAACTCCCTGGAGCTCCAACTGGTGCCGTAGCGCGACCGCAGTTGCACGATCCATGCCTGGCACAATTCCCGAAACCCTGGTAGGAGACGCGGATTCGGGTTTGAGACCGATATGGACTGTTCCCCCAGATCGCGTTACTGCGGCGACGAGATCCTCGTCGCTAAGTTCGCGCGGCCACATGCCAAGCGGTATCGAAACATCTGGTACGACGCTCGCAAGCTCCGGCTTTGCTTCGAGCGCGCGCGATTCCACCTGGCTAGTGCTGCTACGCGCATTCGGCCTACTGTGTGGATTCGACAAATCATCTGTGCATCCAAGCAGCACTACACATACGGCCATTAGAAGAGGCCGCGTCCCGCAAGCCGTAGAAATGCGATCGGGTGATCCTCACGGCGAGCACGGTTAGGCGGCTCGCTGCGCGTCCTGCAGGATCGTGCGATAGCCCGGCACGCGCCGCAGCTGGATGGCGCCGGTGGCGAGCGTACC
>JBGOSS010000037.1:0-37520 GCA_041476105.1 Gemmatimonadota bacterium
AGTGACTTACACGGCCGCCTACGCGCCCTTTACGCCCAGTGATTCCGGACAACGCTCGCACCCTCCGTATTACCGCGGCTGCTGGCACGGAGTTAGCCGGTGCTTCCTTTGGAGGTACCGTCACCCCTGGTCTCCTTATCGAAGCCAGGTATTCGCCCCTCCCGACAGTGGTTTACAACCCGAAGGCCGTCATCCCACACGCGGCGTCGCTGCGTCAGCCTTGCGGCCATTGCGCAATATTCCCCACTGCTGCCTCCCGTAGGAGTCTGGGCCGTGTCTCAGTCCCAATGTGACTGGTCATCCTCTCAGACCAGCTACCCGTCGTCGCCTTGGTGAGCCATCACCTCACCAACTAGCTGATAGGCCGCAAGCCACTCCATGGGCGCCAGGTTGCCCCGGCTTTCGTCATCGGTGATGCCACCGGTGACTGCATGCGGTATTACCCGGCCGTTGGACCGGCTATCCCCCACCCTTGGACATGTTGCTTACGTGTTACGCACCCGTCCGCCACTGAACTGGAGTTGCCCCCAGTCCCGTGCGACTTGCATGTGTTAAGCACGCCGCCAGCGTTCGTCCTGAGCCAGGATCAAACTCTCCAATGAGGGTTTGACAAAGCCCAAGTAACCGAACGACTAGTTCTGTCGTCCGAATCACGTACAGTTTCTCAGATTGATTCCCTCGCCAGCACCCTGAGAGGCACTGGGTCGAAGGGACCGCACGAGATTCACACGCTACCGATTCGTTTATCAAAGATCGGTCGCCCAGGAAAGTTCCGGGCGAGCATCCAAACTTAGACGGTAGACGAGTCGATGTCAACGGGCCCAAAACCCCGATCGCACAAGCGATTGCACCCCTCGCCCGCGATCGGCTGCGCTCCCGCCTACCGATCGGTCGTTCCGTGGAGGATTCCGCTCCGGATGCGCACCGCTTTGGCGCTCGCCGACGGGTCGAATTCGAGCCGCGTCACGGTGTTGTCGCCCAACTTGACCCGCGCCGTCAGCGTCAGCTCCTGCGCGCCCCGGCGCACCACGATCGGATACGCCTCGCCGTCCCGGTTGGCAAACCGGCGGCGGAACTCGTCGGCCGAAACGTCCTGCTTCTGCTCGATCCCGCCCACCGACAGCAGGTAGTCGCCGACCTCGACGCCGGCCAGATCGAAGGCCCCGCCCGGCAGCACCCGCACCACCCGCGAGCCGGTGCTGTCGGTGTTGGTCGTGACGCCCATGCGCGGCACCCGCGTGGTCTGGGTGACGCGGCGCATCCCGGCCAGGGGCAGGATCGGGTCGTAGGGGAGCGAGTCCGACCCGTCGACGTCGTCGCGATAGAAGTCGGCGAACGAGCGCCCTCCCGCGGCGCGGCTCACCGCGGCCCAGAACTCGTCGTTGGTGAACCCGCGCCCGTGCCGGTAGGCGGCCTGGTAGAGCGCGCGCATCACGGCGTCGAGCGACTGCCGATTGTCGCTCGCGTCGCGGATCTGGATGTCGAGCAGCAGCCCGATCAGCGCGCCCTTGTCGTAGTACAGCGGGTCGGTGCCGTCGGTGGGGTGAATCCACGCCTGGAGCGAGGCATCCTCGACCGACACCGGCGGCGCATCGGCCACGGTCTGGATGTGGCCGAAGGTGTTGCGGAGAAAGCCGGCGCTGTCGATGACCCCGCCCCGCACCTCGGCGAGATCGGCGTAATAGTCGGTGAACCCCTCGCTCACCCAGAGCAGCGTGGTGGGCTGCGGCGCGTCATAGCGGTAGGGCACCATCTGCGCGGGACGCAGACGCTTCACGTTCCAGGCATGGAAGATCTCGTGGGCGATCACGTTGGTCAGCACCGGCGTGCCGATGAACTGGGGATCCGCGATGGCCACGTTGGAGCTCTGGTGCTCGAGGGCGCTGATACCCGGGAAGGCGGCGTAGATGATGAAAGCAGTGTAGTCGTCCCACGGCGTGACGCCGAAGACGGCGCTGTGGGCGGGGATGATCTGCCCCAGCTCGCGCATGAGGTTGGCGCGCGCCTCGCCGGCGTGGGTGCCTGCGGGATACGTCGCCAGGCGGGTCCACTTTCCGCTGATGAGCGTGCTGTCGACGTCGAAGCGGCCGATGAAGAACGGCATGTCGGTGAGATCGTGGTAGTTGCGCTCGCCCCAGGTCATCGGCGCCCCGGCGGCGTGCATCCCGGTCACCACGCGCCAGCCCGCCTCGGTGTGGACCGTGACCTGCGCCGCGAAGTCGAGGCTCCGGCCCTCGGCGTACGGGAAGACGTTGGTGCCGTTCACCATCAGGAAGTCGGCCCGCGACCAGGCCATCGCGTTGTCGAGCGAATCGGCTTCGGCGTCGAAGGTGACCACGACCGCTCCCGGGCCGCCGGTCCGCAGCCGCCAGGTGTCGTAATCGAGCTTGTCCCAGCGTCGCGCCTCGCCACCCAGCGTGGCCGTGAAGTGCGACACCCGACGCGCGAAGTTGCTCACCTCGTAGGCGCCGGGACTCCAGATCGGCAGCGACAACAGGACCGGCGTGGTGCCGGCGACGTCGAAGTGCATCGTGATCCTGAGGGTGTGCCGCGCGGCGCTCGCGCTGTCGAACGTCAGCTCGTAACGGACGTTGCTGATGGGGGCCGAGACGGTGGTGTCGGTGGAACGGCGCGCGCGCGGAGCCTGTGCGCCGGCCGGGCCGGACACGCTCAGGGTCAGGGTCGCGGCGGCGGCCAGGATCGCAACGAAACGGGACATCGATATCTCCGTGGTGGTCGGGAACGAACTGGGCCAGCGAGGCGGCACGGCCCCTACGGCGGCCCGGGCAGCTGGTTTCCGCGACGCGCACGGCCTGGAGCGCGAGACCGGGCACGATTGACGGACGGTTGACGCCGAATTGGGAGACGAGGCCTAGCATGGTCGCACCACACTCAACCAGGAGTCGGCCATGCGCACCACGAAGCGAATCCTGATCCTCGGCGCCCTGCTCTTCCTCACCGCGTGCAATGCGGCGCTGCCCACCTCGCCGCGCATCAGCGGGGTGGCGCTCCCCGACAGCGTCGGGGGCGCCGACCCGACGCTGGTCCGCTGAGGCGGCCGCCGCCGCCCGGGGCGGGACCGGCTCAGCCGGTTCCCAGCCCCCCGGCGGCCTCGGTCTCGCGGCGCAGATCCTTGACGACGTCGAGCGCGCGCGGGTCGGATGGGTCGGCCGCGCGCTCGGCGGCGCGCAGCGCCCGCACGGCGGCGCGGGCGGTCCCGGCCGCCAGCGCCGCGCGCCCCGCCGCCACGGCCGCGGCCAGGGCTTCGGACGATGGACCGTGCTCGGCCCGCAGCTCGGCGGCGAGCACCGCGGCCTCCACGTCGTCCGGCCGGCCCTCGAGGGCGGCGATGGCGCGTCCCCGCATGCGCTCGCGCTCGCCGGCCTGAATGCCCACGGTGCGCAGCACGGTGCCGAGGAGCGGGGTCGCGAAGCCGTAGCGACCGTTGGCGAAGACCACCAGCTGGGCGCGCTCCAGCTCATTCAGCGCCGCATCCACACTCTCGCGTGCGCGGGCGCAGACGGCGGCAACGACGCCGGGGTCCTGCGCACCACCCAGCGCCGCCAGGGCGAGGAGCACGTGGCGCTCGCGCTCCGCCAGCGCCGCCAGGCGCGACGCGGCGGCGAGGCGGGCGAGGGCGGGCACGCCGGGCGGCAGCGGCGCGTCGTAGGTCCGGGTCCGCGGCGGCCAGGCGAGCAGCTCGCTGCGCACCGGCGCTGAGGAGCGCAGCGCCCGCAGGAGCGTCACCGACCAGTAGGGACTGCCGCCGGTCTCCACCACGAGACGGCGCGCCAGCCGTCCCACGTCCTCGGCGCCTTCGGCCGGCGCGAGCGCCCGCACCAGCTCCTGGGTCGCCGCGAGGTCGAGCGGCGCAAGGCGGACGATAGCGCCGGGCACCGCGCCGCCGACGTCAGCCGACAGCGCGAGTAGCTCCCGCGGCGCGGCATCGATGTCGTCGCCGACCGACAGCGCCGCGAAGATTGGGGCGCGGCCCAGCGCGCGCACAGCCCCGTGCAGCGCCGCGAGGCTGGTCCCGTCGGCCCAGTGGGCGTCGTCGAGGACCAGGGCGAGCGGCCGCTCCCCGGCCACCGCGGTGACGATCGTGGCCAAGGCGCGCGCCACGTGCCCCACGTCGCGCGGCGCGACCGGACTCACGCGCTCGGCGAGCGCGGGGGCGAAGAAGGCCACCACGCCGACCGAATCGGGGTCCGCGGCGAGCAGCCCCGGCGCGGTGGCGAGACCCTGCCCCAGCAGCTGGCGCAGCGCGCTCCACGGCGCGTCCTGGTCGGCGGGCAGCGCGCGGGCCGCGACGATGACCGCGCCGTCGAGCCGAGCGCGCTTGAGCACCTCGGCCAGCAGGCGGCTGCGGCCCATCCCGGCCGCGCCCATCACGATCAGGGTGCGCGGTCCCCCGCCCTGCAACGCCGACGCCGCTTCGGCGAATGCCTCGGCCACCTCCGGGCCGACGCCGACGAAGACCGGCTCGTCCTCAACAGGCTCCGCTGTCGAGGGCCGCGAATCACCCTGCCGCAGACGCTCGGCGAGGCCGAGCAACGCCGGGCCCGGCTCTTCGTCCAGCTCCGCGTGCAGCAGCTGGGCATATGAATGAAAGGCGGCGAGTGCGCTGGCGGCGTCGCCCGCCAGCCCCCGCGCGCGCATGAGGAGGCGCACCGGCAGCTCGGCGAGCGGCTCGAGCGCGCGGGCGCGCAGCGCGAAGTCGGCCGCAGGGGCGAGCCGACCCTGTGCCAGGGCCCGCTCGCCGCATGCGATCGTGATCTCGACGGCGCGGGCGCGGAGCCGGGCGCGCTCGCCCGACGCCCACTCGTCGAAGGCCTCAGCGTCGCCGAGGGCGAAGCCTTCGAGGAAATCGCCGCAATAAAGCGCCAGCGCGCGGTCGGGTTCACGAGAGACGCACTCCTCGAAGAGCGACGCGTCGACCTCGAGGGTGTGGCTCGACAGGGAGACGGTTTCGCCCTCCGACACGAGGCGGGCGGCACCCAGCCCGGCCCGCAGGCGTCGCAGTGCCTCGCTCAGCGAGTGCCGCGCGGCGTCCTGCTCCTTCTCTGGCCAGAGCATGCCGACGAGGTGCTCGCGGGTGCGGGAGTAGTGTGGCGACCGGGCGAGGTAGACGAGGAGCGCGAGGTGCTTGCGCCAGAGGACGTCCATCGGCGGCTCGGCGCCGGCCAGACGGGCGGTCGGTGCACCGAGACAGACGAGCTCGAGCGGGGGCATGGTCATGTCGCGCTCGACTCTATCCGCTGAGGACCCCGCCCGCAAACGCGCCTCGGTCAGAGACCGGTGGTGCCGTGCAGGATTCCGCTCCGGACGCGCAGCGCCCGTGCCGGGGCGTCGGCCACGTAATCCAACCGCACATCGGTCCGCTCGTAGAGCTGGACCGGCGCCATCAGGGTGAGCTGCTGGCCGGCGCGCCGGACCACGATCGGGAACGACTCCCCTTCCCGGCCCGCCCAACGGTGGCGGAACGCGTTGAAGTCAGGATCGCGAAGCACGTCGACGCCGCCCAGTGTCAGCAGCGTTGGATGGGAGCTGGTGCCATTGGCAGGGTTGCTACGGGAGTTGCGTTGTGTTGAAGCGCGCCAGGAGGGACTCGAACCCCCGACCCGCAGCTTAGAAGGCTGCCGCTCTATCCACCTGAGCTACTGGCGCAGAGCAACAATCTAGGAAACTGGGGCCCGGCTGGCGAGGAGGGCTTCGCGCATCGCGTCGGCGGTCTGCCAGCGCTCGGCGGGCTCTTTCGAGAGCGCACGCGCCACAACGAGGGCCAGCTGGGGGGGTACGTCGGCACGGGCCCCCGACAGCCGGGGGATCGGCGCCCGCTGATGCAGCTGGAGAACTTCCGACTCCATGGGGTGGCTGAAGGGCGGCTTCCCGGTCAGCGACTCGAAGAGCACGCACCCCAGGGAGTAGATGTCGCTGCGCTCGTCCACCGGCAGCCCGCGCGCCTGCTCGGGGCTCATGTAGGCTGAGGTGCCGACGGTGAACCCGGAGCGCGTCACCCGCTGCGCCTCGGAGTTGGCGATCGCCCGGGCGATGCCGAAGTCGAGCAGCATCGCGCCCTGCGCTGTGAGGACGATGTTCTCGGGCTTCACGTCGCGGTGCACGATGCCCCGCGCGTGCGCGTGCGCCACCGCCTCGAGAACCTCGCAGGTGCCCTTGAGGGCCGCGTCGAGCGGCGCTTGGCCGTGCTTGTCGATGTACTTCCGCAGCGTCGGCCCCTCGGCCCACTCCATGACATAGTAGAGGAACCAGTCGGCCTCGCCGTAGTCCAGCAGCTTGGCGATCAGGGGGTGATCGAGCTTCTTCAGGACCTCGATCTCGCGCAAGAACCGCTGCGCCGTGAGGCTGGGCATCAGCTCCGGTCGAAGAACTTTCAGTGCCACGGTCGTGCCGGTGCGGTCCTTGGCACGAAAAACGCGGGCCGCACCGCCCACCGCAATCTCCTCTTCGACGACATACCGGTCGCCGAGGAGATCACGGACGTAGGCGATCAGCTCGCGCGGAATGCATGCCTCACTTGGACAGGAACCTTGAAATAGACGACCTTTGGCACTCATGCGCCAGTTCGCCGCGGCCTTGGCCGCCCTCGCCGCCTGTGCCGCCTTCTCCCCCGCACCGGCCGCGGCCCAGACCCAGCTGGTGCTCCTGGGCACCGGCACGCCCAACGCCGATCCGGAGCGCTCCGGGCCCTCCCTGGCCGTGGTGGTGAACGGCGCCGTCTACCTGGTCGATGCCGGGCCGGGAGTCGTGCGCCGAGCCGAGGCGGCCCGGCAGCGCGGCGTCACCGCCATGACCCAGTCCAACCTCCGGATCGTCTTCCTGACGCACCTGCACTCCGACCATACGCTCGGCTTGCCCGACCTGATCTACACCCCCTGGGTCCTGGACCGTACGGCGCCGCTCGAGGTGTATGGTCCCCGCGGCACGCGGGCCATGACGGCGCACCTGACCGCCGCCTTCGTGGAAGACGTGCGGGTCCGCCTCGACGGCTGGCAGCCGCAGAACAGCACGGGCTACAAGGTGAACGCGCACGAGATTCATCCCGGCGTCATCTACCAGGATTCCAACGTGTCGGTCACCGCGTTCCCGGTGCTGCACGGCTCCTGGCCCGAAGCGTACGGCTACCGCTTCCAGACCGCCGACCGCAGCATCGTGATCTCGGGCGACACCGGGCCCACCGCCGCCCTGATCGCGGCGTGCAACGGGTGCGACATCCTGGTGCACGAGGTCTACAGCGAACGCGGCTTCAAGTCCCGCTCGCCGGCGTGGCAGCGCTACCATCGTCACTTCCACACGTCGAGCGGCGAGCTGGCGCGGGTCGCGACGCAGGCGCGGCCCGGCCTGCTGGTGCTTTACCACCAGCTGATGTGGGGCACCAGTCCCGACGAGCTGGTCGCCGAGATCCGGCGCGGGTACGGCGGGCGGGTGGTATCGGGGAGCGACCTAGACGTCTATTGACGCGCGTTGCCACCGCAGGTCACTTAGCAACGCGGCGCTTTCCCGGAGAGATCGTTATGCGCACCACCCTGGCACGGCGCGGCATCCCGACCCTGGCGGCCGCGGTGCTCGCCGTCGGCCTCGTCGCCCCGCCCCTCCACGCCCAATGCGCGGACGGCTCGCCTCCCCCCTGCCGAGGGATGGCTCGGCCGGTCAGGATGGCGGCCCCCGATCCCCGCACCTGGATCGTCGTCCCGTTCGCCAACGTGAGCCGCGACGCACAGGTGGAGTGGCTGTCCAACGCGTCGGTCAACCTGCTCTATCTCGACCTGTCGCGCTGGACCGACATCCGCGTCATCGACGACGGGCGCGTGACGGACCTGATGCAGACGCTGCCCGCCGCGCAGCGTGACGAGCAGCTCGGACTCAACACCGGCATCGCGCTGGCGCGCCGCGCCGGCGCCGGGCGGCTGGTGATGGGCGACCTGGTCAGCGGCAGCAGCCGCACCACGGTGATCGCGAAGGTGTACGACGTCACCTCGGGCCGCAGGCTGCGGACGGTCAACGAGGAAATCGCGTCGCGCGACTCGACGATGCCGGCCTATGCCCGCTTGGCGGGGAAGGTCGTCGACGCCCCGCTGCCGTCGGGCGCCAGTCACGACGCCGTCGGCACCCGCTCGCTGGACGCCTACCAGGAGTACCACGCCGGGCTCCAGGCCCTCAACTCCTGGCACGTCACCGAGGCGCGCCGCCGCTTCGAGCGGGCGCTCCAGATCGACTCGACCTTCGGGCTCGCCCACTATCGCCTCAGCATCGCCATCGGCTGGGACGGGGGTTACCAGGAGCCATTGAGAGAACACGCGGACGCCGCGGCGCGGTTCACGGCCGGCCTGCCGGCCCGCGAACGCGGACTCATCCGGGGCCAGCAACAGTTCGGGCACCAGGAATACACCGAGGCGTGCGAGACCTTTGCATCACTGGTGGCGGCGGATTCCAGCGACGTCGAGGCCTGGTACCAGATCGGCGAGTGCAGCTACCACAACGCCGCGGCGACGCCCACCGCCGCCGACTCGAGCCGGTGGCGGTTCGTCGGGAGCTGGCAGGCGGCGTACCGGGCGTTCAATCGGACCCTGGAGCTGGACCCATCGATGCACCTGGCGTTCGAACACCTGGTGGACATGCTGACCAGCGACTACCGCAACAAGTGCCTGGGCGACCGCTGTGAACGCCGGGCACGCGCGACGGTCCTGGTCCGGCACGATTCGGTCTTCGCCGACTCCGCGGGCGAGGTCAGCGCACCGCGACAGCCCTTCGCGCGCAACATCGTGGACGACTCCATCCGTCTACCCCGCCTGGCCCTTGCCCAGGGCTACGCGCGGCGCTGGGTGGCCGGCGCCCCGGACGAGGCGGAGGCGCACTACCAGCTCGGCCTCGTTTTCCGGAATCTGCGGCGTTATGCCGATGCGGCCGCCGAGGTCGGAACCGCTCGCCGGCTCGGGCACCGGTCAAACCCGCGGGCTCTGCATGCGTCGTTGATCATGCGGTCCGACTCGCAGGCGATCGCCGCCATCCCCGTCGCGGTCCGCCTCGTCGACTCGGCGCTGCGGGAACCCGCGCAGCCGGCTCACGACACCAGCGAGGAGGAACAGAACCGGGTCGTCGGCGACGCGCTGGAACGGGTCAACTTCGCCGGACTCCTCGGGTCGTTCCAGCGGATCCCTGAGCAGAGCAACACCCGCCCCTGGTACCGGATGGACGGGCCGCACGGCTACTTGCGCGCGCTGGCCCAGCTCGCGGCGGGCGTCGTACCGCCCACCATGGAACGGCTGGTGCGCGCTCTCGCCGACAGCTCGGACAGCACCGCCCGCTATCGGGCCTTCCGCCGCAACGCGTTGTCCAGCGTTGCCATACTGTGCTGGAACCTCTGCCCGCCGACGAACCCGCCGGTCGGCGTGGCCGACAGCGTGCTGGCTTTCCTGGCGCGGGGCGACACGGCGCAGGCGCGGATGGCGCTCCAGAGCCGGGATTCGATGCTGGCCGCGACGGAGCGGAGTTACGGGTGGGTGTCGTTCATCGGCTCGCTGGCCCTGGCGGACGCGCAGATCGTCCTGGGAGACAGCGCCGGTGCGCTCCGGAGTCTCGACCGCGTGGACCGCGACTGGCTCCGGAACGGGTTCTTTCAGTTGGGCCTCGCTACACCAGGTGACGCGTGGCTCATTGGGCGGGTGTGGCTGATGAAGGCGGATCTGCTGCGCGCCTCAGGCCGCAACGACGAGGCGCGACTGTACTATCGGCGGGTGGCGAACCTGTGGAGCCTGGGCGACGCGGACATCCAGCCCCTGGTGCAGCGAGCCCGCGCCGCGGCGGGCTCGCCTTGAGCCACCGCGGGTGAGGATCAAATAGTCGGGGCGGGCGGACTCGAACCGCCGACCTCCTGGTCCCAAACCAGGCGCGCTACCAACTGCGCCACGCCCCGAAAAGACAGTCAATAGTCAAGAGTAAACAGTCGACAGCGAACCGCCTGTCGTCAACTGTCGACTGCCGACTGCCGACTGCCGACTGCCGACTGTTGACTCCTCCTAGCCCAGCGGCCTCGACTTCAAGGCCTCGCCGAGTTGCCTGAACGCCTCGCCGCGGTGGCTGACCGTGTTCTTCTCCGCCGGCTCCAGCTCCGCGAAGGTCTTGCCCAACTCCTCGAAATAGAACAGCGGGTCGTAGCCGAAGCCGCCGGTGCCGCGGGGCTCCTCCAGGAGGCGACCCCAGCACTGTCCCCTGAAGACCTCGGGGGGCGCATTGGGCCGGCGCAGCAGCACCGCCACGCAGGTATAGCTCGCGCGACGCCGCTTCTCGTCCGCCCCCAGCAGCCGGCGCAGCAGCTCCTGGTTGTTCGCCGCATCCAGCTCCCTGCCCGCCAGGCTCTCGGCATTGGACGCGAAGCGCCTGGAGCGCACACCCGGCTTGCCCATCAGCGACAGCACCTCGAGACCCGAGTCGTCGGCCACCGTCGGCAGGCCGGTCAGCTTCGTGAAGTACTCGGCCTTGGCCCGCGCGTTGGACTGGAACGAATCGAACTCCTCGATGGCGTCTTCCCGCGAGCACCACGGCACGCGCGCCTCATCGAGCGACACCAGCTCGACCTGCGCTCCCGCGGCCGCCAGGATGTCCCTGATCTCGCGGGCCTTGTCGGGGCTCCGCGTCGCCAGCAGCAGGCGGTTCACTGGCCCAGCGCGGCCTTCTGCGCGACGAACAGCGCGCGCGCGCCGCCCAGGGCGAGGTCGAGCAGCCGGTCGAGCTCGACACGGCTGAAGGTGTTCTGCTCGCCGGTGCCCTGCACCTCCAGCAGCGCGTCGGGATCGGCGACGACGACGTTGGCGTCCACCTCGGCGCCCTTGTCCTCGGCGTACGAGAGATCGAGCCGCGGCTCTCCTCCCACGATGCCGACGCTGACCGCGGCGACCAGGCGCCGGAAGGGATTCTTCGCCCCGGTATTGACGGCGAGCCAGCCACAGGCGTCGGCCAGCGCCACCGCCGCGCCGGTGACCGCCGCCGTCCGGGTGCCGCCGTCGGCCTGGAGGACGTCGCAATCGACGCGAATCGTGTACTCGCCGAAGTCGAAACCGTGCAACGAGGCGCGCAGGCTCCGGCCGATCAGCCGCTGGATCTCCTGGGTGCGGCCGCCGGCGCCGGTGCGCTCGCGGGCCGTCCGGGTGTTGGTCGCGCGCGGCAGCATCGCGTACTCGGCCGTCACCCAGCCGAGCCCCGAACCCTTGCGCCACCCCGGCACGCCTTTCTCCACCGACGCCGTGCACAGCACCAGCGTCCCCCCGCAGCGCACCAGGCACGAGCCTTCGGCGTAGGGGCTGGCGCCCCGCTCGAGCTTCAGAGGACGCAGCTCGTCCGCGGCCCGCGCGTCAGGTCTCGCCACCCGTCACCTTCTTGAGGAGGTTGGTCGTCGAATACCCGGGCTCGAGGGGGATCCGCACCACGCGGCCGCCCCGCGCCGTCACGAGGTCGGCGCCGACTATGGCGTCGGCCGCGTAGTCGGCGCCCTTGGCCAGGACGTCGGGCTGGAGGGCGGCGATCAGCGCCAGGGGCGTGTCGTCGTCGAAGAGCACCACGGCGTCCACGCTCTCGAGTCCCGCGACGACGAAGGCGCGGTCCTGCTCGCCGTTGAGCGGCCGCCCCGGCCCCTTGCCGAGCCGCCGCGCCGACGCATCGGTGTTCAGCCCGACGATCAGCACATCGCCCAGGGCCCGGGCCCGCGCCAGGTATGCCACGTGGCCCCGGTGCAGGAGATCGAAGACGCCGTTGGTAAAGACGACGGGGCCCCGCGCGAGCTGCCGGAACGCGCGCGCGGAGCCCAGGTCCAGGATCTTGCGGGCAGGGTCCGAACGCTCGCCGGCCGCCACCCTGCTAGTACAGCTCGGTCGCCGAGGGCGTGAAGGTGAAGTAGTACACCTTCCGGATGCCGGGGAACTCGAGGACCACCGAATCCCGGTAGGTCGCGCTGATGAAGATCTGGCGCGGATTGAAAGTGCGCCGGACGGTCCACTCGCGGGTGCCCAGGGGCAGGCCGAGACTGTCGGAACGGGCCACCAGGCGCCGCTTGATGAGATTGTCGTCGAGCGCCGAGGCGAAGTTGGCCTGGGTCTTCACGGTGTCCAGGATGTTGTAGTAGCGCAGGCGCACCTGGAGGAAGTCGTACCCGTAGTAGATACCGGCCGCCAGCACGACGAGCGTGAACAGACATCCCCACTTCACTTTTCCGGCTTCGCGGTCCTGCACTCTGGGGGTCACCACTGGGACTGCGCTCCCTCGACGAAACTGGTTACCAGCTTCTGGATCGCCACCCGGCGACCCTCCGATTCCTGCGGGGGCTGGTATTCACCGCTGACGGAGAGGCCATTCGAGCGCCACAGCGCCTTGCCTTCCCGCTGATCCACGATCTCCACGTTGATGACGATCGTCACCTGGCGCTGGGTCACGTTGACGCCCGCCTCCCCGGTGGAGTACGCCAGCGGGACGTCGGCGTCGTAGCGCACGATCTCGCCTCGCACCACGGCGTCGGCATCCGCTTCCGCGGCGGCCCGCAGCCCCAGGCGCCCTTCCGCCGCCTGGCGGATCGCCTCCGAGACCTCCTGGGTGAGCTGCGGCTCGCCGGTGCGATTGTCGAACGGGATGACCGCCACGGTCTTGATGTTCCCGGGCAGGCCGCCGCCAGCGCGGAAACCGTACACACATCCGCTCGCCAATGAGGTGAGCGCGATCACCAACGCGCTACGGGCGAAGACGCCAGATCTCGGGTCCAAAGGCCTCACTTGGCTCGATCGCATTGACATCCACCTGGAGCCGGAACACGCGCCCCGTATCGAGCAGGTTGGCCCGCCGCACCGCGCCGGACCCGTCGCGCGTCAAGCGCAGCTGCGACGTCGTCCGTCCACCCTCCTGCCGCGTCACGGTCATCAGCACGCCGCCCACCAGCTCGAAGATCGTCATCCGGCCGGAGGCGTCGGTGGTGCGCCAGAGGCTGCGCGGGCCCGACTCGGCGGCCTCGTAGGTGATCCGCCCCGGCGGCGCGCGCATGATGCCGAGGGCCGCCCACAGCGCGAACCGGTCGGGCAGGATCTGGTCCACCGCCTCGACGGGGCGCGCCAGGATCGAATCGCCCATCATCAGCAGCGTCGAGCGCCCGATGCCGAGCGAGGCCGCCACGTCGAGGCGCAGGGAGTCGGGTGGCGCGATCCGCACCGCCCCGGCGCCCGAGAGTTCCAGGTCGCCATTGGCCGCGCGCCAGCCGATCCGCAGGATCTGGCTCCCGGCGGGCAGCGTCGCGGCGGCCGCCTGGACGAAGGCATCGCGCGAAGCGGGAGCGAAGGCCGCCGGCACCACCTCCACCGGCGTCGCACGGCACCCCGCCAGGGCCACAGCCGCCACCGCCGCGGCAAGATAGGAGTGGCGAGCGAGGGGAGCAAGAAAGGCCGCGCCGTACCTAGTAATCGAAGCCGAACCAGAAGTCGACAAAGTGCTTTCTCCGCGATTCGGTCGGCAGCTGGTAGCTGTCGCGATCGCCGTATCGCCAGCCGACGTCGAGGCGCAGGACCAGCGGGAATCCCACGTTCATCCGGAAACTGAAGCCGTAGGACCCGATCGTCCCCTGCTGGCTGTAGGCCGCTTCCCAGGCCCGCCCTACGTCGGCGAAAAGCGCCCCCTCGATGCCGGGAAACCGCCACTCGCCGAAGGGAAAGCCGAGGGTAAGGTAATCGGTGAGCGGGAAACGCCACTCGGCGTTGATCATGTAGGCCTGCGAGCCCGCCACGTAGGTGTAGCGCGGGTAACCCCGCAGCGCGTAGGAGCCGCCCAGGTTGATCCGCTGCGGACGCTCGCCGCCGGCCACGTAGAGGAACCCCCGCAGGGCGATGGCGCTCTTGAGGCTGGTCCGCAGGTAGCGTCGCAGGTCGGCCGAGAGGACCCAGGAGTCGAAGCGCGCATTCTGGAAGTCGTTGACGATCCCGCCGGTGAGCCGCTCGCGCCCACCGTCGATGGGGCCCGTCGGCAGCCAGAGCGCGTTGTCGTGGATGAAGCTCAGGTAGTTCGACGCCAGGATGCCGTGGCGCCGGGGGAAGGCGATGTTGCCGATGAACCCGAAATCGGTGCGGTCGGAGTACTCAACCTGGAAGCGCCCTTCGACCCGCGAAAACCGCGACAGCGGGTAGCGCAGCACGCCGAAGGCCCCGGTCGCCGTCTCGCGGTAGAGGCGGTCCAGCGTGTTCTCGTAGAAGGTGCCGCGCAGCCGGAAGGCGCCCATCCCCCAGTTGAGCCGCCGCGACTGGTTGAGGTAGCTCACCGACCCGTTGAAATTGGCGATCAGGTCGCCGAGACCTCCGCCCTGCTGGAAGGCAAGGACGTTCACGAAGAGGAGGTTGTCGGCCAGCATGTCGGACAGCAGGAAGGTGGCCCACTGCACCGCCCCGGCACCGGGCACCACCGCCGCCTCGCCGCCGGCGAAGTCCACCCGGTAGCGCTTCTCGTAACGGGCCGGCTCGGTGCGCGCGAACCGCGTATCGTCGAGCTCGCGCCAGCGCCACTCGGGCGATTCGCGGGTGCCCGCTAGCACCACGGTGTCGGGGTTCGCCGCCAGCACCAGGGCGCGGCCCAGCGAATCGGCCGGCAGGGCCACCGAATCGGCGGGGGCCGCTTCACGCGTGAGCGGGCGCAGCTTGTAGATGTTGAAGCTGAGGTTCTCGAAGCCCCCCACGACGTACATCCCGACCGAGGGCACCCAGACTGGGTCGAAGGTACCGCCCGGCACCCCCGACTCGCGTCGGCCCGTGCCGGTCGAGTCCACCACGTAGATGTCCTGCACGCCCCGGCGATCCGAGGTGAAGGTCACCTGGCCTTCCGGGATCCAGCGCGGTCCCCGGTCGTGCCAGTCGCCGTAGGTCAGGTAGCGCACCTGCCGGCTGGCCACGTCCATGATGAACAGGTTCATGGCGCCGTTGGGCCCGAACGCGGTGCGATCGGAGGCGAAGACCAGCTGCGCGCCGTCGGGCGAGAACGACGGATCGGTGTCGTTGTAGCGGTCGCTGGTGAGGCGCTCGAGCCGGCCGTCGGCGACGTGCAGCAGGTAGAGGTCCGACGCGCCCGAGAGCGTCAGCCCCGAGAAGACCACGCTGCCGCGGTCGGGCGACCAGGCGGGCGAGAGAATCGACACGATGTCGGGAAACTGGTAGCGCCCCACCAGCCGCTGGCGCTGCACGTCCCAGAACACCAGCGCGTCGTGCTGCATGTAGCGCGTCGCGAAGACCAGCACCCCGGCCGAGTCGACGTCCATCCGGGAGTCGAACGAATGGAAGGACTCGAGCTGCGCGGTGCGCTCGCCCTGGACGATGATGCGCGGCTTGCCGCCCGACAGCGGCACGCCGTAGATGTTGGTATAGCCGGTCCGCGGCGAGATATAGAGGACTTGCGGCTCGCTGTCGCCCGGCGGGGTCCAGACGGCCGGCTTCAGCGCCAGCGGGGCCAGCGGCCGCCCGCCCAGGGCCAGCGGCCGCTGCGTCGCGACCTGCGGGTAGTAAGTGCGCCGCATGTGGTACTGCCACTCGGCCGTCAGGTCGCGCAGCGGCTTGCCGAACACCGCCGCCATCAGCTCCTCGAAGTTGTCGTACTTCCAGGCGTCGTCGAACATCTCGATCAGCCGCCACTCGCCGTAGGTGTCGGCGAGAAAGCGGACCAGCGTGCCGCCGATCGGGTAGATGATCCCGCCCCCGGCGTAGCTCAGGTCCTCGATCGAGGGGAGCCGCCCGCCCTGGGTAAGGTCGCGCAGGAGCATCTCGTCCTGGGTGTCCTCCCCTTCCGAGAAATACTCGGCGGTCCCTTCCGTGTACCAGAGCGGAAACTGGAGACTGCGCAGCTTGTTGTGGAGCCGTCCGTTGAGGCGGCCCAGCGAGAGCTGGAAGACGTGCACCAGCTCGTGGCGGATGGTGTGCCGGAACTCGGCGTAGTTGCCGCGGAACGGCAGCGCGACCCGGCTGCGCCCGAACTCCGTGAAGCCGAGCAGCCCCTCGGGCGGGGTGAACGGCAGGAGATTGGTCTGCTCGAAGTCGTAGTGCGAGGCATAGACGACGATCGGCACGCGGGAGGCGACGGGGTGGCGGAAGCGGACCTCGAGCTCCCGGTACGAATCCTCCGCGTACGTCAGCGCGACGCGGGCGAGCTCATCCTCTTCGGGATAGAAGTAGAGGTCGACGTGCTCGCCGCGCAGGGTGCGCCAGTCGAACTGGCGGTACTGAATCTTGTTCGGCCCGAAGAGGCCGAACTGCGCGCGCGCGGTGGTCGGCGTGGCGGCAAGACCCAGCCCCACACCCAGGACGACGCACCACGCACCACGCACCCGCCCCATCACCGGAAAATGCGCCGGATCCGGTCGCCCTGCACGATCTGGTCGAGGGTGTCCCATCCCGAAACAACCTGCCCGAACACCGTGTAACCGCCGTCGAGGTGCGGCTGCGGCGCATGGGTAATGAAGAACTGGGAGCCGCCGGTGTCGGGGCCCGACAGCGCCATCCCCACGGTGCCGCGGTCGTAGCGCCGGCGGTTGATCTCGTCGCGGATCGCCGTCCCGCTCCCGCCACTGCCGTCACCACGCGGGTCGCCGTCCTGGATGACGAAGTTGGGCACCACCCGATGCCAGCGCCCGTTATCGAAGTACCGCCGGTCCACGAGGTGGAGGAAGTTGTCCACCGTGAGCGGCGCCTCCTCGGCATACAGCACCAGGACGATGTTGCCGCGCTCGGTTTCGATCGTCACGGGGCCGGGGCGTGCCGCGCCCACCACGTAGCGGCGCGCGATGTCGCGATACTCCTCGGGGCTGCGGCCCGTCTCGACGGGGCCGACGGGACCCCAGGCGCGGCGCACCGCCGCCTCGCCCAAGCGGGCGGCGGCGAGCCGCCGGACCAGGTAGTCGGGGCTTCGCGGATTGCCGGCGAGGAGCGAGGCCTCGACGTCGGCGCGGCTCGCCGGCGCGCGGTCCACGATGTCGGCCAGGGCGCGGATGGCCGAGAGGCGCGCGTCGCTCAGCTCGTCGGGCTCGGCGCGGCGATAGGCCGCGGCCAGCTCCCGCACCGAGGTCGGATCCCGCTCGCGGCCCACGATGTCGATGGCCGTCGCGCGCACCACGACGTCGGCTGTGGTGAGCTTCGCGCGGGCCGCCGCGAGCAGCGCCGTGTCTCCCGCCGGGACGACGGTGGCGAGGGCGTTGAGCACGAAGCCGACGACGCGCGGGTCGGCGTCGCCGAGCATCTCGGCGAGCTGCTGCCGAGCGGCGGGCGTGGCGGCGACGCTCAGCATCTCGGCGTAGGTGGCGCGCGAACGCCAGTCGGTATCGCTGCGCCAGGCGCGTGCGGCCTCGATCGCCTGGGTCGGCGACGCCTGCGCGAGGGCGATGAGGATGGCGTGGCGCTGGCCGTAGTTCGGCGCGCCGGGCAGCCGTTCGGCGAGCGCGGCCGCGGCGCGCGAGCCCTTGAGGCTTCCCAGCGTGGCCGCCGCCTGGACCGGGACGTTGGCGTCGCGGTCCTGGAGATGCGACGCCGCCAGCGGCGCCAGCGAGGAGTCCTCGAACGACGCCAGGGCCTTCAGCGCGTTGATGCGCACCCGCGCCTCGGGATCGTTGACCAGGGCGCGCAGCGGCGCCAGGAAGGACTCGCGCGACTGGTGCGCGGAATCGGCGACCGGCCCGAGGAGCCCGCGGGCAACGTAGGCGCGGGTCAGCGCGTCGCTGTCCTGCGCCGCCTCGAGCAACGCGGCGGCGGAAGTGAAGATCATCCGCGGACGCGTCGCGCTGTAAGCCGCGTTGCGGCGCCATGCGCCGCGCGAGCGCCGGATGTAGTCGCCCAGCCGCGGCGCCAGCGAGGACAGGGGCCCCAGCCGCCAGCTCTCGAGCAGCACCTGGGCCGTGGCGCGGTCGTCCTGAGGCAGCATCGACGCGCCATGCCGGTCGAGGATCGCGCCGAGGGCGCGATCGGCCTCGGGGCCGCCGAGCTTGGCGAGGGCGGTGACGACCTCGACTTCCAGGTCGGTGGTAGCGGAGGGCGGGAAGCGTGAGGTGAGGGCCGTCAGGTCCGGCACCGCCCCGCGGTCACCCAGCTCGCCCAGGGCGAAGACCGCCTCGGTGCGCACCAGGCTGTCGCGGTCGGCGAGCATCGGCACCAGGAGCGCGAGGGCCGCGCGGTCGCCGATACGCCCCATCGCCATCGCGGCGCGCCGGCGCACCAGCGAGTCGGGATGCTGCGTCGCCCGCTGGAGGAGCGCGCCGTCGAACTCGCGGCGGTCCTCCAGGGCCAGGAGTTGCGCGACGTCGGAGACCGATCCCGCGTCCTGGGCGCGGAGCGGCCGGGCCATGAAGGCGGCGAGAACGAGTGCGAGCAGCACGAGGCGAGTGGAGGGACGGCGCACGAAGACTCTCAGGCGTGGGTGACGACGGACTCCATCAGTTCCAGGACTTCGGGCGGCATCCGGGCCGGGCGATTGGCGCGATCCAGCGAGATCAGCGCCGTCTCGGCCGTACAGAGCAGCGCGCCGTCTTCGGGGCGCTGCACCCGGTAGCGAAAGGTCACGCGGCGGGAGCCGACGTCGGAGAGCCAGGCCGTGACGCGCAGCAGATCGTCGTAGCGCGCCGAGCGCGCGTACCGCAGGCTCGCCTCGGCCACCGCCAGCTTGTAGCCGCGATCCTCCAGATCCCGATACCGAACACCGAGGCGGCGCATGTGTTCCGTCCGCGCCAGCTCGCACCAGACAAGATAGTGGGCGTGGTAGGCCACGCCCATCTGGTCGGTCTCGCCATAGCGAACGCGAACGTCTACGGATGTCTCAGTCGTCGACTCGCCCACTCGCCGCTTTCTTCGCTGTCCGGTCGCCCTTGGAGAACCTACTCGGTCCAGATGCCCAGGGCGTGGGCGCGGTCCCGGGCGGCAGGGGTGAGCAGATAGGGTCCGTGCGCCGAGACCTTCTCGCCGCGGGCCGCCATCGCCGCCACGTCGCGCTCGGTAACGAGCGGCCGCTTCTTGCCCGCGCCGCTCGTGCCGCTGCGGGCCACGATGATCGCCTGGTCGCCGGACTTGACGCCCGCGGCGTCGGCCTCATCGAGGTCGAGGTGCAGCTCCGTCGCGTGACCCGGGCCCAGGCGCACGATCACATCGTGCAGCGTGACCCGGCGGCCCGCCGGTCCGCACTCGATCGCGATCCGGTCGCCGTCGGCGACGCCCAGGCGCCGGGCGTCGCCGGGCGCGACATGGAGGTGACGCTGGGCCACGATCACGCCGCTGGGAAGCGTGACCTTCCCGGCCGGCCCCTCGAGCGTCACGCCGCCCGCCGACTTCTCGAGCTTGCCCGAGACCACGACGGGCGCGTCGATGCCGATGGTGCGGCAGTCGGAGGGCGAGAGCTCGAGCTGCGTCGCCCCGCGCGCCGGGCCGACGATGCGGACGCCTTCGAGCTTCCCCTTGGGTCCGGTCGCGTTCACCGTCTCGCCGGCGGCGAACTGGCCGGGCTGGGAGATGACGCGCTGGACGCTGGGCGTCTTGCCCTTCCCGAAGAGCGCCTCGAAGTCGCGCAGCGAGACGTGAAGATGGCGCTTGGAAACCCCGATCGGGATCTCGCGCCGCGTGCGCTGGCTGGCGGCGCGATCGGCGCCCGAGCCGGAGCCCGACGGCAGCGGCGAGGCACCCCGTCCCGCCGCGGCCTGGCGGGTCGCGACGACCAGGGCGGCGTACTCGGGGCGGTGCTTCGGGAAACCAGCCCCGCGCCGCGAGGGGGCGATATCGGTCAGCCCTTGCGCCGCGGCCGCCCAGGCGGGAAGCGAGCCGGGGGTCGGATCGCCCGGGGGCTCGGGTCGCGTGGGCGTGGGCAGCCAGGGGCCCTCCTGGGCCCGGAGCTTTGACGCCACGATCTCGACGAGCTTGGCGACTTCTTCCCTGGTCATGCCGACTTTCTCGTTGCGCGATGAGTTCTGAGAAACTCGTCGACCATCCTGCCGACTTCCTCAACGGACAGCGGAGCCGGGATGGAGGATGGTGCGCTCACCGCTGCGGGTTTGCTAGCCTCGATCCTCGATCCTCGATCCTCCTGGTATTCGCGCACCTCACCCGCCAGTCGCTTGATGTTGATCAGGTGCAGCGGACCGATGTTGTCCGAGGTGCTGGACCCGGCCCAGGTCCCGGGGCCCAGCGTCATCGCGGGCACCAGGCCCGTCGTGTATCCCACGGCGCCCAGGGCCGACATCGTGTTCAGCAGAATCCGGAACGCCGGCTTCTCCTCGAAGAAGGCCTGGATCACGCGCTCGTCCCGCGAGTGAATCGCGAGCGAATGCCCCAGGCCACCGAACTCCAGCAGCTGGATGGCCCGCTCGCAGCACTTCTGCCAGCCGTCCTCGACGAAATAGGCGAGCACCGGCGAGAGCTTCTCGCGGGAAAAGAACTCCTGCGGCCCCACCGACGTGCACTCGGCGACCAGCACGCGGGTGCCGGCGGGCACGCTGATGCCCGCCCGGGCCGCGATGGTCTCCGCCGGCAGACCCACGATGTCGCCCGAGACGGCGCCCGACCGCGGATCCTGCATCAGGCGCTGGAGTTTCGCGCGATCGTCGCCCCGCACGATGTGCGCACCGTTCTTCGGCAGCTCGGCCTTGACCTGGGCGTCGATCGGGGCGTCGCAGACCAGCGAGTTCTCGGCCGAGCAGAGGACGCCCTGGTCGAAGCACTTGCCGTTGATGATGTCGCGCACCGCTTTCACCACGTCGGCGGTGCGCTCGACGATGGCGGGCACGTTGCCGGGTCCGACCCCGTACGCGGGCTTCCCCGAGCTGTACGCCGCGCGCACCATCGGATAGCCGCCGGTCGCCAGGATGATCGCGGTCCGCTTGTGCCGCATCAACTCGTTGGTGCCCTCCAGCGTGGGCATGCTCATCGCGAGGATGAGATCCTTCGGCGCCCCCGCCTCGACCGCCGCGTCGTGCATGACGCGCGCCGTCTCGACGGTGCACCTCACCGCCCGGGGATGCGGGCTCATGACGATCGCGTTGCGGCCCTTCACGCTGATGAGCGCCTTGTACATCGCGGTGGAGGTCGGGTTGGTCGTGGGAACCAGCGCCGCCACGATGCCCATCGGCACCGCCAGCTCCTTCACCTTGCGCTCGGGGATCTCGCGGATGATGCCGACGGTCTTGAGCGGGAGGATGTACTCGAGCACCAGGTCGGAGCCGAACTTGTTCTTGACGATCTTGTCCTCGTATCGGCCCATGCCGGTTTCGTCCACGGCGAGGCGGGCGAGGCGCTCGGCAGCGGCCGAGGCGGCGCGCGCCATGGCCGTGACGACGCGGTCGACCTCCTCCTGCGAGACGCGGGCGAAGGCCTTCTGTGCCTCATGCGCCCGCTCGAGGAGCTCGCGGGCTTCCTGGACCGAGGCGAGGTCCTTGTCCATCGCGCGTTACGTGGTGTAGCCGAGGGCGCGGAAGTGGGCGAGCAACTCGTCGCGGTTCGCGATCGACAACTCGCGGCCCTTGAGGGGAAAGTTCTCCAGCTGGCGGGCCATGTGACGCAGATCGACGACCTTCATCTCGGCGAGCGGGGTGCCGGGCGGCGCGCCGCCGCCGTTGCCCTCCTCCGCGTCGCTCATCAGCTCGAGGCCCGGGTAGGGCCGCGGGATGACGTGAACCGAGACCAGCTGCCCGACCCGCTCGGCCGCCGCCGCGCCGGCATCGACCGCCGCCTTCACCGACGCCACATCACCGGCGAAAAGAATGGTGATGAGGGCGGGGTCGGTCTGCTCCTTGCCGAGGAGCTGGACGGGCGCGGCCTTCACGCCGGCATCCGCCGCCTCGAGCGCGCCGACCAGTCCCCTGGTCTCGATCAGGCCCAGGGCCTGCTCGGTCCAGGACGTCACGGGCTAGGCGCCCTTGGGAAGGATCAGCTCGAGGTCCGCATGGGGCCGCGGAATGACGTGGACCGACACCAGCTCGCCGACGCGCTCGGCCGCCGCGGCACCGGCATCGGTCGCGGCCTTCACCGCCCCGACGTCGCCCCGCACCATCACCGTGACGTACCCGCCGCCGACCTTTTCCTTGCCTACGAGCTTCACGCTCGCGGCCTTGACCATCGCATCCGCCGCCTCGATCGCACCGACCAATCCCTTGGTCTCGATCAGGCCGAGCGCGTCCAGTGGCATCTGCTCCTCCGACTGGTGGCACGAAGGGAAATCTCCCGTGCCACTCTACGTGCTCCCGTGGCGAAAGTCAATAGAGTTGAAGCGCTTGCGCCACTTCCCGGGGGTCGGCATTTTCCGCCGTGACCGAGGAGCGGGTGGTGGTGGTCGGCGACGCGCATCTGGGCTCGGCCGACCTCCGGGACGAGGAAGCGTTCCACGAGCTGCTGGATGCCGTGCCGTCTATCGGGCAACGGCTCGTCGTCATGGGCGACATCTTCGATTTCTGGTTCGAGTACAACGCCGTCATCCCCCGCCGCCCCTTCCGCACCCTGACCAAGCTGGCCATGCTGTCCGACAAGGGCATCAAGATCGAGGCCTTCGGCGGCAACCACGACCGCTGGGGCGGGACGTTTCTCACCGAAGACCTCGGCATTCCCTTCCATCCCGACGGCGCGGACCTCACCCTGGCGGGGCGGCGCTGCTGGATCCATCACGGCGACGGGTTGGCCGAGCAGAAGCTGGGCGGGAAGCTCATCCATCGCATTACGCGAAGCCGGATAACGCAGAGTGTTTTCAAGGCTTTACACCCTGACTTCGGCTTCCGCCTGGCCGACCGCCTCTCGGGCGGATTGGCCGAAAGCAACAAGACGCCACACGCGATGGAAGCCGCCGCATCGGCGCAGGAGCGGTACGTGCGGGCGGTGCTGCACCAGCGCACCGAGGTCCAGCTCGTGATCCTCGCCCACACCCACCGGCAGAAGCTGATCGAGGTGAACCCGGGCCGCTTCTATCTGAACGCCGGACAGTGGATGGTGGATCGCCACTACGCGGTGGTGGGGCCGGAGAAGATCTGGCCGCTGAGCTGGCCGCAACGGCCGTAGACTCCAAGCTCCGCTCCGCGAGTAAGACTCGCGGCTCGGCAGTGCTGTCGCTGATAGCGGCGACGAGCAGATCGAGGCGGCTATCAGCCGCCATCGCCGAGCAGCGGCTATCAGCCGCTGGGGTCAATGCCCCAGCATCACGGTCTCGATGTCCCGGACCCGGTCTCCCAGGAACGCCGCGCCGACCCGCTCGAACTGCTCGGGGGCGTCGCTGACGATGAAATGGGCGCGCCCCTCAGCGTCCCTCGCGTTCTCGATCCCCGACTCCGCCAGCTCGCGCGCCACCGCCGCCGCCGTCTGCTCGGCGCTGTCGATCAGCGTGATTCCCTCCCCCATCACTTCGCCAATCAGCGGCTTGAGGAGGGGATAGTGCGTGCAGCCGAGGACCAGGGCGTCGATCCCCTCAACCTTTAAGGGGTCGAGGTACTCGTGCGCGATGAGCCTGGTGCTGGCGTGCCGTAGCCAGCCCTCCTCGACCAGGGGCACGAAGAGGGGGCAGGCGCGCTGGATGACGCGCGCCTTCGGATCGAGGGCGTGGATGGCCCGCTCGTACGCGCCGCTCTTCATGGTGCCCGCGGTGCCGATGACGCCGATCGGCCCGCCCCGCGACGCGCCGACGGCCGCCTGCGCGCCCGGGCCGACGACGCCCTCCACCGGCACCGGCGTGGCGCGCTTCAGCTCCTCGAGGGCGTGGGCGCTCGCGGTATTGCACGCCACCACGATCATCTTGACGTCGCGGGCCAGGAGGAACTCGGTGATCTCGCGCGCGTAGCGCCGCACCGTCTCGGGAGACTTGTTGCCCCAGGGGACGCGGGCGGTGTCGCCGAAGTAGATCAGCGCCTCGTGCGGGAGTTGGCGGTGCAGCTCGCGCACCACCGTGAGCCCGCCGATGCCCGAATCGAAGACGCCGATCGGGCGCGGATCCATCAGAAGCGGACGCTCACCCCGACGCCGGCGCGGCCGCCGGGCAGCGCCTGCATCTTGAGCGCGGCGGGGAAATCCCACAGGTGGGCGGAGACGTAGGCCTCCGCGCCCGCCATCAGGTGGTTGAAGACCAGGAGGACAATCCAGTCCTGCTTCTCCTGGGAGTGGCTGTTCACGTACTTCTGGCGCGTGCGGGCGTAGTCGAGCTGCCAGGAGCTCTTCCACACCATCGTGACCGCGATGCCCTCGAAGGTGAGAAACACCCCGCCGGTCACGTTCCGGCCGAGCGCGGCCTGGCCCCACCCCGGCAGCAGCAGCGAGCGGAGGAACGCCGTGCCCGGGGAGATCGGCGGCTGCGGACGCACCGAGTCGCCTTTGGCGCGGTGGCGCAGAATGCTGTCCGCCGCGGTGCTCAGGGAGTCGTCCTGCTGCTGGGGCGGAGGCTGCACCGGCACCTGGGGCGGCGCCCCGATCGGGACCTGGCCCACCGCCGGGCTCCCCGCGAGCAGCGCCAGGGCCACGACGATCATGACCGGGCGGCCGGGCGACCCCGCGGCCGCGTGCCGCATCACCGCGCCACCAGGACCCGCAGCCGCCGCGGCTCGATCGTGATCTCGACCTCGGTCAGGCCGGGCTCGCGCAGCTCGCCGTCGAGCTGGAGGACGAGGGGCCGGCCGTCGGTCGAGCGGATCGTCACGGAGCTGGTGCGGAACAGCGTGACCTCGTCGAGAGTGGTGTGGGTACCCTTCATCACCTTGGGCACCGATTGGAGAAAGGTCATCAGGCCGACTTTGCGGATCAAGCAGATGTCGAGCTTGCCGTCCGTCGGATCCGCCTGCGGGGTCAGGTAGAACGACCCGCCCCCACAGATGCCGATCGAGGCCGCGAGCATCATCATCGCGCCGGTCTCCCGATGCTCGGCGCTGGTGATCTCGAGATACGGCGGCTTGAAGGTCACGAAAGTGCGGTAGATGGCGGCCAGGTAGACGGCGAGACCCCTGAGGCGGCGGATCTGGTTGGCATGGCGGACCGTCTCCGCATCGAATCCGGCGCCCATGATGTTGTCGAAGTACTCGCCGAGGCAGCGGCCGAGGTCGAAGCGATCGGTGGCGGCGCGCATCATCCGTGCCGCCGCGACTTCGGGCGGCTGCTTATAGACACCGACCAGCTTGGCGAAGTCGTTCCCCGTCCCGAGGGGGATGACACCGAGCGCCGCTTTGGTCGCGCCGTCTTCGGCAACCGGCCCTTTCATCAGGCCGTTCACCGCCTCGTGGATCGCGCCGTCGCCGCCGGCGACGATGACGCGCTCGACGCCCGCCCGGGCCGCGTCGCGCGCCAGGCCGGTAGCGTGGCCCGGGCCCGTGGTCTCCACCAGCTCGAAGGGGACGCCGGTGTCGCGCAGGCCGCGCAGCACCTGGCCCCGGCACTTCGCGCCCTTCCCGCGGCCCGACCAGGGATTCAGGATGACGAGGGTGGCGCTCAGGGCTTTACGAAGTTGCCCACGCGCCGCTCGCTCGAGGTGAACTCGGCACAGCGGGCATCGAGCTCCTGGTAGGCGGTCGCAACCGACGCCATGCCGCGCACGTAGTCCTCCGGCTCTCGCCAGTAGTCGAGCGTCATGTAGTGCTCCGGCGCTTCGGCGTCACACAGCAACTCGCACTCGACGAAGCCGTCACAGCCGCGGAAGAGGCGTGCCCAGTCGCCGCGGGGGCCGTAAGCGAGCACGAAGGCGGGGGCATGCTCGGGGCGGACCACGAAATCCCAGATCACGACGAACATGCCCCAACCTACCACAACGGCGGGAGTGCGACTATGTCTGAGACCGCTTCTCGCGCTCTTCCTGGCGGCTCATGTCGGCCAGGCCGCCTGCCGCCACCCGCAGTCACGTGCTGCCTCAGGAGGGATTAGCGAGTGTTCTCGACACTGCGACCGCTTCCGCAAGTCACGGTACTTGCACCATCGTATCCAGGGCGGTCTCAAGAACGCTGTACTGAGCGCGCCAATTGTGTATCAAGCGCAGCGGGAAGTTCCCGGGTTGAACCCCGGTCACTATGATCGTATATGAGAAGGCGGCGAGGACCTGCTGGCAGAATCCGGTTCTTCTTTGAGCAATCAAGGTCACGAAGATGGTGTCACGCTGGGTTGCGGCGGCACTGAAGTCGTAGCAAGGCTCGTTCGTCGTGATTCCGCCAGTTATGCGTAGCGTGTCCGGCGCCGTCGTGATGGCGGGCGGTGTAGGCACCGTGAAGATCCGAGACGTCTCCACGGCTGCCGGCAGGCCTGGGGGCTCCGTGACTCGGCTACATGCAGGGATGGCGCCAAGCACCAGCGCCAAGGAGGATGCTGCGATTCGCTGCGCACTCGGGACCATGGAGTTCCCAATGCCGCCGTCGCGGGCCTTCGCCTTCAGGCGCAAGATGGACGTCGCACTCTTCCTACGCAACCTGGGGTTACTACTGGGTTCTCGCTCGCTAACTGCGCCGGGCGCTCCTCTATTTCAGCCAGGGTTGCGGCGAGAATCTGGTCAATCGAGACGCGGGCTGTGCCGGAGCAGTGAGAGGGCGGCCGGTAGACAGCCGGGACATCAGCCGAGGCATTGCGGCGCTCGCCCATCGGAGGCATATACATGCCCTCACCTGCCGGGAGGCCGTCCGTGATCCACCGCTCCACAGTTGCAGCACTGGGTCTCGCACTCCTGATGCTCCCTGTTTCGCGCGCCGACGCCCAGGCGCGCGCCGGCCGCACTCGCGTCTACTACGTCGCCGCCGACGAGGTCAGCTGGGACTACGTCCTCGGCGGCCGCGACCAGATCGCCGACCGGCCCTACGCCGACACGGCATTCTTCACCAACGGCCCGCCGACGCCGGTCAGCACGTCGTACCGCAAGGTGCTGTACCGCGAGTACACCGACAGCACCTTCCGCACCCTCAAGCCCCGCGCACCGGAGTGGGAACACCTCGGCTTCCTGGGGCCGCTGATCCGCGGCGTGGTGGGTGACACCATCCGGTTCGTCTTCCGCAACAACGCGAGCCGGCCCTACAGCGTGCATCCCCACGGAGTCTTCTACAACAAGGACTCCGAGGGCGCGCCGTACAACGACGGCACCAGTGGCGCCGACCGCATGGACGATGGCGTGCCGCCGGGCGGAACTCATGTCTACGTCTGGCCGGTTCCCGAGCGGGCCGGGCCGGCACACGGCGAGGGCAGCTCGGTGATGTGGATGTACCACTCCCACACCGACGAGACGCGGGACGTCAACACCGGCCTGCTGGGCGTCATGCTCGTCACGGCCCGGGGGATGGCGCGCGCCGACGGCTCACCGACCGACGTGGACCGGGAGCTGGTGGCGTCGTTCGACCAGGTGCACGAGGAGGACAGCTGGCTGGCCGCGTCGAATCTTCCCGCCAGCGTACTGCCGCCCTTCACGGGGCCGCCACCGGTGATCGGCAATCCCTCGCAACGGCAGAACTTCTATCCCTGGTTCGTGGCGTTCACGATCAACGGCTTCGCCCACGGGGCCTTGCCGCTCGAGGCGTACACGGTGCGGGTCGGGCAGCGGGTGCGCTGGTACCTCATGAGCTCGACCAACGACTTCGACTTCCACTCGCCGCACTGGCACGGCAACACCGTGACGCTCAACCACATGCGGACCGACGTGGCCAGCATCACGGCGATGGAGATGATCGTGGCGAACATGGTGCCCGACAACCCGGGGACTTGGCTCTTCCACTGCCACATCACCTTCCACAACGCGGCCGGGATGGCGGCGCGCTACCGCGTGGTCGCGGCCGGAAGCTGATGTCCGCGGACTGAGAGTCCGCGCTTGGCGGGAGCGTGTGGGAATCGAACCCAACCGAGGCCCGCAGAGCGAGCCCCCTCACGTTTTGAAGACGTGGCCGACCACCAGGCCAGCTCCGCTCCCTTGACCGCTAGACCAGCGCGACGACGTCGATCTCCACCAGCGCGTTCTTCGGCAGCGTCTTCACCGCGACCGTCGAGCGCGCCGGCTTGTGGTCGCCGAAGGCCCGCGCGTAGACCTCGTTCATCGCCGCGAAATCGTCCATCGTCGCCAGGAAGACCGTCGTCTTCACCACCCGCTGGAACGAGGTGCCCGCCGCGGTGAGGATGGCCTTGAGGTTCTCCATGACGCGCGTGGTCTGGGTCTTTACGTCGCTCCCCGTCATCTCGCCCGTCGCGGGATCGAGCGCCACCTGCCCCGCCGTGAAGAGGAACCCGTTCGCGATCATGCCCTGGCTGTAGGGCCCGATGGCTTGGGGTGCGCCGGGAGTCGCGACGATCTTCAGGTCGGGCATCTGCACTCCTGTCGATTGAAAGAACGCTGCTTTAGAACAGTCCCTCAATGAGGCCGCTCTTCGTCATGCGAATCTTCTCGGCCGCCGGCGCCTTCGAGAGGCCCGGCATCGTCATGATGTCACCCGCCAGCGCGACGACGAAGCCGGCGCCCGCCGAGGGGTAGACGTCGCGCACCGTGATGCGAAAGCCGGTCGGCGCGCACAGCCGCGAGGCGTCGTCGCTGAAGGAATACTGGGTCTTCGCCATGCACACCGGCGTCTGGCCGAGCCCGGTCGCCTCGAGCTGCTCGATACTCTTGGAGGCGGCCGAGGTGAAGGTGACGCCGTCGGCCCGGTAGATCTCGCGGGCGATGGTCTCCACCTTCTCCTTGATCGGCTTGTTGACGTCGTACAGCGGATGGAAGGCGCCCTTGCCCTCGCCGAGCACCTTCAGCACCGCCTGGGCGACGGCCTTGCCGCCCTCGCCACCCTTGGCCCACACCTCGCTGAGCGCCAGCGGCACGCCGGCCTTCGCGGCCAGCTCCTGGACCTTCGCCAGCTCGGCGTCGGAATCGGCGCTGAACCGGTTGAGCGCCACGATGGGCGGCACGCCGAACTTGCGCACGTTCTCGACGTGGCGCGCCAGGTTGGCGAAGCCCTTTTCCACCTGCTCCACGCTCGGCACGCCGAGGTTCTTCTTGTCGGCGCCGCCGTGCATCTTGAGCGCGCGCACCGTCGCGACGATGACGCACGCCTCGGGGTTCAGCCCGGCGAACCGGCACTTGATGTCGAAGAACTTCTCGGCCCCGAGGTCGGCGCCGAAACCCGCCTCGGTGATGACATAGTCGCCCAGCCGCAGGCCCAGCTGCGTGGCCATCACGGTGTTGCAGCCGTGGGCGATGTTCGCGAACGGCCCGCCGTGCACGATCGCGGGCCCGCCCTCGAGGGTCTGCACCAGGTTGGGCTGGAGCGCGTCCTTGAGGAGCAGCGCCATCGCGCCGGTGCCCTTGAGGTCGCCGGCGCGCACCGGGTGCTTGCCCGCGGTGGTGCCGATGATGATGCGGGTGAGGCGCTCCTCCAGGTCCTGTCGGTCGGTCGCGAGGCAGAGGATCGCCATGATCTCGCTCGCGGGGGTGATGACGAACCGCTCTTCGCGCGTGGGCCCGTTGGCCGTGCCGCCCAATCCGACCACGATCTGCCGCAGCGCCCGGTCGTTCATGTCCATGGTGCGCGGCCAAGTGATGCGGCGACTGTCGATGTTGAGGGCGTTGCCTTGGTGAATGTGGTTGTCGATCAGGGCCGAGAGAAGGTTGTGGGCCGAGCTGATGGCGTGGAAGTCTCCGGTGAAGTGGAGGTTGATGTCCTCCATCGGCACCACCTGCGCGTAACCGCCGCCCGCGGCGCCGCCCTTGACCCCGAACACCGGCCCCAGCGAGGGCTCGCGCAGGCACACCACCGCGTTTTTGCCCAGGGCCCGCAGCGCCTGGGTGAGCCCCACCGACACCGTGGACTTCCCCTCCCCCGCCGCGGTGGGCGTGATCCCGCTGACCAGGATGAGGCGGCCCTTGGCCTCGCGCTGCTCCACGGCCTCGAGGCGGATCTTCGCCTTGTACTTGCCGTACAGCTCGATCTCGTCGTCGGAGAGGCCGAGACCCTTGGCGATTTCGGCGATGGGCCGCAGGGTGGCGGCCTGGGCGATGGCGATGTCGGAAGGGACGCTCACTGAGCGCTCTGGTTGGGGTGGGTCGTGAGGCGAAACAGCCGCTGCGTGTTGGCGGTCGTGATGGCCTCGATGTGCTCGACGCTGGTGCCGCGCAGCGCGGCGAGCTTCGCGGCGGTGTGCACCACGAAGGCCGGCTCGTTGCGCTTGCCGCGGTGCGGGACCGGTGCCAGGAACGGGGCGTCGGTCTCGACCAGGAGCCGGTCGTCGGCCACCCGCTCCACCGCCCAGTGCGCGTCCCAGTTGCGAAAGGTGATCATCCCGCTGAACGACACACAGAAGCCCTTCGCCAGGCCGGCCTCGAGGAGGTCGGGCCCCGAGGCGAAGCAGTGGAGGACGCCGGTGGTCCCCGCCGGCGCGTCGGCGATGAGCGCGACCGCGTCGGCGTCGGCCTCCCGCGCGTGCACGATGGCCGGCTTCCCGGTGGCCGCGGCCTGCGCCAGGTGCCAGGCGAAGGCGGCGCGCTGGCGCTCGCGCGGGCTCCGGTCGTAGTGGTAGTCGAGGCCGGTCTCGCCCACCGCGACCGTCGCCGAGTCCTCGAGCAGCGCCGCGATCCGCCGCGCGGCGGCCTCGTCGAACTCGTCGGCCCGGTGGGGATGGATGCCCGCCGTCGGCCAGAAACCATCGCGGCCCGCGCACATCGCGCGGGCCGCTTCGGCCGAGGCGAGCCCCTCGGCCACCACCACCACCCCCTGGACGCCCGCGGCGCGGGCCCTAGCCATGACCGGCTCGCGGTCGGGCGCGAACGCCGGGTCCGCGAGGTGGCAATGCGAGTCGATCAATGCAGTCGACAGTCGAGAGTCGCCAGTCGACAGCATGCTGCTGACTGTGGACTATCGACTGTCAACGCATCAGCCATTGGTCGGCACCCGGATCCCGCTCGACAGCGGCGCGGAGGACGATGGGGCCCCGGCGGGCATGACGCGCGCCTTGACGCCCCGCGCGTCCTTCCCCGGCCACTTCTTCTCGATGATGAGCAGGATCGGCGCCGCGATGTAGATCGACGAGAAGGTCCCGGTGAAGATGCCGAACGCCATCACCCAGGCGAAGGGCCGGATCACCTCGCCGGCGAAGACCAGCAGCGCCAGCGTCGTGACGATCGTGGTGCCGTGGGTCAGGATCGAGCGCGGCAGCGTCTCGTTGATGGACCGGTTGAGGATGCCCGCCAGGTCCTCGCGCTTGTACTTGTGCAGGTTCTCGCGGGTGCGGTCGAAAATGATGATGGTGTCGTTGAGCGAGTAGCCGACCACCGTGAGGATGGCCGACACCACCACCAGCGACACCTCGAGGTGCATGTACTGGATGAAGGCCAGCGTCGTCAGGATGTCGTGCGCCGTCGCGATCACGGCCGCGATGCCGAAGCGCCACTCGAAGCGGAAGGCGAGGTACACCATCGTCGCCACGAAGGAGAGCAGGATCGCGATCAGCGCCTTCTGGCGCAACTCGCCGCCGACCTTGGGGCCTACCGCCTCGCGGCGCGTGATGGTGATCGACCCGGCGCCGTAGGCCCGGCTCAGGGTGGAATCCACCCGCTGCGCCGTGGCCTGGGCGGTGTGCTCGTCGACCGGGCCGGCCGTGGCCAGCCGGGTGCGAATCACGAACTCCCGGTTGGAGCCGAACTCGGAGATCTCGGCGCCCGGCAGGCCGCCCTGGTCCAACGCCGTCCGCATCCCCGCGATGTTCACCGCCGGAGCGTTGGCGCGCACCTGCACCAGCGTCCCCCCGGTGAACTCGATGCTGTAGTTGAGCCCAAACACCGCCAGCATGAGCAGGCCGGGCAGGATGATGATGGCGGTGACCACGTAGGCGACCTTGCGGAAGCCGATGAAGTCGTAGTTCGCGTTGGCGAAGAGTCGGATCATGTCAGATGCTCAGGGTCGAGAGCTGGGCTTTGCGCGCCAGGTAGATCATGAAGAAGGTGCGCACCACGAAGATCGCCGTGACCATCGAGGCGATGATGCCCAGGATCAGCGTGATCGCGAAGCCCTTCACGGGGCCGGTACCGAACTGGAAGAGGAACGCCGCGGTCAGGATGGTGGAGACGTTCGAGTCCACGATCGCGTTCATCGCCATCGTGAAACCGGCGTCGATCGCCAGGCGAACCGACTTGCCGTGCACCAGCTCCTCCCGGATGCGCTCGAAGATCAGGACGTTGGCGTCCACCGCGATGCCGATGGAGAGGACGAAGCCCGCCATCCCCGGCAGCGTCAGGGTGAAGCCGAAGGCCGCCAGGCCGCCCAGCGTGAAGAGCACGTAGAAGCCGAGGGCGATGATCGAGAGCACGCCGGCGAAGCGGTAGTAGCCGACCATGATCAGGATCACGAGGCCGATGCCGACGATGCCGGCTTTCACCGACTTGCGGATCGAGTCCGCCCCGAGGCTCGGCCCGATGCTCCGCTCCTCGACGATCATGAGCGGCGCCGGCAGCGAGCCCGCCTTCAGCACCAGGGCCAGGTCCTGCGCGTCCTGGAGGCTGGCGCTGCCCAGCTCGATCTGGCCCCGCTGGCCGATCTGCCCTCGGATCACCGGCGGCTGGCTCTGCACCTTGTGGTCGAGGACGATCGCCATGTAGTCGCCGATGTGCCGGCCGGTCTCGCGCTCGAAGGTGCGCCCGCCGCGCCGCGACAGCTGGAACTCGACCACCGCCTGGTTGTAGACGGGGTCGAGCCGCGCCGTGGCGTCCACCAGGTACTCGCCCGTCATGATGGGCCGTTCCTGGAGGGCGTACAGCGGCCGGTAGCTGCGCGCGCCCCGCGAGACCGGCTCCGCGCCCCAGCGGTAGACGATGCCCCGCGGCATCAGCCGGACGACGATCGGCTCGTGCAGCATGCGATCGACGATCGGGTACTTCTCTTCCGCCACCAGGAACTCGCCATGCATACCGCCACTGTTGAGTAGCGAGCTGAGGTTCCCGTTGAGCAAGGCGCCGGTGGTGTCGGCCGCGGTGTCGCGCCGGGCGCTGTCGGCCCGCGCGCCGCCCGCCGCCCGCCGCCCGCCTGCCTTGGCGGTGTCGCGCGTTGCGCCCCGTCTCGCCGAATCGGCGGGGCTCTGCTGGAGGAGGTTCTCGACCCCGGTGGGCACCTGGGCCGGCGCGGCCGCCCCGCGATGCGCCGTGTCGGCGATCTGCCGGCCGATGGAGGCCTCGCTGATGCCGGCCGCCGCCAGGGCGCGGTCCATCGACCGCAGCGCCTGGTAGAAGATGTCGTCCTTGTCGGTCATCTGGAATTCGAGGAACGCCGAGCGCTTCACGATCTCCTTGGCGCGCGCCGGATCGCTGATCCCGGCCACCTCGACGATGATGCGGCAGCTCCCCTCTTTCTGCACCAGGGGCTCGGCCACGCCGAACTCGTCGACCCGGGTGCGGATCACCTTGAGGGCGCGGTCGGTCGCGTCGGCGCAGTTGGCCACCGGGCCGCCGCTCTCGTCGATTTCGAGGGCGAGGTGAATGCCGCCCTGAAGATCGAGACCTCGCTTGAGGTTGATCTCGCGGACGATGGAATCGTGCGTCACACCGTCGACCTCGACGCGGGTCGTGATCTGCCGCGGCCATAGCGCCCAGATCGAGAGAACGACCAGGATGCCGATGAGGATGAGTCGTGTCTTGATGCTGTCGAACATATTGATTTCGTTAGAGTTGAGGACCTACCGGAACCTCATAAGGTAACCGGTCGGCCCGACATTCTCAAAGCGGCCACCGCCGCGTCGCGATCCCGGTCCAGCTGCGCCTTCAAGGCCTCCACCGACTCGAACCGCATCACGTCGCGCAGGCGCTTGACGAACGCGACCGTGACCTCGACGCCGTAGAGGTCAGCCTGGTGCGCGAAAAGATGGGCTTCCAGCGACCGCGCCGGCTCGCCGAAGGTGGGCCGCGGGCCGAGATTCGCCATCGCGCCGCGGGTCCCCCCCTCCCAGCTCACCACGCAGGCGTAGACGCCGTCGGGCGGCAGGAGCTTGCGTGGCCCGGGCGGTACCAGGTTGATGGTCGGAATCCCGATGGTCCGCCCGCGCCCCATCCCCCGCTCGACGATGCCGGACGCGCTGTAGGGGCGGCCCAGGGCGCGCTCGGCGGTATCGAGATCGCCTCCGGCCACGGCCCGCCGGATCAGCGTCGACGAAATCGGCCGCCCGTCGGGCAGCAGGACGGCGCTCACCACGTCGACGGCGAAGCCGTCCTCGCCGCCCAGCTTCCGCAGGAACTCGACGTCGCCGGTCCGGCCCCGGCCGAAACCGTGGTCGTGCCCGATCACCAGCTCGGCGATGTGGAAGCGCGCCTCGAGGACTTCCCGCACGAACTCGGCGGGTGCCAGGTTGCGCAGCTCGGGCGTGAACGGGACGAAGGCCACCTCGTCCACCGGCGACTCGGCCAGGATGCGGCGCTTTTCGTCGGGGAGGGTCAGCAGCGGCGGCGCGGCCGAAGGGTTCACGACTTCCAGCGGATGGGGCTCGAAGGTCACCAGCACACTGCGCAGCCCCGATGCCTTCGCCCGCCGCGCGATCTCGTCCAGCACGGCGCGATGGCCCAGGTGCACCCCGTCGAAGGTGCCGACGGTCACGACGGTGCGGCCCTCGCTCATCCGCTCAGGACCACGTCCGGGTGCAGGACGCCCGCCTCGAGGACGGCCACGCCGAGAAGGCCGGCCGCGTCGAACACGGCCACCGGGCCCTCGGGCGCCGCGGCCGGGATCTTCTGGCCGGTCACGAAGCGCCGCGCCTCCTCGGCGGGCAGCAGCACCGCCGGGAGGTGGGCGACGGCCTCGAGCATGGGGCGAAGGGCCCTCGGAGCGTCGACGGTCGACAGTCGACTGTCGACAGTCGACAGGGCATCCACCGGTATCGCCGCCTCGACTTTCCAGCTGCCGATCTCGGTGCGCCGCAGCGAAGCGAGGTGCGCCCTGGTGCCCAGCTCGCGGCCGACGTCGCGGGCGATGGCGCGCACGTACGTCCCGGAGGAGCAGACCACGTCGACATGGACCTCGCCCTGCTTGCGGTCGAACCAGTCGCACCGCAGCCGGTCGATGACGACGTCGGCGGGCTCCAGGTCGGGCGTCTCGCCGCGCCGGGCGCGGCGATAGGCGCGCTCGCCGTCGACCTTCTTGGCGCTCACCGCCGGCGGGACCTGCCGGGTCCGTGCCTGCACATTGCGCAGCGCCGCCTCGAGCTCTTCCGGAAGGCGGCCGCGCCACGACGCGTCGGGCTCACCGACCATCGCACCGGTGGCGTCGTCGGTCGACGTTTCCATCCCGAAGCGGATCACGCCGGTATAGCGTTTGGGGAGCATCAGGGCGAAGCGGGCGAGCCGGGTGGCGCGGCCCGCGAGCACCACGAGGAGACCGGTAGCTGGGGGGTCCAGCGTGCCCGCGTGTCCCACGCGCTGGATGCCGAGCGCGCGGCGGACCGCGCCGACAACGTCGTGGGATGTGGGCCCGGCGGGTTTGTCGATCAGCAGAATCCCGTCGGTCAGGACTCGGGCTCCCGGGGCTTGTCGATGCCGGCCAGCAGCCGCGCGATGTGCGCGGCGTACTCGGTCCCCTTGTCGAGCTCGAAGACCACCTCGGGGACGACGCGCAGTTCAAGCTCGGCGCCGATGCGGCGGCGCACCGCGGAAACGGCGGCGCTCAACCCCTCTTCGGTCTGGGCCTGCTGGTCGGAGCCGCCGTGCACCACGTAGCGCACGGTGGCGTGCTGGAGGTCGCCGCTGAGCTCGACGTCGGTGACGGTCACCAGGCCGATGCGCGGATCGCGGGCTTCCCCCTGGAGGAAGCTGGTGACCACCTGGCGCACCTGCTCGGCGACCCGCTTCGGGCGTTGACCCCTGGGTGAGGCTCGGCGGTGCTTCACTGGAGGAAGGTCTCGCTCGCGATGATGTGGGCCAGCGGCTCGCCCTGCACGAGGTTGTCGCAGGCGGTGAGCACTTCCTCGGCGTGCCGCGCGTCGTCGGTCACGACCGCCGCGGCGATGGCGGCGCGCTGCCACAGGTCCTGGTACTCGATTTCGCCGGCCGACACCTTGAACCGCGCGTGCAGCCGGTCTTTCAGCGACTTGACGATGCGCCGCTTGTCTTTCAGCGACTGGCAGCCGGGCAGGTGCAGCTCCCAGCGCCGCACGCCGACGATCATGGCTTACTCCTGCGCTCTGCTTCCGGCGCTGCCGCCAGCCTGGGTTTGCAGGGTCCGGGCGATCGACTCGATCTTGAACGCCTCGATGACGTCGCCGACCTTGATGTCGTTGAAGTTCTCGATCCCGATGCCGCAGTCCAGCCCGTCCTTCACTTCCTTCACGTCGTCCTTGAACCGCTTCAGCGAGCTCAACGCCCCCTGATACACCTGGGTGGCGTCGCGGATCACCCGTACCTTGGCGGTCCGCTGGATCACGCCGCTGCGCACGTAGCAGCCGGCGATGACGCCGACGCCCGAGATCTTGAAGATCTGCCGCACCTCGGCCTCGCCGAGGACGGTCTCCTTCTCCTCCGGCTTGAGCAGGCCTTCGAGCGCCGCCCGCACGTCCTCGACCGCTTCGTAGATGACGCGGTAGAGCTTGATGTCCACGTGCTCGCGGGCCGCCGACGCGCGCGCGTTGCTGTCGGGCCGCACGTGGAAGCCGATGATGATCGCGTTGGACGCCTTGGCGAGCAGTACGTCGCTGTCGGTGATGGCGCCGACGCCGCGGTGCACGACTTCGACCTTCACCTCGCTGGTCGACAGCTGCGCCAGCGAGTCGGCCAGCGCCTCCGCGGGGCCGCCCTGGTCGGCCTTGATGATGAGGGCCAGCTTCCCGACCTCGCCCTCGGCGCGCTGGGCGAAGAACTCCTCGAGGGTGACGCCGGCGCGGCTGGTGCGCCGGTTCTGCGCCTCGCGGTCGAGGCGCTGGCGCTTCTGCGCGATCTCGCGCGCCGCGCCCGCGTCCGCCACCACGCTGAAGGTGTCGCCCGCCTGGGGCACGCCCTCGAACCCGAGGACCTGGACCGGCGCCGAGGGGCCGGCCGCCTTCACGGCCCGTCCGCGCTCGTCCTGGAGCGCGCGCACCCGGCCCGAGAAGGCGCCGCAGATGAAGTTGTCGCCGGTGTTCAGGGTGCCGTTGGTGACCAGCACGGTGGCGACCGGACCCTTGCCGGGGTCGAGCTGCGCCTCGATCACGCTGCCGACGGCGGGCCGCGCGGGATTGGCCTTCAGCTCGAGGATGTCGGCCTGGAGCAGGATCTGGTCGAGCAGCTGCGGGATCCCCTGCCCCGTCTTGGCGGAGATCGGCGTGTGCAGCACGTTGCCGCCGAAGTCCTCGAGCACCACCTGCTGCTGGAGCAGGTCGCGCTTGACCTTGTCGACGTCCGCGGCCGGCAGGTCGATCTTGTTGATCGCGACGATCATCGGCACGCCGGCGTTCTTGGCGTGGCTGATGGCCTCGATGGTCTGGGGCATGATGGCGTCGTCGGCCGCGACCACCAGGACGACGATGTCGGTGACTTGCGCGCCGCGGGCCCGCATCGCGGTGAAGGCTTCGTGGCCCGGGGTGTCGAGGAAGGTGATCCTCCGCCCGCTGGGCAGGACCACCTCGTAGGCG
>JBGOSS010000038.1:0-37474 GCA_041476105.1 Gemmatimonadota bacterium
CCGATCGGCAGCGACGGATTGCCGAACTACAATCTCGCGGTGCCGGTGATGCTAGCGCACTACCTGCCGTCGGGCCTGCTGGGTCTGGGTCTCACCGCGCTCATGGCGTCGTTCATGTCCGGCATGGCCGGGAACGTCACGGCCTTCAATACCGTGTGGACCTACGACATCTACCAGTCGTACCTCCGGCCGGGGCAGTCGGACGGCCACTATCTGCGGATGGGTCACGCGGCCACGGTGTTCGGGATCGTCCTCAGCGTGGCCGCGGCGTACGCCACGACGCGGTTCAACAACATCATGGACATGCTCCAGCTGGTCTTCGCGTTCGTCAACGCGCCGTTGTTCGCGACCTTTCTGCTGGGGATGTTCTGGCGCCGGGCCACGGGCCACGGGGCCTTTTTCGGCCTGCTGATCGGGACGGCGGCCGCGGCGCTGCACCACGGGCTCGCGCTGCCCCACGGCGCGGTGGCCGGCCTCAAGGGCGGGTTCCTGGGTACCGTGCTGCACACCTACCCGAGCGAGATGGCGCAGAACTTCTGGACCGCCATCTACGCGTGGAGCGCCTGCTTCGCGGCGACGATCGTGATCTCGCTCCTCACGGCGCGCAACAAGTCGGACGACGACCTCAAGGGACTGGTCTACTCCCTGACGCCTCGCCTGACCGACCGCGACCTGCCGTGGTACACCCGGCCCGTCACCCTCGGCGTCGTCGTCCTGGGGCTCACCCTCGCCCTCAACATCCTCTTCTGGTGATCACGCGATGAAACTGGACCTGCGACTGCCGATCGGACTGATGTTCGGCATCTTCGGCGCGATGCTGACGGTGTTCGGGCTCACGGCTGACCACGCGATCTATGAACGGTCGCTCGGGATCAACGTGAATCTCTGGTGGGGACTGGTGTTGCTCGCTTTCGGACTGGTGATGCTGGCGTTCGCAATCCGGGCGGCGAAAAGGGTGCCCCGGCAGGCGTGAGCGGCACACCATGAGCGAGCGCAGAAAAGTCGCGATCGTCGTCGGCGGCGGGCCGGCGCCCGGCATCAATGCGGTGATCGGTGCGGCCACGATCCGCTGCGTCCTGGAGGGTGTCGACGTGCTGGGCATCCGGGACGGATTCCAGTGGATCATGCGCGGCGACATCGACCACGTCCTCCCCCTCGACATCGAGCGGGTCAGCCGCATCCACTCTCGCGGTGGCTCGATCATCGGCATCGCCCGCGACAATCCCACGACGGATCCCCAGCTTCTCGAGACCACGGTCTTGTCGCTGTTGCGCCTCGACGTGGCGCAGTTGATCACGATCGGTGGTGACGATACCGCCTACACGGCGATGCGCCTCGAGGCGCAGTCGGCGGGCCGGGTCCACGTCGTGCACGTGCCGAAGACCATCGACAACGACATCGCCTTGCCGCCGGAGATTGACACCTTCGGGTTCCAGACGGCTCGCCATTACGGCGCCGAGATCGTCAAGAACCTGATGGTCGATTCGCACACCACGTCGCGCTGGTACTTCGTCATCGCCATGGGCCGGAAGGCGGGGCACCTCGCCCTGGGGATCGGGAAGGCCGCCGGCGCGACGCTCACGCTCATCCCGGAGGAGTTCGGCCTGCGTGACATCCCGTTCAAGGCGATCGTCGATACGCTGGTGGGGGCCATCATCAAGCGGCTGGCCCAGGGGAAGCGGCATGGTGTCGCGGTCATAGCAGAGGGGGTGGTCGAGAGCGTCAATCCCGACGAGCTGGCGGGGATCGAAGGGGTTGAGCGTGATGCGCACGGCCACTTGCGCATCGCCGAGGTCGCCATCGGGGAGATCCTGAAGAAGGCCGTGCAGGAGCGGCTGCGGCAGTTCGGGCTCAAGACCACCATCGCCGCGAAGGACATCGGCTACGAGCTGCGATGCGCCGATCCGATCCCGTACGACGTCGAGTACGCCCGTGACCTGGGGTACTGCGCCGCGAAGTACCTGCTGTCGGGCGGTCGCGCGGTGATGGTCTCGATGCAGGGCGGCGAGTTCACGCCCATTCCTTTTGCGGACCTGCTGGACCCGGCTACGGGCCGTACGCGCATCCGCTACGTGAACATCCGTTCGACGCGCTATGCGATCGCGCGGCGCTACATGATCCGGCTGCGCCGCGACGATTTCGCGAACCCGAACGAGATCGCGCGGTTTGCGGCGGTCGCGCACCGCTCGCTGGACGAGTTCCGGAACGAGTTCGAGTTCCTGGTGCGGGATGAACCGCCGCCGCTGGATCTCGGAGTGCCGTCCCCACCGTCCGGCGACGGGCGCTGAGCGCCTCGGCCCCCACGGAACCGCTAGCGCGCGCCGAAAGCCGACGCCGCGGGGAGGACGTTGCCGCCGGCATCGAAGAGCGCCAGTGAGCCGCCGCCCCAGATGAAGAGGCCGGGCACCTGGATCGCCTCCGGGTACCACCAGATCACGCCGGCGCCGCGGTCGTTCGGCACCGCTGCGACGGCGCCGAGGACGTCCTGAAGGAACTGCGCCTGCCCCCCCGGTGTGACAGGCCAGGTCATGGGGGCGACGTTGGTGGCCATGCCTTCCCAGCCGCCGGCCCGCCAGGGATAGGACGTTTCGACCACCATGATGTCCCGGCCGTAGCGCAGCGCGGTAGCGTGCAGGTTGGCCTCCAGGTCGGCCAGGGTGCCGTGCCACCACGGGTAGTAACTCAGGCCGATGAGGTCGTAGGGCACGCCGGACGCGTTCATGTGGTCGAAGAACCACTGCGTGCCGCCGGTGCTCCCACCCTGCGAGTAGTGCAGCATGATGCGGACCGAGTCGCCCGGCCCAAGCGCGTCGCGGACGCCGCGGATGCCGGCCTTGAGCAGGCGCGTGAAGTGGTCCCACTGCGCGGGCGTGTCGTTGCCGGCGCCGCTCACCTGGCCCAGCGGCCAGAGCATGCCGCCGTCGATCTCATTGCCGACCTGCACGATGTCGGGCAGGGCACCCGCCTGCTTGAGCCGGGTCATGACGTCGGCCGTGTAGGTCTCGACCTGCTGCTCCAGGGTGTCGAATGGGAGGCTGGCCCAAGCGGCAGGTGTGACCTGGTGGCCGGGATCGGCCCAGGTGTCGGAGTAGTGCAGGTCGAGCAGGAGCCTGGAGCCGGCGGACTTGACCCGGCCGGCCATGCGAACGGTGTACACGAGATCGTTGACCTGCACTTCTGAGTCGTTGGGGTTCACGAACAGGCGCAGTCGGAAACCGCTGGCGCCGTGGGCCCGCAGGATGGCGATGGCGTCGCCGGGCTGACCCCCCTCGCGGAACAGGCCGCCGGCCTGCTCGATCCGCTCCAGGGCCGAGAGGTCGGCGCCCAGGAACATCGACGCGATGGCCCGCCCATCCGGGGGCGACGCAACGGACGAGCAGCCGCCGAAGGCGAGCAGCAGGGCGAGCGAAAGCGCAGGACCGGCGCACTGGCCGGCGCGTTGGCAGGTTCGCATCATCGTAGTATATCAGGAGGTTTCATGACGCGTTCGTTCATTCGCCTGCCACTCGCACTCGCCGCGCTGCTCGCCGCCGCGTCGCACGCCCCGGCGCAGCAGCCCGCCCCGCAGCCGCCCGCCGCGTGCTGCACGGCGACCATCCGGGTGAGCGTGCCGGAAGGCACCGGCACCGTTTACCTCACCGGCAGTCTGCCCGAGCTCGGACCTTGGCGCCCCGACGGCCGCGCCATGACGGGCGCCGGGCGCGAGCGCACCGCCCAGGTCACGGCTCCGCCCGGCACGACCTTCGAATACAAGTTTACGCTGGGCACCTGGGACCGCGAGGCGCTGGGCCCCGGCGGCGCCGTACCGCCCAACAACCGACTCCTCATCAACGGCAACGTCGAAGCCGGGCACGAGATCGCCGGCTTCAAGCGCGACCAGACGGACTACATCGCCGACTGGCGGGGCTCGGGGGTCCTGGGCAGGCTCGTCTACTGGACGGACGTCCGGTCGGCGTTCCTCGGTCCGACGCGCCACGTCGAGATCTGGCTGCCGCCCGGCTACGACAGTACGCCGTCGGCGCGCTATCCCGTTCTGTACATGCACGACGGCCAGAACCTCTTCGACCCGCGCATCGCGAGCACCGGCGTCGACTGGGGCGTCGATGAAGCGGTGATGCGGCTGGTGCAGCGGGGCACCATCCCGCCGGTGATCGTGGTGGGCGTCTGGAATTCCGCGGAGCGGGCGATGGAGTACTCGCCCTGGCACCGCGCGGGCGCCTACGCCCGCTTCCTCATCGAAGAGCTGATGCCGCGGGTCAATGCGGAATTCCGCACCCTGACGGGACCCGAGAACACCGCCGTGATGGGCTCGTCGATGGGCGGGCTCCTCTCATTCTACCTAGTGACGTACCACGCCGACGTCTTTGGCGCGTGTGGCTGCGAGTCCACGCATTTCCCGCTCTCCGAGGCGGTGGTCGCGCGGACCTTCCAGCGCGTTCCCCGCATCGAGAACCCGGACACAACGCCCTACATCGTGCGCGACATCGAGCGAGGCCTGAACGTCCCGAGGGGGGCGCGTTACCGGTTCGACTTCGGCTCGCTGGGGCTCGACTCCGCCTACGGGCCCAGCCATGAGGTCGTGCGCGCCTGGCTGCTGCGGCAGGGCCTCGTCGAAGGCCGGGACTTCGTCATCCGCCGCTACGAAGGCGCCACCCACAACGAAGCCTCCTGGCGCGAGCGGCTCGACGATCCGCTGACCTTCCTGTTCGGTGCGAGGCCGCGCTAGCCACGACGGCCCTCGTGCCCGGCCGCCAGGTCTTCCGGCTCGCCGCAGCGGGCACGGTAGCGCGCGTGCTGGCCGGTCGGCATCTTCTGTCAGGTACCGACCGTGCCTTCGGGACAGTGCCGGCCGGAACGTCGTGCGAAGGGAGTGGAGATGCATCGCGGATGGTGGGTCCTCGGCGCGGGGCTGCTGCTGGCGGGCTCCGCCTGCTCGCGTAGCCGCGCCGCCGCCCCGGACACGGCCGAGGCGCAGCCGGCGGAGGCCCTGGTCCGCGTGCACGTCATCAATCACTACAGAGAGGACATGCAGATCATCGCCTCGGGGGGCGGGTCCACCCAGCGGCTGGGGTTGGTCGCTGCCGGGCTCGAGAGGGATTTCGATATCCCCCAGGTCCTGGTCGGCACCGGCGCCGTCGCGTTCGTGGCCCAACCCAGCGGCCGCGGGCCAATCGTCCGGTCCGATCAGGTCAGGGTCAGGCGCGGGGCCATTGTGGACTTCGAGATCACGACCAACCTGATCAACAGCAATGCCACGGTCCGACCGTAGCGATTACCGCCGGGTGGGCGGCCGGCCGAAACCCAGGGCGACCGACTCCACCTCCACTCCGTAGCTGCCCGGCGTGACCGTGACACCATCCTCGCGACGCAGCGAGAGCTGCAACCGCTCCACCCGGCCCAACCGCGGGCGGTCCACGCTGCCCCCGCGCCCGGCCGCCGGTTCCACCCAGTAGCTCCACTCACCAGGGAATCCCTGCGGCAGCAGGACCCCGCGGCCGGCGGTGAAGGCCGCGAGCGGCACCGACTGCTCGCTCCAGGTGCTGTCTACGGGCACCGCCGCGCTCCAGCTGGTGCCGTCATCTTCCATCAGCGTGACGTACAGCACCTGGTGGGGTCCCAAGCCGCGCAGCCGCAGGTGCACGGCGTCGGCGCCGCCGATGGACTCCGCCCGGGCCCGGATCCGGTCCTTGATCACCAGTGACGCCGTGTAGTCGGCCGGGCTCCAGCCGCTCGCGGTCACCGGCAGCTCGAAGTGGAAGACCGGCTGGCCCGTGACCGCAGACAGCGCCACGCGGAACAGCCCGCGGCGACCCGCGTCGCCGATGCGCGTGAAGGCCAGGCGCGGGGCGTCGGCGCCGGGGGTGAAGAGGCGCAGCGGCGTCTTTGCGCCGACCACATCCAACGTCCAGGACGCGCGGCCAAAGTAGTTCCAGTCCATCGGCCGGCCGTGCAGTCCGCCGGGGAAGGTGGTCACCGAGTCCCCGCGGAAGACCGTGATCACGAACTCATACGGTCCCTCCTGGAGGGCCGCCGCCGGAACCGATGCGGCATACTCGTAGCCGCCCGCCGGCCGCATCGCGAAGCCGCGGTAGAAGCCGCCGGCCGTCGGCCGGACGAAGAACGTGGCCGAGTCGGGCGGCGTGGTGTCGACCACGCGGGCGCGCAGCTCGGCGCCCTGACCCGCGAGGTAGGCGGGCGCGGCCAGCGACTGGACCGACGTCGGCAGCGAATCGGGCGGAGGCCCGTGGTACTCCGCGAAGCCTAACGAGCCGATGGAGGCCGGGAGGCCGGCGACGTCCACCGGCCCCGCGGCGCTCAGGACGAAGACGCCGGGTGTGACCGTGAACCGTCCGGCGGCGGCCCGCCCGCTGCCCGGGTTGCCCGCCGTGACCGGCTGCACGGCGAAGGAGGCGCCGAGGTCAGGCAGCGCCACCGTCATGGGCCAGGCGCGGCTGATCGCGCGGGTCACGATCTTTTCGGCGTTAGGCGGCTCGAAGGGATCGCGCGCCGGCACGGCGTCGGGGTAGACCTCGAGGCGCCAGAGGCCCGGGCGCACCTTGTCGAGAAAGTAGATCCCCTCGCCCTCGTAGGTCACCGTCGGGGAGGAGCCGTAGCCGGCGATGCGGCGCAGGGCGGCCGGGTCCGGCGGCGTGGAGCGCGTCGAGCCCGCATACAGGAAGGCGTCGCGCGCGACCAGCTCGCCCAGGTTGTCGTCGTAGGAGACGTGGAAGTCGCCGAACCGCGTGTTGTCGGGGTACGCGCCATACGAGCGCATCCTCGGCAAGCGGTGCATGGCCTCGGCGGCGATGATGGCGCTCATCGCCTTGCGCGGCGTGTAGACCAGGCTCAGGTAGTGGGTCTGCCAGCCCAGGTTGCGCGAGGCGGTGCCCAGCATGTCGTAGGCGAACATCAGCGCCGCTTGCGCGCCCACCGCGCGCATCGTCCGCGCCATCGCGGGATACATGGTGCCGGTGCGCAGGTCGGGGCTGTCGAATTCGTAGACGATGCGCGGCAGGCGCGCCAGCTCCGGGCGCAGCATGTCGGGAAAGACATCGGTGGTGCGAAGGTAGTTGCCCTCCAGCTCGTGGCCGGCGTTGAGGCCGGTGGGGTACCAGCCGAAGGTGACACCCTGCGCCTCGGAACCCCGGATCGCCTCACCGATCCGGAAATCCTGGCTCACGTTGTAGAAGACGAGCTTCTGGCAGCCGGTGCTGCGCACCGCGCCGGTGAGGGCGTCGATGTAGCGAATAGAGCCCGGGAGATCCTCGGGGTGATGCCAGGGCTCGTTCACCAGCTCGATGAAGAGGATGGCCGGCTCGTCCTTGAGCGCCACGCCGGTGTAGGGATTCACGTGGTTCAGGATCTGGCGCAGGTAGTTCACCTGCGCCGCGATGGCGGCCGGGTCGGTGCCCATGCGGCCCTTGCCGAAATGCCGACCGAATCCCGGGGCCGAGGTGTCCTGCAACGCGTCGGGCCAGTTCGAGCCGTAGAGCTGGATGGGGCTGAAGAGCATGTAGATGCCGCGCTCCCGCGCCCGGGCGATGAGGTAGTCCAGCAGATCGAGATGGTCGTTGGCGATCAGGTTGCCGGCGCTGTCGGATGCCTCCCAGTCGCCCCAGAAGGTCAGCCGCAAACCGTCCCAGCCCATGCGGGCGAACTGCGCCATGTCTTCGTCGATCATCCGCTTGCGATCGCCGTGGACGTAGCCGGCGGCGCGGTAGTCCGAGGCGGTGTGAATGACGTAGTTGGCGCCGAAGAGGGTGACTTCCTGCCGGTCGTCCCGCCAGCGCACCACGCCTCCGCTGTCGAGGAAGACGGCCCGGTTGGCCTGCGCTTGCGCCGTGGCAGCCACGCCGGAGAGCGAGGCGGCGAGCAGGAGGGCGCCACGCGTCACCGTCAGCCGGCGCCTCACGGTACCGCCGGGATCGCCGGGGGCGCGTCGCCGCGCACCGCCTGCACATCCACGCGCGCCGGCCTCAGGCCGTCGGCCGTGGCGGTCAGGTGGAGCGGTCCAGGCTGCGTCGCTCGCAGGATCGCCAGTCCGCGCCCGTTGAACGCGTGCCGCTGGTCGGCGCGCCAGGGGTCGAGGTCCCGCAGATTCGCGTTGTCGAGCAGGACGATCGTGCCGCCAGTGATCGTGTAGCGCACCAGGTCGTCGGCGGTGGGAACGACGGTGCCCGCTGAGTCCACGATCTCGACGCTCACGTGCGCCACGTCGCCCAAGCCGGTGGTGACGGTGTCGCGGTCCACCGAGAGCCTGATGGCCGCCGGGGGGCCCGCCGTGCGCACGCTGGCGACGCAGGCGCCTTCGCCGTTCCGCAGCCGCCCCAGGGCCCGCAGCTCGCCCGGTTCGTACGGCACATCCCAGCTCAGGTGCAGGTCGGTCGTCGTGGGATTGACGACCGGCAGCGCGTAGCTGTTCCAGCCGCCCGACGTGCCCTGGGCCGGAAACTCGAGGCGCTTCTCGCCCAGCGAACGGCCGTTGAGGAACAGCTCCACGCTGTTGCAGTTGGTGTAGGCCAGGACCGGGATCACCTGGCCTACCCGCCCCGGCCAGTTCCAGTGCGGGAAGAGGTGCAACACCGGGCGCTGGGTCCAGAGACTCTGATAGAGGTAGTAGGCGTCCTTGGGCTGGCCGGTGATGTCCATGGCCCCGGAGGGGAACCCCTTGAAGGGCCAGCGGCTCTCGCCCAGGTAGTCCACGCCGGTCCACATGAAGTTGCCGGCGAAATAGTCGTGCAACGTGATCCACTTCCAGAGCCGCTCGACCTGGAGCATGCCGCTGGTGTAGTTGGGCCGCACCGCGGCGGGATCGTCGCCCAGCGAGTAACGCTCGTCGAAGCTCTGGAAGATCGAACCGCTCTCGGTGCCGATCATCCGCCAGTCGGGATGGTCGTGCCGGTCCTGGTCGGCGAAGATCTCGCGGCGCTCGTGCCAGCGGTCGACGTAGTTGTAGCCCACCACGTCCTCGCCGTTCAGGAACGCGAGCGTGGCGGGATGGCCGTCGGCGACGATGTTGTCGTTGCCGGTGGTGACCGGCCGCGTCGGGTCTTCATGGTGAAAGATGTCCACCAGCCGCCGCAGCACCTGCGCGCCGTCCGGTGAGCTCTGCTCGCCGATCTCGTTGCCGGCGCTCCACAGCACGATCGAGGGGTGGTTGCGGTCGCGGTGCACGAAGTCGGTGACGTCGCGCTCCGACCAGTCGTTGAAGTACTGGTGATAACCCTCGGGCACCTTGCCGAAGGTCCATTCGTCGAACGCCTCCGCCATCACCAGGAATCCCAGCCGGTCGCACAGATCGAGAAACTCCGGGGCGGGCGGGTTGTGCGAGGTGCGGATGGCGTTGGCGCCCATCGCCCTGAGCGATTGAAGCCGGCGCTCCAAGACCCGCTCCGGCACGGCCGCGCCGAACCCGCCCGCGTCGTGGTGCAGGTTGACGCCCCGCATCTTGACCCGCCGGCCATTCAGCAGGAAACCACGGTCCGGGTCATAGGCAATGGTGCGGATGCCGAAGGTCGTGGCCGCCACGTCGGCGGCGCGCGTGCCGTCGAGCACTTCCGACCGGAGCGCATACAGGCTCGGTGTCTCCACGGACCAGAGCCGCGGCGATGCGACCTGAAGGCGCTGCTCGACCTCGACCCTTGCTCCGGCGTCCAGGGTGAACGGCGTCTCGGTGCGCGCGACCTCGCGGCCGGTGCTGTCGAGCACCATGGAGCGGAGCACGCCCTGGCGGGGCGCGGCACCGTCGTTCTCCACGCGGGTGCGGACCGCGACGTCGGCGCTTGCGGAGTCGGCGCGCGGGGTCGTCAGGTAGGTTCCCCAGTGCCCGACGTGCAGCGGATCGACCAGGGTCAGCCAGACGTGGCGGTAGATGCCGCTCCCCGAGTAGTACCGGGAGTTGGGCTGCCGCGAGTTGTCCACCCGCACCGCGATCACATTCACACCGGGCACCAGGTGCGGGGTGATGTCATAGGCGAAGCTGATGTAGCCGTAGGGACGGTGGCCCAGCAGCACGCCGTTGATCCAGACGTCGCTGTTCATGTAGACGCCGTCGAACTCGAGCCGCGCCATCTGGCCGCGCGCGCCGGCCGGCATCCGGAATGCCTTGCGGTACCAGCCGATGCCGGTGGGGAAGTAGCCCACGCGCCCGCCGCCCGGGGCGTCCTCGCGCGGCGTCCCCTCGACACTCCAGTCGTGGGGCAGGTCCAGCCGGCGCCACTGGTGGTCGTCGAAGCCGGGCCGTCCGGCGCCCGCCTGGTCGCCGAGGGCAAAGCGCCAGCCCGGGTCCATGGACAGGCGCTGCCGTTGGGCGGTGGCCGGAGCGGCGGTCACCGCGGCCAGGCCGAGGACGAGCACCATTGCCGAGCGCATCATGTGCATCTCCAGGTTCCTTGAAGCGTTGCCTTCACCACCGCTACATTGGCTTTGCCCGTGGCGTGTGCGGCTCCCCATTCACGCAGGAGTGACGCAGATGCACAATGGTATCGTGCGCCGTGAACTCGCCGCGGCCTTCGCGTGCCTGGCGTTGGCGGCAGCGTTTCCCGCCGTCGCTCGGCCCGCGCTGGCGCAGGCTCGGGCGCGGGCGCAGGCGCCGGACACGGCCTGGGTCGCTCGCAGCGCGATCTACGAGGTCTTCGTCCGGGACTTCTCGCCCAGCGGCGATTTCCGCGGCGTGGCCCGTGGTCTGGACCGCATCCAGGCGGTCGGGGCGAACGTGATATGGCTGATGCCGATCTATCCGGTCGGGGTGCAGAACCGCAAGGGACCGCTCGGGTCGCCCTACGCGGTGCACGTCTACCGCGCCACCGATTCCGCCTTCGGCACCGCGGCCGACTTCCGGGCGCTGGTGCAGGCGGTACACGCCCGCGGGATGAAACTCATCCTCGACTGGGTTCCCAATCACACCGCCTGGGACAACGTCTGGGTCCTTCAACACCCCGACTTCTACATCCGCAACGACAGCGGTGGCCTCACCGTGCCGCGCGATGATCAGGGCCACCTGACCGACTGGACCGACGTCGCGCAGCTCGACTACCACAATCCCCAGCTGCGGCGCGCGATGATCGACGCCATGCGCTACTGGCTCGAGGAGTTCGGCATCGACGGCTTCCGCGTCGACGCCGCCGGTTTCGTCCCCGACGACTTCTGGCGCGAGGCCGTGCCCGCGCTGCGCGCCGCCGTCCCGCGGCGGATCCTGCTCCTGGCCGAGTGGGGCGATCTCAAGATGCACCGGTTCGGCTACGACCTCACCTATGCGTGGGACTCGTACAGCCGCCTCAAGGCGGTGTGGGGCGGCGCGCCGGCCTCGAGCTTCGTCCGGAGCGAGCTGGCGGATATGCAGGCCATGCCCCCGGGCGGGATGCGGATGCGCTTCACCACCAACCACGACGAGACGGCCTGGGACAATCCGCCGGTGACGCGCTTCACCAGCTCGGCGGGCGCGCGCGCGGCCTTCGTCGCCATGGCGCTGCTGCCGGGCCGGCCGCTGATCTACGACGGGCAGGAGGTGGAAAGCCCCCAGAAGCTTGGCCTCTTCGTGCGGGAGGCGATCGCGTGGAACCAGCCCCAGGCGGCCGGGGCCCGCGCTTTCTACGGGCGCGTCGTGCGGCTGGCGCGAACCGATGCGGCGCTCATCACCGGGGGTCTCCAGGAAGTCACCACCAGTGCCCCCGACGATGTGATCGCGTACCGGCGGGGCGACGTGGCCGTGCTGGTCAATACGCGGTCCCACGAGGTGCGCGTCACCGTCACCGGCTTCGCCGTGGATCGCGCGCGCGACCTGCTGTCGAACCGCACGCAGCGCGGCGACACGGTCACGCTTCCGGCCTTCGGTGCGATGGTGCTGGAGCGGCGCGCCCGGGTCAGCCACGTTCCTACCGGCGGATGAGGTCGAGGACCAGGGTCTCCCGCGGCCCGATGGCGCCAGGAACCGGAACGTAGCCCGCAATACGCCCGTCCCGGGCCACCTGGAGTGTGGCGCCGTGGGGACCGCCGAGCAGGTTCCGCGGCGCGTACCGGCCGGGTTGCAGCGCGCTTTCCCCGGATTCGATCGAGACACCCGAGGCAGCGACGGCTCCGAGGTTGGCCACGACCAGCACGGCGTGGCCACCCGCGCGGCGGAGCCAGGCGGCGACCGAGGGGCTGTTGGCTGTGAGCGGTACCAGGGCGCCCGTCGCCAGGGCCGGGTTCGCTTTCCTCAGGTGGATGAGCCGGCGGTAGAGGTTGAGCAGCGAGCCGGGGTCCGCGCTCTCCGCTTCGACGCTGGTCGCCAGCGAGTCCGCCTGGGGGCTCTCCCACGGAGTGCCGGTGGTGAAGCCCACGCCGGCGCGCGGGGCCCACTGCATGGGCGTCCGCAGCCGCTCGTCGGGCTTGTCGCCGGTCATCCCGATTTCTTCGCCATAGTAGACGAACGGCAGCCCGGGCAGGGTAAGCAGCAGGGTCGCCGCGAGCCTCATCCGGCCCGGGTCGCCGCCTAACGCGGTCATCACTCGCGTGCCATCATGGTTGCTCAGAAAGGGCGACCAGCGGTACGGCGGCAGGGTGTCCTGGAGCCGGAGGAACCCGGCGAGCACGCCCCCCGCTGACCCGCGGCGCACCGCGGTCACGAGCGAGTCCGCCAGCTCGAAGCCGAAGTAGGAGGTCAGCTGGTCGGGGTAGTAGGGCAGCATTCTCCCGATGCTGTCCCAGACCTCGCCAACCGTCCAGGCCCGCGGCGCGATGGCCCGAATGTGCGCCGCGAACTCGCGCAGGACCTCGTGGGTGCCGGCGCAATCCTTCAGGCAGCTCCCGTCTTCGATGAGGTACGGCACGGCGTCGAGGCGGAAGCCGTCCACGCCCATCTCGCGCAGCCAGAAGTCGGCGATCCGATTCGCCTCTTCCCGCACGGCGGGGGTGTTGAAGTTGAGATCCGGCATGCCGCTCCAGAAGACGCCGTAGTAGTACTCGTCGCGCACCGGCGAACGGTGCCACGCCTGGGCGCCCCAGGGGCCCGGCCCCAGGTTCGTCGGGGAGAAGCGGTACCACGAGCGATAGGGCGACGTCGTATCCCGCAGCGCCGCCTGGAACCAGGGGTTTTCGTTCGAGGAATGATTGAGCACCATGTCCACCAGCACGCGGATGCCGCGCCGGTGCGCCTCCGCCACGAGATGCTTGAAGTCGTCGTTGGTGCCGTAGTCCCGTTCCACGCGATAGTAGTCGCTGACGTCGTAGCCGTGGTAGCTGGGCGACTCGCTCACCGGCATGAGCCAGATGCACGAGGCGCCGAGGTCGGAGCGCGAGGCCGGGTTGCCGTCGTTGATGTAGTCGAGCTTGCTGGTAAGCCCGTTGAGGTCCCCGATCCCGTCCCCGTTGCTGTCGAAGAAGGAACGGACGAAGACTTCGTAGCAGACCGCTCCGCGTGTCCAGGCGGGCCCCGCCTGGCGGGCCTGGGCGGCCGCACGGGAAAGTGGGGCGGCGCAGGCCGCCAAGGCGAGCGCGAGGGCGGCGCGGGCAACGGGGCGTGATGGGTTCTGCATCTGGGTCTATCTCCGCGTGGTGACGTCGATCACGATAGCCGAACGTGAGGCGAGGTTGAGCTGGACGGCGCCGGTGGCGTCCACGACGACCGAGGTGCCGGCGCAGGCCGCGCCGCTGGGCCCCCCGGTCAAGCGGTCGCAGTAGGTGCCGGGCGCCATTCCCGTGGCGACGGTGGCCGCCACCACGGCGTTCTCTCCGTTGATGGCCACGAAGCCCTGGTCGCCACGCGAGAAGGCGATCGCGTTGGCGACGTTGTCCCACCAATGGTTGATGTCGGTGCCCGCGACGACGCGGCGGAAGCGCACCATGTTCCGGATGTACGGGTCGCGGTGCTCGCACACCCACTGGCCGATGGTCGCGGTCTCGAGGCTCGCCGCGCAGGTCACGTCGTTGGTGTTGCCGTTGGCGTCGGAGGGTGGTCCCATCGAGTTGCCGCCGGGGCAGGCGAAGGCGAAGCTGGAGAGGATGGACGGGTAGCCGTAGGGCTGGGCCAGCATCCACACGTTGGCGATGCGGAAGGTGTTGCCGTCGCGATAGCTGAGGCCGCACGAATGCTGGGTGTCGTGGTTCTGGAGAAAGACGACCGCCTTGTCGGAGGGCATCAGTCCCCACGCCAGGGCGGAGAACTGGTTCCCGGCCGTGCCGTTGGGGTTGAGCTGCGAGAGGTGCTGTCCGTTGATGCCGCGGAACTTGTCGCCGACGCCGGTGAAGGTGAACTCGGTGATGTCGGCCGCGCCACCCGAGCCGTACGCCTCGCCGTAGTAGTCGCGCGGCGAGAGCGCCTCACCGCCGCCGCCGACCACCTCGAGGTAGTACCAGGGAATGGGGCGGCCCTCGGCCGTCATCGTCGAATCCACGAGCGCCAGAATGTCGTCCAGCTCCACCTGCTGGATGTGCTTGGCGGCGTCGATGCGGAATCCCGCCACCCCCAGCCGGGCCAGGGTGACCAGGTAGTCGGCGATCTTCCGGCGCACCGACGCGGACCCGGTGTTGAGGTCCGGAAGCGAGAGCAGCTCGCAGTCCTGGACGTTGGCGGCGCTGGTGTAGTCGGTCACCGGGCACGCCGGGTGGAAGTCGGACGGGTCATACAGTCCGGGGTAGCTGTACTTGGTGTAGGCGGTGCCGTTGCTGCCGATGCCGGGGCTCGGGAAGTTGGTCATGTGGTTGATCACCGCGTCCACGATGATGCCCACCCCGACCACCTTGCAGCGGTTGACCATGGCCGCGAACTCGGCCCCGGTCCCCGAGCGGCTGCGCGCGATGCTGTAGCTCACCGGCTGGTAGCGCTCGCTCCAGTCGTGACTGGGCGTGATGCTGTGTTCCTGCGGCGGGGAGACCTGCACGGCGGCGAACCCGGCCGGCCCGAGCACGTTCTCACACTCAGTGGCGATGTCGGTCCACTTCCAGTCGAAGAGGTGCACCGAGACGTCGCCGGCCGCCATGTGGCCGCTGGGGCGATAGGTCTGGGCGAGCGCCGGACGGCCTGGCGGCGGATTCCCGCCCCCGCCGGTCGCGGAGACGGGCGGATCGCCGCACGCCGCGGTCGCGAGCATCAGCAGCCCGGCGGCAGCGAATCGGCCCAAGGGCGACACGGCTCGGCTTCGGGGGCTCAACGCCCCGCAGCTCCGCCGCCATGACGGCGACGGAGCTGCGGAAACGCCAACATCGTGGAGCGTCGGGCTCAGTAGCCCGGATTCTGCGTCAGGTTCGGGTTGGCGATGATCTCGTTCGCGGGGAGCGGGTAGAGGTTCCGGAACGAGGCCAAAGCGGTCCCGCCTGCCGTGCCGCCCTCCCAGGCCCAGACGTAGGTGCTGGGGGCCGTGAAGGTGCCGAAGCGCACCAGGTCGGTCCGGCGTTTGGCCTCGAACAGCAGCTCACGCAGCCGCTCGTCCTGGACGAACTGGAGGGTGAGCTGGGGGGCCGTGATGTTGGCGGTCGCATTCCCGTAGGCGCGGGTCCGGAGGGCGTTGACGTAGGTCAGCGCCTGCGCCGCGCTTCCGCTGCCGCGCACCGCCGCCTCGGCATAGATCAGGTACGCCTCGGCGAGCCGGAAGATCGGGAAGTCGGTATCGATCATGCCCAGCTGTGAGCCGTTGCCGCCGGTCGACGTCTTGTTGGTGAACTTGGGCGCGGCGATCCCGTTGTTGAAGTTGCCGATGCTGATCACCGAGTCGGTCTGGCCGGCCGTCCAGAAGAACGCGGCCCGTCCATCCCCGGCGCCGAAGAGGCGGTAGGCCTGCTGCTTCAGGCGGTAGCCGCCCCAGCAGTAGTCCATCCCGTACGTGGCTGCCGACATGCTGCCGCCGCATCCGGCGTGGACGAGGAACGTCATCCCGCCCCAGGTCTGCGTACGGTTGCCGTCCTGTGCGGCGACAAAGATGAGTTCGGGCGACGTGTTGTTGTCGGCCGTGAAATTGTTCTGGAAGACGGGAGCCAGGGTGTAGCCCGAGCCGATGACCAACGCCGCTTCGGCGGACGCCCCGGCATAGTTCGGCGTGCCGGTGTAGACGCCCGCATTCAGGTACAGCTCGGCCAGCAGCATGTGCGCGGCGGCCGGCGTCGCGCGGGCGTACGTGGCCGCGCTATTCGGCGGGAGATCGCCCGTGATGGCGTTGAGTTCGTTCACGGCGTAGGCGTAGATGTCCGCGCGCGTGGACTGCGGGGGGGGAGTGGCCCCGAGCGGGTCCAGCTCGGTGACGAGGGGGATATTCCCGAACAGGTCGATCCCGTGCCAGTAGCTGAGGGCTCGGAGGAACCGGGCCTCGGCGCGGTAGGTGTGAATGGTCGCCGTGAGCGTGGCGCTGACGCCCCGGGACGCCAGGACGGGATCCGTCGTCTGGCGCAGGAACTCGTTCACCAGCATGACCTGGTAGAAGACGCGATAGTACATGGCGTTCACCATGCTGTTGCTCGCCCCCCACAGCCCGGTATTCAGATCGGGGAGACCGGGGTCGTTCCAGCCGATGACCGCTTCATCCGTCGGCATCTCCTCGAGATACCAGTAGAGCCGTAGGTATTCACCGAAGCCCTCGTCGATGCCCGCGATGTCGCGGTCCCCGTCCGGCCCGCGCTGGCCGGTGAGGATCAGTCCCCCGTAGATCTTCGCGAGGAAGGCCTGATACGAGGCGGGATCGGCGAAGATATTGGCGCCCGTGACGGCGCTCTTCGGCGCCACCGTCGGGTCGGTACATGCCGACGCCGACAACGCCAGGAGCGCGGCAGCGAGGACCACAGGCGTAAACATCTTGAGTTTCATGGGTGCATCCCTTCGTGAGTGGTCGAATCCGTTGCCATGGTCTAGAACCGGACGCTCAGGCCGCCAGTGATGGTGCGCGAGCGAGGATAGATGTTGTTGTCGATGCCGTTCAGCCCCGCGGTCGGATCCACGCCGCTGTAGCCGGTGATGGTGAACGCGTTCTGCATGGTGGCGTAGACGCGGAACGGCTGGCGCCGATAGGTAAAGGTGTAGCCGACCGAAATGTTGTCCATCCGCAGGAAGGACGCGCTCTCCACGAAATAATCTGAGTAGTATTGCGGAACGAAGAACCCGGTCGTCAGGACCGACGCGTGCAGGTTGCTCGGCATTCCCGAGCCGGCGAGGTTCTGGTAGGCGCCGTTGGCGGATGCCACGTTGTTGTAGGTGTAGCCCCCCAGGTAGGCCCGCAGCGTGAAGCCGAAGTCGAGGCTGCCGTAGGTCACGTAGGACGAGTGGCCCAACTGCCACTTCGGCGCCGGATCATGGAACGGCCGGCGGTCGGAGTCGTTGATGATGCCGTCCGCGTTCCGGTCGACGTACATGCGGAGCGCGGTATCACTGTAGATCGGCTTCCCGTTGGCGTACTTCTGCTCGTAGACGAAGAACGAGTTGATCGGCGCGCCGGGCTGGAGGACCTCGACGAGGTTGCCGACGCCGCCGGAGATGTTCCCCGTCAGGATCTGCGAGACGCTGCGGCTGGGGTTGATGCTGAGCAGCTCATTGGTGTTGTGGCTGACGGTGAAGTTGGCGGTCCAGCCCAGGCGCCGTGCGCGCCCTTCGATCACCCGGGCGCTGAGGCTCAGCTCGACGCCCCGGTTGCGCATGGTGCCGATGTTCGTGGTGACGAAGTTCGCCAGGTTGGTGCCGGCCGCCACGGGCACCGTGAAGATCAGGTCCTTGGTGTTCTTGGTGTACCAGTCCACGGACCCGCTGAAGCGCTGGTTGAGGAAGCCGTAGTCGACGCCCACGTCGTAGGAGCTGGTCGTTTCCCAATGGATGCCCTCGTCAACCCCGCTCGGGCGGATCGTGGGGATGAACTGGTTGCCGAACTGCACCTGGGTCTGCCCGTCGCTGTACGTGTAGGTCGGGTACTGGAGGTAGTCCCCGAACGCCTGGTTGCCGGTCCTGGCCCACGATCCCCGGAGCTTCAGGTCCGAGAGCGACGTCATGCCACGCAGGAACGGCTCCCGCGACAGCCGCCACGCGAGCGCCACCGAGGGGAAGGTGCCCCACTGGTTGCCCGGACCGAAGCGCGAGGAACCGTCGCGACGGACCGTCAACGCGACCAGGTAGCGGTCGCTGATGTTGTAGTTGAACCGTCCGAAGAGGGAAATGAGCCGGTAGTCGACGACGCTCTTGGTATTCAGCACGTTCGCGGCCACCGGAATGCCGTTGTTGCCGAGCAGGTTGCTGGAGAGGCCCGTTTCCCGGAAGAAGGGATACTCGGCGTGCGACTGCGAGAACGAGTAGCCGCCGGTCAGATCGATCGTGCCGGGCCCGTAGGCGCGCGCCGGCGCGTACTCCAGGTACGTCTCGAGGATCGAGTTGGCCTGGGTGTTGTTGGTCAGCGCGAGGAGGCCGCGGCCCTGCCGCACCTGGGCGGCCAGGTTGTTCGGAAAGAAGGTCTGCCGATCGGCCTTGGTGACGTCGTAGCCGACGTCGAGGTTGGCCCGCAACCCCTCGAGGAAGGGCAGCCGGTACTCGGCTTGGACGTTCCCGATGCTGCGAAAGGTCGTGCCCTGGTCCGAGGCCAGGTTCAGGCTGGCCACCGGATTGCTCGGGGATGCGTTGGTGGTGTTCCAGTCCCAGTAACCGGTCGCGCTGGTCGGATCCAGCAACGGCTGCGTCGGCGCCATCGCGGCGGCGTTGCCGAGCACGTCGCCCGGGGTGAACTGGTCGACGGCGCGCGAGCCCCGCACGTTGGTGCGCAGGTTCAAGCGGTCGTTGAGGAGGCGCTGCTGGTAGTTGAACCCCAGCGAGACCCGCTGGGTGTTGCTGCCCCGGATGATGCCGTCCTGGTTCAGGTAGCCGAGCGACACCCGGTAGCTCATGTTGCTGCCCGAGCTGGCCAGGGAGAGGTTGTGTTCCTGGCCGGTCGCGGACCGGTCGATGAGGCCGAACCAGTTCGTGTTGGCGTTGAGCAACAACGCGCTTCTGGTCGGCGCGTACTGAGCCACGGCGGCACTGAACTGCGCCGCGTTCAGCATGTCCGGCACCCTGGTGACCGAAGAGGTCGATGCGCTGGTGCTGTACTCGATCTGGGTCCCCGCGCGTCCGCCCCCCGATCGCGTCGTGATCAGCACCACGCCGTTCGCGGCGTTCGACCCGTAGATGGCTGCGGCCGAAGCGTCCCGGAGCACCGTGATATTCTCGATGTCGTTGGGGTTGAGGAAGTTGAGGGGGTCGCGGCCGGCCGAAAGCCCGCCGCCGGCGCCGTTGCCCACCGGCATGCCGTCGATGACGTAGAGCGGCTCGCTGCTGGCGTTGACCGACGTCGCTCCGCGAATCCGGATCGACAGGCCGCCGCCGGGCTCGTTGTTGTCCACGACCTGCACACCGGCAACCTTGCTCTGCACCAGCATGGCGGGGCTGATCACCCGGCCGGTGTTGAATTCGTCCGACCCGACCGACGTCACGGCGCCGGTGATGTCGCCCGCCCGCTGCTCCCCGTAGCCGACCACCACGATTTCCGAGAGGCCGACCGCCTGGGCCGTCAAGGCAAAATCGACGTCCACGGTCTGGCCGATGGCGACCGTGATGGACTGCGACGACGGCGAGTACCCGATGATCCGAGCCCGCAGCGAGTCGGTGCCAGCGGGCACCCCGGCGATGGCGTAGCCGCCGTCCGCCTGGGTCTGCGCGCGGCGGGCCCCGATGGTGACCGTAACCCCCGAGAGGGGTTGCTGCGTCGCCTTGTCGGTGACGTGCCCGCGGATCGTGCCGGTGGACACTTGCGCCCGAAGCGGCGAGGTCACGAGCACGGCCAGCATTGCACCGATGATGAAGCGTGGACCATTCATACGCGACATACGCGTCCTCTCATATCATTGCGGTGGGATAGGCAGAAAAACGCCCCGGCCGCATACGGGTCCGGGGCAGAAGGGACGAAACGAGCGCGCGTGCGCGCACCATTCGCCGGAATCGGCTGTCCAGTTTGTCGAGTGCCAGGTGTCGGGAACTGCGACCATCATGGGTTCGATTCTGGACCGCCAAAGGCGCTGAGTCAAGTTGCATGTATCCCAAGTAGTCATAAGGTCACTTGATGACACCGATAAGATGTTGTGGCCGGACGGCGAGAGGGGGCTCGCCCACGTCGATGCGCGGCATTCCTCTATATAGGAGTGAGGTTACCAGGGAGAGCCGCTCCTAGCAATCCCACGCATCCACCCAGACGAGCGGACCTCTCAGACGATTCCTCCACAGGACCCAGCCCTCGGTCCGCGTCGGGAGGTGCTCCGGGGCGCACCAGCCGATCGGCACCTCCAGTGTCACGCGCATCCAATCGCCCTTGATCTCCAGCGGCACGAGGTCGTAGTCCGCGTCGATCCATGCGCGGGGAGCGCTGGCGGAGTCCGGCGTGGCGAAGAGCGCGTGACGTGCTCCATCCCGGTAAACGAGTGGGGGCGTGCCATGCGCCAGGAAGTCTTCCCAGCGCACCAGCGCGAGGTGCACCGGCCCGAAACCCAGTTGAGAGATGTGGGTCCACGCGGTGCCGTCGCCCAGGGCTCGGCCCGGGAAATAGTACCGGAACCGTATCCAGCCATCGGGACGGGCCTCGAGGACGATCAGGCCGCTTTTGCCTTGCCCGATCGCGAGAACGGGAATCTCGATCGGCATCGGCCACGTGACGCCGGAGCGCGCCAGGAAGTTTCCGACCAGCCACCCGAAGTGCCCTTGCGCCGGTCCGTGGTAGAGCGGCACCAGCAGGCCGCACTGCCACGGTGGTGGGTCTTCGCCTCCCCGCACATCGGGCTTGAGGACGCCGACGCCCAGGTTGGCCTCGGGATGGTACCAGCTCTTGAGGCCCGGCAGCCCGGCCGGCGCCAGGCTCGCCGGCCGCGGCAGCGAGTCGGGAAGGTCGCGCACCGCCGCGCCGACGGCGGCGCGATACTGATCGCACTGGGCGGAGGGGGATGAGGCGGCCGGCGATGGGATCGATGCCGGCTGCGTCGAGACGGGAGGGCGGGGCAGGGTGACGAGCCGCGCCAGGGGTGCGCGAGGTTTGTCTTCGTGACGGCACGCGACGACGATGAGGACCGCCACGAGAACCAGCGCAGCCGGCCGGTTCCTCAAAACGGCACGGACAGGGCGAGGGCGAAGCGTGGCGTCAACAGCAGCGCCATGGTGCCAAGCCGGATGAGACGGAGCATCGAGCCTCCAGAGCGTGCGCCGTGCGGCCTGACGGCAGGGTTACCTAACGACATTTGCCGGTGGAGACGATACGGCGCGATTTATCGAAATGCGAGAGGGTCGCCGCTCTCAGAGTGGTCGGTCAGTACTCCGCGAACGCGTCATCCGGATAGCAGTACAGCCATCGCTCGCCCGGTTCCGCCGAGGCGATCACCGGATGGGCGCTGGCCCGCGCATGCTTGCTGGCGTGCTGGTTGGGAGAGGAATCGCAGCACTGCGTCGTGCCGCACTGCTGGCAGGTCCGCAGGTGCACCCACGGGGCGCCGATCTTCACGCACTCCTCGCACTCCCGGCGCGTCGCGGGCCGCACGGCGGCGATCGCGGCCAGGTGCGCGCAGCTGCCTCCGGGCGTGGTCACCTAGCGCCCTCGGGTGCGCAGGGAATCGAGCCGCTGGCGCTCCGCCTTCGCCAGCCTCTCCCAGGCGAGCCGGGCAAAGGAGAGGAACGCATCGTCGGAGCGGAGCAGCACGGGGCTGGAGAGCCTGACGATCGGGTCCTTGAGCGGCGCATCCACGAACGAGATAGTAGCCTGGGCCCAGCCCGCCAGCGAGGGGGTGACGCGCGCGAGACAGACATACTGCGTGGGCAGCCGTGGCACCTGGCGCTGGCCGCCCAGGACGAGCGTTGCCTTGCGGGTGAGGGCGGTGTCGTACAAAGCGAAGTCGCCGCTGAGCCCGACGGTGGCGTGCAGCGCACCCGTCAGCCTGGCCGCCGCCCGCTTGAGCGAGCTATCGGAGGCCTCTGCCGGCAGCACCGCCACCGTAATCCGAACACGCTGCTGCCAGGCCGCCGCGCTGGTGGCGGCCGCCAGCGACAGGAGCACGCAGGCGGTCGCGGTCCTGATCATCGCGGAGGAGACACCCGGGTGTCCGGGGTCAGTGCAGGCGACCGCGGAATGTCAGCAGGAGGGCGATCTGCGCCAGGCTGCAAATCGTTCCGAGGGGCAGGAACCACAGCGTGCCGATCGCCGCAACCAGCATGGCCGTCCAGGACCAGGGCAGATTCCGTGCGAACGCCACGCCCACCAGGAGCCACGCCGCCCCGTAGACCGCGAACACCAGCTTCATCGGCGTCCCTTGGGGATCCAGGCCCACGCGCTGGACGATGTGGCGCCAGGGGCCGACCTGCCCGGCGTAGGGCCCGCTCTTCGGTGTGATGAAGTTTCCGACGACCAGCGCCCGGCTCCCGTCGAAGGTCATCCAGCCTGCTTCGATGATGGTGAAGAGCAGAACGAGCGCTCGCACCCGGTTCAATGGCACCGTGGATACGATAGGGCTTGAGGTGCACCAACGCGAGAGCCTTGCGCCGCCGCCTTCAACCGAAGCCGCCTCTCATAGCCAGGAGGGCCTTTCGCGCCACGGTGCCTCAGATTCCGATAATACAGGGAATCACGACTGCGGGCAGGCCGCGCGAGGGTGTTTCCTCTAGGTAGCCGCGGGTTTCAGGGCGGTCAGCATGACGGCGCGGACGCCATAGGATTCGGCCGCCTCCTGGGTGGATGCCTTGCGGAACCGAAACCCCGGCACGGCCGCCGAGCGCACCCGGGTGAAGCCCGACTCTTCGAGCAACCTGAACATCTCTCCCTCCAGGAGAGCGCCACCGATTCAGCTGGCCCAGAGCTTCGGGTCGTTCACGATCGACTGCGACAGCTGCTTGGCACTGACAATGTCGGTGATCGAGATCCGACCACCGGGCCTCAGGACCCGAAACATCTCCTCCACCACGCGGCGCTTCCGGAACGAGAGGTTAATCACGCCATTCGAGATCACCACATCCACGGAGGCGCCAGGGAGCGGGATGTCTTCCATCCGACCCTGGTGGCACTCCATGGCCGCCCCTGTCGCCGCCGCGTGGGCTTGGGCTTTCAGGCACATGGCGGGATTCAGGTCCACGCCGACGACCCGTCCGGTTGGGCCCACCTGCCACGACGCGACGATCGCGTCGAGTCCCGCTCCGCTGCCCAGATCGAGCACGATCTCCCCCGGTTGCAGGCGGCTGCGCTGGTGCGGGTTACCGACCCCCGCGAACGACGCGACCGCGCCAGGGGACGCCCGGTCGAGCCATTCGGGTGCATAGCCGAACAGTTCTGCCGCCTCACGGCCGTGAAAGAAGTGGAACTCGCCGTCCGGATGGTCGGCGACTTCCTGATACATCCGCACGATCTCGTCCTTGAGCTCGGCCTCCAAGGAGGCTTGGGTATCAGCGACATGAGTCATGGCGTTGCTCCTCCGAAGTGCGCGGCGCCTTAATGCCGGTAGTGCGCACACCTGGTTCGCTCGGCTGAGCGATGGGCTGGGTAACCCACGCTGCCTTCGCGCGCCTAGGTTGCCGGGGTGTAAGCGGCATCACCGAAGGCCAGAATTGGGAAGAAGATGAAGCCCAGCAGCGCCAGGCCAATGCCAAATGCGGTGCTCTTGCCAAAGCGGTGTGCGATCTCAATGACGACCTTGAAGGCCACGACGATGTTCACGAGCGGAATGAGGTACAGAAAAAACCACCATCGTGGCTTGCCGGCCATGTCGAGCATTACCAGGCCATTGTAGATCGGGATCAGCGATGCCCAGCCGGGTTTGCCAGCCTTCTCAAACACACGCCACATGGTCGCCAGGAAGAAGACTATGGCGGCACACCAGACGACCCAGAACAGCTTCGACATACAGCCTCCCGGTTGATTATCAACGACGGGTCGTGCGGCTCGCTGCAGAGGTCAGCGCCATGGATACGATAGGGCTCGATCGGCACAAACGCGAGAACCAGCTGCCCAGCGGCTGACAGCCGCTGCTCGGCGCTGGCGGCTGATAGCCGCCGGCCAGCCGCTTGACGTCCGGCGTATCCCAAGCATACTATCACTAGAAGTATGCCATCCCTGGTGACTGCATGAAACATCGGGCGCTCGGCGAGTTCGAGCACCACGTGCTGCTGGCCCTGCTGAAACTCGGGGGTCGCTCGCACGGCGCGCCCGTGGTGATGGAGCTCGAAGCCGTCACCGGCAGGTCGGTTGCGCCGGCGCCGGTGTTCATCGCCCTGCGGCGGCTCGAGCAGCGCGGCTACCTCACCTCCCGCAAGCGCGACGCCCGGCCCGGTGAAGGGGGCCGCGGCCGCCGGACCTTCCAGGTGACCGCCGCCGGGCTCGCGAAGCTGCGCGAGTCGCGCCGTGCCTTCGAGCGGCTGTGGCGCGAGGGTCCGCTGGCGGAGCCGTCGTGACCGCGCCGCCCGGTCCGCCCCGCCTCGCGACGCTGCTGCTCCGCGCATTGCTGCCACCGGCGGTGCGCGACGAGCTGTCGGATGAATTGGCCGAACTGCACGCGCTGCGCGTCGCGCGCGACGGCCGGGCCGCGGCGGATCGCTGGTACCGCCGCACCATCGTGTCGTACGCGCTGCGCCTGCGCGTGGCGCAACTGGCCGGCGAGCCGCTGGTCGAGGCGTCGCCGCTCCACACCGTTCGAAGCCGGGAGGAGAGCATGGGAGCGTTCCTGAACGACGTGCGCTACGGCTGGCGCGGCCTGCGCCGCAATCCCGGCTTCGCGGCGGTCGCGGTGCTCACGCTGGCGATCGGCATCGGCGCCAACGCGGCGATCTTCAGCGTGGTGCGCAACGTGCTGCTGCGCCCGCTGCCGTTTCCCGAGCCCGATCGCCTGGTGCAGCTGTGGGAGTCGCGCGTGGACCGCGGCTTCACCCAGGCGTCCTTCACGCACGCGAACTTCTGGGACGTGCGCGACCAGAACCGGTCGTTCGAAGCGGTCGGCGGCATGACCTGGGGATCGCTGAACCTGACCGGGCACGATCAGCCGGTCCGCCTGACCGCCGGCCAGGTCACGACGGGCGTGTTCAGCGCCCTGGGCGTGCGGCCACTCAAGGGGCGTGTCTTCGTCGATGGCGAGGACCACCCCTCGGCCGACACCAAGGTCGTGGTGCTGGGCAACGCGCTCTGGCGGGACCGCTTCGGCGCCGACTTGGGGCTGGTGGGCCGCCGCATCGCGCTCAACGGCGAGGACTACACCGTCATCGGCATCCTGCCGGCGGGCACGCCGTGGCTCGACTGGGCCGACCTCTACGTGCCGATGGTGCACGAGGCGGACGCCGACCGCGGCAGCTTCGAGCTGGCGGTGGTGGGGCGGCTCAAGCCCGGCGTGACGATCGAGGCGGCGCGCGAAGACCTGGCGCGGGTGTCGCGGCAGCTGGCCCTGACCTATCCCGCCGACAAGGGCATGGGCGTGACGGTGGGGCCGAGCCGCGACTGGATCGCGAGCGGGTCGCTGCGCAGCGCGCTGTACGTGCTCAGCGGCGCGGTCGGGCTGCTGCTGCTGATCGCGTGCGTGAACCTGGCCAACCTGCTGCTGGCGCGCGCCACCAGCCGCACTCGCGAGAGCGCGCTGCGCGCGGCGTTAGGCGCCGACCGGGCGCGCGTGGTCCGCATGGCGCTCACCGAGGCGGCGGTGATCGGGCTGATCGGCGCGGCCGGCGGGATCGGCGTGGCGTTCGGAATCGTCGGGCTGTTCCGCACCATCGATCCGGGGCGCATCCCGCGGCTGGGCGACGCGCGGGTGGACGGCTGGGTGCTGGCCGTGGCGCTGGTGGCCGCATTGGTGACGAGTCTCGGCGCGGGGCTGGTGCCGGCGCTGCGGTCGGCGCAGGGCGACATCCTCAGCGCGCTGCGCGAGGGCGAGCGCAGCATGGGCGGGAGCCGGCGGCAGGGGCGGCTGCGGGCCGGGCTGGTGAGCGTCGAGGTGGCGCTGTCGCTGATGCTGCTGGTGGGTGCGGGGTTGCTGATGCGCAGTTTCGGCGCGCTGCTCGACGCGGACCGCGGCTTCCAGACCGAGGGGCGGGCGTTCTTCGACGTGGGGATGCCGGCGATCCACAACGAGGCGGACTGGACCCGTGTGGCGGGGGTGCAGGAGCAGTTCCTGGCGCGGGTGCGTGGGCTGCCGGGGGTGAGCGCGGCGGCGGCGGTGAGCGCGCGGCCGCTGCGCGGGGTGGGGACGGGGATGGGCTTCGCGGCGGCGGGAAAGCCGGTCCCGAAGGACGTGCCGTGGGCGAGCTGGCGGCGGGTGAGCGACGGCTACTTCACGGCGATGGGCGTGCCGCTGCTCGCGGGCCGCGACTTCGGGGCGCAGGATGGGCCCGGGTCGCCGCTGCGGGTGATCATCAGCAAGAGCATCGCCGACCGGCTGTGGCCGGGCGAAAGCGCATTGGGACGGCAGTTCATCGCGTGGCAGGGCCAGGGCCAGCGCCCGGCCGAGGTGGTGGGGGTCGTGGGCGACATGCGCGACTGGGGGTTGGCGGAGGGGCCGAGCTTGGCGGTGTATCTGCCGTTCCAGGGCCGGACCTGGGACGTGGTGAACTTCGTGGTGCACACCAGCCTGGCGCCCGAGGCGTTGCGGTCGTCGCTGCGGGGGGTGCTGGACGGGTTCGATTCGAGTTTGCCGCTGGGGGCGCCGCGGAGCCTGGAGGAGATGGTGGGGCAGTCGGTGGCGGCGCGGCGGTTCACGATGGTGCTGCTGACGTCGCTGGCGGCGCTGGCGCTGTTGCTGGCGCTGGGCGGGGTATACGGGGTGTTGAGCTACAGCGTGTCGCGCCGGCGGCCGGAGATCGGGGTGCGGATGGCGTTAGGCGCGACCGCGCGCGACGTGATCGGGATGGTGCTGGCGCAGGGGATGCGGCCGGTGGTGATCGGGGTGGTGGTGGGGATTGCCGGGGCGGCGGCGCTGTCGCGGTTCATGACGAGCCTGCTGTTCGGCGTGAGCGCGGGGGATCTCACGACTTACGCCGCGATGGCGACGCTGCTGCTCGGCGTGGCGGCGCTGGCGTGCTGGGTGCCGGCGCGCAGCGCGCTCAGGGTGGACGTGGTGGCGGCGATTCGGGAGGAGTAGTCCTGGCTGTCGTTCGTACAGAATCTAGAACCGAGTGCGAATGAACTCCTTGGCGCTGTCGGGAGGCAGCTTGACGGTCCCAGGCCCACTCCGGACGAAGAAGTCGCCCTCAGGCGCTGTCTCCATGCCCTTCCACTTCAGGAACACCGGCTCCGGGCTTCGCTGACAACTCACCACGCAGACCGTCTTGCCATCGACGATCTGTGTCTTTGGGTCGACGCAGGTGCCGGCGCGATCACCGAGGCCGTTGCGAACGACCTGCGCGAGGTGGCGCATGAACTTGTCGTCGCTCTCGAGATCATCGAGTTCGGTCCCGACTATCGACCCGTCGTCAGCAACGCCGATCAGCAGGTCGCCTCCCTCGGTGTTAAGGAAGGCCGCGACGGTCTTGAGTACGGCGTGCGTCACGCCTTTGTCGTCCATCGCACCGGTCTTGAGGCTCCAGCGCAGCGTTGACTTGAACTCCAGGGTCTTTGACTCCCCCCTCTTGATCAACTCCTCGGCGTTGCGATGCGCCCGCAGGTACTGGTCGAACAGGTAGTTCTTGACGGCTTCGCCGAAGGGCCGGTCGTCGGTGATGCGCTTGTAGAGGTCGAAGTTCGAGTCCACGATCTCCTGGATGACATGCTCGACCTTCTGGTCGAAAGTGAGCCGCACGTTCTCGCGGGTGTTGACGCGCGCCGCAGCATCGAGCGCGGCATCGTCGTCGAGCCGCTCCATCATCTGGCTCAGGGTCAGCCGGTGTTCAGGGCCGAGGTTGAGTCCGAACCGCTCGTTGAGCGCCGCGATGATCCGTGACAGGGTCTCGATCTCTTCCTGGGGAGTGCCTCGACCATCTCGGCTGCCAGCCGGGTCGAGCACGCCGGGCTTGCGTTCGAGCGCGACCCGTCCGCTGCCCGTCTGCTGGAGCCGGTAGGACTCCATGTCGATGTTGTTCTGCACGTCCCGGGGCAGCTCTTCACGGTCTGCCGGGATGAGCCGGCGCAAGTGACGGGAAAAGACATACAGCTTCTCGAGGTCGGTGTCCTTGAACGTCAGCACCTGGGCCAGAAAGGCGTACAGCCGGACGTAGTCGGAGAGCTGTCCGCGAAACTCTACCAGCTCTTCAGTGGCCAGGCCGCGCGCCCGCTCAACAGCGGATGCGAGGACGGCATACAAGCGGTCCTGGGTGGCCCTGGCGTCGTAGTAGAGTTTGGCGAAGGCGTTGATGTCCGCGTCGGTATAGACGGGAAACGCAGCGAGCCGTGTCTGGAGCTCGTAGAGCAGGTTCGGGTCGGTCGCTTCTGAGAGCAGCGTGGTCTCATAATACGGCTCGAAGGCCGCCTTGATCTCGGCGGCATCATTGGCAAAGTCGATGACCATGGTGCCGCGCTTGCCGGGCGCGGTGCGATTGAGGCGCGAGAGCGTCTGAACCGCGCCCACCCCGCCGAGCTTCTTGTCTACATACATGGTGTGCAACAGCGGCTGGTCGAAGCCGGTCTGGAACTTGTTGGCCACGATCAGGAAGCGGAATTCCGGGCGTTCGAAGGTCTTGGCCGTCTGCGTCTCCGGGACGCCGTTCATTCCGTGCTCGGTGTACTTCCGTCCGTCGGTGACCTCGCCCGAGAAGGCCACCAGCGCCTTGAAGTCGAAGCCCCGCTCGGCGAGATACTTGTCCACCGCCAGCCGGTAGCGCACCGCGTGAAGGCGCGAGCGGGTCACGATCATCGCCTTGGCCCGGCCGCCGATCTCCCCCTGCACATGCGCGGCGAAGTGTTCGACGCAGATCTTCACCTTCTCGGCGATGGCATGCGGGTGCAACTCGACGAACGACTTGAGGAGATACTCGGCCTTCTTGCGGTCGTAGCGCGGGTCGTCTTCGACTTTCTTGAGGAGACGCCAGTAGGCACTGTAGGTGGTGTAGCTGGCCAGCACGTCGAGAATGAATCCCTCCTCGATCGCCTGTCGCATGCTGTAGAGATGAAAGGGCGCGATGGAGCCGTCCCCGCGCCGGGTGCCGAAGAGTTCGATCGTCTTGGCCTTCGGCGTAGCGGTGAAGGCGAAGGTCGAAAGGTTAGGCCGATGGCCGCGTTTCTCCACCTCTGCCAGGATGGTGCGCTCCAGCTCTTCTTCCGGCGACTCCGCCTCGGCCTCTTCCGCTTCGGCTTCTTCAAGGCTGCCGCCCGACAGCACTGCCTTGAGGCTCCTGGAACTTTCGCCCGACTGCGAGGAGTGGGCCTCGTCCACGATGAGGGCGAAGCGCTTCCCTGGCAGGTCAACGATTCCCTTCGAAATCTCCGGAAACTTCTGGAGCGTGGTGACAATGATGGTCTTGCCGGACTCGAGCGCATCCTTGAGCTGGCGCGAGGTGGTGTCGATGTTCTCGACCACGCCGAGGGTCTGCTCGAACTGGCGCATGGTGGACTGGAGCTGGCGGTCGAGGACGCGCCGGTCGGTGACGACGACGATCGAATCGAAGACTCGCTGGTCGGCGGCGTCGTGCAGGGTGGCGAGCTGGTGGGCGAGCCAGGCGATGGTGTAGCTCTTGCCGCTGCCCGCCGAGTGATGGATGAGGTAGCGCTGGCCGGTGCCTTTCGAGCGCGCGTCGGTCACCAGGCTTCGCACGCAGTCGAGCTGCTGGTAGCGGGGGAAGATCAGGAAGCGCTTGCCGGTCTTGCGGCCGCTGTCGTCCTCTTCTTCCACCTCGTGGATGAACTGGCGGACGAGGTCAAGGACGCTGTCCCGCGCCCAGGTCTCCTGCCACAGGTAGCCGGTCGCGTAGCCGGCGCGGGTGGGCGGGACCGGCGGATTGCCGGCGCCGCCGTACTTCCCCTGGTTGAAGGGCAGGAAGCGAGTCGCCGCGCCGGCGAGTTTCGTGGTGACGAAGACGAGGTCCGGGTCAACGGCGAAGTGCGCCAGGCAGCGTCCGTACTTGAAGATCGGATCGCGCGGGTCGCGGGTCTGCTGGTACTGGCGAATGGCGTCTTTGACGTCCTGGCCGTTGAGCAGGTTCTTGAGCTCAGCGGTGAAGATGGGGATGCCGTTCAGGAACAGGACCAGATCGAGGCTCGGCCCGTCTTTCTGTCCCGGCGCCGACGGCTTGAAGTGGAGCTGACGGACCACGGCGAAGAGGTTGGCGGCGTGGAGGCGTCGGGTTTCCTCGTTGAGACCGCTGGCGGGCCGGAAGTATGCCAGCCGGATCTTCACGCCGGAGTCCTTGATCCCGGTGCGCAGCACATCGAGGGCGCCGCGGCTTTCGATTTCAGTGGCGAGCCGCTTGAGGAACTGTTCCTTCACGCTCGCGCCGTGATGCTGCACCAGTTTCGCCCACTCTTTGGGCTGGGTGGCGAGGACGAAGTCCACGACGTCGGCGGGGAGCAGGCAGAGGATGGGGTCGTAGGCGACGCTGCGCCGGCGCCGGTAGCCGCCGGGGGGCGTCTGACCGAACGGCACCGTGGTTTCGTGGACGGTGCGCAGGTCGCCGGCGCAGGCGTCGGGGCCGACCTGGAGCAGGGCGCACTCGATGGCGTCCTCGAAGGCGCGTTCGGAGATCTCGGGGCTCAGGCGACCTCCACTCGCACGTCGATCTTGCCGATTACGACAGCAGAGATGAGCGCCGTGCGAAGTTCCGTAAGGCGGTAGATCGCGTGGCGTGTTCTTACTTTGGCAGTCTTGAGCCTCTCACTTGTCTCTGACAATGCGTTCTTAATGAGAGTCTGTTCGTCCAGGCACGGAACCGGAACGAAGAGATTCCTAACGTCCTCAGCGGTGATCTTCCATATCCCTGTGGCGGTCTTTGCAGCCCATTCGATCTGATGGCGCATTGCCCGTGAGTTCAGAGCCGTGACCAGAAACCATGATGTGAGTTCTTTGCTTGGACGAATGCGAATCAGGATGTCGGGATATATGCAGCCCTCTGGAGGTTGACCAGCAACGATTCCAGCCTTGCCAACAAGGGCCCGGCTCCCGCTACCTCTCAGCATCAGCACATCTCCTTGATGCACTAGGAATGGCGTTGCCTCACGGGAACCGATTTCGGTGTACTTGATGTTCTCATCAATATCAACGGTGCCGTCGGCCACCGCGGCAGTCGAGAACGTCGGGGTGGCGCCGTTGGGTCCATCAGGCGGAGACACGCCATTTCGCGGGCGACCATGCAGCAGCTGTCCTAGTCTTCGTAGTTCCCATTGAGCAGGGATCAATCCGATCGATTCGATGCCGGAATCCTTCATCGCTGCTTCCGCATCGAGCCCGTTTGTAACGGCCTTGGTGATAAGCGCGTTCCGCGCTTCATCGAGCAACTCAATCAGCCGTTCCTTCTTCGCCACCAGCGCGTCAATTCTCGCGGTCTCGCTATCGAGGAACGCGGCAATGGCGTCTTGTTCTGCAATTGTAGGCAGCGGGATTGGCGTGTTTGCGACGAGATCGAGTTCCAGACTCTCGACAGTCGCTCCTTCCCTCTTCCATTCGGCGAGAAGCTCTCTTTGCATCCCGGACACGAAGTACATCAGATATTTTGGGAGAATGGCAGAAGACGGCATGAGTGCTTTCATGTCCTGATTCAACGTTACATCAAGGCCAGCGAGCGCAACCGGGATACTGTGGATCAGGATGCCGGAGCGGACGACAATCAGGACGGACCCGGCGGGAACGATCCTCGTCGCACTCTCTCGGATGGCTTGGGATGTGATCTTGTCCTCAGTCTCGATAACCACCGATACCTTCATGTCCTTCGGCGAAACCCAAGGGATGTCGCCGCTCCAGTACGCCAGATTGTCCTTTGACGGCGTACCACCACCACGGAACTCAACGATTCGCTTGAGCCGCTTCAGGCCCCAGTTCGACGGAATCGCCCCCAACCACGCGACACCGGAGTCCTTGTAGGCCGGGTAAGGCCGGAAGCGCGGGAGCGATTCGTGCTTGGTCATCCCCCGGCCTCGCCGCTGGATTCGCCCCAGCCCGCATCAGGCGTCCAGGAACCTTCCATCGTCCGACCGTCCACGAGGGCATCCCAGAGCGGACCGAGGAAGGTGACAACCACAATGCCCGCCTCAGCAAACTCGGTGGGCGCACTGGAGCCGGCCAAGGTGCTACGAGTCAGATATCGCGACCATTCAGCCTGACGCTTCGGGTCTTCATAGAACGCCGACGTGAGCGCCATCGGCCGCTCGGCAATGGAAGCCGAGCTCCGGCGAGCGAAAGTCGCTGCAAGGGCGCGTCCGAGCACCGGTCCTTCGAAGCGGAAGCGTCGGGCGAGCGTGAACGCGTCGTAGAAATCCTTGTAGCGCGTATTTGCCGCGCCAAGAACGACCATGGCGTGCAGCTTCTCGGCAATCACTGCTTCGCGAGGATAGCTGCGAATCAGCGGGGGCTTTCCGTCCAACAGGGTGGGATACTCGCCGTCGAGAGCTTCCACCGCGTCTCCGAGTCCAATGTCTACCTGCAACGGAAGTCTCGCATTGCCAAGTCGAGCCTGGAGTTTCACGCGAAAGCCATGGTATTCGCCTTGGTCGCGGATCGGCTCGGCTTTGACCGACCGGGAGAGGAATTCGAGTCCATCGTCAGGACAGAGCACTTCGCAGATTTCACGCACGATTTCTACCAGCGACTCGGCGTTGTCGCGGGCATAGCCGGTCAGGTCAAGATCCTTCGTTGCGCGGTACAGGTCGCCGCCCCACAGCGGCAGCAGCATCGCGCCTTTGAGTATGAACATGGCCCGGTGCGAAGATGCGCCAAGCCGGTACAGGAACCGTTCGACCACGTAGCGTTGGAGCGTGAGGTTGAAATCTTCTCTCCGATCGTGCGCTCGGGCCATCAGGCGCGCATGGATTGAAGCGGGCACATTGGTGACCTGCTTCACGCAACCACTGAAGCCAGATAGGGTTCGATCACCGTGCTGATCCGGCCGACCTCGGCGACACGTACGATCTGGTCAACTGTTGCTTTCCGCGAACGCAGCACGTCACGGAGGGCTTCGAGCGCCACGTCGAGGCCGATCTTCTTCCGGTACCGGAAACAGTCCACCACGGTCCGCGCCGGCGACGTGATGCGCACCGGAACGCCCAGAACCTCACGCGTTCCCACCGCGTAGGAGAGCATCGCCGCTGAGAAGCGCACGATGCGCACCGGGAGCTCACTGATTCGCGGCTTTCGTGCCTTGCGGTCGAGGCCGATCCAGACCTCGCGTGGCGCCTGTGTCCCGATGCCGTGTATGTGGAGCGCAGTCAGGAGGCAGATCACCGATCCCGGGATGCGCTTGCTCACAGCGGCGACGGTCTCGAGCTCGGTGATCGGTGCATCGCGCAGACGATAGAGGCCCCGTGCAGCCCGGGTCACCTCGCCGCGACGCAGCATCGTCTGGAGCTTGGCCCGGGGGATGCCGAGCCCTTCCAGGTCCTTGGGCCTGAGGAGACCGGGTAGTGGGGTTGTTCTCACATAAGCATGATACAAAAGGTCGGCAGTTACACGCAAGTGCCGACATATTGTATGATTGGCGTCAAGTACAAAATGTCGGCACCTGGCCGGCAGTGCCGACATTTTCGCTCGGACTCACCCCCCGCTGCCGGTGACCTCTGCCAGCATCCGCACGATGTCCGATTCGACTGCACGAATGTCGGCTTCAATCTCCTCCAGCGGGCGGGGCGGGGTGTAACGGTAGAAGTACCGGTTGAAGTTGATCTCGTACCCCACCATGCCAACTTCGCCATCCTTCGGGTCGCGCCGTCCGGTGTCTATCCAGGCGTCCGGCACATGCGGCCGGACCTCGCGCTCGAAGAACGCCTCGACGGACTCGGCCAGCGGCACACTCTCGGTATCGCGCAGTTCCGGATCAGGCTCAGGATTGCCGTCCTTGTCGCGGCAGATCTCGGCCGACTCATCGCGCTCCGACAGCGCCGAGGTGATGGCTGAGCGAACGGGGGTTGGCAGCTTGAGCTCTGCCTTCGCCGCCGCGGCGTCGAGCAGCCGCCAGAACTCGGCCCGGTCCTTGATCACGCCGCCCGGAAGCTTGCCCAGCAGGGCTCGAAGTTGTCCCTGAAGCTCGCGCCCCTCGGCCACCTCTTTAGTTCCGGCCGCTCCTTTCTTCTTCGACTCGGCCAAGGCGCGGAACCCGCGCTCATCACCGAGCCGCGCCAGGCGGTCCGGTGAGTTCTGGAAGTTCAGCCGCAGCGGGCGCTCGACGGTGATCTTCCGGAAGCCGAAGTGCGTCGTGGGGAAGACGTGGCTGACCGTCACATCCTCTTCCTTGCCGTCTTTGGTGACGCGCCGAGCGTCGCCGTCCTTGAAGTCTGCCAGAATCTTCAGGATGTCCTGCGAGCGATCGAGCGGAATCTCGCGGCGCTTGTCCCCCAGGCTCTTGCGCATCGGGACCCAGAACGAGGTGGCATCAATCAGCTGCACCTTGCCCCTGCGCGCCTGCGTCTTGCGGTTGGTCACCACCCAGATGTACGTGGCGATGCCGGTGTTGTAGAACAGCTGCTCGGGGAGCGCGATCAGCGCTTCGAGCAGATCGTTTTCCAGAATGTGCCGGCGGATCTCGCTTTCGCCGCTGCCCGAGTCACCGGTGAAGAGCGGCGAGCCGTTCATGATGATGGCGATGCGCGATCCTCCATCCTTGGCCGTCTTGAGATGCGCCAGCATGTGCAGCAGGAAGAGCAACTGGCCGTCGCTGATACGCGGCAGCCCGGGGGCGAAGCGGCCCGACGCACCGCGCTCGTGCTCGGCCTGCACCGCATCCTCGTCCCGTTTCCAGTCCTTGCCGTAGGGCGGATTGGCGATGAGATAGTCGAACGGCATCCCGGCGTGGCGATCGTTGGAGAGCACGCTGCCGTAGGCGATGTGTTCGGCATCGCGGCCGGTGGGGTCCTTCATGTAGAGGTCCGACTTGGAGACTGCCCAGGTCTCCGGGTTGACCTCCTGGCCGAACAGGTGAATCTCGGCGCTCTTGTTGATCGGCGGGCGAAGCACGTCGCCGTTCTTGCGCACGCCGATGGTGATGTGCTCCTTGGTGATCATCAGCATCCCGCCGGAGCCGCAGCACGGGTCGTAGACGGTGCGGACCGTGCCACGCTTGCTGATACGGTCGGCGTCGCCGGCCAGCATCAGGTCCACCATGAGGTGCACCACGTCACGGGGCGTGAAGTGCTCGCCGGGGTTCTCGTTCATGGCTTCGTTGAACTTGCGGAGCAGTTCCTCGAAAATCGTGCCCATGGTTGGGTTGTCGATCACGGTCGGATGCAGATCCACGCTCTTGAAGCGTTCCAGCACCTGGAAGAGCAGGCCGGCTTCATCGAGCTTGCTGATGGTGTTGTCGAAATCAAACTTCTCCAGCACTTCACGCATGTTGGGACTGAATCCGGCTATGTAGTTGCGCAGATTCGCCGCGACGTGGGGAGCGTCGCCAAGCAGCTTGTCGAAGTCGTAGCGCGAGGTGTTGTAAAAGGCGAAGCCGGAGGCCTTTCGGAGCATGGCGTCCAGGTCCTTGAGCCCCTTGCCACGCAGCTCGGCCTGCTTGGCGAGGACTCTCTCCTTGGTATCGCGCAGCACGCAGTCGAGCCGTCGCAGCACCGTCAGGGGAAGGATGACGTCCTGGTACTTGCCGCGCTTGAAGGTGTCGCGGATCAGGTCGGCGACGCCCCAGAGGAAACTGACGATCTCGCTGTGGTTCACTGGCTGCCTTCTCGATTGGCGATTGGAACGGTTGCGACTTCAAAGGGGCAGGATACTGTCTCTGCGCTCCAACGGCTATCATTCGGCATCCGCCAGGGGTACTCCGGATTGCGGAGTTGAGAAACACCCTTGGAACCTGATCCGGCTCGGTGCGCCCCGACGAACCGGCGTAGCGCTGATAGCCGCCCCGATCGGCCTGTCGCCGCTGTCAGCGGCGGCCTTGCCGAGCCGCGAGTCTTACTCGCGGGGGACCCAACTCCCGGCCCAGCGGCTGATAGCCGCTGCTCGGCGCTGGCGGCTGAGAGCCGCCTCGATCTCTCAGTCCCCGCTAGCAGCGGCGGCATCGCCGAGCCGCGAGTCTCACTCGCGGCGGGCGCTCTTTCTGGTCGTTGACGACCTGCATGGGCCGAGCACGTCCTTGAGGACGTGCTTCATCCCCAACCAGCGGCCAACATCGCCGGCCACCCCGGTCACCTACGCCCACTCGGCTCATTCCGTCAAGATGGAGTCATGCGGCAAGCAGCATCCATCTGCGCCACACGGCTATCGGTGTCCGAGGGCGCTGATGAATGCGAAGGCGTACCCGGGCTGAGGTCGAAAACCGAGAGTCACAACTGTGTCCCATCCGGCTGCCGGAGGCACACGCACGGAAAATGCAAACGAACGTGTGTGAACGCGGCCGCTGTCCTCGACTTCCGCGCAAACTGAGTCTATCGTCAACGCGCTTGAGTTGTAGTAGCGCAGGCGAATCAGGGTGTCTTGCAGTATGCGGTACGATGTCGGACTCGCCACTTCGGCGAAGCTGTCGCTCGGCATGCAACGCCGCGCCGGGGCAGGAGGCGCCACCCTACGCAAGGAGTCGCCGATAGAACGAAGCTTCGCGTCGAAGAGCGCAAGAGTGCTACGAAGAGCAGCGAGTTGACTTTGGGTCACCTGGTAGTGGGACTCAAGCGTGGCTTGCAGGTACGCCGGCTGGTAGCGCCAACGAGCGCGCAGCTCGGATTCCTGGATCCGAAACGAGTCCATGGTGATCAAGGTCTGAACCTGCAATGCGTGGATGGACTGCGCAGTAAACGCTGAGTCGATCCTAAGCCGCTCGAGTCGCTGCGCCGGTGACTCCCCGCTGGGTCGACAGGCAGGGAGCGTGGCCAGAATGTGGATCCCGCTCAGAAAAGCAGTGGCGCGCGCGCCGAGTGTGATGGTTCGCATCAAGACCGGGGCCGTACACATGACTTGTCAGTGAGCCGCACTTGGCGCCCTGCCGCGTAACTAATGGCGTTCAACTGCAGCGCGGCCACCGACAGCAACGTTCACGACAGGGCCGCGCTGTCAGCGAATGGTTGGTTGGGCAACGAAACGCGCAGTCGGCGTCTCATTGGCGCCACCGTGCGAGCAAGCCCTGAGCCCGCCCGCGCTCGCGTACAAGGTCGGCGATGTGCGCAGCGACAAATGCCACGTCCCAGAACAAGCAGATACCTCCCGTCAACGCCACGCCCGCGCTTGGGAGGCTCGTGCCGAACATGAGCGAGATCATGACAATGATGGCTGGCCCAGAGCGTACACCTTCCAGGGAGCTACGAAACCAGAGTATGAGCGCGACTTGGATTGAGCCGACAATGAGAGTGGCAATGGCCCAAGGCCGCGTCCCGCAAGTCGTAGAAAAGCGTTTCGGGTGATCCTGGCAGCGAGTCTCCTCAGTTAGGCCCTGCGTCCCGGATGCGGGACTCCTACGTTGCCCTCAGTGCGACGATCGTCGCGCGACCCAGCCTCCGGTCCC
>JBGOSS010000039.1:0-36649 GCA_041476105.1 Gemmatimonadota bacterium
CGGGGCGACATCCGCGCCGACGACGACCTGCTGCGGCGCAACGCGATCGACCGCATCTACGACACCTACATCGACGAAGACAACCTCCGCGAGTGCGACGACACCGTCGCCCGCATCGCCGACGAGATGCTGGCCGCGGGCAGCCCGCGGGCGGTCAGCTCGCGCGAGTTCATCCGGGAGATGGGCGCCTACCTCGCCAAGCACCATCCCGACCGGCGGTCGATCGTCCTGGCGGCCTACCGGGCCGACGTGCCGATCTTCGTGCCGGCCTTCTCCGACTGCTCGGCCGGTTTCGGCCTGGTCTTCCACCAGACCAGGAACCCCGAGGGGTACATCGCGATCGACTCGGTGGCGGATTTCCGCGAGCTGACCGAGATGAAGCTGAAGGCCGGCCGCACCGGACTGTTCATGGTCGGCGGCGGCGTGCCGAAGAACTTCGCGCAGGACGTCGTCGTCGCCGCCGAAGTGCTGGGCCACGACGCCGAGATGCACCGCTACGCCGTCCAGCTCACGGTGGCCGACGAGCGCGACGGCGCGCTCTCGGGCTCGACGCTGCGCGAGGCCAACTCCTGGGGCAAGGTCAAGATGGACGACGAGCAGATGGTCTTCGGCGAGGCGACCGTCACGTTGCCGCTGATCGCCGGGTATGCCTATCACCGCGGCGCCTGGCGCGCCCGGGCACAGCACCGCTACGCGAAGCTCTTCGAGAAGAGCACGGTGGCGAAGTGAGACGCGCGCGGCTCGCGGTCCTCGCCATCGCGCTCGCGGCCTGCAACAGCGACGCGCCCATCCCGGCCGTCGAGACGGCCACGTTCGCCCCGTCGCTGGGCGTCGACCTCAACGCCAGCACCAAGACCGCGAGCGGCCTGTACTACCGCGACCTGGCGGTGGGCGGCGGCGCGGTCGTGGCCAACGGCCAGCACCTGTCGATGCACTACACCGGCTACCTGACCAACGGGACCGTCTTCGACGCGAACACCACCGGCAACCCGCCCTTCGTCTTCATCCTCGGCGCCGGGCAGGTGATCGCCGGCTGGGATGAGGGTGTCGCCGGCATGAAGGTGGGCGGCAGGCGGCAGCTGATTCTGCCGCCCAGCCTGGGGTACGGCGCGGGCGGCAGCGGGCCGATTCCGCCCAACGCCATCCTGGTATTCACCGTCGAGGTCGTGGCGGCGAGCTAGGGCCGGCCGAGGCGGCTCCCTCATGCATCGCATTCTGCGCCTCGTCGTTCCGCTGCTGTCGGCTCTCCCCGCCGCGCTCACCGCCCAGGGCGCGGCGCCGCGCGACACCCTCCGCATGGTCTTCGTCGGCGACCTCAACTTCGGCCGGTCGCTGGCCACCAATTACATCTTCGCGGGCCGCGGTCCCGAGGTCATGGCCGGCGTCCGCGACCGGCTGCGGGCGGCCGACCTCACCATCGGCAACCTCGAGAGCCTCCTGCTGGAGCGCGGCCGCCACGCCGACACCACCAGCAGCCCCGTCTTCGCGGCGCCGCAGGCCGAAGCGATCGCCATCCTCCAGGACGCGGGCTTCGACATGGTGGGCTCCGCCAACAACCACGCCTGGGACTTCGGCCGGGCGGGCCTCCTGGAATCGATCGCCCACCTCGACTCGGCCGGCCTGGCACACGCCGGCACCGGCCCGACCCTGGGCGACGCCTGGCGGCCCGTGGTGCTGCGCGCCAGGGGCTGGACCATCGCCGTCTTCTCGCTGACCGCGATCTTCAACAACCCCGTCACGCTGAGCGTCATCGGCACGCCCGCCGAGTGCTGTATCGCCTGGGTGGACACGTTGCGCGCCGCCGAGCGCTTCCGGACGGTGCGCGACTCGGTCGGCGCCGACCTGGTGATCGCATTCGTGCACGCGGGAATGGAGTATCGCGCGATCCCGGAACCCGACGTGGTGCTGCGCTTCCGCGGGCTGATCCGCGCCGGGGCCGATGCCGTCATCGGCCACCATCCCCACGTCCCGCAGGGGATCGAGTACGTCGACGGCAAGCCGATCATCTACTCCATCGGCAACTTCGTCTTCAAGCAGGGGCAGCCGTGGACGAATCGCGGGTTGTGGGTGGAACTGACGCTGAATGGCCGGCGGCTGGCGGCTGGCGGCTGGCAGCAGAGCTTGACGGTGCTCCCCCTGGTGGTCGGGTACACGCCCACCTTCGCGACCGGTGAGGATTCGGCCCGCGTGATGGCGCACGTGGACTCGATTACCGCCCTGATACCCGCCCATCCGCGCTTGCCGAACCCCCGCCCCCGGCGTAACGTTGCCCACCCTCGAACCGCCGTGAGAAGGACCTGACATGGACGAGCGCGCGCTCGCCTTCCTCAAGAAGCTCCTCGACGCGCCTGGACCGTCCGGGTTCGAGCAGCTCCCGGCCCGCCTCTGGCGCGAGGAAGCCCGCGCCTTCGCCTCGGTGGAAGGCGACGTCGCCGGCAACTCGATCGCCACCCTCAACCCGGGCGGCTCGCCCCGGGTGATGCTCGCCGGTCACGTGGACGAGATCGGGTTGATGGTGGTGCACATCGACGACGACGGCTACATCCACTTCGCCGCGATCGGCGGGTGGGACAGCCAGGTGCTGGTGGGCCAGCGCGTGGTAATCGAGGGGCGCAGCGGGCCGGTCCCCGGGGTGGTGGGCAAGAAAGCGATCCACCTGATGAAGCACGAGGACCGGGACCGCGTCTCGAAGATCACCGATCTCTGGATCGACATCGGCGCGAAGACCAAGGACGAAGCGGCGGGGCGGGTGCGCGTGGGCGACGCGGGGGTGCTCGCCGCGGCGCCGCTGGAGTTCCCCAACGGGCGGATCGTGAGCCGGTCCATCGACAACCGGATCGGCGCTTTCGTCGTGCTGGAGGCGCTGCGCCTGCTCGCGGCGCGGCCGGGGTTCACGGCGCAGGTCAGTGCCGTCGCCACCACGCAGGAGGAGATCGCGTACACCGGCGGCGGTGCCCGCACCAGCGCGGTGCAGCTGCGCCCCCAGGCCGCCATCGTCGTCGATGTCACCCACGCGACCGACTACCCCGGCGTCGAGAAGAAAGAGATCGGCGACTTCAAGCTGGGCGGCGGGCCGGTGATCTCGCGGGGCTCCGCCGTGAGCCGGGTGATCTTCGACCAGCTGCTGGCGGCCGCCGACGCGGCGAAGATGCCGGTCACCATCGAAGCGGCGCCGCGGGGCACCCACACCGATGCCGACGCGATCCACACCGCGCGCGGCGGCGTGGCGACCGGGCTGATTTCCGTGCCCTGCCGCTACATGCACAGCCCCAACGAGATGGTCGCGCTCGAGGACCTCGACCAGGCTGCCCGCCTCCTGGCGGCCTGGGTCCGAAGCCTGACGAAGGACACGTCATTCATCCCATCGTAGTGCCCACGCACTACGCACCATGCACCCCGAGAGTTCGATGACGCCTCCATTCAAGCCGTACGTCGCGGACGAGCAGAACGTCGCCGAGCTGACGGTTCGTGCCGTCATCCTCGGCGCCATCGCCGGGATCATCTTCGGCGCCGTGACGGTCTACCTGGCGCTGCGCGCCGGGCTCACGGTGAGCGCGTCGATCCCGATCGCGGTGATCGCGATCAGCGTCCTCAAGCGCTTCGGCTCGACGATCCTGGAGAACAACATCGTCCAGACCGCGGGCTCGGCGGGCGAGTCGATCGCGTCGGGGGTCGCCTTCACGCTCCCCGCGCTGATCTTCCTCGGCTTCCAGCTCGAGATCAGCCGGGTCTTCATGATGGCGCTGGCCGGCGGGATCCTCGGCGTGCTGTTCATGATCCCGCTGCGGCGGACGCTGATCGTGAAGGAGCACGGCAACCTGCTCTACCCCGAGGGCGCGGCCTGCGCCGACGTGCTGGTCGCCGGCGAGCGGGGCGGCCGCTTCGCGGGGCGGGTGTTCACCGGCCTCGGGATCGGCGCGGTGTACAAGGTGCTGCACGAGGGGTTGAAACTCTGGAAGGTCCCGGGTCCGCAGTACGATCCGCCGTGGTACCCGGGCGGGCGCATCGCGGGAACCACGACGCCCGAGTACCTCGGCGTCGGCTACATCATCGGGCCTAAGGTCGCGGGCCTGCTCTTCGGCGGCGGCGTGCTGAGCTGGCTGGTGATCATCCCGATCATCAAGTTCTTCGGCTCGCACGTGGCCGAGCCGATCTTCCCGGGCCAGATTCCGATCGCGCAGATGGCGCCGAACCAGATCTGGAACGCGTACATCCGGTCGATCGGCGCGGGCGCGGTCACGGCGGCGGGGCTCATCACGCTGATCCGGACGCTGCCCACGATCGTGGACTCGCTCAAGGCCGGCATGAAGGACATCGCCGCCTCCCGCGCGGGGCAGGTCGTCTCGTCGGCGCGCACCGCGCAGGATCTGCCGCTCACCATCGTGATCGGCGGCTCGACGGTCATCATGATCGCGCTCTGGTTCCTGCTCCAGTTCAGCATCAACCCCGGCTACGCGATGGCCAACGCCTTCGCCGCGGTGCTGATCGTGATCTTCGGGTTCGTGTTCGTGACGGTGTCGAGCCGGATCACCGGCCTGATCGGCAATTCGTCGAACCCGATTTCGGGGATGACGATCGCGACGCTGATGGCGACCTGCCTGATCTTCGTGGTCATCGGCTGGACCGGCGGGACCTGGCCGGCGGTGGCGTTGTCGATCGGTGGCGTGGTGTGCATCGCCGCGGCCAACGCCGGCGCGACCAGCCAGGATCTCAAGACCGGCTACCTGGTGGGCGCCACGCCGTGGCGGCAGCAGGTGTCGCTGATGGTGGGCGCCCTGGCGTCGGTATTGGTCATCGGCATCACCATCACCAAGCTGAACGACACCTACACCACCGTCCAGCCGCAGGCGATCGCCGTGGCCGCCATGACACCGGAAATGCGCGACCTCGGCTCCGTCGAGTACCAGGGCAAGTCCTACAAGCTGATCAACGTCCTCGGCTCGCGGACCATCCCCGACGGCCGCTACTACCTCAATGCCGCGACGAGCCAGATCGAGTGGCGCCAGCAGCCGGGCATCGGCTCGGCCCAGATGCCGGCGCCACAGGCAACGCTGATGACCACCGTCATCAACGGGATCCTGAACCGGAACCTCCAGTGGGGCCTGGTGCTCTTCGGGGTGTTCGTGGTCGTGGTGCTCGAGCTGCTGGGCATCCGGCCGTTGGCGTTCGCGGTGGGGTCCTACCTGCCGATTTCCACGACGGCGCCGATCTTCGTCGGCGGCGTGGTGCGCTGGCTGGTCGAGCGGAAGATGGCCAAGGAGGGCGGCGCGGCCGGGGCGCACGGCGAGAGCGAGGTCTCTTCGGGCTCGCTGACGGCGTCGGGCTACATCGCCGGCGCGGCACTGGCGGGGCTGTTGATCGTGGTGCCGATGGATACCAGGCGTGCCCTGATGGCCGAGGCGGCCCGGGCGGCCCACGCCGTGATCGGGACCGAGTGGGGCGACATCGGCGCCAGGTACTGGGCCGGCCTCCAGGGCAGCGACCTCTTCGCGTTGCTGATGTTCGGGGTGCTGGCGGCCTTCCTCTACGTCATGGCGAAGAAGAAGCTGGAGAGTTGAGGCGCGGGTGGGCCCTTCTCGCGGTCTGACGCTTCTCCGGCAGGCAGCAGGGGATCGATGAGCATGAGTGGTCCCGGTGAGAGCCCCGATGCGGGGTTCCTTGGCCGCCTGCGCGCCGTAGCGATGATCGCGGTGGTGGCTGGGGCCGTGGGCTCGCTCGGTTTGATGCTCCGTGCAGGTCGAGGCACGCCCCGCCTCCTGCTGTTTCTTTTCGTCATCTGGGTGTTCTCTCCGTTCGCGGCCGTCGTACTGGCCGACAGGGTTTCGAAGCGTTGGTCGGTTGTTACCCGAGCGGCGCTGTACAGCGTGACGCTGGTTCTCACGCTGGGCTCCCTGGCCGTCTACGGGGATATTGTCCCGAGGCCGCCGGGGACGAGGCCCGCATTCGTGTTCCTCGTCGTTCCCCTGGCGTCATGGCTGCTCATGGCGATCGTTGTCCCGATAGCCGCGCTCATGTCAGGCAGGCTGTCACGTCGCGGCGCCGGTGCCTGACACCGCATGAAGCTGACGGGGTTCGAGCGCGGAGGTTGCCTCCCATGAAATCGCCTGACCAACACGCCGACCCCCCTGTGCTCATGGTGTTTGCCGACAAGGCCGCCGCGCTCCCGCCCGAGGCATGGAACCGCATCGGCGAGCGCTGTGTGCTCCTCGACCCGTCAACGGTCACCGCGTTCCTCGGTCGGGTCGAGCTCATTGCCCGATCAGTGACGCCCGATCCGGACCCATACGCTCAGCCGCTGGTCCAGTCGACGATGGCGGTAATGGGTAACATCTGGGGCATGATGCTCGAAGTCTCTGCGCGCCTTGCGCCGCTCGGCCCGGATTACTTCGAGCGTGCGCGACCGCGTGGCGACCAGGGCTCGACGGTCGGACGCGTGGCCGGCATGGACGCGTTTCTGAGGATCCAAGGCCTGGCGCAGCGCCAGCAGGCGGTTCACCCGGGTACGGCGGCCGCGCTGCGGGCGGTGTCGCTGGCGCTGATGGTGCGGAGAACGCCGGCGCACGCGACCTTCGAAGCCGTCTATCGGCCATTCGAGCCGGAGATTCCCTACGCCTCCCTCTCGCCGTCGCCCGGTGAGCATGCTGCCTGACAGCATCAAGCCGCAGTGAGTCAAGAGGTCGCAGTTGGTGATGTCATTCACTCGAGGCTCACCATGCCGTCTCGGAAGGCCGTTGCAGTGCTGGCAATGCTCCTGCTGGTCCCGCTCAGCTGCAAGAGCGCCCCCACTGAACCGGACGCCGTATTCACCGCCGACATGCGGGCCGACTTGTCACGCCTGGTCGGCGCGGAGCAGGCGTACAAGACCGCGAACGGGAGCTACACCACCAGCACGGCCGCGATGCTCGCGGCACTGGCGCAGTGGCCCAGCGCCGGTGTCACCGTCACGCTCATCTACGCCACGGCGACGTCCTTCGGCGCCACCGCCACGCACACCCAGACGACTCGTGTGTGCGCGGTCTACTTCGGCACGACGCCGCCGGTCCAGCTCCTGATCGGCGTGACGCTGACCTCCGGTCAGCCGGCGTGTGGGACGTGATCGTGGTGCGATGACACGGTGCCGCGCTCGCGGTGTGGCGCCGCCCGGGGTTGAAGCTGGTGGACCAGGTGGCCCGCGGGTGCGTGGATGATGGAACTTGTCCTGCTCCTATCACTCGTCGCCGTCACCCCGGGCCCGGACTCCTGCCTGGCCGCCCTGCCGCTTCGGCCCGGCTGGGCCTGGAGCTATGCGGGCTCCGCCCTCTGGAGCAGTGGCGGCGGGACTCAGGCGGATTCAGCCGCCGTCTCGTGGACCATGACGATAGTTGGTGCCCGAGACGCAGGCAGCACGCGCATCGCCCTGGTGCGCGGCTTCGTCAATCAGCTGGCATGGTACGAACCGAGCACCCGTCCCAGGCTCTCGCTGCTCGCCTGCCGCGGGCCGCAGTTGTTCGGCCTCGAGCCCGCAAGTGACTCTGCTGCCCAGAGCGCGTATGCCCACTGGAGCGACTCTCTGCTCCTGAAGGCTGAGGTATTGCTCGATTTGCCGCTCCATGACGGCCAGTTGTTCGGTCAGAATCCGCCCCGGAACGACCCACTCTACGGGTGGTCAGTCGCCGCCATCCGGCCTGGGGCTCTGCGACCGCTTCCCGCCAGCTGCGGGCACAGCGTAGCGCACCGGTTCGAGCTCACCTACCGGAGTCTCCCCGATCATTCCGTCATCGAATGGCAGCCTGGCCTGGGCCGTACGCGCTACACCTACGGCCATCACGGCACGCCGGCCGCTACTGAAGTGCACCTCACAAGCTGCCGACGCCCTGCATCCTAGGGCAAACCGTGCTCCCCGCCGGACTGGGCAACGGTTGGATGAGGTGCACGGCGCCATCAGGAGGCTGCCGAGGGTCGGACCACGTGCGCCCGGCGCATCAGGCGATCCGGGACTGCCTGGTCCGTTGAGGCACGCCGCCGATCACGGGGCCGGCGGCTTGCTCCGCGTAGCGACCTCCCGAGGCACCAGGCCGACCACCCGCACGCCAGCCCCGCGCGCCATGTCCACCGCCCCGATGACGTCGGCGTACACAGCATCCTCGGCGCCGTCAACGAACAGCACCTTCCGCGCGCGGTTCCTGAACAGCTCGCGCAGCCGCACTTCCAGCTGGCCGGCGGGCAGGTCGGTTCCATTGAGCGCGTACGCCGGCCCGGGGTACACGTGCAGCACGATCTGGTCGCGGGCCATCGAGGCGCCGGCACCCGCGACCTCCGGGACCGGCACCTGCACGTCCAGCCCCTTCAGCAGTCCGGGCTGGATCACCATCACGAAGATCAGCAGGCAGAGCAGCACGTCCACCATCGGCGTGATGTTGATGTCGGCCACGGCCGCGGAACGCGCGAGGACCGGGCTGCGGCGGCGCGCCTTCTTCATCGGGCCGATTCTCCTCTCACCCGTGTCGAATCGGCTGCGCCCGACCTCGGCTGGCTGATGGCGCCGACGGTGCGCACGCCGGCGGCCCGGGCCGCGGCGATCGCATCGAGCACCACGCGATACGGCAGCGAGCGGTCGGCGCGCACATACAGCAGGTGGTCGCCCGGTCGCGCCGCATACAGCACCCGCAGGCGCTCCGCCAGCTGGGAGGCGGGAACGCTGTCGGCGCCCAGGTAATAGGTGCCGTGGGCGTCGATGCCCAGGGTGATGGCGTCCTCGAGCGTCTCCGGGCGGACGTGCGTCGCGACCGGGGGATCCGCGGCGTACTCCGAGAGCACCGGCGTCACCACCATGAAGATGATGAGCAGCGCCAGCATCACGTCGATCATCGGCGTGATGTTGAGCTCGGCCAGCACGCCTTCCTCGCCCAGGGCTTTGATCGCGGGAATGCGCGATCCCGCCGGCCCGCCGCCGTCTCGCCGGACCGTGAAGGCCATCTCAGGCTCCGCGCGGCGTGGCGCCGGGCGTGTCGTACCGCAGGCCTACGCCGGCGCGGCGCAGCGCCAGCCAGTCGATCAGCTCGTCGGCCGCGAAGGCCAGCTCCGAGAACAACTCCTCGAGGCGCGTGATGAAGTAGTTGTAGAACCACAGCGCGGGGATGGCGACCAGCAGCCCCGCGGCCGTGGTGATCAGCGCCTCGCCGACACCCCCAGCCACCGCCTCGATGCCGCCGCCGCCGGTGGAGGCGATGCCGACGAAGGAGTTGGTGATGCCGATGACGGTGCCGAGCAGCCCGACGAACGGCGCCGTGGCGCCGATGGTGGCCAGGACCGGCAGGTGCCGCTTCAACTCGGTGGCGATCAGCACCTGCTGCCGGTTCACCGTCCGCTCGGCGGACTCGACGGCGCGATCGGCCAGGTCGGGATCGGCCAGCAGCGGCGCGGCGCGCTCGAGGGCCTCGGCCAGCACGCGGGTCACCGGCGAGTCGGGGTGCAAGCGCGCGCGTGATACGGCCTCATCGGGCAGGTCCTCAGCCAGAGCCTCCCAGAAGCCCGGCGCAACCGCGCGCGTGCTGCGGCGCAGGGCACGGAGCTTGCGCCACTTCAGAAAGCCCACCGTCAGGGTGATCGTGTTCATGGCAGCGAGTGCGAGAATGACCAGCCAGGGCAGCAGCCCCATCTTGGCGACCAGATCGAGTATCGACACGGGTCCTCCCTCGTTCCTCAGTATCGCAGTGTCCAACTCAGCGGCAGCCGCGCCCGGACGGCCACGATGGTGTGCCGATTGCCGCGTTCGGTGCGGCCCGGCGTGAACCGCGCCTGCATCAACACGCCCAGCGCGGCATCCGCGAACATCTGGTTCGTCGACCGCAGCACCCGGGCCGATCCGGAGCGGACCGCGCCGGAGGTATCCACGACGAATTCGACGAGCGCGCTGCCTTCGATTCCGGCCCGGCGCATGACTTCGGGATAGCGGTCGTTCAGCACCTGCTGGATGACCTCGCGATTGGTCATCTCGGGCCGGACCAGGACCTCGTCCTCGTCGACAAAGCTGCGCGGGCGCTGCGTGGCGGCCAGGAAGTCGGCCGCGACGCCCTGCTGCGTCAGCTGCGCCGCGATCGAGTCGGGGAGCGCGACCGGCGGCTTGCCGCCGGCGACGCCGCCGGCAATGCCCCGGCCGCTGAAGTCGCGCTCCTGGACCGCCGCGCCGAACTGGCCGGGGGGCGGCACCTGTGGCACTTCCCTCGGCGCGAGCAGCTCCTGGAATCCGGCGGCCTTGTCGGGGTGGACCACCGCTGCTTCGACGGCGGGGATCTTAACGCTCTGTCCCACGACGAGCGGCCGCGCGCGCTGCACCAGGGCGCGAGGCGATTCCGCCGCGGCTGGCGGCGGAACGTCGAGATACGTGACCGGCGTACTGGAGGAGTCGTCCGCCGTGATAGTGGGCATGGCGAGCCGCAGCGAAAGCACGGCGGCCAGGTGGACGGCGGTGATGATCGTGGCGGGAATCAGCTCGCTGCGACGACCCTCGGGTCGCCAACCGACGCTGACTCGCGGGCCGAGCATCGCGAAGCGCACGAACGTCGTCCGAGGCCGGCGGGGTGGTGGGCTCCACCGGGCCGCCGCATCCGGTGCTTGGGCGATCGCTCGTTGCGACAGCGCCAGCGGCATGCGAACCTCTCCCTGCCTCCGCTTCAGCCGGAGCGAGGGAACGACGACCAACAGGGCGGGCCACCCCCTGCGCCACGAACGCTCTCCGATGGCCCGTCGGAGTATTCCCCCGCCATTGTGAAACGAGGCTGAAATCCGGGTGATGGGTCGCTGTGCTGTTCGCGCGTGCGGGCCGCGGCGGCCGCCGAAGACCGCGGGGCGGGGATGTCAGGGTAGCCGACGCCTTGGTGGCGCCGACCCCCGGCCCGCCGCCACCGCCGTCAGCACGAACCCTAGGGCCAACCCCAGGTTACCCGTCCACCGGCCCCACCGTACGTTCAGCCTAACCACTTATCCGCGGAAGAGGCCCGCCATGCAACACGTCATTCTTCGAATGCCTGTCAAGCCGAAGCCGCATGCCGCACCGCTCGTGTTCCTCGAGAGCGACACCGCGGCCATGGCAGCCCCCGAGCCGGCCGCGCGGGCGCTCACAGTCGAGAACGCCGACCTTTCGCCGGCCGAGGTTCGCGACGTCCAGCGCGAGGCGGGCGTCAGGGGCGTGGCACCCATCGTCCCCATGAAACTGATCGCGCCGGTTGCGATGGCCGGACTCCCGGCGGATCCTCTCACGGCGGGTATCACGTGGGGTGTGAAGGCCGTGGGCGCCGACACATCGCCGTTTGTTGGTGACGGAATCGTGGTCGCTGTGCTCGACACGGGGATCGACAAGGGACACGCGGCATTCGCCGGCGTGGAGCTGGTTCGGAAGAACTTCACGTCGTCCAGCGACGACGACGAACATGGGCATGGCACGCACTGCGCGGGCACGATCTTCGGTCGCGCCGTCGGCGGCACGCGGATCGGCGTGGCGCCCGGCGTGAAGAAGGCGTTGATCGGCAAGGTCCTGGGAGCCGGTGGTGGCGGGAGCGATGTGATCGTCAGGGCCATCCAGTGGGCCTTCGAGGAGGGCGCGAACGTGATCTCGATGTCGCTCGGGATCGACTTTCCCGGGTTCGTCGCCGCGCTTCAGGCCAAGGGGATGCCCGCGGAAATGGCGACCTCGATGGCTCTCGAGGGCTATCGCACGAACATCCTTCTCTTCGAGCAGCTCGCCGGACTCGTGAAGGCGCAGGGCGCACTCGTGCAGGCCTGCGTGATCGCCGCCGCCGCGGGAAACGAGAGCCGGCGCGACCAGAACCCCGACTTCGAGATCGGCGTCAGCCCGCCCGCCGTGGCTGCGGGGATCGTGTCGGTCGCCGCTCTGGCCGAAGGCGCGGGTGGACTGACTGTCGCGCCGTTCTCGAACACCGGCGCCCGCGTCGCGGGGCCGGGTGTCAACATCGTCTCGGCGAAAGCCGGCAACCCGAACGGCACCGTTGCCATGAGCGGCACCAGCATGGCGACACCGCACGTCGCGGGCGTCGCCGCGCTGTGGGCCGAGAAGCTGAAGAAGACGAACCAGCTCACGCCGCAGATGCTGTCGGACAGGCTGGTAGGGTCGGCGACCCAAGACACGCTCAAGCCGGGCTTCGACCCCGCCGACACCGGGGGCGGAATCGTGCAGGCGCCGAAACAGTAATCAGGCCTGAACGGTCGACGTGAGTGAAGTCTGTCGCGGCGCGACCAGACTGAGACCGAGGCAGCAGGCGATGGCGAGGTAGCAGCGTGGTAGGTGCGGCGAACTGCACCGCCGCCAAAATCGAAGCTGCCGTGAGCAGGGCTCTCGGCTTCGCACCGCCATCTCCAGAGAACGTGACAATATCAAGTATGCACTTGACTTTCAAAAGTCAAGGAGCATCAGACCTCGCTCGCGGTTTGCTTCCTCAGGTCCCGAGCGCGCGCTGCTCGCGCACGATGCGATCGAGCAGGGCGTCGATCGCGGGGTCGAACTCGTCGGCGGAGGGCCGGTATCTCTCCATCACCAGCCGCATGCCCTGCCAGATGTCGATGGGGCAGTCGAAGGCGCCGACGACCGCCTTGACCTTGCTGTTGTCGAACGCCACCGACGCGCTCTTGTCCCCCAGCAGCGGCCCTTCCCACTCGGGGTGGTAGCGCACCAGCGTGTCGCTGGCCACGTGGACGATCTCCGCTCCGCGTACGCCGAGCGCGGCCGCGATCGCCTCGAAGATCTCGTTCCAGGACCACGAGCGGTCGCCGGTGATGTGGAAGGCCTCGCCCAGCGCGCGCTTCTCGCCGAGCAGGCGGACGAAGGGGCGGGCGAAATCCTCGGCATGCGTCACGGTCCAGAGCGATTCGCCGTCGCCGTGCAGCACGACGGGCTTGCCCCTCAGCAGGCGCGAGACCTCCACGTTGCCGCCGATCGGGGTCGGCATCCTGGCGCGGTAAGTATGGCTCGGCCGGACGATGGTGTACGGCAGCCGCTCCTGCGCGCGCAGCAAGCCCTCCATCTCCGCCTTGGCGCGCGAGTAGGCCCAATGGGGATTCTCCAGCGGCATGGCCTCGGTGATCGGCAGCCCGCGCACCGGCTTCCGGTAGGCCGACGCCGAGCTGATGAAGAGGTACTGGCCGCACTGGCCGGCGAAGAGGGCGATGTCGCGCCGCATCGCCTCCGGCGTGAAGAGCCGGAACTGGCAGACGACGTCGAAACGCTCATCGGCCAGCCGGCGGTACGAGGCATCGTCCTCCACGTCACCCATCAGGAAATGGCATTCGCGCGGCAGTCCGGCGTTGTGGTGACCGCGATTGAACACCGTCACGTCGTGGCCGAGCCGCACCGACTCCTTGATGCAGTCGAAGCTGATCTCGCCCGTCCCGCCGATGTAGAGGACGCGCACGCGATTCACCACCCATCCGTTGCGCCGGCACACTGCGCCGCGCACGTTAGTCCACCATGAACCGGCCTGGAGTGATTCTGCTGGCGGCCGCGATGGCCGGGTGCGTCGGCCGGACGCACCCCGGCATGCTCAGCGGCGGCGAGGGTGTGGGCACCGAGCCCCAGCCCGCGCCCTACGACACGCCCGCCGAAGCGAGTGGATCGCTGGCCGGCGCGCCCGCCGGCCAAGTTTCCGACGAGGCCTTCTACGAGAGCCGCGTCTATCCCGGCCTGAAGTTCCGGTATCGGCTCTACGTCCCGGCCCAGTACCAGCCGGGTCACGCCGCCGCCCTGATGGTGTTCCAGGACGGCAACGGCACCTACCTCAACGTCCTGAAGACGGCCCAGGTGTTCGACAATCTCATCCATGCCGGCGAGATGCCGGTCACCATCGGACTGTTCATCGATCCCGGCACACCGGAGGGCGTCTACCGCTCCGCCGATCACCGCGAGTTCCGCAGCCGCGAGTACGACACCCTGGGCGACACCTACGCGCGCTTCCTGCTCGAAGAGATCGTCCCCGACGTGGTGTTGCGCGCTTACACCATCACGCACGACCCCGGCGGCTGGGCCATCGCCGGCCAGAGCTCGGGGGGCATCGCCGCGTTTACGGTGGCCTGGCAGCGACCCGACCGCTTCCGCCGCGTGCTCACCCAGAACGGGAGCTTCGTCAACATCCGGGGTGGCGACACCTACCCGGCGTTGATCCGCGCCGCTGCGCGCAAGCCGCTGCGAGTCTACCTGCTGAGCGGCACCAACGATCTCGACAACCAGTTCGGCAGCTGGCTCGACGCCAATACCGCCATGGCCGCCGCGCTCCAGGAGCGCGCTTACGCCTACCGGTTCCGCTCCGGCACGGGCGGGCACTATCCACCACTCCAGGCGCTTGCCGACTACCCTGCGGCGCTGCGCTGGCTCTGGCGAGGTTACCATGTTCGTTAAGCACCCCTCAATCACCATGCTCGCCCTCGCCCTCGCCCTGCCCGCCGCCGCCGTCGGGCAGGCACACCCTGATGCCCTCCAGCCCGTGTCCCGCGGCGAGTTCGACGCCTGGTTCGAGCAGGTGAAGAACTGGGGCCGCTGGGGCGCCGACGATTCACTGGGGACGCTCAACCTCATCACGCCCGCCGTGCGCCGGGCCGCCGCGGCGCTGGTCCGCGCCGGCGTCACCGTCTCGCTGGCTCGCGACATCGTGAGCGATTCGAGCCTCAACGACCCCACGCCGATGCAGCTGGTGATCGGGTCGTCGCCCGACGGCGGCGACGTGACCTGGAACGGCGAGCGCTTCACCCTCGCCTACCACGGCTGGACCAATAGCCACTTCGACTGGCTGCCCCACACCGCGTATCGCGGTATCCAGTACGGTGGCCGGCCCGGCTCCAACGTCCAGCCCCACGGAGCACCGCACCTCGGCGTGGAGAACGCGAACGGCGGCATCGTCACCCGCGGCGTGCTGGTCGACGCGGCCCGCCTGAAGGGCGTGGACTACCTCGAGCCGGGGACCGCCATCACCGCGGCCGACCTCGAGACCTGGGAGCGGCAGCATCACATCCGCGTCGGCGCCGGCGACGTCATCCTGCTGCGCACCGGACGCTGGGCGCGCGAGCGGGCGGTCGGCACGTGGCGGACCCTCGGCGCCGGCGCCGGGTTCCACCCCGGCGTCGCGCTCTGGCTGCACCAGCGCGGCGTCGCCGCCATCGGCAGCGACGTCGTCAACGACGTGATGCCGTCCCCGGTGGAGGGGTTGTTCAATCCCCTGCACCAGCTCGCGCTCGTCGGCATGGGGATGCCGCTCTTCGACAACCTCGACCTGGAAGCCGTGACGCGCGAAACCGAATCGCTCCGCCGCTGGACCTTCTTGTTTGTCGCCGCGCCGCTGCGCCTGCACGGCGGCACCGGCTCGCCGATGAACCCGCTCGCGGTCTTCTGACCCGGCGAGCCTACCAGGCATCCGCCGGCTCGAGCAGCAGCACGCCCGTTTCGTCAGCACCCGGACCCGACCCGCTGAACACGCGGGCGGGCCGGCCCGTTTCGGCGCCATAGCGGTCCGCGATGCCGCTCACCGCATCTTCCGCCGTGTCGCGGCCGAAGACTGCCACGGTGCCGCCACTCCCGCCGCCGGTGATTTTGGCGCCGAACAGCCCGCGGTCTTCGCCCGCCTCGGCGACCAGCTCCACCAGCCGGTCGGTGCCCTCGCTGCCCAAGCCGCACGCGCCGTAGCTCAGATGCGATTCCGCCATCATCCGACCCATCTCGCGCGCCGCATCAACGCCCGGCGTCCCGAGCAACTCGGCGAACCGCTCGATGCGCGCCTGCTCACGGACGGGATGCGCCGTCGCGTTGCGCACCGGATAGCGACGCTCCGGGTTCACCCGCGTCACCGGGTCGGTGATGCCGCCGTAACGCGTCACAAACTCCGCGCCCGACATCTCCCCGGGCAGGTGCCGCTCGAAGCTCGCCGCGTACTCGGCCGGCGTCACGTTCGCGAGATAGCCGCGCCACCGTGAGTCCGTCACGTTCATCCGCACTCCCTCGCGCGCGGCGGCGAGGCCGGCGAGGTCCGCCATGATGCGATAGCCCATGAAGGCGGCGGTCCGCACCGTCCCGTAGTCGGCTCCGGTGACCGCGTGACTCACGCCGGAGTCGATACCGTAGAAGGCGTACCCGGCAGGCACGTCCACATGGCCCTCGATCGTCCCCGGCTGGCAGCGCAGGCGCAACAGCTTCCCGCTCCTCCCGCACGCGCTCGTCATCTGGTCCATGAGGCCGCAGGGAGCGCCGACGACGTGGTTCTCCACCCACTGGCAAGCCCTGGCCATCTCCTCGGCAGCCATCGCGGTCCCGCAGCTCGCGGCGACGGCCGCCATCGCGGCGACCTCGAGTGCCGCCGACGAAGCCACGCCGCGTCCCTCCGGCACCGCCGAGTCGACGAGCACGCGAAACCCCGGCGTGGTCCGCGCCACCAGCGGCACGGCACGCCGCAGGCAGTGCTGGACGACGCCGATCAGGTACGCAGGCCAGTGGTCCGCGGAACGTTCCGCGATCCACGCCGCCAGCCCCTCGGGCTCGCGTAGCTCGCCGGCCAGGAGCGGCACCAGGTCCACGGAGAAGAAGTGCCACGCATCCCCGCGCCGAGTGGCGAGATCGCAGCGCGGGACCGGCTGCCGCTGCACCACCGCCGAGGTTGTGTTGGCCAGCGGCAGCTCCAGCACCAGCGCCCCGCTGTAGTCGGCGATGCCGCCCATGACGTCCAGCCGGCCGGGGGCGCGGGCGACGTAGAGCGGCGCATCCGTGGAAAGGAAGCTGCGAATCCGAGCGTCGGGGTCGTCGCGCAGCGATCGCAGGCGGGCGAGCGCGGGCTCGAACCACCGCCGGTCGCCGGACTCGCGGACGTCGGGGAGGCGACGCAATCGCATTGCGTCAGGCGGGCGAAGCGGGGGCCGGCAGTCCGTGCCGTCGCAATACGTCGCGAAGCGCCGGCTCGACGAGCGCGCGGAGCCGCGGGTTCGCGTAGCCGACCCAGGCCACGTCCGAGGTGACGTCGAAGGGGGCGTCGAGCGGCCCGCCGTCGGCGCCGGTGATCGCCACGCCGAGCTCCTCGGCGATCAGCGCAGTGCAGAGATCATAGGGATGGCAGCAGAGGCCGCGCGGCAGCCCGCGCGCCTCCAGCACGCCGTGGACCAGCGGGCGCAGGTCGGCGATGAAGCGGTCGTGGCCCGCCATGAGCTCGTAGAGCTGCCCGCCGGTCGAGGCGTACTGATCCTCGAAGCACGCCGCCTTCCCCGCTTGCGGCGTTCCGAGCAGCGCGCGCACCAGCTCGTCGTCCACCGCCGCCAGCACGTCGCGCGCACCGGGAAAGAAGCGGACGACGGTGGCGAAGCCGTGCGCGATCGTCTCGGCGGGTGAGGGTCGGAGCGTCAGGGCCTCGCTCGCCCCCGAGAGGCGGTTCAGCCGGCGCGCCCGCACGCCCTGGCCGCGGATCGCGTGGAGCTGGTCGCAGAGGTGCTCCTTCAGGAGCGGGATCTCGGTCTGGACGGCGAGCACGATATCCTTGAGGCGCGTGTTCGGCCCGCGGTTCGGCGCCACGCCGGTCAGGACCCAGGCGCTGCGCTTCTGGTACATGAGTCCGCGCGTGCCGTCGATCGGGTCCACCAACACGCGCCAGCGACAGTCGTCCTCGCGCGCGCCCTCGGGCAGCACCGTGACGCCTAGCGGCAGACCCTCCGCCACGAGGACCAGGGGCTCCCGGCGCGCGACGTCCCGCAGCCCCTCGACCAGCGTCGCTTCACCGACGCGATCGACGCCGTAGATGGTGTCGCCGGCCTCCTCCGCGTCCACCGCCGCCAGCCGCCCGGCGGGTTGCGCCGCGCAGGCGTCCATCACCGCATCGCGGATCCGGTTGTGGAGCGCGACGATCGGCTCCAGGAGCGCGCCCGGATCAGCGCTGGGCAGCGTCATCGGCGTAGTGGACCCCCGGGACCGCCTGGAGCTCGGCAGCCTTTTCTTCGGGCGAGGTGTCGTTCAGGAAATTGCCGCCGCCGATCTCCGGTCCGGCGAGGTACTTGAGCAGCCCGGGCTTGCGCAGCGGGGGATGGATCTGGATGTGAAAATGAAAGCCGGGGTGGGCCTGGCCGTCGGTCGGCTCCTGGTGCAGCACCATGACGTAGGGGAACGGCATGCGCCAGAGATTGTCGAAGCGGACCAGGGTCTCGCGCAACACACCGGCGAAGTCCTCCAGCTCGGCTCGCGAGAGTTCGGCCAGCGAGCCGTGTGTGGCGAGGGGCGCGACGTACGTCTCGTAGGGGTACCGCGCGAACCAGGGGACGAACGACACCGCGCCCGCGCGCCGCACCAGCATCCGCCGGCCATCCGCGGCCTCGGCGGCGAGCACGTCCTGGAAAAGGACGCGCCCATGCTCCGCGAGGTGTGCGGCCTGTGCCTCGGCCTCCACCTCGATAGTCCGGAAGACGAAGTTGGTCGCGTAGATCTGGCAGTGCGGATGCGGGTTGCTGACGCCCGTAACCTCGCCCTTGTTCTCGAAAATCAGGACGTGCCGCACCTCCTCCCGGGCCGCCAGATCGCGATACTGCGCCCCTAGCACCTCCAGGAGCTCGACGATGTGCGCCTCCGGGAGCCGGGCGAGCGTGATGTCGTGCCGGGGCGTGAAGCAGACGACGCGGGAAAGCCCGGTGGCGGCGCGGTTGCGGTAGATGCCGGGGGGCGAAGGCAGCTCCAGTGGGGCCGCCGGGCCGACGCACGGATGGTCGTTGTCGAAGACATGCACACCGGTGTACGCCTCGTTGCGCCGGCCGGATACACGCGAATTGCCGGGGCACAGGTAGCAGTCCGGTGCGTACGACGGAAGCCCGGCACCGGGGGCCGGCACCGTCTCGCCGCTCCACGGCCGGTCGTTGCGGTGCGACGAAATCACCACCCACTCGCGGCGGAGCGGATGCCAGCGCTCTTCCCAGACACCGGCCATCACTCCACCGGGTTGGTGAGCCGGCCGATCGGCGGGATATGGATCTCCACACCGTCACCCGGCTGAAGGGTGAAGTCGTCGGGCGGGACGACCCCCGTGCCGGTGAGGAGGATGCAGCCGTGCGGGAAACTCGTCTCGCGATAGAGGTACTCGACCAGCTCCACGGCGGTGCGCCGCAATTGCTCGAGCGTGGTGGCGCCCTCGAAGATGGCGCCGGCGCCGCGCGTGATACGCATTTCGATGGCGGTGTCCGGCGGGAGCGGACCGCTCACCAGGAGAGCGGGACCCAGGGCGCACGAGCCGTCGTAGATCTTGGCCTGCGGCAGGTACAGGGGGTTCTGCCCCTCGATGTCGCGCGAGCTCATGTCGTTGCCGATCGTATACCCGACGATCCGGCCGCGGGCACTGATGCAGAGCGCGAGCTCGGGCTCCGGCACGCTCCAGCGCGCATCGCGCCTGATGCGCACCGCCTCGCCGGGACCGCGCACCCGCCACGGCGCGGCCTTGAAGAACAGCTCCGGCCGCTCGGCCTCGTACACCCGGTCGTAGAACGAGGCGGCGCCCGTGGCCTTCGACTCAAGGGCGCGGGCCTCGCGACTGCGCCGGTAGGTCACGCCGGCGGCCCACACTTCCTGGGCGCCGATCGGCGCGAGGATCTCCTCGTCGATCCGCGCCGCCCCGCGCCCCCGCGCCGCCACCGCCCGCAGATGGCCGTCGAGATCGTCGTGATTGACGAGGGCGTCCCAGGCGTCGGCCAGCGGGTAGAATGCCCCGCCCTCTTCCAGCACCGCTCCCCGCGCCGTCTGGTGGAGCTTCACGTCACTGTCCCTGGAAGGCAAAGTACTCGGCGGCGCCGCGGCCGGTGTTATCGAGGGAATGGGGGATCTGGGAAACGAGGAAGATGAGGTCGCGCGGCCCGGCATCCTGGCGCGTTTCACCGATGAGCATCCGCACCTCACCCCGCAGCATCAGCACGAATTCCTCGGCGCGGTGCGTGTGGGCCGGATGATTGGTGAGGCCCTCGTTCAGCGTGGAGACGTGCATCTCGAAGCGCTCGAACATCGTCGTCGCCCGGTCGAAGATCTGGCGGCGCGCGCCCACGTCGGTCGGTTGGACGGCGACCGTGTTCCAGTCGACCACGAAGGAGCCCCCGGCGGCGCGCCCCCGCTGCGGATTCGGCGGCGCCTTCGACCGGTAGGTGAACACCAAACAGGTGGCCGGCTCGGTGCCAGCATTCTCCACGCGATGGGCATCGCCCGGCAGGACGACCGCGACGCTGCCCGGGCCGAGGAGATGGCGCCCGCCCTTCACATCCACATGCACCGAGCCCTCGGTCACGATCACCAGCTCCTCGATGTCGGCGTGCGAGCGCTCGCGATGCAGCGGGGCCCCGGGTGGCAGCGTGACGGCGTTGACCGAGACGGTCGCCAGGTCCGTCGTCTCGCCGTCCAGCACCGGCCTGACCTCGCGACCCTCGCGCTGCTGCACGACCAGCGCGCTCCAGTGGCGCGCCCCCGACTCGACCTGGCCCGCCTGGAGCACCAGCGCGGCCGGCAAGAGCAGCGCGCGTCGCGACCAGGTCACGCCGGGCTCCGGCGCGAGACGCCCAGCGCCGCGCTGCCGGCCTCCAGCGCCGCGATGATGCGTTCCACATCGTAGACGCAGCCGCCCCACGTTCCACCGCTCACGCGCTGCAACGCTCCCCACAGCCGCGTGTCGGCGGGCAGCGCGGCGTCGGGCGCCAGGTCCGGGTGAGGTCCGCGCTCTTCGAGCAGGGCGGCGCAAGCCTCGGGGTTCAGCGATTCTCCGCCCGCGCCCACCAGGTCGACCGAACCGGTGAGCGCGTCGCGATCGATCACGATCTCGATCAGGTCGCCTTCCCGCACCCGGCCGATCGGGCCGCCGTGCAACGCCTCGGGACCGACGTGGCCGATGCACGCGCCCGTGGAGAGACCCGAGAACCGTCCGTCGGTGATGAGCGCGACCTGTTTGCCCCAGGGCAGGTACTTGAGCGCCGTCGTGATCTGCGCCGTCTCCTGCATGCCGGTGCCCGCGGGGCCGTTGCCGATGAGCACGATGACGTCGCCGGGCTGGATCGGCCGGTCGCCGCGGCCCTTCACGGCGCGGATCGCCTCCCGCTCGTCCACGAAAACGCGCGCCGGGCCGCGGTGCCGGTAGACCTGATCGTCCCCCACGACCGAGGCGTCGATCGCGGTCGCTTTGATCACCGCGCCCTCGGGCGCCAGGTTTCCGACCGGGAAGACCACCGTGCTGGTGAGTCCCGCGGCGCGCGCGGCGTCGGGGCCCATGATGACGTCATCGGGTGAGACCGCGGCTCCCGCGGCCAGGCGGGTGCGCGCCGCGCGCCGCCGATCGCTGGTCTCCCACCAGTTCAGGGTCTCGTCGAGCGTGGCGCCGGTCGCCGTCATGACGCCCCCATGCAGCAGACCCATCCTGCGCAGGTGCAGCATCACCTCCGGCACGCCCCCCGCCATGAATACCTGGACGGTCGGATGGCCGCGCGGTCCGTTGGGTAGCGCGTCCACCAGTCGCGGCGTGGCGCGATTCACGCGGCTCCAGTCCGCGACCGACGGCGGGCGCAGCCCCGCCTCGTGCGCGATCGCGGTGATGTGCAACAGCAGGTTCGTGGATCCGCCGAAGGCCGCGTGGACGAGCATCGCGTTCTCGAGCGCGTCCTGGGTGAGAATGTCGCCGACCCGGATGCCCGCCGCGTCGAGGCGCAGCAGGGCCAGCGCCGACCGACGACCGATCTCGAGCCACACCGGCTCACCGGAAGGCGCCAGCGCGGCATGCGGCACCGTGAGGCCGAAGGCTTCCGCGACAACTTGCGAGGTGGCGGCGGTACCCAGGAACTGGCATCCTCCGCCCGCCGAGCCGCAGGCGCGGCAGCCCATGGTCGCCGCGTAGTCGAGGGAGACCAGGTCCTGCGCGAAGCGCGCGCCGAGGCTCTGGATCTGCCCCGCGTCCTCTGCACCCACCGCCGGGAGGGTGACGCCGCCGGGCACGATCACCCCGGGCAGCGCCCGCGATCCGGCGAGCGCCAGCATGGTCGCCGGGAGACCCTTGTCGCAGCTGGCGACAGCCATGACACCGGACGCCGTGGGAAGCGAACGAATCAGCCGGCGCATGACGATCGCGGCGTCGTTGCGGTAGGGAAGACTGTCGAACATCCCGGTGGTGCCCTGGGTGCGCCCGTCGCACGGATCGCTACAGAACCCGGCAAACGGTATCGCGCCCTGCGCGCGGAGGGTTTCCGCCGCCTCGCGCACCAGCAGCCCGATCTCCCAGTGGCCGGTGTGATAACCGAGGGCGATGGGCGTGCCGTCTTCGCGCCGCAGGCCGCCCATCGTCGAGATGATCACATACTGCGGCCCCAGCAACGTGTCCGGGTCCCAGCCCATCCCGACGTTCTGCGTGAGGCCGAAGAGATTCCCGCTGGGCTCATCCCGCAGCATCGCCGGCGTGAGCGGCAGACGGCCGGCCGGTCCCTCGCCGGAGAGGCGGCCGGCAGCGACCATGTCGGCTGAGCCGAGGACGGCCTCGAGCGGCGGGGGCGGGGAGGGTGGTTTCATGGGCACCGGATGGGCCAAAATACGCCCCCGGACCCCCGGATGGTAACCAAGGTGATAAGATGATAGTATCAATCCCGGTCCTAATTCAACTGACCCGGCATCACCTTCCTGATTGGAGGTCGTCAACATGCATCGCCATACGCTGCGCCTGTGCAAGTGGCTGGTCCCCCTGAGCCTGGTCGCGTTGGTCGGCTGCTCCAACGGCACCGACGTCGGCGGCTTCCAGCTCACCTACCGGACCGTCCTCGCCGGCATCGCCACGATTGACTCGCTCAAGTACGACAACGGCACCGGGACGTTGGTGAAGGTCACCGCTCCCGCCGCGAATTTCGCGGTCAGCGTATCTGTGGCGCCCGGCGCCACCGTCGAGGCGCATCTGTTCGGCAAAGGGACGGCCGCCGGCACCGCCAAGTTCGTGGCGGTGTGGATGACGGCGACCGGCGCCGTCTCGGGAGACAGCGTCACCGCCACCACCGCGGCGGCCACCGCCTTCACGGTGGACCTGCCCTCGCGACACATCTAGCCGCCGGCGTCTGAAGCGGTGCTGCCCGCCGCCCTCGGGTGGCGGGCACCGCGCCGCGGGAACGCCGGAGGAAGCGGGACTCTCATTCACCACGTGAACGCCGAAGACTCCGGCGCGGAGCTTCGTGGCGTCGATCCCGCCACCGGTGGGACGCTCGATCCGCCGTACCGGGAATCGGGCTCGGCGGACGTGGATCGCGCGCTGTGCGCCGCGTCCGACGCGGCCGATGACCTCGCCCGGGCACCAGCGGTGCAGCGGGCCGCTTTTCTGCGCGCCGCGGCCGAGGAGCTGGTCGCTCTGGGAGATACCCTTCTCAATCGCGCGCACGTGGAGACCGCGTTGCCGCTGGCGCGTCTCCAGGGCGAGCGGATCCGGACGGTCAACCAGCTGCGCCTCTTCGCCGATCACATCGAGGAAGGGTCCTGGGTCGAGGCGCGCATCGACACCGCTGACCCCGCGCGCGCACCGGTGCCCAGGCCCGACGTGCGGCGCATGCTGGTGCCGATCGGTCCGGTGGTGGTGTTTGCGGCCAGCAACTTCCCGCTCGCCTTCTCGGTTCCCGGTGGCGACACGGCGTCCGCACTGGCCGCGGGATGCCCCGTGGTCTGCAAAGCGCACCCGGCGCACCCCGGCACGTCGGAGCTCGCCGCCGGCGCGATCGCGCGCGCCGCGAGCCGGTCGGGCCTGCCCACCGGCGTCTTCGGGCTGGTTCAGGGGTGGTCCCACGACGTCGGGCTCGCGATGGTCCGTCACCGGTTTACGCGGGCCGTCGGCTTCACCGGCTCCCTGCGCGCCGGTCGCGCGATCGTCGACGCCGCGGCCGCACGAGAGGACCCCATCCCGGTCTACGCCGAGATGGGAAGCATCAATCCGGTCTTCCTCCTGCCTTCCGCTCTGGCGGAGCAGAATGACAAGCTCGCCGACGGTCTCGTCCAGGCGATCACGCTGGGCGTGGGCCAGTTCTGCACCAATCCCGGGGTGCTCGTGGGCCCGCGCGGTGACGCCCTCGACCGCCTGTCGGCCCGCCTCGCCGAGCGCATCGGCCGGGCGGAGTCCGGCACCATGCTCTATGCGCGGCTGCACGAGGCCTACGAGCGCGGGCTCGACCGCGCCCGCGCACTTGGTGCGGCCGTCCTCGCCTCCGGCCCGGCGGGCACGCCGGGGCGCGCCCGCCCCGCGTTGCTCGCGGTGCAGGCCGAGCGCTTCCTGGCCTCGCCGGAGCTGGGAGAAGAGATCTTTGGGCCGGTCTCGCTCGTGGTCTCCGCCGAGGGGCAAGGCGAGTTGGTGCGGGTGGCGGAGTCGCTGGAGGGGCAGCTCACCGCGACCATCCACGGAAGCGCCCGGGAGCTGGAACAGTACGCCCGGCTCGTCGACGTGCTGCGCCGCAAAGCCGGGCGACTCATCTTCAACGGGTTCCCGACCGGCGTCGAAGTCGGCCACGCGATGCACCACGGCGGTCCCTGGCCGGCTTCATCCGATGCGCGCACCACCTCCGTGGGCTCGGCCGCCATCGCGCGCTTCGCCCGGCCGGTGTGTTACCAGAACTTCCCCGAGGCGTCCCTTCCGCCGGCGCTCCGGAACCGCAACACCCTCGGCATCTGGCGCCTGGTCGACGGGCGGACCACGCGGGACGACCTGCCGGCGGCCTAACGAAGCGGCAGGACCAGCACCAGCACCACCGTCGTCGCCATGATCGTGCCCCCGACGATCGCGGCCAGCGGGCTCCACGACCGCAGTGTCTCCAGCTCGGTGACGCTCCCGACGCGGCTGAACACCCAGAACCCGGCGTCGTTCATCCACGACCCGATCAACGAGCCCCCGGCGATCGCCGTCGCCAGGTAGACCGGGTGGAACGGGAGCGGCACGCCGCGCGTCATCGCGGCCAGCATGCTCGAGGTGGTGACCATCGCGACGGTGCTCGACCCCTGGGCGATCTTGATCACCACCGACGCGCCGAAGGCGACGAACAGCAGGGCCATGATCGAGCCTCCGGCGCCGGCCCGGAAGGCGCCCTGCACCACCGAGCCGATATCGGCCGCCTGGAGCGCCGCGCCGAACGCGCCGCCCGCGCCCACGATGAGCACGATCACCCCAGCGCCCATCAGCGCCGCTTCCACCATCGCGGACATCTCCTCGCGGCTTGGCCGGCGGCGCAGCGCGTAGACCACCAGCGCGAACCCCGCCGAGAGGAGCAGCGCCACGGCCGGGTTGCCGAGGGTCCCGGTGAAGGGACCGAGCCTCGCCCAGGTCGCGGCCTGCGAAGGCAGCGCGGTCCTCAGCGCCGCGACGATCGTGTTGGAAGAAATGAGCACCACCGGCAGCAGCACCGGGACGAGGGACGGGATCAGGCCGGGAAGCTCTGCCGAAACCGGACCGGACGGCTCGACAGGATCCTCCCGCAAGAGGATCGGCATCCGGCGATCGGCCCACCGCGCGAACAGCATGCCGGCCACCGAGGCCGGCAGCGCCACCACGATGCCGACCAGGATCATGACGCCCAGGTCGACACCGAGTGCGTCCGCCATGGCGAGTGGGCCGGGGTGTGGCGGTACCAGGACGTGCGTCGAGATCCCGGTCGCGGACATCGCCAGGAGGTACTTCAGGTAGTTCTTGTTGGTGCGGCGGTACATGGACTTGGCGAGAGGCGCGAGCAGGAAGAAGATGGTGTCGAAGAACACCGGCAGCGACAGGACGAACGCCGTCGCCCCCAGGGCCATGGCCCCGCGGTCCTCACCCAGCAGTCGCACGAAGCCTTTGACGATCCGGTCCGACGCCCCGCTCCGGGCCATCGCGGCACCGATGATGGCGGCCAGCGCGACGATGACGCCCAGCCGGCCCGCCGTCTTGCCGAAACCGTCCGCCACCGTGCCCAGCGTGGCGGCCGGGTCGCCCGGAGAGAGCAGCGCCACCACGATCGCGGCGACCACCAAGGCGAGGAAGGCGTTGAGGCGGAACACCAGGATGGCCACCATGATGGTGGCCATCCCGATCGCGAGAAGCAGCAGTGGATGCAACGTCAGGGCGACGGCGGGCGCACCGGCGGCGCGGACCCCGCAGCCGGAGGCGGTGCGCCAAAGCCGGGTGGCGGCTGGAGATGCTCGCGCCCATCGCTCTGGATGAACGCCCGCAGCTCGACATAGGGCCGGTGCGGGTTGTTGCGCTGGAGACCGGCGCGGATCCACGTCTCCTGATACCAGCGTTCGAACGGCGGATACTCGGAGCGGCGGAAGTCGTTCTCCAGCTGCTCGAGCGGCACCAGCGCCTCATGAATCAGCCGCCACATCTGCTCGTCGGACGCCTGGAGCGCGTCGGCGAGCCTGACCGCCGCCGCCGTGGTGCGCTCGTCGACGCGCAGCCCGATGCCGACGTCCACCTGGAAGTAGCGCTGCTGCGCGCCGTGCATCCCGGCTTCCGCGGCGGCCTCCGACATCAGCGCCGAGTCGAGCTGCGGCAGGCGTGAGCGCAGCGCGGCGATGGTGTCGGCGTTCACCGGCGGGAACGGCTGCCCGTTCACCCGGCGCCACAGCCGGTCGATCAGCGCCTGCACCGCGTCGCTCGCCGCCCAGATCCGGTCGGGCCGCTCGAGCAAGGCGTGATAACGCGCGTAGGTGTCCTGCGCGCCGGTCGCGGCCGGCGAGAAGTACTCGCTGGTCCACCACGCCGTGTAGCGAGAGGCGGGATCCGGGGCGCTGTAGACCAACGGCGCGTTCCAGGTGATGTCGGCGACCATCCGCGCGCCCATCAGGTAGTCGCGGGTCTCCGACATGTTGACCAGCATGTACTCCGTCGCGCCGGCCTGCACGATGCGCTGGAACTCGGTCGCGACCGTCGACGGGGCGACGATGTGCGCCGTCTGTTTGCTCAGGATTCCGCCCAGGTACGCGAGATGGTAGTACACGCCGTGCTTCCACCGGCCGAGGTTGTCGGGAAGCCCGCGCATGTGGCCATCGTTGTCATCCGGCCAGATGATCATCACGTCGTCCGGCAGCCCGAACGCCACGGGATCCCGCTGGTAGAGCGGCAGCATCTCCGTGTACATCGTGAAGTGGAACAGCGGCGCCCTGCCGGGCGGCAGGCCGTCACGCACCATTCGCGTCTGCTCGGCGATCACCTCCCGGAACACGCGCGCCTTCTCGTCGTCGGTCGTGCCCGCGGGCCAGACGTAGCTGCGGTCCGAAGTGTTGCGCATCCCCACCGGATAGATCACATCGAGGTTGTGGTTCTCGATCAACCCGCCGCGCCAGAAGGTGAGCATCCCCTCGCGGTTGTTGTACCAGTCGTAGTCGGGCCGCACGCCGCGCTCGGCGGCCAGGTTGAAAGTGGTGAGACCGAACGGATTGGAGACCAGGATGTCGTAGTGGTGCGAGGTGAAGTAGAGGCCCCAGTCGCTGGCCAGCTCCTGGACTTCGTAGCGGCGATGCACGCGCACGTAAGGCGCCACCATGTTCATCTTGAGGCGCAGCGCCGTCTCGAAGAACCGCTTGTACCAGATCAGCGGCACATCGCCGGTCTGGAGCGGGTAGCCGCGGGCGTCGAAGGGCCGCGGCAGGATGTCCTCGTCGTCATGGAAGAATCCGCGGAACCGGAAGGTCGGCGGGCCCTGCACGAATCGGGTGGTCCTCAGCACCAGGGGGTCGTGTCGCTCGGGCTGGTAGCCGGTCCAGAGGTACAACGGGTCGATGCCCAGCCGCTCGCTGAGGGTGTAGGCGGCGAACGCCGTGCCGCGCGGGTTCGACCCGACCAGCCACACGGCTTGCGGCGCGGTGAAGACGCGGTACGCCTCCCACTGCCCGCGCAGCGTCGCGGCGTCGATACCGGCGGGCAGCTGCCCGTTTCCGAGGGTGACCATCCGGATGCCGGCGCGGCCGGCCGTCGGCGTGGCGACGATCGGCGGCCTGTACCCGCTGATCTTCTCGATGTCGCCGGCCAGGAACATCGCGGCCTGGCGCACGTTCACCGGCTCGGCGCTATCCACCACGATCTCGACGCCGCTGCCGCCCGCGGCAATCGTTACGTCGCCCGGGCCCGCGGAACCGGTCCGGACCCACGAGCCCCGTACCGGCCCGGTCCATGGCGTGTTCTGAGCCTGTGCCACCCCGGCCGACAGGATGATGGCGCCCAGGAGGAGTTGCAGAAGCTTGCGGTCTCGCATGGAATTCATAAGGTCCTCGTATGAGTACACGACTCGTCGTACTCTACGGACGGTATGCGTTTCACGTTGCGTCCGCTACTCACGGCTCTGTCCCGAGGCATTCATGCGTGCTCGTATCGCCCTCGCCCTGGTTCTGATCGGCGCGCTCCCGCGCGTATCGATCGCGCAGGTCTCGACCTCCACTTCGCCCTGGCTCGACACGCATCTTCCTTTCGGGCAGCGCGCGGCCGACCTGGTCAGCCGCATGACGCTCGAGGAGAAAGTCTCGCAGATGGGCGACGTAGCACCGGGCATCCCGCGGCTCAACATCCCGGCCTACAACTGGTGGAACGAGGCGCTCCACGGCGTCGCCCGCGCCGGGCTCGCGACCGTCTTTCCGCAGGCCATCGGCATGGCGGCGACGTGGGACGACAGCCTGGTCTTCCGGATGGCGACCGTCATCTCCACCGAGGCGCGCGCCAAGCATCACGAGTACCTCCGCCACGACGAGCACCAGCGCTACCAGGGCCTGACCTTCTGGTCACCCAACATCAACCTCTTCCGCGACCCGCGCTGGGGTCGCGGGCAGGAGACCTACGGGGAGGATCCCTTCCTCACCGGCCGCCTGGCGATCCAGTTCATCCGCGGCATGCAGGGCGACGACCCGCGTTACTTCCGGACCATCGCCACCGTCAAGCACTTCGCGGTCCACAGCGGGCCCGAGCCCGCACGCCACCAGTTCGACGCCGTGGTCAGCGAGCGCGACCTCCGGGAGAGCTACCTCCCGCACTTCGAGGCCGGCATCCGGGAGGGCGGCGCCTACTCGCTCATGTGCGCCTACAACCGGGTCTACGGCGCGCCGGCCTGCGGCAGCAGCCTGCTGGAAGACAGCATCCTGCGAGTCGAGTGGCGCTTTCCCGGCTACATCGTATCCGACTGCGACGCTATCGACGACATCTTCCGCCGCCACCAGGTCGTTCCCAACGCGGCGCAGGCGGCGGCGATGGGCGTGCGCATGGGCACCGACCTCGACTGCGGGCGCACCTACAACAACCTGGTCGACGCGGTGCACCAGGGCCTGCTCAGCGAGGCGCAGATCGACACCTCTGTGACGCGCCTGTTCCTGGCGCGCTTCCGGCTCGGGATGTTCGATCCGCCCGACTCGGTGCGCTGGGCCCGGACACCGTTCAGCGTTCTCGACCAGCCCGCGAACCGCGCGCTCGCGTTGCAGGCCGCCCGCGAGTCGATGGTCCTCCTCAAGAACCGCGGCAACGTGCTGCCGCTGCGCAACAATATCGGCACCATCGCGGTGATCGGTCCCAACGCGGACCAGTGGCGGATGCTGCTGGGCAACTACAACGGCATTCCCGCCGACCCGGTCACGCCACTGCGCGGTATCCGCGAGGCCGCCGCGCCGGGCACCCGCGTCCTCTACGCGCGCGGCTCGGACCTGGTGGACAGCTTCCCGGTGCCCGACGCCATGCCGTCCGCGGTGCTACAGGCCGCCGACGGACGCCCGGGCCTGGACGTCGCCTATTACGCCAGCCGGACGATGACGGGCGATCCGCTGTTCCGCGGCGTGGACACGACGCTGAACGCCAACTGGCACGAAGGCGCGCCGCGCGCCGACATGAACGTGGACGACTTCGGGGTGCGGTGGACCGGCACGCTGCGCGTGCCGCGGACCGGTTCCTACCGGTTCACGCTGGTCGGCACGATCAAGTTCCAGCTCTACCTCGACGACACCCTCAAGGTGCAATCGGTCTATCCGACGCACGACGGCGAATTCCCCGATCCGCGCTTCGCGACCACTCCGTCGCTCGCGCTCGAAGCCGGACGCAGCTATCGCGTGCGGGTGGACGGCCAGGAGTCGTACGGCGAGGCCGAGCTCCAGCTGTTGTGGTCGCCGCCCAGCGACCAACTGGAAGAGGATGCGATCCGCGTCGCCAGCCAGGCCGACGTGGTCGTCATGTTCCTCGGCCTGACGGCGCGTCTCGAGGGCGAAGAGATGCGGGTCCAGATCAACGGCTTCCAGGGCGGCGACCGCACCCGCATCGATCTGCCGGACGTCCAGCAGCACCTGCTCGAACGCATCGTCGCCCTCGGCAAGCCCACCGTCCTGGTGCTGCTCAACGGCAGCGCCGTCGCCGTCAACTGGGCGCAGGAGCAGGTGCCCGCCATCCTCGACGCCTGGTACCCGGGGCAGGCGGCGGGGACCGCGATCGCGGATGTGCTGTTCGGCAACTACAACCCGGCCGGCCGCCTGCCGGTCACGTTCTACCGCGACGTGAGCGACCTGCCGGCGTTCGACAACTACGCGATGGCGGGCCGCACCTACCGCTTCTTCGCCGGCACGCCGCTGTATCCCTTCGGGCACGGCTTGAGCTACACCACCTTCGCCTACCGCGGGCTGCGGACCAGCGCCAACACGCTCCACGCCAACGACACCCTCACCGTCACCGTGGACGTCCGTAACACGGGCGCGCGTGCCGGCGACGAGGTGGTGCAGCTCTACGTGCGGCACCGGGGCTCGGCTGTGGAGCGCCCGCTGCGTGACCTGCGGGGGTTCCGGCGGGTGACGCTCCAGCCGGGGGAAACGCGATCCGTCGCCTTCCCACTTGCCGCGTCGTCGCTCGCCTACTGGGACGCGGGCACCCACCGCTGGGTGGTGGAGCGCGACCGGATCGATATCGAGGTGGGCGCCTCGTCCGCCGACATCCGGCTTAGAAAGACGATCGCCGTCGCGGGCGGAAGCTGACCCGCGTTGATGCGGCGCAAGGGCCCGCGATGATCGCCCGTGCGCTCCTGGTGGCGGGGCTGCTCGCGCTGCCTTTCCGCGACGCGGCGGCGCAGCAGGCGGCCTTCAGGTTGAACGACGCCGAGTACTTCGAGGCTCGCGGCGCCAACGTCCTGGCGTTCAGCAACTGGTACAGCGGCCTCTTCAGCGACTCCAAGCTCAGCGGCGTCGAGCTGATCCACCACGGCGTGCGCACCGCCACCAACGGTGACGTCCGCCTCTCGAATACGCCGGAGCAGTGGGACCCGATCCCCGTCCTGTCGGGTCGGCGGGTCGACCGCGCGTCGGGCCGGGTGGAGGCGTCGCTGCGCTACCCGGACTTCGGCTTCGACTACCGGGTGGACGTGCGAGCTGCGGGCCAGGGCGTCGTCGTCCGCGTGCAGCTCGATGCGCCGCTCCCCGCCGCGCTCGAGGGACGGGCGGGTTTCAACCTCGAGTTCCTTCCCCCAGCCTATTTCGGCCGGACGTATGTCATGGATGGGGCGGGCGCCGTCTTCCCCCGCGAGGCGCACGGCCCGATGACCCGCGCCGCGACCGGCGCGTTCGAGGCGATGCCGCTCGCGTCGGGGGCGTCGCTGGTCCTGGCACCCGAGGACCCGGAGCGACACGTCAGCATCGTTGCGCGGGTCGGCGGCATCGCGCTCTACGATGGGCGCAACAAGGCGCAGAACGGCTGGTTCGTGGTGCGCGGCCTCCTCCCGGCGGGAAGGACCGGCACCGTGCTCGAGTGGCTGGTCACGCCGCACCGGATCGTCGGCTGGACGCGCACGCCGGTGATCGCGCACTCGCAGGTCGGCTACCATCCAGCGGAGCGGAAGGTGGCGGTGCTGGAGAGCGACCCGAACGATGCGCGCCCCACCCTGGTCCGGCTGCTCCGCATCACGCCGGCCGGCGCCCTCGCGACGCGGCTCTCCCGGCCGGCGGTGCGCTGGGGACGCTACCTCCGATACGAGTACGCGCGGTTCGATTTCTCCGAGGTCCGGGAGCCCGGGCTCTATGTCATCGAGTACCGGGGCGTGCGCACCGAGCCGTTCCGCATCGCCCCAGACGTGTACGCGGGGAGCCTCTGGCAGTCCACCCTCGACACCTTCCTGCCGGTCCAGATGGACCACGTTCTCGTCACCGACCGCTACCGCGTCTGGCACGGCGCGTCGCACCTCGACGACGCCCGACAGGCCCCGCCGAACCACGTGCACTTCGACCTCTACGCCCAGGGACCGACGACCGACACCCCTTTCGCCGCCGGCGAACACATCCCCGGACTCGCCGTCGGCGCCTGGTTCGACGCCGGCGACTTCGACCTGCGCACCCAGAGCCAGTACGCCGTGGTCTCGACGCTGGCTCAAGCGTACGAGACCTTCGCCATCGACTGGGACGAGACCACGGTGCGGGAGGCCGAGCGCTACGTCGCGATCCGGCGGCCCGACGGCGTTCCCGACCTGATCCAGCAGATCGAGCACGGCACGCGCTGGCTGCTGGCGCAGTATCGCGCCTTCGGGCACGCGATCCCCGGCATCGTCGAGCCCACGCTCGACCAGTACACCCACCTGGGCGATGCCGTCACCAAGACCGACAACCGCGTCTTCGATCCGGGCCTCGACAGCCTGGCCACCCGTGGCGATTTCTCCGGCACGCCCGACGATCGGTGGGCCTTCACCAGCCGCTCGACCCCGCTGAACTACGGCGCCATCGCCGCGCTCGCCGCGGCGAGCCGCGTCCTGCGGGGGCACAACGACTCGCTGGCCGAGGAGTGTCTCCGGACCGCCGTGCGCGTCTGGGACGAGGAGCATGCGCGCGAGCCGGCGCTCTTCCGCTCCGGCAACACCACCGGCGGGCGGCTGGAAGACGAGGAAACCAGGGCGACGGTCGAGCTGCTCATCACGACGCGGGGAGGCCAACGGTACGCCGATCGCCTCGCCGCGCTGCTACCGCAGATCGAGAGCAACTTCGACGAACTGGGCGCGCTCGGCGCGCGCGCTCTGCCGTACATGGACGCGCCCTTCCGGCAACGCGTGGAGCAGGCCACGCGCGCCTGGCGAGCGCGTCTCGACACCGAGCTGGCCCGCAATCCGTTCGGCGTCCCGATCGCGACCGGCGGATGGGGCGGCAGCGGCCAGGTGCTGGCGTTCGCCATGCGGGCGTACATCCTGCACCGGGCGTTCCCGGCGATCGTCGGGCCGGAGTACACTTTGCGCGGCCTGGGCTACGTGCTCGGAACGCACCCGGCGTCGAGCGTGTCGCTGGTATCGGGCGTCGGCGCCCGCAGCAAGACCATCGCCTATGGCAACAATCGGGCCGACTTCACCTTCATTCCTGGCGGCGTGGTGCCCGGGATCGTGATCGTGCATCCGGACTTCCCGGAGCTGAAGGACGACTGGCCCTTCCTGTGGTTCGAAAACGAGTACGTGATCACGGCCGCCGCGTCGTATCTCTACGTCGCCAACGCCGCCCGCACCCTGTTCGACTGACCGCCTCCCCTCCCCCGCGCAGCACTGGTCCGCGCGCGCGTCGGCCACTAGTTTCGGCGGCATGACGCCGAAATCCGTCACGGTCGGGCTGGTCCAGATGGCGATGGGCGCCGACAAGAACGCCAACGTCGCGAAGGCGAAGGCGGGCATCGCCGACGCCGCGAAGCGCGGAGCGCAGGTCGTCTGCCTCCCCGAGCTGTTCGCGACCCGGTATTTCTGCCAGGTGCAGGATCCCGCCATGTTCGACCTGGCCGAGCCGGTCCCCGGCCCCACCAGCCAGGCGATCGCCGGCTCCGCGAAGGACCACCGTGTGGTCGTGATCGCGCCGGTGTTCGAGAAGCGCGCCGCCGGCGTGTACCACAACAGCCTCGTGGTGTACGGCCCGTCCGGCGAGACCCTCGGGATGTATCGCAAGATGCACATCCCTGACGATCCGCTCTTCTTCGAGAAGTACTACTTCACGCCGGGCGACCTCGGCTTTCTCAGCGTGGCCACGCCCAACGCGGCGATCGGACCGTTGATCTGCTGGGACCAGTGGTACCCCGAGGCCGCGCGACTTACCGCGCTCCAGGGCGCGCAGATCCTGTGCTATCCCACGGCGATCGGCTGGCACCCCTCCGAGAAGGCGCAATACGGCGCCGCGCAGCTTTCGGCGTGGCAGACGATCCAGCGCTCGCACGCCATCGCCAACGGCGTCTTCGTCGTTGCGGTCAACCGCGTGGGCCACGAGGGCCCGCCGTCGGGCGGCCTCGACTTCTGGGGCCATTCCTTCCTCGCCGACCCCTTCGGCGTGGTGCTCGCCGAGGCGGGCGAGGGGGAGGAGACGCTGGTCGTCGCGCTCGACCTCGCGCGCCAGGAGGAGGTGCGACGCAACTGGCCGTTCCTGCGCGACCGCCGCATCGATGCCTACGGCGGCATCACGTCGCGGTTCATGGACCGAGCCGGATCCTGATGACGGCGCGTTCCGCGCGCCCTGCCGCTCCCATACCGGACGCCACACCGTTCGGCCTCGGCTACCGCATGCCGGCGGAGTGGTCGCCGCACGCGGCGACCTGGCTCGCCTGGCCGCACGAACCCACCGACTGGCCCGGCAAGTTCGGCGCGGTGCCGTGGGTCTTCGCCGAAATCATCCGACACCTCCAGGACGCCGAGCGCATCCGCCTCATCGTGCGCAATCCCGCCGAGCAGGCGCGCGCGGCGGGTGTGCTCGCGCGCTCGGGGGTCTCACTCGCGCGGGTCGGTTTCGTGGTCGCACGGACCGACCGCTCGTGGACGCGCGACTTCCTGCCGATCGGCGTGGTGCGCGGCCGCGGCCGCACGCGCGAGCTGGCGGCGGTGAAGTGGCGCTTCAACGGATGGGCTCGCTACGCCAACCACGCGGCGGACGAGCGCGCCGGGCAGCGCATCGCCGCCCACCTCGGCGTGCCGGTGTTCCAGCCCGAGGTCCGGCTGCGGGGCGCACGGACCCGGGTCGTCCTGGAGGGCGGCGCCATCGACGTGGACGGCGAGGGCACGCTGCTGGCGACCGAGCAGTGCCTGCTCCGCGGCCGCCAGGCACGCAACCGTGCCCTCGGTCGCGCGGGCACCGAGGCCGTGCTGCGCGAGTACCTCGGCGCCGAAAAAGTGCTGTGGCTGGGCGACGGCATCGCGGGCGACGACACCGGCGGCCACGTGGACGACTTCGCGCGCTTCGTCGCGCCGGGCGTCGTGGTGCTGGCCGAGGAAAAGAACCGCCGGGATCCCAACTATCGCCCCCTGCACGAAGCGCGCGAACGGCTGAGCCACGCCCGCGATGCGCGGGGCCGCCGTCTCGAGATCGTGCGCCTGCCGATGCCCCGACCCGTCGTCTTCGACCGTGAACGACTGCCGGCGAGCTACGCCAACTTCTACATCGGCACCGGCGCCGTACTGGTGCCGACCTTCAACGATCCGTGCGACCGCCTGGCCCTCGGCATCCTGGGCGAGCTGTTTCCCGGCCGCACGGTCACCGGCATTCACTCCAGCGACTTCGTCCTCGGCCTCGGAACCGTGCATTGCAGCACGCAGCAGGAGCCCCAAGCGGACGGCTGATTCCGCGCTCGTCTGTCGCAAACGGCATCGCGGGCGCATCCTTGTGATCGACACGAGTCGGCGGCGGCACGCTTCCCTTTCCTTACATAGTGGATGATGCAGACGCCGCGCGGCTGTGGAGAGCATCGCTTGACAAAAGTGATAAGATGACCAAACCTTTTTTGTTGCGACGCACATTCGCTCGTTCAGGCAAGCCAGCGACGTTCACCCCCGCCTCGAGGGCCCCATGGACAGACGCAAGTTTCTTCGGGATTCGGCTGCGACCGCGGTGGGCGTGGCGGCCGCCACATCGTTCCCCCGCGCGGTGCTCGGTGCCAACGACCGGCTCCGCATCGGCCTCATCGGCTGCGGAGGCCGCGGCAACTTTCTCCTCGACCAGGTGGTGCGGCAGGCGGGCGCGCAGAATGTCGAGGTCGCCGCGCTGTGCGACGTGTGGAGCGTGAACCTCGAGCGGACCGCCGCCAGCCTCGCCACGCGGCAGCAGGCGCGGCCGCGGCTGGTGCGGCGCTACACCGACGTCCTCGCGATGCGCGACGTGGACGCGGTGATCATCGCGACGCCCGACTTCGCGCACACGCCGATCCTCATCGAGGCGACGCGGCAGCACAAGGACGCCTACGTCGAGAAGCCGATGGCGACGGTCCTCGACCACGCCAACGAGGCGGTGCGGCTGATCCGGGACACGGGCAACATCGTGCAGGTCGGCACCCAGCGGCGCAGCGACGCGCGACACCAGGCCGGTGCCCAGCTGATCCGCTCCGGCGTGCTCGGGAAGATCAGCCAGGTTGACGCCGCCTGGCATGACGCCGCTCCGCGCTGGGCCCGGGACTACAGCGACGTGCGGCGCGAGGACGTCGACTGGGAGCAGTACCTCATGTTCCTGCCGCGCGAGCCGTTCCGGCCCGAGCGCTTCCGGCGTTGGCACTTCTACAAGGACTTCACCCAGGGGACGCCGGCGCTGCTCGGCGCGCACCTCATCGACGTCGGCGTCTGGTTCATGGACGACCCGCTGCCGGTTTCCGCCGTCGCACACGGCGGCGTCTACGTCTGGAAGGACGGGCGCGAGCACGCCGACACGATGGACTGCGTGCTCGAGTACCCCAAGGAGTTCATTCTCCAGTACTCGACGCGCCTCGGCAACAAG
>JBGOSS010000040.1:0-35872 GCA_041476105.1 Gemmatimonadota bacterium
CAGGCTCTCCGTCAGCAGCTGCCGCACCAGCCTGGGCCGCGACGCGCCCACGGCGAGCCGCACCGCGACTTCGCGGCGTCGGGCGACGGCCCGGGCGAGCAGCAGGTTGGCCACGTTGGCGCAGGCGATGAGGAGCACCAGGCCCGCCACCCCCAGCAGCGCGGCGAACACCGGCCGCGTCGCGCCGGGAACGTCGATGTCCTGGTGCGCCTGCACCACGGCCCCGACCGGCTGAGCCAGGCCGCCCGCCGCTCCGGCACGCAGCGCCAGCGGATCGATTTCGCCCGCCGCCCGGGCCACCGTCGCTTCGGGCTTGAGGCGGCCGATCACGTAGATCGAACGCCGCTGGCGGTCCTGGAGGAACTGCGCGCCGTCGGGCATGAGCAGCGGGATCGTGGTCATCGGCACGAACAGGTTCACGCTCATGCCGACGTAGGTGCCGCCGAAGCGCGGCGCCGCCACACCCACGATGGTGAAGGCCGATCCGTTGAGCGTGATGGCACGGCCGATGACGCTGGAGTCGCTGGCGAAACGGCGCTGCCAGTAGCCGTGACTGAGGACCACCACGGGTACGCGGTTCTGCTCGTCCAGGGCGCGCAGGAGGCGGCCCAGCGTCGCGCGCACGCCCAGCACGTCGAAGTAGTTGCCGGAGACCGGCTCGCCCCAGGCGCGTTCCGTCGCGCCCTCACCGTCGCGGAGCCCCACCTGCATCAGGTCCCAGGCGGCCAGGTCGGCGGTCTTTGCGCCGGCGCGCCAGTCCAGGAAGTCAGGCCACGACACGTCCCAGACGCCGCCCCCCGTAGTGGGCCCCACTGCCCCGCCCCCGGGCGCCCTGGTGTGCACCGCGATCAGCCGGTCCCACCGCACCACGGCGGGGAGCGGGTTGATCACGAAGTTGTTGAGCCACGTGAAGATCGTGGTGGCGGCGCCGATGCCGACGCCTAACGAGACCACCGCAACGAGGGTCAGGCCGAGGTTCTTGCGCAGCGACCTCAGGCCGAAGCGCAAGTCCTGCCAGAGCGCGTCCATTTACGACGCGGGCTGCTCCACCTGCTCGTCCACCACGCGGCCGTCGAAGAGGTGCACCGCGCGGTCGGCGTGCGCCGCATAGCGATTGTCGTGCGTGACCATGCAGATGGTCGCTCCGCCGCGATGCAGCTCCTGGAGCAGCTCCATCACCGCTTCGCCGTTCTTGGAGTCGAGGTTTCCGGTCGGCTCGTCGGCCAGGAGGATGACCGGGTCGCCGGCCACCGCGCGGGCCACCGCGACGCGCTGCTGCTGGCCGCCCGAGAGCTGCGAGGGATAGTGGCGCATGCGGTGCGCCATCCCGACCCGCTCCAGCGCGTTCTGCACCCGCTGCTTGCGCTCGGCGGCCGGCATGCCGCGGTAGGTCAGCGGCAGCTCGACGTTCTCGGCCACCGTCAGGTCGCCGATCAGGTTGAAGGCCTGGAAGATGAAGCCGATCTGCCGGTTTCGGATCCGCGCCCGCTCCGACGGCGTCAGGTTCGCCACCGGCTCACCGGCCAGCAGGTAGGTCCCTTCGCTGGGCGAATCGAGCAGGCCCAGGATCGACAGCATCGTCGTCTTGCCGCACCCCGACGGCCCCGAGATGGCGACATACTCGCCGCTCTTGACCTCGAGATGGATGTCCGCGAGCGCGTGGGTCTCCACTTCGTCCGTGTAGAAGACCTTCTTGATGCCCTCGAGATGGATGAGACGCTCGCCGGTGCCGGCCATTGGACTCCCCTGGGTTTGATGTGTGTTCAGCAAGTCGACAGTCGACAGTTCACAGTCGACAGCTGTTGACTGTCGACTGTTGACTGTCAACTCACTTTATTCGCACCCGATCGACATTGTCCCACCGCGTCATGTCCGACAGGATCACTTCCTCTCCGACCCGGAGGCCTCCCAGCACCTCGATGTCGTTCACCGACGCTCGGCCGAAGCGCACGTTCACCCGCTCGCCGTAACGCCCGCCCTCGGTCGTCTTGAAGATCCCGGAACTGCTGTTCGGCTGCCCGTAGGCGGGCCGCGGCATCGAGAGGACGTCGGTCAACCGCTCGATCTCGATAGTGCCCTCGATCTGGAGATCGGGTCGCGCCCCCTGGGGCAGCGGCCCCTCCAGTGAGACATCAACCGTCACCGTTCCGTTGGTCGAGCCGGGGTCCATCCGGATCACATGGCCGCTGACGTGCCCCACCCGGGTGTCGATGTCGGCGCTCTGGCCGATCGCGACGTCGCGCGCCTGGGTCTCGGGAATCTTCAGCTCGGCCTTGAGCCGGCCGGGCTGAAGCACCTGCGCCAGCGCCGTGCCCGACTGCACCCACTGGCCCGACTGGAGCGACAGCTCCTGCACCACGCCGTCCACCCCCGCCGTCACGTGCATCGAGGCCACGCGCTGCCGGTTGTATTCGACGATGGCACGGAGCCGCTCGATCTGATCGCGCTGGAGCGTCAGCTGGCTGTCGACGGTGGTCGTGAGAAGTTCGAGACGCTCCTGCTCGATGCGCAGCCGGTCGGTGAGCTCGATGACCTGGTCGCGCTGGCGCGCCAGGTCGTTGGCCGCGATCAGGTTGCGCGCCGCGAGCGTCTCGCCCGACGACGCCTGGCGCTGCGCCTCACGCAGCTGGGTGCGGATGTTGGCGACGGTCGCCTGCTGGTTGAGCCGCCCGGTCTCGAGACCGGTGCGCAGCGTGACCAGCTGCCCCTGCGCCGCCGACAGCTGCTGCTGCGCGGTGAGAGCCTGGAGGTCGACATCGGGATTGCTCAGCTCGAGGAGCACGGTGCCCCCCTGGACGACCGCGCCGGGCCGGACCAGCACCCGCTCGACCCGCCCCCCCGTCACCGCCGAGATGTACCGGATCTGTTCGGGTTTGAGCTGGCCGGGGCCGCGCACTTCGCGCAGCATGGGGCCCTTCTTGACGGTGCCGAACCAGAGACCGGAACGCTCGACGGTCGGAGCGGCCGGCTTCAGCCGGCTCAGCGCGACCGTCACGAGCGCCAGGGTCATCACCCCCGCGCCGATCGCGATGTACTTGCCGGTCTTCTTCTTGGGTGCGCGCTTGATGTCCACGAGACCGATATGGGCAAGCGGCGTGCCGCCCGGCGCGATTGCCCAAGTTATTGCGGAGCAAGGTGTTGAGGATGTTCGCGTCGCACAATCGGACGGTGTCCGTGACCGGACACGGGATCGGGCGTCCCGGAACCGAACGGTGGCCGGCTACTTTTCATACCGTGCTGGACTTCAACGCGGTCTTCGGAGACCTCTTCGAAATGGAAGCGCTCGTCGCCGAATCCGACGAGCGCGCGCTGTACATGGCCCGCGAGAAACTCCTCAAGCGGCGTGTCGCGCTGCGCGTGCAGCTCAAGGGCGGACCGGGCCTGGACTGGTTCCTGCGCGAGAGCGAAGTGCTCGCCAGCCTCGACCACCCGTCGATCCGCCACGTCTACAGCGCCGGCGTGCGCGACGGCCACGCGTACCGGGTCGGCAACTGGATCGCGGGCGAGAGCCTCGCCGACGCCGTGCTGCGCGGACCGAGGCCGATCCCGCTCGTGCTCTCGATGGGGCGGGACCTGCTCTATGCGCTCGATCACGCGCACGTGCGCGGCATCGTGATGCGCCGCGTCCGCCCGACGACGCTGATGATCGACACCTCGTCGCGGGCCATCATCACCGACCTGCGCTTCGCCAGTACCGTGCTGGAAGACGTCCCGCAGGAGCTGCGCGCCGACGACGATCCGTTCCTCGCCCCCGAGGTACGCGACGGCTCGCGGGGGGATCCCGATGCGGACATCTGGGCCGCGGGCGCGGTTCTCTACTTCGCCCTGACGGGCCGGGCGCCCGAGGGCCGGTTTCCCAGCATCAGCGAGCTCCGGCCCGACTTTCCGCCAAACATCGAGGCGTGGGTGATGCGGGCGCTCCAGCCGAAGCAGAAGTCCCGCTTCTACACCGCGGCGGAGATGCTGGCCGAGCTTGCCAACTTCACCGATCCGTACACCGAGCCCGCGAACGTGGGACCGGTCACCATCCTCCCCGACTCACCGCAGTGGGAGCGCCGGCTGCGGCGGGCCCTGGGGGACGACTACGCGCTGGAAGGCGACGTCGGACAGGGGAGTTTCGGCCGGGTCTACAAGGTGCGGGACCTGCGGCTGGAGCGGCGCGTCGCGATGAAGGTGCTCGATCCGCGGCTCACCCAGGACCCGGCGATCGCCGAAGGGTTCGCGCGGGAGGCGCAGCTGGCCGCCAGTCTCGAGCACCCCAACATCGTCAGCATCTACGACATCGACGGACGGCTGGGACTGCTCTGGTACACCATGGAGCTGATCCGCGGGGAGAACGTTGCGCAGCTCGTCGAGAAACGGGGCCAGCTCGGCGTCCCGCTCGCGATCGACATCCTCGACGACACGCTGAGCGCGCTCGACTACGCCCACAGCCGCCGCATCGTGCACCGCGACATCAAGCCGGAGAACCTGCTGGTGGACCTGGAGGGCCGGGTCCACGTCACTGACTTCGGCCTCGCCCTGGCGCTGCCCCGCGGTCGCCTCTTCGGCGGCGCGACCAGTCGCAGCGGCACGCCGCAATTCGCCGCGCCGGAGCAGCTCGCCGGAGGCCAGGTGGACCAGCGCACCGACCTCTTCTCGCTGGGCGCCGTCGGCTACTACCTCCTGCTCGGCCACCCGCCGTTCCCGGAGCGCGGCCCGGAACGGTCCTTCCAGGGCGACGTGAGCTTCACGATCCCGGAGCTGAGCAGCGAGCGCAGCGACGTCCCACCCGCCCTGGAGGATGTGCTCCGCAAGGCCTGCGCGTACGATCCGGGCGACCGGTTCGCCAATGCGGCGGCCCTGCGTGAGGGCATCGAGATGGCAGGATTCGTCACCGGAGAAAAGCGACTGCCGGGACCGACGCTCATCGAGAGATTCAAGAAGCTGTTCTAGGCTCGCCCCACCCCGCCTGAACTACCGAGCCCTCAGCGACCGCCCACCCGACCGGCGATCCGAAACATGGCGGCGATCGTAACCGGAGCGACGCTCGTCGGTCGAACGCCGATCCAATCCGGAACGGAGGTCGGTGGAAACCCACATGTTTTGCTCGCGCCGCTGGTCCGCGCGACGTGCATCGCTGCGACGCTCGGCAAGTTCACGGCGCCCCAAATCCCTGCCTTCGGACAACCCACCCGCCACGTTGAACCCCCGGTATAGCCAGATCATGCCCGGAAACTGGCGGCAAAATGATTATGGTTATGCCCTTAGCCCGCAAGAGCGATGCCGTTACTCCTCCCCAGGTTGGGGGGTTGCCACCAGCACCGCCGTAGCCAGGAGCACCACGGCTCCGACCGCGATTTCGACACCCACAGAGCGCCGCATCGGCTCCACTGCGCCCCTTTCCCGCAGTGCCGGTCCTGCCCGCCTCCAGTTGAAGACCCCCACTCCGGCCATGATACCGACCGCGGCCAACTTTGCCGCCAGGAACCGACCGTAGCGGCTCTGCCACAGTGCTGCCAGGGTGCCGAGGTGAAGCCACGACGCGAACAGACCGGTCGTGATGACGACCGCCGCTGCGGCAAGTGCCACCGGCGAGAATCGCGCGACGAGCAGGGCGGCAGCCTGTACGGCAGCGCCGTCGCTCTCCGATTCCGCGAGTCGGGCCTGGCGCTGGACGAGCGACAACGCGGCAAGGAGCGCGACCATGGTGCCGAGCCAGGCGCTCGCACCGATCACGTGCAGCGCATCGAACGCCACCGCGAGCGCGGTCAGACGCTCGCTGCCGATCGCATGGCCGCTGAACGCCGGGCTGGCGGCGAGCAGCACGCCGAACACCGCCGCGGCGCGCCAGCCTCCCGCGCGGCCGCGCCGGGCACTCACGAACGCGGCGACCGTGCCGGCGGCTACGAGAAGCTGGCAGAGCCACACCGCGCCCCACGTCGTGTGCAGTCCAAGCGCCCGAAGCTGGGGAATCAGCGGCTGCGATTCGTCGCGGAGCTCCGCGACCTCCAGCGGGAATCGACACAGGACCGCGAGCACCGCGAGATTGGCGGCCGCGGCGCCGAGCCGCGCGGTGCGCCGTTGCAGCAGCGTCCGCATCAGCTCGTGGCCCTCATCCCGCGGCAGGCGCGCGAGAACCAGAAAATGAAACACCGCCGCGCCGGTACACACGAGCACGGCGGCGAACAGCGTCCAGCGAGCGGCGACGCCCGCCAGCGCGATGGGGGTCACGGCGCTCCGGCCGTCAGCTCCGCGGCGCCGCGGGCGGCGCCAGCATGAAGGCGAAGGCCCCGCTCGCGACGTGACCGTCGCGCGACATGGTGCGCCAGGCAACCGTCGCGCGTCCCGGTGCCAGCCGGCCCCGAACGTCGGCGATCACCAGCATGCCCGCGCCCTGGCCGGCGCGGGGCGCGGCCGTCTCGACCCGCTGCCCTGAGGCGTCGGTGAGCCGGACGGAGGTGACGCTCAGCTGCACCGGCGCGGAAAACCAGAAACGGATCGCGGTCGGAGCGGCGGTCACGGTGGAATCCGCGATCGGATCGCTGCGAACCAGATGAACGTGCTTGAAGACCACAAAGGCAGACTGAGACAGAAAAAGACAGACAACGACAGCAAGCACTGTCGTGGTCTGTCTCAGTCTGCAGTTGTCAGGCCAGGTCTCCACAGAGCCACCGGTCGGAATTGAACCGACGACCGCTCGATTACGAATCGAGAGCTCTACCCCTGAGCTACGGTGGCGGCATGCCCTGGCTCGGATTCGAACCGAGACGCCTTTCGGCACCACCCCCTCAAGATGGCGTGTCTACCAGTTTCACCACCAGGGCACGAAGGCCGTAAAGCTAGACGGTCTGGAGGTTTTTCTCCACCTGATCCCAGTTCACCACGTTCCACCAGGCGGCGATATAATCGGGCCGGCGATTCTGGTACTTGAGGTAGTAGGCATGCTCCCAGACGTCGAGACCGAGGATCGCCTTCTTCCCTTCCATCGCCGGATTGTCCTGGTTGGGGGTGCTCATGATCGAGAGCTTGCCGCCGTCCGTGATGAGCCACGCCCAGCCCGAGCCGAACCGGCCCATCCCCGCGGCCGCGAATTGCTCCTTGAACTTGTCGAACGACCCGAACGACGCGTCGATCGCCTTCGCCACCGCGCCCTTCGGTGGCCCGCCCGCCTTCGGCGCCATCAGCATCCAGAAAGCGCTGTGGTTCCAGTGCCCGCCGCCATTGTTCCGGACGGCCGCGCGGACCGTCTCGGGCACCGCGTTGAGGTTGCCGAGGATCTCGCTCAGGCCTTTGCCCTTGAGCTCGGGGGCCTTCTCGATGGCGGCGTTGAGGTTGGTCACGTAGGCGTTGTGGTGCTTGCCGTGGTGGATGGTCATCGTCTGCGCGTCGATGTGCGGCTCGAGGGCGGCGGCATCGAACGGCAGGGCCGGGAGCGAGAATGGATAGGGCATGACGCTGAGCCTCTTGTGGTTGGCGGACGGCGGACGGCGGATGGCCGGCTACTGGCTGCGAATGAAGGAGTATCGCGGCGGGCCCTGACCCGCAACCTCAGGCTCCGATCTTGTCCAGTTCCGGCTGCATGTGCGTCTCGAAGCACTGCGGGCAGATCCCGTGGCTGAACGTCACGTCCGCGTGCTCGGCGACGTACTGGTCCAGCCGCTGCCAGTAGTTCTCGTCCGGCCGGACGCTGTGGCAATAGGAGCAGATCGGGAGCAGGCCCTGGAGCCGCTCGACGTTCGCCAACGCCTCCTGGAGCTCGCAGACCCGCTCGTGCAGCTGGTCCTCGAGCTTCGCGACCCGCGCGGCGACACCCAGCCTCGCCCGCAGCTCGCGTGCGTCGAACGGCTTGGTGATGAAGTCGTCGGCGCCGGCCTCGAGGCCTTCCGCGACGCTCTCCGGCCCACCGTGCGACGTGAGCAGGATGAGGTACCTGACTTCCCGGCAGGGATGCGCCCGCACCTGCCGGCAGATCTCCAGGCCGTCGAGCTCGGGCATCATCCAGTCGAGGAGGGCGATGCGCGGCCCGCCGCGGACCAGGAGCGCGCGCAGCGCGTCCGGGCCGTTACCGACGGTCGAGACGTCGTAGCCCCACCGTCTCAGCTGTGCCTCGACGAGGCAGCGAGCGACCGGATCGTCATCAGCGATCAGGACTCTCATTGGCCTCGACGAGCCTGACGCGAGCGCAGTGTGGGGTACCATGAACAGCAATGTCGACCAGCCGCAGGGTTGGCGGTGCAGGCCCATCATACTGCCGCCCGCAGGGAGAACCCTACGGGCGGTACGGAGCGACAGTGATCCAGGTGGCGGAGGAGGCCTTCGGGGCCCTAACGCCCGAGCTTCTCCCGGAAGAAGGCGATGGTGCGCGGCCAGGCCTGCTGGGCGGCGCGCAGGTTGGCGCCGTCGCGCGCCCGCTGCTGCCGGAGGAAGCCGTGGCCGGCGCCCTCGAACATCATGACGTCGTAGGGCTTCCGCAGCCGCTGCATCTCGGCCTGGGCCGGCGGCACGGTCGCGTCCACCCGGGCATCTTCACCGGCGTACAGGCCCAGGACCGGCGCCCGCACATTGGCGAGTGACGCGCTGTCCGGCGACGTACCGTAGTACACGACGGCGGCCCGGATGCCCTCGATGGCGATGGCCATCTCGAAGCTCTTTCCCCCGCCCCAGCAGAACCCGACGGTACCGACACGGTCACGCGCCGCCGGCAGGGACGTTCCGTACCGGGCCGCGGCGTCGAGGCGTCGCGTGTACTCGTCCCTGGTGACCGTGCGGATGAGGGCCGTCGCGCCCTGCTGGTCCACCGACTCGGTACCACCCCCGCCCGGCCCCTTTCCACTAAGGAGGTCCGGCACCACCGCGATGAACCCCTCGGCGGCGAGCTGGTCGCCCACCGCACGCACCCAATCCGAGAGGCCGAAGATCTCATGAATCACCACCACCACGGGCGCCTTGTCGCGTCGTTCCGGATAGACGACCCACATCCGGACGCTGTCACCGCCGCCGGCATCGATCTTCACGTACTCGCCGTGCCGGGGAGAGGCGGTGAGCCGCGCGGTGGCCGTCGAGTCGTCGGCGGGCAGGACCGGCGACTGGCGGCTCGAGAGCGCCGTGGCCGAGAGCAGGAACAGGGCGGCCACCGGGACCGCCAACGGTGCAAGACGGGATGGCGTGGTCATCCCTGAAACCTGCCTTTCCTGCGCCCCGTACGCCAGTTAGGTCCTCCCTTCTCAGTCAGTGGAGCCGACGGCACATGGGCACCTTCCTCGCCGACCTCAGGTACGGTCTGCGGATGCTCTTCAAGCATCCGGGGCTGGCCGCGATCTCGATCACCGCGTTGGCCCTGGGCATCGGCCTGACGGCGATGATGTGGAGCATCACCTACGGCGGCATCCTGCGCGCCATGCCCTTCGAGGAGGGCGACCGGGTTCTCTACCTCTCCCGGACCCGTCCCTCGCACGGCAACAACAACATGTCGGTGCCCATTCACGACCTCAGCGTCTGGCGCGCATCGCAGCACAGCTTCGAGGACCTGGCCGGCTGGTACGAGGGGACCGTCAATGTGAGCGGCATCGAGGGTCGGCCCGAGCGGTTCCAGGGCGCCTTCATCAGCGCCTCGGCGTTCCGGATGCTGCGGCTCCCGCCGATCCTGGGCCGGGCCTTCACCGACGACGAAAACCGGGCCGGCGGGCCCGACGTGGTGATGATCAGCTGGGACCTGTGGCAGAGCCGCCTCGGCGGCGACAGCGCGGTGGTGGGCAAGACACTGAAGGCCAACGGGACCACGAGCACCATCATCGCCGTGATGCCGCGGGGATTCCTCTTCCCCTCCACCGACAAGATCTGGCTGCCGCTGCGCCTCGACCCCGCCACCCAGCAGCCCTGGGGCTCCGGCAACTGGCTCGGCGTCATGGGCCGCCTCAGGCCCGGCGTGAGCCGCGCCCAGGCGACGTCGGAATTCGCGACGATTTGCGCGCGGATCGCCCAGGACCACCCCAAGGAAAACGAGGGAATCGGTCCGCTGATCCAGACGTTCAACCAGCAATATGTCGGCAAGGAGCCGACCACGATGCTGTGGACGATGATGGCCGCGGTGCTCGGCGTGCTGCTCATCGCCTGCTCCAACGTCGCCAACCTCCTCCTCGCCCGCGCCGCCGTCCGCACCAAGGAGGTCGCCATCCGCACCGCCCTCGGCGCGAGCCGGTGGCGCGTGGTGTCGCAGCTGCTGACCGAAGCCCTGGCGATCGCGATGGCGGGGGCGGTGATCGGCATCGGCATCGCCTGGTTCGGCATCCACCTCTTCAACAACGCCCTCTCGAAGACCCAGGTGCCGTACTGGATCCACATCGGCCTCGACCTGCCGGTGCTCCTCTTCGTCCTGGCGATCACGCTCCTGGCGGCCCTGGTCAGCGGCGTCGTGCCCGCGCTCCAGGCGACGAGCTCGAAGATCTACGAAGTGCTGAAGGACGAGAGCCGGGGCAGCTCGAGCCTGCGCCTGGGCCGATTCAGCAAGAGCCTCGTGGTGGTCGAGTTGGCGCTGGCGGGCGGGCTGCTGGTGGGGGCGGGCTTCATGATCCAGAGCGTGGTGCAGCGCTCGCACTTCGACTACGGCGTGCCGACCCACAACGTCTTCACGGCGCGCATCGGGCTGTTCGAGACGACCTACCCCGATTCGGCGAGCCACGCGAAGTTCTGGCGCGACCTCGACGCACGGCTCCAGGCGCTGCCGGGCCAGCACGGCGTCGCCCTGACGACCTCACTCCCGGGCCTGTTCGGCAACGGCGGGAACTTCGCGATCGAGGGCAAGACCTACGCCAACGACCGCGACTATCCCGAGACGCGCTCGGCCGCGGTGACGCCGGGCTGGTTCCCGTTGTTCAAGGTCACGCCGGTCGAGGGCCGGCTCATCAACGACGGCGACATCGGCGGCGCGCTGAACGTCGTCGTCGTGACGCGCAACTTCGTCCGCAAGCACTTCGACGGCGCCTCGCCCCTGGGCCGGCGCATCCGGTTCGGCGGGGCCGAGTCGACGCAGCCCTGGCTCACGATCGTGGGCGTGATCCCCGACGTCTGGTACGACGGCACCGACGACACACCGAGGCGGACCGCCGTCCTGACGGCGGTGATGCAGTCGGACTATCGCTTCCTCAGCGTCGCCGTTGCGGCGCAGGGCGACGCGATGGCCTTCAACGAGCCGGTGCGCGCCGCCGTCGCCGCCATCGACGCCGATCAGCCCACCTACTTCGTCCGCACTCTCGACGACGCGATCGAGTCCAACGGCTGGTTCTACAGCGTCTTCGGCAACATCTTCGCGGTGTTCGGCGCGGCGGCGCTGTTCCTGGCGATGGTCGGGGTCTACGGCGTGATGTCGTTCGCGGTGACCCGGCGCACCCAGGAGATCGGCGTCCGCATGGCCCTGGGCGCCGGCGCGCGCGACGTACTGCGGCTCTTCCTCGGGCAGGGCGGGCTGCAGATCGCCGTCGGCCTGGTGCTGGGCGTGGGGCTCGCCTTCGGGCTCTCGCGCGGGCTCACCGCGGTCCTCTTCCAGGTCGACATCAACAACGTGCGGATGTACGCGGGCGTCTCGGCCGCGCTGGCGCTTACCGGCTTCGTCGCGATCCTGATCCCCGCGCTGCGGGCCACCAAGGTGGATCCGCTCACGGCACTGCGGTACGACTAGCGATCACCTTCCATTGGGCCGCCGAAGCTGGAACCACGGACAGTCTTGGCTGCCTGACGAGTGGCGACTCTGCAAACTCCGGCTCGGCCCTGATCGCGGCAAGCGTGAGGGGTCGAGCCACTTTCTTTCCGGCCTTCAGGTCCACGACGACGAGCTTACCCGACGCGTCATTCGGATCGGGATAGGGCTCCGATGCCACGGTCGCCAGGCCGACGACGGCCTTCTCGTCGCCGGTGTGATAGATCGCGACCTCGTCGCCCTTCCGCATGGCGCGGATGTTCCTCAGCGCCACCGGATTGGTGATCCCGTCCCAGCGCGCGGTCTTTTCGGCCAGGAGGTTGTCGAACGAATACGTCGACGGTTCGGTTTTCAGAATCCACCAGGCCATGCATCTGCTCCGTTGTTGGTTTGCCTACGTCCGATTCTCGCCCAGCGGGCTGAGCGCCCGCTCTCGGTAACTGAGTCTTGAAGCACAACGCCATCCGATTGGCGGGCGTGGCCCTTCAGGGCCTGGAGCCGAGAGCGGGTCTCAGCCCGCGGCCCGGTGGGAAACCCCGCGCGGTGCTGTATCATTGAACGACACGATACGGGAGGATAGGGGCGGATGCGAGTGCGGGTGGGGACGAGCGGATTCGCCTACAAGGAATGGAAGGGAACATTCTATCCGTCCGACCTCAAGGCGGACGATTTCCTGCGCTTCTACGCCGGCCGGTTCCTGAGCGTCGAGATCAACAACACCTTCTACCGGATGCCCACCGAGAAGCTGCTGCTCCAGTGGGCGGCGCAGGTGCCCGACGGATTCAGCTTCGTGCTCAAGGCGTCCCAGAAGATCACCCATCGCAAGCGTCTCAAGGAGTGTGGCGAGGAGCTCCAGTATTTCCTCCGCACCGCGACCGTTCTGGGGCCGAAGCTCGGTCCGACGCTCTTCCAGCTCCCACCGAACTTCAAGAAGGACCTGCCGCGGCTCCAGGATTTCCTCACCCTTATCCCGCACGGCTGGCGCGCGGCCTTCGAGTTTCGCCACGCCTCGTGGTTCGACGAGGAGGTGTTCGGCCTGCTGCGCGCCCACGACGCGGCCCTGGTGATGGCGGAGACCGACGCCGAGGAGTCGAAGCTCGCGGTGCCCTTCGTGCCGACCGCGGGCTGGGGCTACCTGCGGCTGCGGCGTTCCGCGTACGACGCCGATGCGCTGCGCGCCTGCGCCGACCGCGTCCGCGCCGCGCCGTGGACCGACGCCTTCGTGTTCTTCAAGCACGAAGACGCGGGCACCGGCCCGCGCCTCGCCGCCGAGTTCATCGAGATCCTGGGACCGGAATGCCGCTGAGCGCGCTCACCGAACTCACGACCTGGTCGCTCCCGGCGGCCGCCGCCGCGGGCGGCCTCGCCGTCGGGGTTTACCCGCGTCCGGACGGTTTGCCCGTCACCACCGACCGCATCCACCCCGCCGCCACGTCGGCGATCTCGTCCAGCACCTTTCCCGCTGAGCCCAGGCTCTTCGGCACCTTGAACGAGTGGTCGCCTCCCTCGACCGGATGGAGCGTGACCGCCGCCCCCAGCGACTCGACGACCGGGCCCAGCAGCTCCGGCTCGGCGAACTCGTCGCGCGTCCCCTGGACGAAGAGCATGGGCACCCGGACCGCGGCGAGGTGCGCGGCTCGCTCGGTGCCGGGGCGGCCGGGCGGGTGCAGCGGGAAGCCGAGGAAGACCAGCCCGCGGACGCCCTCCAGTGGCGCTTCGGCCTGCGCGGTCGACGTCATCCGGCCACCGAAGGACTTGCCGCCGGCGAAAAGCGGGACACCGGGTGCCGTGCGCGCGGCCTCGGCCACGGCCTCGCGCACCCGCGCCGCCGCCACGGCGGGCGGGTCGGGGCGGTGCTTCCCCTGCTCCATGTAGGGGAACTCGTAACGGAAGGTGCCGACGCCTCGGGCGGAAAGGACCCGGGCGCAGGACGCGAGGAAGGGATGGTCCATGCCCGCGCCGGCGCCGTGGGCGAGGACCAGCAAGGCCGTGGCCTCCGCGGGAAGTTCGAGTCGGTGGTCCATGAAGCTCCTCTAGCCCTTGGGCTTGGCCCTCGCCGCCTTGCGTCGCGCGAACCGCTCCGCCAGCGCCTCCAGCGCTCCGGGCAGGTCCGGCTTCAGGTCCAGGACCGGGGCCAGCGAATCAGCCTTCAGCTTCTTCATCCGCGCCGGCACGGTGCGGATGTCGTAATCGGCCATGCTGAGCCGAGGCGTCACCTCTTTCCAGGCCAGCGGCGTCGAGACCAGGGCGCCGCGAACCGGCCGAACGCTGAACGGCGCGGCCAGGAGCTGGCCGTGGCCGTTCTGCATGTAGTCGACGTACACCTTCCCGTCGCGCTTGCGAATCTGGCGGACGACGGTGGTGATCTCGGGCAGGTCCGCTACGATCGCGCGCGCCAGCAAGCCGCCCAGCGAACGCGTCTGCTCGTAGGTGCACTGCCGGCCCATCGGGATCAGCACGTGCAGGCCTGACGAGCCGCTGGTCTTGATGAACGACGGCAGGCCGATTTCGTCGCACAGCGTCTTGCACGCGAGCGCCACGGTGACGACGTCGGTGAACGGCGCGCCCTTGGGATCGAGGTCGAGGATGCACCAGTCGGGCGTCTCGAGGCTCGCCACCCGGCTGCCCCAGATGTGCAACGGGATCGCCGCCATGTTGGCGATGTAGAGCAGCGACGCCTCGTCATCGACGACGAAGTAGTTGAGCTCGCGCTGCGAGTCCTCGCTCCACACGGTGACGGTGCGGACGAACTCGCGCGCGTAGCCGGGCGCGTCCTTCTGATAGAAGGACTTGCCATCGATGCCGTCGGGATAGCGGGTCAGCACCAGGCAGCGGCCCTTCAGGTAGGGCAGGATCCAGGGGGCGATCTGCCGGTAGTAGTCGATGAGGTCGCCCTTGGTGTAGCCCTCGTCCTTCCAGAAGAGCTTCTGGAGATTGCTGAAGTTAAAGACCGGAGGTGACAGAGGTGTTCCACTCCCCTCCGTCACCTCCGTCACCTCTGTCACCTCTGCTTTGAAAACGCACTCTCCCGGCGCCTTATCCTCCCGGAATCGCAGGAACACCGGCTGCCGCAACAACCCGTCGTCGGTCCGTTCCTTGAACCGGACCTCGGCCACGAGCTCCGGCTCGACCCACATCTCGTCCTTTCCCGTGGGCACCGGACCCTCGCACGGCGGGGTCTTGCGTCGAAGGCGCTCGAGATCGGCCGACACGTCGCCGATCATCCGGTCGCTGAAGCCGCTCCCCGCGCGCCCCATGTACACCAGCCTGCCGTCTTCGAACTGGGCGAGGTGCAGGGCGCCAAAGCCGGTGCGCGAACCCTTCGGCTTCGACGCCCCCACGACCACGAAGTCGTCGACGCGGTCGGCGCGGATCTTCACCCAGTCGCTCGACCGCCGCATGCGGTAGGGCGAGTCGGCTTTCTTGCCCATGATGCCTTCGAGTCCCATGCGCTCGACCTGCGCGTAGAGCGCCTCGCCTTCCTTCTCGAAATGCTCGACGTACTTGAGCGGGCCGGCGGGGGGCACGATCGACTGGAGGACCGTCTTGCGCGCCACCAGCGGCAGCTCGCGCAGGTCGTAGCCTTCGGCGGCGATCAGGTCGAAGGTGTAGAACGTCGCCGGGTTCTCCACCGCGGCGCGTGCGATGTCGTGGTGCCGCGTATTGCGCGCGCGCTGCTGGAGCCGCTGGAAGCTGGGCAGTCCCGCGGCGTCATGGCAGGTGATCTCGCCGTCGAGGATCAGGCCGTCCCAGGGCATCGCGGCGAGGGCCTTGGCCAGCTCGGGGAAGCTCGCCGTCAGGTCGAGGCCGTTGCGGCTGTAGAGCTTCCCCTCGCCCTGCTCGCGGGCCGCGATGACGCGCCACCCGTCGATCTTCAGCTCGAAGACCCAGCCCGCGCGGGTGAACGGCGCGTCACGGGTCTCGGCGAGCATCGGCCTGACGTCCCTGGCCTGCACCGCGGCGCGCTTCGCCTTCGCCTTCTTCAGGCGCGCGGCGAGCCCTGCCGAGAGGTCGGTCCCGTGCAGGAGGTCCTCGACCGTCCGCCCCGAGAGCACCGACCCGGGCGGGAAGTCGTCACCGGCCTGGGAGACCTGGCCGTCGCGCTCCTTGATCAGCAGCCATTCCTTCGGCGTCTTCTTGAGCTTCACCAGGGTCCAGCGGCCCTTGAGCTTGTAGCCCTTGAGGTCGAAGAGCAGCTTCCCCTTCGCGAGACCCTCCCGCCAGTCGCCGATCGGCACCCACTCGCCCCGGTCCCAGACGATCACCGCGCCCGCGCCGTAGTTGCCCTCCGGGATGATCCCCTCGAAGTCGCCGTACTCCAGGGGATGGTCCTCGACGTTGACGGCCAGGCGCTTGTCGGCGGGGTTCTTCGAGGGCCCCCTGGGGACCGCCCACGACCGCAGCGTCCCGCCCATCTGGAGGCGCAGGTCGTAGTGCAGCCGCGTGGCGGCGTGCTGGTGCACCACGAACAGCCGCCCCTCGGCGGGGGTAGCACCGGTGGCCCCCGACGGCTCCGGAGTCCGGTCGGCGGAACGCTTGGCGTGGTAGGTGGCCAGGTCATCCTGGCGGGGCTTACGGGTTGCGGCCATAGTTGTAAGACCTTATCATAGCAGGCCTTATGAGCCCTCGTCCAATCAGTACCGCGACGCTTTCGTTCGGACTCGTCTCCGTACCCGTCGAGATGTACCCGACGTACGAGTCGAGTGCGACCGTCTCGTTCAACATGATCAACCCGAAAACCGGGTCGCGCGTGAAGCAGGAGTACGTCGACGGCAAGACCGGCGAGAAGGTCGAGCGCGGCGAGCTGGTGAAGGGCTACGAGTTCGAGAAGGGTCGATTCGTGATCTTCACGAAGGACGAGATCAAGGCGCTCGAAGCGCAGAAGACGGAATCGATCAGCATCATCGAGTTTGTTCCCGCCGACCAGGTCGACCGCCTGTATTTCGACCGCGCCTACTACCTGGGCGTCGGCAAGGGCGGCGATCGCGCCTACCTGCTCCTCGCGGAAGCGCTCAGGAAGGCGAAGTTGGCCGGCATCGGGCAGTACAACGCCCGGGGCAAGTCCTATCTCGTGATGCTGCGGCCGATGGAGAACGGCCTGGTCCTCGAGACGCTCCATTACGCCGACGAAGTGCGCTCGATGAAGGAGATCCCGAAGCCCGACGGCAAGGTCAATCCGCGCGAGCTGGAGCTGGCGATGATGTTCATCGAACAGCAGAAGGTCGGCGAGTTCGAGCCCGGCAAGTTCGAGGACGAGGTCCAGAAGCGCACCCGCGAGCAGATCGATCGGAAGGTACAGGGCCAGGAGATCACGGCCGAGCCGGCGCAGGCGCCCGAAACCCAGGTCCTCGATCTCATGGAAGCGCTGAAGAAGTCGCTGGCCAAGGGTGGCTCGAAGAAGGCGGCCGAGGAGAAGTCCGCGATGAAGGCGGTCCGCGGCAAAGCCTCGGAGAAACGCACCACCAAGGTCAAGCGACGGGCCAGCGCCTAGGGGCGTTGCGCCGCAGCGCCGTGCTCCTGATCGGGCTCGCGGCGCCGCTCCGGTCCCAGGAGGGACGCGGCCTGATCCGCGGTACGGTCGCGGCCGAGTCCGGCGAGCCCCTGCCCTTCGCCCTCGTCGTTCTCGATCCCGGCTTCACCCAGCGCTTCGCCGATGAGCGGGGCGCTTTTGTTTACGCCGGCCTGCGGCCGGGGACCTACCGGCTCCGGGTGCGGCAAGTCGGGTACCGGCCCGCCGACACCGCACTCGCCGTGGGCCGCGACTCGGCGCAAGCGGTGTCCGTGGTGCTGGTGCGGGTGCCGATCCGGCTCGCCGTCATCGCCGTCAGCAGCGAGGGCGTGTGCCTCACGCCGGGGCCGCCCGAGCCCGGGGACGACAGCGTGCTCGCCGTGCTCTTCGATCAGCTGCGGGAGAACGCGGCGCGCTACCAGTTGCTGGTGGACGCCTACCCACACCTGTCGCGCCTGGTGCGGCGGTTCTACCTCGAGTCGGAGGACGGAGGATCCCACCTGGTGCGGATCGACACGCTGGACGTGCGCAGCAACGAGCGGGCGCGGTACCGGCCCGGCCGGGTGGTGCGCAACGTGAACGGTGAGCGCGCGATCGTCCTGCCCACGCTACCGGACCTCGCCGACACGGTCTTCCAGCGCGCTCACTGCTTTCGAGCCCGGAACGACTCGATCGGCGATCATCCCATGGTCCGACTCGACTTCACCGCCGCCGAGAGCGTGCGCGCCTCGGACGTGGACGGCTCGGCCTGGCTCGACCCCGCGACCTTCCAACTGCGCCAGCTCACCATACGTCTGACACGCGCGGAGCGCGCCGACATCGCGAACGTCGCGGCCGTTTCGGCCACCGAGATATTCCGCGAAATCCTGCCGTCGGTGATCGCGCCGGATCGCGTGACGGCGGTGACGAGTTACGTCAGAAACCAGGCCAACGGCCGGTTCGTGGGCCACCTGGAGGAGCAGCGGGTGGTCGAGCTGCGCTGGCTACGGGAGGTCCCGGGTGCCGCGCGCGGTCCTGAGAGGCCTCGAAATCCGTCCGGGGTCTTGCCAAGCGCGGCCGAATCTCCATCATCTAGTATGCCACCGCGCCAGACGGTCACTTTCTGTCGATGAACCAGGAGGCCCTGCGCACCCGGCTCCTCATCGAGTTGGACTGCGTCAACCTGGACGCGGTCGCGGTCGCCAAGGACCTGGACGGCGAGCAGTTGAGCTGGCGGCCGCCGGACGCCACCTGGGGGATCGGCCAGCTGGTCGAGCACCTCTGCGTGGCAAACGAGTCTTTCCTGAACCTGCTTCGGCCGCGTATCTACGCGCGCGGGGCGCCGCACGCCGAGCAGGGTTCGGCGGTGTGGGAACCCTCGCTGGCGGGCTGGATGTGGGTGGCGGGGCTGCGGTCCAAGCGCCGGCTCCCGGCGCCGCAGATCTACCGGGTCGACACGCCGCGCGAGGGCGTCCTGGACGCCTTTCTCGACCGCCAGCAGATGATCATGACCTTCCTGCGCGCCACCGCGGCCCTCGACTGGTCGCGCCTGCGTCTGTCGTCGCCGTTGAACAAGCTGATCCGCATCAACCTCGGCGACGCCTTCATGATCATGACGGTGCATGCCCAGCGGCACATCAAGCAGATGGAGCGGGTGCGCGACCTGCCCGAGTTTCCGGAAAAGGGCTGATCGCCGGTCGCCGCTACTCCGTCTTTACCAGCCGATCCACCCCCTGTTTCAGCGCATTCGTTCTCTGCACGAAGTCGTCCACGCTGCGCGCGGGAATCACCGACGCCGGCAGCGGCTCGAGGGTGGCGGTAATCGGCACCGTCCCCCCGGCCAGATCGTGTTTCGCGGCCTTGCCGGCGAGCACCGCGAGCCCGGTGAAGGCGGTGGTCAGGACCACGGCCACGGCGATGCGCCGCCCGCGGCGCAGGCCGCTCACCAGGCCGAGCTGCGCGGCGATGAGCGCCACCACGAGCCCGCCCGCAACCAGGCCGCCGGCGGCCTGCGCGGCCTCCTGGCCCGGGGCGAGAAAGTCCGCGTACGACTCGACGGTGTTCCACACCAGCAGGGCGAGGACGACCAGCCAGGTGAGCGCGCCGTGCTGCCAGAAGCGGAACTGGTGGACGCTGAGGCGCCCGGCGAAGGACCAGATTCCCGCCCAGATCGCGGTCGCCGCCACGAACGCCACCACCTGCCCCGCGACACCGGCCCCCGCCTTCGCTTCATAGCTGCCCAGCCAGAACGTCAACCCGATCAGGACCACGCCCGCGGCGATGGTCGCCGCCATCGCGCCCGGGGTGGCGAGCAGCCACGCCAGCCGCCCCGTGGGGTCGTGATCGGGGATGGCGGGCGGCACCGGCTGGTCGCCGCTGACGATCCGCAGCGCCGCCCGACCCAGCCGCACCGTCACCAGTCCGTTCAGGGCGATGCGCGTCAGCTTCTCGCGTGAGGGCCCCACTTGGATGCCGTTGACGCTGCCCAGGTCCTCGAGCGTGAGCGCTCCCGCCTCGTCGCTCACGATGCGCGCATGCGCCGCGTCCACCGTCGGGTCCCCGACGACGACGTCGCTGGTCCAGCCGCGCCCGATAGTGGCCGGCAGCTGCGTCAGGCGCACCCGCTGGCTCACCTCGCCCCGGCGGCCGAGCACTTCGACGACGACTACTCGCTCCATCGGAAAGCTCCGACGTAGCGGCGCACCATGGTCTGCGCGTTGGCGAAAGACACGCCCGACATGGTCAGCGTCGACAGCAGGCCCATCCGGGGGCGTCCCAGGACCGCGAGCCGGAAGACCGCGTCGTAGAGGCCCGGCAGCTTCTTGTAGGCCCGCACGCAGAACACCGTCTTGAGCGTCACGCCGCCGCCGCCGCGCACGTTATCGGTCCGGCAGCGGTAGCCGGTGAGGTCGTCGTCTCCCTCGGCATCGAGCTGCCAGTCGCCGCCCAGCGAGCGGAAGCGGTTGGTGTAGAGCGCATGAAAGCGGAAGGTGTTCAGCGCGTCGGTGGTGAGCAGGTCGTGCTGGAAGTCGATGATCCCGGTACTCTCATCGCCCGACAGGAACACGTCGTCGTCGGTCGAGCAGTAATGGTGGACCGACTCGTAGGGCTGGGTCTCGTCCTCATCCGACTCGCCCCAGCAATTGAAGAACGCGGCGGGCCGGGTCGGCACCCGCAGCCCGCCCAGGTCCACGGTCGGCACCGAATCGGCGAACAGTGTCGCCAGGTAGCTCTCCTGGTAGTGGAGCAGCTCCCGGCCGACGTCCGCCATCAGGCTGTCCACCGGCCGCGGGGCGCCGAGGGCACGACGCAGCAGGGCCGACGCGTCGTCCACCGGGACCAGGAAGCTCTGCTGGTTGCCCGACGTGGCGACGTTGACGCCGATGACGCGTCCCGCCAGCGTGATCGTCGGCCCGCCGCTCATCCCGGGGTTGATCGAGCCGGTAAAGTGGATCCGGGGATACAACGTGTGCGGGAGCCGCCCGTTGAAGGTGCCCTCGACGATGGCGATGCCGAGGTCGGCCGGATGGCCGAGGGAGTAGAGGCGGAGCCCCTGCGCGATGGTAACCGGCTCGAGGGTGAACCAGCCCGGGGCCGGTTGCCCGCTGGCGAGCACCGCGAGGTCGTGGACCACGTCCACGCCGATCACCGTGACGGGGCGCGTGACGCCGGCGCTGTCGATGAGCTCGGCGCGGTAGCGCTCGGGCTTGCGGACCAGGTCGCTGACGACGTGGTAGTTCGTCATCACGTGCCCGCCGCGGGTCACGAAGAACCCGGAGCCGGTGACGGCCTTGGCGCCGGAGCGGATCTCGATCACCTGCACCTTCACGACCTGGCCGGCGAAGCGGCGGAAGACGGCGGGCGTCTGGCCGTCCTCGCGCTCGGCCGCGGGCGTCACCGCCGGATGGCGGGGGCGCTGGGCCGACGCGACGCCGAACGCCAGGGCCAGCAATACCGCCCAGGCAGCCGGCAGCCGGCAGCCGGCGGCAAACACCTGCCGGCCGACAGCGGTCAGCCGCCGGCTCGTTTCAGGCCAGGGCACGACGTATGGTCGCGACGAGATCCGCGGGGCGGTACGGCTTCTGAATGAAGGCGGTGGCGGCGGCGGTCACATCGCTGGCGGGGACGGCCTCTTCCTGCGAGTAGCCGCTCGAGAGCACGATCCGCAGATCGGGCCGGACGCGGAGCAGCTCCTGCATCGTCACGGCGCCGCTCATGTCGGGCATGGTCAGGTCGAGCAGTACGGCGTCGATGGCGCTGGGATCGCTGCGCAGGATATGCACCGCCTCCACGCCCCCGCTGGCGAGGTGCACGGTGAAGCCCTTGGCGATGAGGATGCGGCGGGCCACGGTGCGCACCGTCTCCTCGTCATCGACGACGAGCACCGTGCCGCCGCGCTCCGGGATGGCGCGCAGCGACGGGTCCGAGGTGCGCGGCTGGGCGCCCGTCTCGGCCGCGCTGTCGGTGCAGGGGAACAGCACCCGGATGGTGGTGCCGCGCCCGGGCGCGCTGGTCACGCGGATCGCGCCACGGTGCGCACGCACAATGCCGAGCACGGCGGCCAGGCCCAGTCCCCGGCCGGTGAACTTGGTCGTGAAGAACGGGTCGAAGATGCGGGCCTGGGTGGCCGGGTGCATCCCGTGACCGTCGTCCTGGATCTCGACGAAGGCGTAGCGCCCGGCGGGCAGCCCGGCGCCGAGCTGGACGTCGGCGAGGTACGCCCGGTCGGCGTCCATCACGCCGGTGCGCACCGCGATCGTTCCGCTCGCCGTGCCGATCGCCTCCGAGGCGTTGGTGATGAGGTTCATCACCACCTGGCGCAGCTGGGTCGCGTCGGCCTCGATGGTGGGCAGCGCGTTGGGAAACTGGAAGTCGAGCCGGGCGTTCTTGGCCACGGCGGTGGCGAGGAGGTTCGCCATTTCCTCCACGACGCTCGACAGGTTCACGGGCCCCACGAAGAACTGGCCCTTGCCGGCATAGGCCAGCAGCTGGCGCGTCAGGTCGGCGGCGCGCAGCGCCGCGGTCTCGATGTCGCGCAGCGTCTCGCGGACCGGCGAGTCCGGCGGCAGGTCCTGGAGCGCGAGCCCGGCGTTCCCGAGGATACCGACCAGCAGGTTGTTGAAGTCGTGCGCGATGCCGCCCGACAGGACGCCGAGACTCTCGAGCTTCTGGGCATGCAGGAGCTTCACCTGCACCCTGCGCCGCTCCTCCTCGGCCAGCTCCCGCTCGATGATCTCCGCCTGGAGGGCCTTGTTGGCCGTCTCGATCTCGGCGGTGCGCTCGGCGACGCGGCGCTCGAGCTGCTCGTTGGCGGCGCGCAGCGCATCCTCCAACCGCTTGCGCTGGAAGTACTCGGGCACCGTGACCGGCGTGCCGTCGCTGGCGCGGTGCTTCCGGTCGGCGCCCTGGTGGCTGTCGAGGTAGCGCGCGAGGTGGCCCTCGATCGTGTCGGGTGGCGCCATGATGAACCGGCAGTGCGCGTCACCGCGTGCCTGGCACTCGACCTCGGCGGACACCAGCGGAATGCCGAAGCTCTCCTCGCACCAGCCCGACGAGTACCCCGCGTTCATCACGCACACCGTGTAGTCGGTGCGCCGGCCCGCCCGTTTCCAGGCGTCCGCCTCGAAGGAGAAGGGATGGTCGTACAGCAGGTAGTAGTCGCGATCGGGCGAGGGCCGCGACTCCGGGAAGATCTCCACGAACGCCCAGCCCGCGAACGAGAAGTGGATCGGTCCGGCGGAGAGCTTCTCGATGGGATCGGTGACACCCATCTTCGTCGCGAAGGCCCGGGCGTCGGCCTTGCCGAGCGAGTGCGCGAGATCGTAGAGGATGTTCTTCGCGACGCTCGACGCTTCCTCGGCGCCCTTGTCGGCGTAGAGCGAGGTCACGAGGTCGAAGAACTCCACCGACATCGACGCGGCGCGCACCAGGATGTAGCGCTCGCCCGAGATCACGATGGTGGAGTGCTCGGGGTCCTCGGAGCGGTCGGCGAAGTAGCGGCGGACGTAGTCTTCCGCCTTCTGGAACAGCGGCACGAACGGCTCGGGCACGCTGACGGTGCGCAGCAGCCGGCGGACCATCGCGGGCTCGCTCATCGGGGGTCCGCTAACAGTGCTTGAGGGGGGACGTTAAAGCTAGTGCGCACGGCAGCTTGACGCCCGCCCGGCCGGCGGCGACCTTGGGGATCTCCCCTCCGGAGACCGCGATGGCACCTGCCCGGTTCCGCTGCACGGCCATCGCCCTCGTCTGCACGCTGGCGTCGGCGTCGGTGAGTTGCGCCTTCCATCCCCATGCCAACACCTCGGTGCCGTCCAGCAGCGACGACCTGGTCATCACCGAGGCGATGATCGCCGACCTCGGCGTGCGGACCGCGTGGGAAGTGGTGCGCCGCAAGGCCCCGATGATGAGCTACCGGACCAACAGTGCGGGTCAGCCGACGTCCATCTGGCGCCGCGGCCGCAGCAGCATCTACGTGAACGAAACCGCGCTGCTGTTCGTGGACGGCGTGCGGATCACGGACCTGAGAGCTCTCGACGAGATCCCCGCCAGCCAGGTCGAGGAGATCCGCATCATGACCGGCCTCGCCGGCACCACCGTCTACGGCACCAACGCCAGCAGCGGCGTCATCCTGGTACGCACCAAGAACGCGACCTGAAGCGCCCGGCGCGCAGACAAACGGGGAGTCCATGCTGGACTCCCCGTCGGGTCTACGGCCGCGGCCTGAGGGCTACGGGTTGCGGTCGATGCACTGCGTGAAGTTCGGGTTGTTGGTCTCGTCGAACGGCACCGGGAAGTTGTAGTCGGTGCCGTAGACGCCGCCCTTGAAGTAGTTCCCCGTCGGGAAGACGGTCTCGCCGCCGCGGCTGTACGGCGCGTGCGTCATGCGGCGCAGATCGCCGAGCCGGTGGGCCGACAGCCAGAGCCAGAACTCCCGCTCCCTGAACATCAGGTTCTGGGCGGTGACGGTGACGAGGCCGACCGAGGTCAACGCCGCCAAAGCCGTGACGGCGCCGCCCGGAGGAGCGAAGTACGAGGGCGGGGTGGTCCGCAGTCCGTTGAGCCGCACCAGCCAGTTGACGGTGTCGCCCTGGGCAAGGAAGGACTCGGCCTCGATCAGCCGCGCCTCGGCGCCCGTGGCGAGCGGATTCGCCGTGTTGCGGTCGATAAACCGGCCCTGGTTGAACTGCGGCGTGGCGTTGTCGAAGCCGTTGCCCGCCTGCGACGTCGGGATGCGCGAATCGGCCGGGATCCGGAACGTCAGGCCGTTGGTGCCTTCCCCATTGGCCACCGAGTAACGCTTGGCGACCTGCATCGCCACGAACACGCCGTTGTTCTGGCGCGTCGTGTTGAGCGAGTGGCCGATGCTGTACACGAAGGTGGTCGGCACCGCCGCCACCGTCGCGGCCGCGGCCTGGATCTGCGCGGTCGTGGTGGCCTGGTCGAGCTGCGCGCGGGCCAGTCCCACGGTCGCCAGGTTGAGCATGCTGTTGCGGAGGTTCTTCAGCGTGGTGGTCGAGGTGTCGAGTACCAGCGCGATACCCCGGGCGTGGGTGAAGCGCACCACGGCGCTGTCGAGCAGGTTGGCCGTGGTGAGCGGCGGGCCGAAGACCAGCGAGCCGTCGTCGAGCGCCGTACTGACGGGCACGCCGGAGCAGTAGTTCTCGGCGAAGAAGACGTACATGAAGCCCGCGAGCGACTGCATTTCACTGAAGCCCGCCTCCTTCAACGTATCGGGCGCCAGTGCGCGGTACTTGTCCGCGGCGAACTCCACGGAGCGGCGCGCCCGCATCAGCGTGCGGAACCACCCGGTCACCGAGCTGTTGGTGGTCTGGATGGAGCGCCGGTCCACTTCGATGCGGGTCGGGAAGGTCTCCGAGTTGATGAACTCGTCGGCCAGCAGGCCGCCCGCCATGATGATGCCTTCGGTCCCGGAGGAGCCGTCCGCTCCGGAGCCGCTGTAGGCCAGCGAGAAATCACCCAGCGCCGCCGCTCGGATCGTGGGCAGGGCGTCCTTGCCCGCCAGGTTGTCGGGCGTGATGATGTCGGGCTTGGTGACTTCCTGCTGGCATCCCGCCGCGGCCAGCAACATCGCGGCCGCGAGTGCCAGGGGGCGCGCCGTCCGGCGCGGCCGCTGGCCATGCAGAGTCGTGCTCATGGTCGTCGCCTCGCTCAGAAAGTGTAGTTGACGCGGAAGGTCCAGTACTTCACCGGCGGCTGCGTCAGGAAGTCCGCGGTGGAGAAGTTGGCCTGCCCGTTCTGGTTCACTTCGGGATCCACGCCGGTGTAGCTGGTCCAGGTGTGGAGGTTGCGCCCGGCGAGCGTGAAGCTCACCGCGCTGCCTTTCACCATGCGCGCCCACGAGGCCGGCGCGAGGTAGGTGAGGGAAAGCTCCCGCAGCTTGGTGAAGTCGGCCTTCTCGATGTAGCCGTTGGGCTGGCCGAGGAAGACGTCGGACACCGCCTGCGCCTGGCGGGCCAGCGGCGTCGCCGGGTCGTTCATCTCGGGGCAGATGTTCTGCCGGCACCGGAAGTCGGCCGTGAAGTTGTAGAGGTAGTGGCCGGCGCGGTGGTCGATCGTGGCGCTGAGCCGCACCCGGCTGAACAGCGTCAGCGTGGGCGTGAAGCCGATGCCGTGCGTGGGGAATACCGGGCCCACGTAGTGGAACGCCGTGTCCAGCGTGACCTCGCCGGAGGTGATGATGCCGTCGGCGTTGGCGTCGTTGAAGGCCGTGATCGGCCTGACCCAGTAGCTGCCGAGCGGGAATCCCTGGCGGTGCTGCTGGCTGTTGCCGAACACGATCGAGGGAATCGGGTTGCCCAGCGGGTCATGACCGATGTCCACCAGGTTGTTGGTGTTGTGCCACAGCGACACGCCGAGGTCAAGAGCGACGGCGTGCCGGTCGAGGGCGCGGCCGCTGAGCTCGAACTCGAAGCCCTTGTTGTTGACCTGGCCGAGGTTGAAGAACTGGGCGCTGCTGACGCCCAGCGACGGGGCCAGGACGCGGCTGATGAGGGCGTCGTGGGAGGTCTTGTTGTAGTACGTGAAGACCACGTTCATCCGGTCGCGGAAGAAGCCCGCGTCGAAGCCCAGCTCGAGCTCCTGCACGCGCTCGGGCTTGAGGTTCGGGTTGCCGAGGTTGCCGACCTGGAATGCGACCTGGTCGGTGTTGTCGGCGGTGACGGCCACCGGGTTGAAGAACAACAACGCGTCGGTCGCGCCGGGGGCGAGGCCCAGGACACCGTAGGCCGAGCGCAGGCGCACCGTGCTGAGGACGCGGGTGCGCGGGAAGAAGCTCTCGTCCGAGAGCACCCAGGAAACGCCCAGCTTCGGGTAGGTGACGGCGTTGAAGTTCCGTCCGAAGGCCGAGTTGTCGTCGCGGCGGAGCGAGCCGGTGAGGTAGACCCGGTCCCGCCAGCCCACCACTTCCTCCATGTACACGCCGAAGGTGCGCGACTCGGTGAGGTCCTCGCTGACGGTGGGAATGCCGATGCCGGCGAGCGACGACGTGCCGGCCGCCAGCTTGCGGCCCGAGGCGAAGATCGACGAGAAGCGCGAATGGAAGAAGTCGAGGCCGGCGGTCGTCTGCGACGTCAAGGTCGGCGTGAGGCGCAACCGCGCCTGGGCGCTCGCCTTGGCGTTCCAGTTCCAGATCTGGATCGGGTCGGCGACCCGGCTGCCGTCCAGTGACGTCTGGTTGAAGGGGACCTGGTTGGGCTCGATGGTGCGCGTGTCGAAGCGCGAAGTGCGGTCGATGCCCGCGACGCCGTGCATCGTCAGCCAGGAGAGCGGCCGGTAGTCGGCGGTGACGCCGCTGGTGAAGCGGTCGACGTCCTGGAGGGTGTTGATCAGGTTGACCTGCTCGGGGAGCAGGAAGCCCCAGCCGCGCCGGGTGGTGTCGGCGTTGCCGAGGAGGCCGCTGCCGAGGTAGCCCAGGGCGTTGTTGTCGTTGTCGGGGAGCCGGAGCCGGCTGTTGGTGTACCCGGATTGCACGCCGAGGTCGAAGCGCGGGTTGATCGCCGCGGTGACGTTGGCCCGCATGCTCGAGCGGCTGAGGGAGTTGGTCACGTAAATGCCGTTTTCGCGCGTCACGTCACCCGAGAAGAAGTAGGTGATGCGCTCGCTGCCCCCCGAGATGCTGGCGCCGAGCTGGGTGTGGTTCCCGTCCCGGAAGGGGCGGTCGTTGGTCAGCGGGTTCATGTGGAACAGGCCGCCGTTCTGGGTGCACTGGCCCAGCGACTGGCGGGACAGCGTGCAGCCGTAGCGCAGGGCCGACGTCGCCGCCTTGGTGGTGTCGAAGCCGAAGATATTGTCGGGCCAGGCGGTGTTCTCGCTCAGATTGCCGCCCTCGGCGTAGGCGCGCCAGACGGCGGGGCCGGAGCGCCCGCGGCGGGTGCGGATGTTGATGATGCCGTTGGCGGCATCGGTCCCGTAGAGGGCCGCCGCGGCCGGGCCGCGGATGACCTGGTAGGACTCGATCTCCTCGGGGTTGAGGTCATTGATGCGCGAAGGCACTTGGCCGCCCACGCCGATGGAGTTCGACGAGGCGCCATTCTCGACCCGCACGCCGTCGATGTAGACCACCGGCTCGTTGGAGAGCGACAGGCTGCCCGCGCCGCGAATGCGGATGCGGGCCCCGGCACCTGTGGTGCCGCTGCTCGACATCACCGTCACGCCGGCGGCCCGCGTGGTGAGCGCGTCGGTCATGTTCTTGATCGGCATGTTGTCCACGAGGTCGGCGAGATTCACCGTGGTGTTGGCACTCGGCACTTCGCGCGCCGACTGCTCCTGGCCGCTCGCCGTGACCACGTACTCGTCGAGGCTGAGGGCCGAGGGGGCGAGGTCGAAGTTGACCTCGACGTCGCCCTGCGACGGGATGGCGACCACCTTCGCCACCACCCGGTAGCCGATCATGCGGGCGCGCACTTCGACCTGGCCGGCCAGGACGTTGTTGATGTGGTACACGCCCTGGGCGTCGGTCAGCGCGCCGATGGTGCCGCCGCCGACGGTGACCTGGACCTGTGCCAGCGGGTGGTGGTCCTCGGCGTCGCGCACCGTGCCGCGAACTCCGGCACGCTGCGCAGCCGCCGTCCCCGCCGCGCCGACCAGCAGCGCCAGCAGGACAGCCCCTTCTCGCATTCTCCGACGGACATCGCGTTGCATCGAATACCTCCTGGTGCGGGACGACAGAACAGCGGGCCGCCCCGGTGGGCGGCCCCGCCTAACGACAGACGTTGTGGTTGGCAAACGGAGCGCCTGCACACCGCCCGCCCTCGCAGAGGCGGACCGCGTCGCGGAGAACATGCATCGCGTTCCCCCTAACGCAAGGGCGCGATTACGGACACTCTGGCTGGGTTTGTACCCAAAAGGGGGCGGTCATCCGGGAGTGACTACAAAGGGGGACAGTGTCCTGTAAAGAGGACTCGCGGGAGATGAAAACAGGATGAAGACGCAGTGAATCGAGGAGGCCAGCCTAACGCGTGCGGCCGCCCAGCTGCCGCCGCAGCGATGCCTCGACGTAACCCGTGCTGGTACACCGCACGGGACCGGACAGGGCGCCATCCATGGGCATCGCCGAGCCGACCAGGGCCGTCCGCAGCAATGTTGAGTCGGCCCCGGCCGGCTCGATGAACGAGACCAGCGCGAACTGGACGCGAGCATTGTCCGCCAGCGGTCCGGTGGGACCCTCCCCGCATTCCAGCGACCGCGACAGCGACACGCCGGCGAACGACAGGGACCTGGTCACGCGCAGCGTCCCCAGCATCCCGCCGACCGAGTCGTCCAACTCGGTCGGGACGTGCAGTGCGCGATACGCCTCGCGCAGCCGCGCGAAAGCCAGGTTGCGACCGCCCGGCACCCGGGTCGCGACGCCGACGGTGTCCAGCGAGACATAAGCGGCATAGCCCGGCAGCTCGACGCGCTGCCAGGTGACGACCGACTGGGCCCGCGCCGCCGACGCGGCGACACCGGCCATGGCCAGAATGCACGACACTCGCGGCATGTGCCCCCCAGGGTCGAATCGGGTCGCGGAATCCGCGCCCGCATGAGATCGCAGCGCGGGCCCGAGGTGTCAAGCGGCGACCCCCCTTGACACATCAATGGATGTTGATGTATAATCACCCATGGCCGCGATGACCGTCCAGGACCAGGACCAGCTCACCCGCCGCTTCAAGGCGCTCTCCGACCCGCACCGGCTGCGGATCCTCGACCGCCTGCGCGGAGGCGAGCGGTGCGTGTGCGATCTGACCGATGCGCTCGACGCCGGCCAGTCGCTGCTGTCGTTCCACCTGAAGACCCTGAAGGACGCCGGCCTGGTGACCGATCGCCGCGACGGCCGGTGGTCCTGGTACACCCTGAACGCCGAGGCCCTCGAGGAGATCGAAGAGTTCCTGGCTTCCCTCAAGCGGCGCACCCGGGATCGCGATTGGAAGCCGGTCTGCTGCGCGTGACCTCTTTTTTTCGGGCACGCATCAACATTCATTGATTCAAGGAGCGACCATGAGCGCCGGAGCGGACATCAAGCAGGTGGTGCGGGAGAAGTACGGGCAGGCGGCGCGCGACGTCGCGGCCGGGGGCGCCAAGTCGTGCTGCGGCGCGGATGGCTGCGGCACCGCCGGAGCGGACCCCATCACCACCAACCTCTACGCCCCCGACCAGACCCGCGGCCTGCCGGAGGAGGCGCTGCTCATCTCGCTGGGCTGCGGCAACCCGACGGCCCTGGCGCAGCTGAACCCGGGCGACACGGTGCTGGACCTCGGGAGCGGCGGCGGGATCGACGTCCTCCTCTCGGCCCGGCGCGTCGGCCCCGCCGGCAAGGTGTACGGCCTCGACATGACCGACGAGATGCTGGCGATCGCCCGCGCCAACCAGCGCAAGGCCGGCGCCACGAACGTGGAGTTCCTGAAAGGGGACATCGAGCACATCCCATTGCCCGACGCGTCGGTGGACGTCATCATCTCCAACTGCGTCATCAACCTCTCGGCCGACAAGCGGCGCACCCTGGCCGAAGCGTTCCGGGTGCTGAAGCCCGGTGGGCGCTTCGCCGTGTCGGACGTCGTGGTGCGGGGCGCGCTGCCGGACGAGCTGCGCCGGTCGATGGAGCTGTGGGTGGGCTGCGTCGCGGGCGCGCTGGAGGAGCAGGAGTTCCTCGGCCTCCTCGCCGAGACCGGGTTCGAGGAGGGATCCATCGAGCCGACGCGCATCTATCGCGTCGAGGATGCACGGGCCTTCCTCGAGGGGGCGGGACTCGACGTCGCCGCCATCGCGCCGCAACTCGCCGGGCGCGTGATGGGCGCGTTCGTCCGCGCGCGCAAGCCGCTCGCGGCGGCCGTCGCGCCGGGCGCGGCCGCGAAGGAATGCTGCGGTCCCACCTGCTGCACCTGACGGGAGCGCTTCATGGCCACGTCGCGTGAATCCACGGAGCTCCAGCTGCGACCGGCCCGGGACGCGGACCGATCGGTGATTCTCGCGCTCCTCGAGGCACACCGCCTTCCGACCGACGGCGTCGCCGCGGCGCTGCCGGGGTTCGTGGTCGCCGAGCGGCACGGCAGGCTGGTGGGCATGATCGGGCTGGAGACCTACGGCGCCTTCGGGCTGCTCCGCTCGGCCGCCGTCGACGACGCGGCGCAACGCCACGGCGTGGGCCGCGCGCTGGTCGGGCGCCTGCTCGAGGACGCCGCCGCGCGCCGGCTGACGGCGATCTATCTGCTGACCACGACCGCCGAGGGGTACTTCCAGAAGTTCGGCTTCCGGCCCACCACCCGCGACGCGGTGCCGGAGTCGGTGCGCCGGTCGGTGGAGTTCACGGTCGCCTGCCCCGCGTCGGCGACGGTGATGGTGCTGCGGCTGAGCCCGGCCGCTCGGCCGTGACGCCGAAGCGCTTGCTATCGAACGGCGATCGCGAGGGTCAGCGCCAGACGCACGAGCAGGCGGGGCGCCCGGCGCCCGCTCGCTACCGGGATGCCGCTCACGTCACCGGCAACGTCTCGGCGGCGGGAACGAGATCGAATTGCTGCGCGAAGTCCCGCACGAAGTCGTGCAGGTCGTCCCAGTCGGTGTACTCGTAGTCGCGTGACGTATCGGTGTCGCCTCCCGCCTTGCTGACGATGCGCTTCATGACCCACTTCTTCAGCCAGCCGTAGCGGGTGTACGGGAGAGCCCCGGCGACCATCTTGACCGCGTCCGGATGCCAGCCCAGCCTGACCTGGAAGCGGCCGACGATCCGGTTCAGCTGGTGCCGCGTCTCGGGCCGCTTCTCGAGAATGCCGAGGCACACCGACACGAACGCACCGGGCCGCCGGCCCAGTTCGGCGGCGTGCGCGCGGACCCAGCGCGTCACCGCCTTCTGGTAGCCCTGGGCGTGCAGAGAGGCCGCGACCACCACGGCGTCGTAGTTTTCGGGACTCACGCGGTAGCCGGCGTCGGCGGCGTTCACGACGTCGACCCGGCAACGCATTTCCTTCAGCGTGTTGGCGACGGCATTGGCGATCTTCCTGGTGTGACCATCGGTGGTACCGTAGAGAATCAGCAGGCGTGACATGGTGTGCCTCCGGGCGGACGGATCGTGAAGCACCATTCACCGTGCGCGGTGAGGGCGCCATGAAGGCCGGATGAGGGGCCTTTCAGGGAGCTGGCGGGGCAGGTGGGAGCGCGGCGTTCGCGCGGTGGAGGCGGCGGCATGACCATCCGGACCAGGCTGACGGGCTACGACCTGCTGAACGACCCGCGCCTCAACAAGGGGACGGCGTTCACCGAGAGCGAGCGCGACGCCTTCGCCCTGCACGGCCTGCTGCCGCCCCACGTCGGCACGCTGGAGGAGCAGGTCGACCGGCGCAGCATGGCGCTGGCCGAGGTCCCGACGTCGTTCGGCAAGTACCGCTTCATGCGGGACCTCCAGGACGCCAACGAGACGCTGTTCTACGCGCTGATCCAGCGCGACATCGAACAGACGATGCCGATCGTCTACACGCCGACCGTCGGCGAGGCGTGCGAGCGCTTCAGCCAGATCTGGCACACCTCGCGCGGCCTCTTTCTCAGCTACACCAACCGGGACCGCATCGACCGGATCCTCGCCCATCCGCGCTACCACGCGGTGCGCTGCGTGGTGGTGAGCGACGGCGAGCGCATCCTCGGCCTGGGCGACCAGGGTGCCGGGGGGATGGGGATTCCCATCGGCAAACTGGCGCTGTACACCGCGCTCGCCGGAATCCCGCCCGAAACCTGCATGCCGATTCTCCTCGACGTGGGCACCGACAACGAGGCGCGACTGGCCGACCCGCTCTACATCGGGTGGGGGCACGAGCGGATCCGCGGACCGGAGTACGACGACTTCGTCGAGACATTCGTCACGGCGGTGCAGCGCCGCTGGCCGCACGTGCTGCTGCAATGGGAGGACTTCGCCGGGCGCAACGCCGCCCGGCTCCTCGACCGCTACCGCGACCGGCTCTGCACCTTCAACGACGACATCCAGGGCACCGCCGCGGTGGCGACCGCCGCCCTCCTCTCCGCCATCGCCCTCACCGGGATCCCGCCGCGCGACCAGCGCATCGCGGTGCTGGGCTTCGGGTCGGCGGGGTTGGGGATCGCGAAGCTGCTGGTGTCGGTGCTGCGGGACGAGGGACTGAGCGAACACGAGGCCCACCGGCTCTTCTACGCGCTGGACCGGCAGGGCCTCCTGGTCGAGGGCGATCCGGCAATGGGCGAGGGCCAGGCGGAGTTCGCCCGCCCGCGCTCGGAGGTGGCGGTGTGGTTGCGCTCCGGCGAGCGCGAGATCGGGCTCGCCGACGTGGTCCGCAACGCAAAGCCGACGGTGCTGATCGGCGCTTCCGGACAGCACGGCGCCTTTGTCGAGGAGGCGGTGCGCGCGATGGCCCGGCACGTGGAGCGACCGGTCATCTTCGCGCTGTCGAATCCGACGTCGCGCAGCGAGGCGACGCCGCAGCAGCTGCTCGATTGGACGGAGGGTCGCGCGCTGATCGGCACCGGGAGTCCGTTCGCCCCGCCGACGATGGGCGGCCGCCCGGTGCATGTCGATCAGACCAACAACTCGTACATCTTCCCCGGGCTGGCGCTCGGCATCGTCGCGTCGCGGGCGTCACGCGTTTCCGACGCGATGATCAAGGCGGCGGCGAAAGCGCTCGCCGGACTCGCGCCCGCCCGCGGCGACGGGCACGCGGGCCTGCTCCCCCCGCTCTCGAGCATGCGCGCGGTGAGCAAGGTGGTGGCGATGGCGGTGGCGCAGCAGGCGGTGACCGACGGACTGGCGGCCGTGAATCGGGACGGACTCGAGGAGGCGCTCAGGACGAGCACCTGGGATCCGGTCTACGAGCCGTACGAGCTGGTCGTCGACTGACCGGCGCCTACAGCGACAGAAACGCCGCGTCCCACTCCGAGAGGTCGAGGTCCTGCCGGTAGTACTTGTTCACGTCGACGACCACGTTGGCTCCATCCCGCCGCACGCCAAAGCGATCCATGCCGCGCGTGGCGCGACCGGACACGAAGACGCCGTCCGGATGGTAGCGCGAATGGTGTCGCGGACACTGGAACTGGGCGTCCTCGGGCTCCCAGCGCAGCGCGGTGTGCTGGTGGGGACAAGACAGGTTGAACGCGTAGACCTTCTGCTGGTAGCGCACCACGATGATGTCGTTGTCCCGGTCTATGGTCGCGCCGTCCTCGGTCGGGATCGGGTAGGTGTGCTCCTCGCCCCGGCTCGCGAGGGCGCGGCCGAAGGTGACCGAGAGCGCGGCGGCGCGGGCCGGCGCGGCGCCGAGGGCAACGACGATCCCCGCCAGGGCGATGGACGCTTCGCGCAGGAATCTTCGTCGCTCGATCAGCGGGCAGTCCCGGCACTCGGGTGACGGGGTCGGAGCGGACGTCGCCATCCGGACCCTCAGAGGGTGGTCAGCATCGCGCCGGCCAGTAGAATGCCGAACCAGAGCACGAGGCTGATGATCGACGTGCGCTGGAAGGTGCGCAGGCCGGCGTTGCTGCCGCCCTCCAGCACGCGCTCCGCGCGCAGGCGCACGTAGCCGTTGACGAGCAGGAGCACGACCAGGCTCATCTTGGTCCAGTAGAGCGCGGACGGCAGGAAGGTCTTGAGGTCGGACAGCAGCATGAGCAGGCCGCTCGCCATCGTCAGGCCCAGCCCAACGATCACCCAGCGATGCACGGCACGCCAGCGCGCCAGGTCGCGCGACCGGTCGGCGTCGTCGGGGGTCAGGTGCAGGGCCTCGCGGTCGGCGGCCACGGCGGCCCCGCCGCCGAGGAGAATGCCGGCGAGGTGCACGTAGGTGACGCCGGCGCTGACGAACTTCCGGTCCTCGTAGAGGTGGGCCCAGCGCGCAACCAGCTGGGCAAGTGAGCCGGACGCGGTCATTTCCATACCAGCATCATGGCATAGCCCGCGAGCGCGGTCCCCATCGAAGCGATCGCGATGCCTCTGTGCTGCCGCTCCTGGCTCCCGAGGGTGCCGTTGAGGCGCGCCCGGCCGCCGGGCGCGCTGGCTCCCGTCGCCACGAAGCCGGCATCGGACGCGATCATCAGCGCGGCATGGATGTACCGTCGCAGCCGGGCATTCGGGTCCTTCCGGGCGTCCCACAGGTTCCACGCGCCGGTGATGGTGTTGACGCCGAACAGCCCCGCGACTCCGAGCGCGACGACCCGGTGCGCGTCGCGCGTGGACCGCGAGTTGACGGTGTTGCCGTTGTAGAGTTTCTGGCCGAGATAGTACTCCGCGGCGAACAGCGGAATCGTGGCGTAGCTGGCCCAGTGATGGATCGCGAGCCGCGTCTCGTAGGCGCGGCTGTACTCGTAGGCCCTGGGGCGCTGCCGCTGCGTGCTGTCGATATCGGGCAGGACGATGCGCAGTGGCTCGAATACCGGCGGGGCGAGGGGGCCGGCGGCGATCGCGGGCAGCGGCAGGGAGTCCGGGATGGGCGGCGCGGGAAGTTGCAGCTGGAGGATGCCGCTCGCGGCGGCAACCCAGAGAAGAGACGGCATGTTCCCTCTCTACGGTGACCGGGACCGGCCCGTTGACGCGCTCCGGGCGCGCCCCGGGTCACGGCAGCGTGACGACGACTTGGTTGGTCGCGTTGTCGATGGCGGCCGGGTACGTCATCAGCGGTCCACCCGCGGGACCGCTGACGCTGGCGCCCGCCGTCGTGAAGACCGACCCGTGACAGGGGCAGCGCAGCAGGCCGCCGGGCGCGCCCGGCAGGTTGAGCGTGCAACCCTGGTGCGTGCATTTGAGCGAAACCGCCACGACCGCCGCCGCGCTGAGGCGCGTGACGGCGATGCCCTGTCCCCCGAGGCCGATGCCGTTGATGACGCCGGTGGCGCCGATCGCGGGCAGGGCGACCCGAAACGGACCGCTCCCCACCGTGCCGCCGCCGCCGCCGCTCAGACCCGCCATGGTGCCACACGCGGTCTGTGCCGTGCCGAGCGCCACCGCGGTCGCTGCCAGAAACTGACGTCGGTCGAGCACGCCTCACCCCCTCCGGGTTCCGTCCCATACACGCGGCGCACAGCGGGGTTCCTGCGTCCATACTGTTGCGGAAGATGAAGACTGCGTGATGATGCCGCGGGCCTGAAGCAAAGGCGCGACCCCAGGAAACCTGGAGTCGCGCCTTGTGTTCACGCAGTGCGCCGCGATGGAATCGAACCATCAACCTACTGATTAAGAGTCAGTTGCTCTGCCAATTGAGCTAGCGGCGCGC